>CAZCCP010000001.1:0-173902 GCA_964497565.1 uncultured Candidatus Saccharibacteria bacterium
AGCACATAATTGGTAGGAACAGGGCTATTGTACTATACTTATAGGGATAAAGCGAGTCCCTCAGCTAAAAATTTTATGATCAATCCACTGTTCGACGACGAAGATACCGAGAAGAAGCCTGTTAAAAAGGGCTCTGAATACGTACTCCCGAACAGGCATGGACGAAAGATCCAGCCAATCCACGGCGACCTCAGACAAGAAGGTGCCGCTCACCAGGCGCAGCACACTGCCACAGAGCCTGCGGATACTGCCGTGCACGTTGGCGGCTACGAGAAGCCAAAACACACAGCAGGACACTCCAAAGGCGCCAATCCCGCGGTAGATCTTATCCGTCGCAAGCTCGAGACCCTCTATGCCAGTGAGCCCGAAGCCGAGCAGGAAATTGCGGAGGTTACAAGCCCAGCTGTTACGGCGCCGCAACGCACCAAGCACCAACAGTTTATGTACGACCTCAGTACTTCTGGTAAGTCTCTGGCGCAAATTCAAACAGAGTGGCACAACTACTACATCGGTCTGCCAGATAACGAGAAGCACCAGGTTTGGCAGGAATTCTACACCAATAACGGCAAGTCTTCTTTTGGTGCCGCAACGCCGCAGCCTGTTGCCGTGCCGCATCCAGTACCAGTTGCTGTCGCGCAACCAGCAGAAATTCACCCAATAGGTGAGCTGCAGTCAGCTTTGCCAGTAGCATCAATCCATCCGACTATGCCAGTCGAGGCAGCGAAACCTCCTGTTAATCCAATTGAGTCCATGATTGTGGTCGCTGACCACGCCGAGAAGCCTGCAGAAGCCAGCCCCAAGCCGCACAAAGACAAAGAGACACCTGCAGCCCGAGCTCGTGCCAAAAAGGGCGCTGATGCCCTCAAGAAGCAGGTTCTCAAGCGTGTTAACATGAGCGCTGCACAGCAGGCCAAAGCCGCTCAGCACCTCAAGTCACTCTTCTTTGGTATCGGAAGTGCTACGCTCGTCCTTATTATTGTCTTGTTCGGTCTGTTCAACGAAATGATCATCGCACCGTTTATCCAGCCAAGTAGTCACGCCAGCGCCACGCCGATCATCCTGAGTGCAGATGACGTTGCGCCCAGCAGCACCCCAGAGATTATTATTCCTAAGATTAGCGTTGAAATCCCCGTAGACTATTCGCTCACCACCAATGACGAAAGTGCCGTGGAAGGTGCCCTCGAGAACGGCATCGTCCACTATCCAAGCACGGTAAAACCAGGCGAACAGGGCAATGCAGCCTTCTTTGGACACTCCAGCAACAACATATTCAACCCCGGTAAGTACAAGTTTGCCTTCGTCCTGCTGCATGAGCTTGTGCCTGGTGACATTTTCTACATTACCTACAACAGCAAGGTCTTTACGTACCGCGTCTATGCCAAACAAATTGTTAAGCCGAGCCAGGTGGACGTGCTAAATAACGTCGCCGACAAGACCGCAACCGCGACACTTATCACCTGTGATCCCCCTGGCACGTCACTGAACCGCCTTGTTGTTTGGGGCGAGCAAATTAGTCCTGACCCTAGCGGCGCCACCACACCAACGACGCCTGACACCACCACGACTACGGAACAGCCCAAGCAGATCAATGGCAATGGTCCAACGCTCTGGAAGCGCCTCACTGGCTGGATCACCGGCAACTAGTTCGAGCCTTTCCGGCATATCACCCTTGGCTCCACCCATGATTCGACTCCATCACCACATACCAGGATAGCAACCGTATCTCAAAATCGCCGTAACCGTTTGACTCCGTCAAGCCGACAACGATTTTAAGAGCACTCGGTTGCTGTTCCTGAATCATGGCAGCGGTATCTCATGGCGCAGCCAAGAGGATTGCGAACTTGCATCGGAACGCGCACGATGTGCTATTCAAGCACGTCGGGTGACCCGCAAGCAAGAAAGCAAACTCTGGTAGAGCCAGAGAATGGTGCCTGGAGAACGGAGGAGCAGACTAGAGGTCGTCAGTAGTGCGCATTGGGGTCTTTTGGACTGCCATGCCGCCAGTAGCGGTAGGAGCTGTGAGCGTGTAAAGATATTTGTAGTCACGGTCAAAGAACGGCAAGAAGCTGGCGTTCTCGGCAACCAGTGTCTGGCGGTTAGCGCCGTCGAAATCAAAGACGACAATCTTACCATTTGAGGTATACATAATGCGATCACCGTCCATCCATGTTGCGTGCGCTTGTGGCGCGTCAAGCGGAGCCGGAGCGGTGTAGGCATAGCTCTTGTCATTCTCGGCGTCATATACGGCAAACTGGGTACCGTTTTCTGCCATAACAAAGCGGGTGTTAGCAGAGAAGTAGACATAATTTACGTTAGGCACTTTGAGGATGCGTACTGGCACCGTGATCTGCTGGTCTTTGAGCGTATCAGCAGGGTCTTTGTAGATGTACACTTTGCCTTCGGCGGCGCTACCAGCCGCAACATACCAATCGCCCTCGTACTTCGTGAGGTTCACGACATATTGTGAGTCGGCTGGCACGGTGCGAATCGTGTAGTTGTTGTCGCCTTCGTGCCATTTGATAGCGATCTTGCCAGCCGGAGCATCCTGTGAGGTGGCGTAGAGCATAACGTCATCACCATATGACTTAAAGGCTTTCACGCCAGTCAGATAGGCCTTAGGAGATGGCGCCTTAAGGCTTGCAGTCGTCAAAGCGCCTGTAGTTTCGTCATAAAGATAATACTGGTCATAATCTTGGTTGCGGAGCTCGACAGCTGTTGGGTTAACGCCCCAGGCAGTAGTTAAGTTCTGTGACTTGGAGGTGTCAGCCCGATCAATAAGCACGTATTCGTAGGTTGTCTGGTTATTTTTTTGGAATGTATGCTTCAGAACCACGTGACGATTGTCGGTAGACCACTGAACCAAACTCCAGGTATAGGCAGTACCAGCCTGCGTAGCAGTATAGGCTGAATCAGGTACGGTGATTTCTTCAAGGTTCTTGGTTAGATCTTTTGGCTTGCTGAGGTCATAGACGTCGAACTTGTTCTCGGTGGTGGCGGCATTCTGTGTCAACAGCCAGTGGCGGTCAGGACTTTCGGCAGCGAGCTGAACGGCTTTGTCATATGCCTTCACGGAGCTCGTTTGCAATGTTTTGGGGAATAAGAACGGATAATCGAAGCGTTCGACACTACCGCCTTCGATGCTAACCGCGCGCTTCCATTCACGGTAGCCATCACGTTGCAAGCTAAAGGTATATTGGCCAGACGACAGCAACAAACGAGCGTTCGTATTGTTGTCATTCTTTTTGCCATTTATATAGACAGTCGCAGGATTAGGGGTGGACGATACGAATACTAAGCCGTTCTGAATAACCTTGCCGTTGCGGTCAACGCCAAAGCCGTACGCCTGGTACAGGAGCACGATAGTGGTCAGCACAAGCGCAATAGCAATTAAGACATAGCCGACAAGTATGCGGATAGTATGTGCTCTTTGTTTTTTGGGATCTAAGAAATCCATAGGTCAAGTCCTATTATATAACTCTTGCGATATTTAGCCAGCCCTATTGAATACATTTTTTGTATTGCACTAGTCGCCGGGGGGCGGTACTATACGTAGTAACGTACGCGTAAAAGACACAAAAGGGTAACAACGACGTGGGCAACAACATCATAGAAATAAATGGCAAGCGTTATGATGCGCAGAGCGGCACCTTCCTGGGGGATGGCGTCAAAACAGCTCTGCAGCGTCAGCACAGCACGCACCACGGCCGCGTCATTGACGGATTCGTCAAAAAGACAGCACAGCCACACACTAAAACCTCTGCATACAATGCCAAGGTTGCGCCAGCGCAATCTGTTGTTGCAGCAAAGCCATCTGTCGTAAAGTCGATGGAGCCAATCAAGCACGCTAAAAAACAAGTAGCGCAACGCGTTGTTACAAAAGTTCCAGTCGGCCACAAGCCTGAAAAGTCCAAGACTTTGATGCGCACCGTCGTGCACAAGCCAAAGCCAACTCCTGGGCTTAAAGCGCAGGGCAAGAGCGAGATTGCAGCCAAAACTGTATCCGATTTGACGCCAACTCATAAGCTAGCTGCACACAATGTTGATGCACGTCGCCTTGCACGTGCTCGTGTGGCAGGTCAGAGCCAGCGCATTAAGCGTTTTACGACTGTGCAACAAAATCATCCCGTGCAAGCTCGAAGTATCAGCGCTGCACATGTGCAGACACCACAGCACGCTACTCCACCACAAAAAGCCGCACACACTCCACAGCCAGCACACAACACCGCTCACAATACTCAGCCCCAGCACAGCACGCATCACACGCAACGATCTCAGGATCTTTTTGAAGCCGCTATCGCTAACGCCAAGAGTCATGAACAGCCGGCACACAAGACAAAGCGCTCAGGCCGCCAAAAGTTTGTTGGCGTTTCAGCTGGTATTGCCGCATTTCTTATCTTGGGTGGTTTCGTAGCATACATGAACATGTCATCTATTGAGATGCGTGTTGCATCTGTCCGCGCTGGCTTCAGTGCGCAGGTTCCAGGCTACGCTCCAACTGGCTACAGCATGGCTGGCGGTATCAAGGCTCAGCGCGGCGTCGTTGCCACCACGTATCGCTCAGGCGATAGCTCATACACACTCCAGCAGCAAGAATCTGACTGGGACAGCCAAACCTTATTCGACAATGTTGTTTCAATGTCCGGCGAAAAGCACCAAACGCTTGAGCAAAGCGGACGCACTGTCTATGTCTACGGCAATAATGCAGCGTGGGTAAACGGCGGGGTGCTCTACAGCATCAAGGCTGACGGCAGTATCAACAGCGACCAGATTCTGTCTATTGCTACTAGCATGTAGCCGCAACAGGTACTTGTTTCTCAGCACGTGCGGGTCACAAAATATGTTTAGATAACACATTTTGTGCTTCCGATGTGCATCGAATTCAATTACTTTTTTGCGTACACAACCTGTATCTCTTATAATTACTTCTTATGAAACCTATCCGAACTCGTTTTGCACCAAGCCCAACCGGCTATTTACACGTTGGAGGTATTCGTACCGCTCTTTTTGCATGGCTCGTAGCACGCCAGACAGGCGGCCAATTTATCTTGCGATTTGAAGATACTGATAAGAAGCGTGAGGTCGAAGGTGCGCGAGACCACCTTATTAAGAGCCTTAATGTGCTCAATCTGGCCTATGATGAGGGTCCAGATGTTGGCGGGTCATATGGGCCCTATGTTCAGAGTGAACGCCTTGACCACTACAAACAATGGGCTCAAAAGCTCATCGACAGTGGTCGCGCCTATGCTGACCCATATTCTGCCGAAGAGGTTCAGGCGTTTCGTGAGCAAGCTCAAAAAGAGAAGCGGCCGTTCCTGTACCGCAACCATCGCCCTGAAAATCCGCCCGTCTGGGATGGAACAGCGCCGCTCCGCTTCAAGTCAGAACCGAAGGCTTACAGCTGGCACGACGAAGTCATGGGTGACCTCAGCACTGGCCCTGAAGTAATTGACGATTTCGTCTTGATCAAATCTGATGGTTATCCAACATACAACTTTGCACATATCGTCGATGACGCAGAGATGCTCATTGGTTGTATTATTCGCGGACAAGAATTTATTGCGAGCGTACCGAACTATCTGAACTTGTACGAAGCACTTGGCATCGAGCGCCCAGCAATCGCAACAGTACCGCACATCATGGGACCAGATGGCAAAAAGAAATTATCCAAACGAGATGGCGCAAAAGACGTGCTCGATTACGTTCGTGACGGCTACTTGCCAGAGACATTGGTTAGCTTTATTGCAACAATGGGCTGGAACGATGGCACCGAGCAGGAAATCTTCACCCAGGACGAACTCATCAAGAAGTTTAGCCTCGACCGCGTCCAACGCAGCGGCGCTCGCTTTGATGAGCAACGCCTCATGTGGATGAACGGTCACTACATTCGCGAAATGTCTCTCGATGATCTCTTCGAGCGCAGCCAAGGTTATTGGCCAGAAAACTCCGCAGACGCAAGCGATGGCCACAAGAAGTCCGTGCTCGGCCTGATCCAAGAACGTCTGAAGTTCTTGGCCGAAATCCCTGAGCTCACAACATTCTTTTTCGAAGATCTACCAGTAAATATGGAGCTCATCGATGGCAATAAACAGCTCAAGAAGTTTGATCACGCAGAGCTCAAAACACTACTTGAAACAGCAAGGGAAGCGATAGCTACAAGTGACTTTAGCGTGGCTGATTTGACTGACAAGCTCAACGCACTCCTGGAGACAACTGGCCAGAAGCCAGGTGTCCTCTTTAGCCTGATCCGCATCGCTACCACCCAGGCGCCATTTAGCCCTGGTCTCGCAGACACGATGCACGTACTTGGCAGTGAAGTTGCTCTTCGCCGCATTGATACAATGCTTACCGCACTATAAGTTTGCAAAAAAACCACTTAGATTGTAAAGTATATTAGTCTCATCCGAGAGATACAACCCGACCGTTCCAAGAAGGGACACCATGGCTACCACACTGGAGCCGCCGACTACTGCCGTCATCGTAGCGCCCCTGGCGCTCGACTACGTACAGGGCAAGAACGACAACTGGGGAATCGTACGCATGTACTTTCCGCAGGAGATCAAGGCCGAAGACACCGAAAGTGCCGTCAAGGCAGTCATCGACCAGCTGGTCTACTGGGGGTACTCGTGCCTCAAGCTGCCGCACGTCGAACGTGGAGAGCAGTACCTCGAAGTTCACGTCAAGTTCGTCTGCGGTGCGTACCTCTTCAGCGACGACCCTCGCCGCAAGGAGGTCAGCGCCAAGGCGATCGAGCAGATGCTCAACGAGCACTTCCTGATCACGCAGATGCTCGATAAACTGCGTAAGCGCACGGGCTCCACGTTCGCCTACATCGGCACGGCAACTGCCGAACCGATCTGCGACGAGGCAGGGAACACGGTCAATCACATGATCGTCATCAAGCGCATCGTCAACCCCGACGAGAGCATCAGCGAAAAGCTCCTCATCGAGGAGATCGACGACGGCGCGCTCAAGACGCAGCATCACCTGAAGAACATCAGCGTGTCCTTCATCCCGAGCAGCTGCTGCGAGCGTGAACGAGCCGCGAGCCGCGAGCAAGTCGAACGTCTCGTCCGCGGGCTGATGGTCCAGATGAACGCCTACCCGATGGGACTGACCTTCACCACACCGTCAACGTAGCCGACCCCATGAACGGAGGTCTCGGATAAGTCTCTTGGGCTGTGTTTCCATATCCTCGTCAGAGGATCTTCACTACGAAGAACACAGCCCAAGGCAGCACAACCGCACCACCCCGGTGCGTTTTATTTTGTCAATTTTATGGTATAGTAATACAATCTCAATCCGAGATATTGGTCACATGACCACCCAACGACCGAAGGGATCCATCTCGTGGATCTTCTGCAGAAACTGCCGCAAAGCACACCCACCATCCCACAGCCGCTCTTCGTGAGCTCCAGTGGTAAGCGGGTCAACCTGCACATCGAGGAGGGCACGACTCTCGCGGATCTCAACCGGCTGCACCAGATCGCCGCCACCGTCTTCGTGGAGCAGGGCTACAACGCCGACAGCGCCACCATCGTGAGCCCGGCCGGCCCCAATCCCATGAGGCGCCACGTCTTGCAGATCACCCTTACCGGCGATTCACGCAACCCGGACCTCGCGCCACTCATGGAGATCGTCCAGCCGACGTACCGCTACAGCGCATCGCTGTCGGTTCACCCCGGGAAACTCCTGCACTACAAGATGACGCTGCCGGCCGGCAAGGTCATCGACAGCAGGCGAATCTTCAAGCTCGTGAACGGCCCCAAGGGGCACGAGCGGCGGGGCAGTATGCACGAGTTCTGGTTGACCCAGGCCACGACACACCCCCAGCTCTGGCTCGAAGCCCAAGCCATTGCCGACCTAGCTGGCGTCTACCTGACAGGCGAGATCACCCAGTACTGACACGCGAGCGCCAGTAAGCCACCCTTCGGACTAAGTCCTGACTCTGCTACCGCGTCCCGTCAAACGGACCTTCTTCAACAAGAAGAGCAGAGCCAGGCATAACCAAGATCTTTTAACCACCTCTGTTATTGAGGTGGTTTTTCTGTTTCGCTTTGAACTTTAAGCGTAAGCGCTGATACAATAGAGTGCATGAATAACGACTTCTTAAAGTCCCCAAAAACAAACACTGAAGGGCGTCAGACGTCTCCTATACAGGAGTGGCAGCAATCTGTTGGTCAAGGTGGTTCTCAGCATAATCACAAGGGCTCACACAAGTGGTGGCCTCCACGTATGCCGCACGGCAAGAAGCAGTGGATTATTACGATAGTCATAGCTGTTGTTGTGTTGACTGGAGCTGGGCTAGGGGCATATGCGATTTTCCACAAACCGGCAGCTAAGCCTGTCAAACACACCCAGAAGAAAGTTGCAGCGCCAAAACCTGCGCCCGTACCCTTAACCTCAACACTAACGGGCCTCCCGATTAGTGATGCCGCCGTTAACGACCGCCCTGTAACTGCTGTCATGATCGAAAACAGTGATTTTGCACGTCCGCAGTCGGGCATCGACCAAGCGGGTGTGATATTTGAGGCAGTTGCCGAGGGTGGTATTACACGCTTCCTGACACTGTTCCAGGACCAAGAGCCAACCTACGTTGGCCCCGTCCGCAGCGTGCGTCCATACTATATTCAATGGCTCATGGGCTTTGACGCCGCTGTTGCACACGTTGGTGGTAGTGGCGAGGCACTCCAAGATCTTAAAGATTGGGGAACTAAAAATCTCGACCAGTTCTATAATGCGAGCGCATTCCATCGCATTTCAAGCCGGGTAGCACCCCACAACATGTATACCAGCATCCCAGCATTGCGAGATATTGAAGCTAAGCACGGCTATGGTAAAGCGAACTATGTAGGGTTTGCGCGCAAGGCAGAGACCGCCAGCAAAACACCGAACGCTACCAGTATTGATTTCACGCTCTCTAGCGCACTGTACAATGCACACTTCGATTACGATGCAGCCACCAATAGCTACAAGCGATCTGAGGGTGGCAAGGCACATATGGTCGTAAACGAGGGCGGCGGCCAGACTCAACTCTCGCCAAAAGTTGTCATCGGCCTTGTTATGCAAAAGGGTAGCAATGGCATCTATTCAACATATAACACTATTGGTTCCGGTACTGCGTATGTGTTCCAGGATGGTGTCATAACCCAAGGAACGTGGCACAAAACAGATCGCGCTAGCAACTTTACCTTTACTGATGCTAACGGTGCTGTGCTCAAGCTCAATCCGGGGCAAACCTGGCTGACGGCACTCGGTGCCACAAACGCAGCAAGCTACAAATAAATAGATGAACAACTTTCAGAAATTTACCTCTCAGATCCGCAACCAGATTATCTTTATACTGTTGCTCAACAACGTTATTTTTCTGCTGGACTGGTGGCTTGTTGATGAGTTCTTCAAACTTACCGGTTACTGGTTCTTCCTGGCACTCCTTGTCGTGCCTATCTTGTCGCTCACTATCATACCGTGGTTAAGTACACGCTACATTACCCAGCCAACAAAACTCATCTGGCAGGCAATTCTCCATCTCGCCCCAGATACCAGCAGCGTGCCAGCGCCCGACCTTAAGCAAGCACACTTGGGCAAAGATCTGGTTGTTAGCCTTGTGTCACACATCTATCAGTTAGCGAGTGTGGCCGACACCGTAGCCAAGACCGCCGAAAAGGACGATGCCAATCTTAGTCATGATTTCGTAGCCACGAGCATCCCGTTGCCCCTGATAGTACTCGACAAGGACAACGTGATCGTGTTTGCAAACCCCGCTGCCTCAAAATATCTCCAGCAAGATCAAGCCGATCTTACCGGACAGAATTTCTACTCTAAAGTTGATCTAGCGTTCACCAGCGAACATACGTTTGATGCCTGGCTCCAGGATGCTAAAGCTAATAAAGCCGTCGCCACACAAACGTGGGAGCGCGTACGCCTCAACCGCGAGGTGGAAGACCCCGAGAAAGAGCCGCAGTTTGACCTCGCCGCATACTACAACCGTGACAACCCGCAAAACTTTGAGACAATGCTCGTTATGTTTGACCACACCGACCAATACGCCCAAGATGATCAGGCGATGAGTTTCGTGGCGATTGCCGTACATGAACTGCGCACCCCGCTGACACTGCTTCGAGGTTACATTGAAGTATTCCAGGAAGAGCTCGTAGGCAAGGTTGACCCTGAACTCCAGGGATTCATGAAGAAAATGGGCGTAGCCGCCAGCCAGCTCTCCACCTTCGTGAATACTATCCTCAATGTCTCTCGCATAGAGAACAACCAGTTGGAGCTACAGCTTCACAAAGAATCGTGGCCGGCTATTATTCAAACTACCATGGACACAATGCAGTCGAGGGCAGAAGTTCGAGGCATTCATTTAGAGCTTGAGATCGACCCTGATCTACCCGAAGTTGGTGTCGACCCTGTCAGCGTCAGCGAAGTGCTCACCAACCTTATCGACAACGCCATCAAATACAGCGGTACGAGCGACCGTATTCAAATCCACGCTTATAAAACCAACGAGGGCAATGTCGAAACGACCGTAAAAGACTTTGGAGTTGGCATTCCCGAATCTGCCGTACCGTATATTTTTGACAAATTTTACCGCAACCACCGCAATCGCTCACAAGTTGGCGGGACCGGCCTTGGCTTATACCTTGCTAAGGTAATCGTCAATGCACATAGTGGCAACATCTGGGTACGCTCGCATGAAGGCGAGGGGTCAACGTTTGGATTTACCGTTCTGCCATACACGGCAGTTGCCGGGGACACCAAAACCAGCGATAATGGAAACACAGACATCGTCCGTAGCGCCCACGGATGGATCAAAAACCACTCAATGTATCGGAGATAATTATGGACCCAAACACAGTAACTTCTGAAAATCCCATCGGTAAAAAAATCCTTTGCATCGAAGATGAGCACTTTATCAGCGAGCTCTATGTTCGAGCACTCACCAAGGCTGGTTATGACGTCACCGTAGAAGTTGACGGACAGAAAGGCCTCGGGCTTGCCCAGACAGACGCCTTCGACATTGTGTTGCTTGACCTGATGATCCCGACCATTACCGGCATCGAGGTGCTGCGCCACTTGCGTAACAAGACCGAGACACCAAAGCTACACGCCAAAATCATTATTACAACCAACCTCGAACAGCGTGAGGACATCCGTGCCGACATCGAGAAGCAGGCAGATGGTTATATTGTTAAGGCTGAAATCACTCCGCGCGAACTCGTTGCATTCCTTGATACGCTCGCATTGTAGAAATAACAGTTTTATTATATAATAAATACAGTCCATGTCCGGCCCTTCGCAAGAAAGCAGGAAAGTTGTGACTGTACCTTCTCGACCCAACATGTCTTCCGGCGGGAAGAAGCCTCCGATCGATGATCAGGAGCGCCAACGCCGCCAGCAGGAGCGACGCCAGTTCTGGATCGACTTCGTCTACGACTTCGGTTCGATCATCCTCGGCGTAGCCACCATCGCCGCGCTCATTCTGTGCGTGTTCTGGCAGGACTGGAACTGGTGGCTGCTTCCGATTGGCGTCTTCGCCGTCCTCGGCATCTTCTGGGCGTTTGAGCTCACGGATGACGACAGCCTTGCGGCCTTCGGCGCCGGCTTGAACACCGTCTGTCTCATCATGATGCTGTTCTACGGCTTCTACCAGATCGACACCAGCGGCCACGAGGTCAGCAACAAGACTGCGCTGTTCTGCGGCCTCGACTCCGTCAAGGACGATGACGGCAACGTCTATCTGATCTTCCGGTCGCCCGACGGTGACTTCGTCATCGCCGACGGCACGTACTACGTGACCAACCCGCAGACAGGCAAGGTCCAGCGGATCTTCCTGACCACAGGCAAGGCGGCCTCCAAGACGTTCCGACAGGACCACACCTACAAGCTGACCGTCGACAACTTCGAAGGCCACGACGCGCTTGACGGCATCGTCAGTGCCCGCGAGGTCCCGACCACGGAGACGTGCAGCGACCCGAGCTAGGGCTCGAGGAACAAGTACACACAACCACATAGGGACAGTGCAGCGATCTTGCTAGCACAATGGTGCGCGGCGGGCGTGGATCGAGACATCGTCTCACTCATATCCACGTCTGCCGCCACTAGCCCACCAATACCCCAAGCCGCATTAGGCGGTTATTTTTATGCCAAAACTACACCAGCTACTCGCACTCGAAAGAGGTATACTATACCTACTATGCAAGAGGAACATGATGAGTCAGGCGTATCTATTCACGCCGGTTTTCCTAACCCAGCAGCCGATAAGTCGCTGGGTAATTTAGACTTGCACCAGCTCCTGGTAAAACGTCCGGCTAGCACGTTTCTATTCCGAATCTCTGGTGACCAGTGGCAAGAGCTTGGCATTTTTGATGGTGATATCGCAGTTATCGATCGGGCACTCGACGCCCACAGCAACGATACGATTGTCTGGTGGAGCGAAGAAGCTGGAGAGTTTTCCGTTTCTCACCGTACGCATCTACCAGAACACGCTAGCATATGGGGTGTCGTTACGGCTGTTGTGCATCAGTTTAGGACGGCATGAAGCCAATTTTTGCGCTTATTGACTGCAACAACTTCTTCGTAAGTTGTGAACGAGTTTTCCGGCCAGAACTCGAAGGCAAGCCCGTCGTGGTGCTTTCGAGTAATGACGGCTGTGTGGTAGCGCGGAGCAATGAGTCGAAAGCCATAGGCATCCCCATGGGAGCGCCGGCATTCAAGTACAAATATCTCTTTCGCGAAAAGCAGATCGTACAATTTTCGGCCAACTTTGAGCTCTATGGCAATATCAGCAAGCGTATTACCGAGATTCTCACGCAAATCACACCACGCATTGAAGTATATTCGGTCGATGAGTCATTTTTGGATCTAAGTGAGCTCAATATTACCGATTATGTTGCCTGGGGAGCGGCCATACGCGAGCGCATCTGGCGTGAGGTAGGCGTACCGGTCTCAATCGGCATAGCCACCAGCAAGACACTCGCGAAACTAGGTACCGAACTCGCCAAGAAGCAGCTAGAACGAGAAGGTGTCGCTGACCTCGTCACAGTATCAGAGGAGGAGCGTGAGTTGGCACTTCATCACACACCTGTTAAAGATATTTGGGGAGTTGGCTGGAAACTAGCGCCAAAATTGCGGGCAGAGGGCGTCAGTACGGCGCTCCACGTCGCGCACATGCGACCACAGCTTGCTCAACAGCTTATGGGCGTTCACGGACGTCAGCTTGTGAGTGAGCTTAACGGTGTCTCGTGCCATGCGCTCGAAGGCGTCGGACGTATCGCTCAAAGTATTATGCGCTCACGAACTTTTGGTGAAGATACCAGCCAAGCGCACGTACTCGAAGCTGCCATCGCATCGCTTGCCAGCAGTGCAGCATTCGCGCTACGCCGAAATGGTCTTCTCGCCAAACGCATTGGTGTATTTAGCATGACCAATCGCCATAAGCCAGGTTTCCGTAAATGGAACAAAGAGATAGTGCTCGACACGCCGAGCAACGACAGCGGCGAGATTATAAGCAAGCTTGTTGAACAACTCGGCGAGTTTCATAGCAGCGCCCAGAGCTATCATCGTCTTGGTGTATTTTTGTACGATTTAGTACCCGAAGGCGCAATGCAGGTAGATCTTTTGGGTATCGTAGACACCGTAAGCCACGACAAGGCCAAGGCGCGCATGACCGCTGTTGATCACATCAATAAGCGCATGGGGAAGGGCAAAATCTACTACGCTGCCGAAGACCTGAGCAAAACGTGGCAGCCCAAGCATAGTATCCGTTCGCCGCACTATGTTTCGCAGTGGGATGATCTGCCAATTGCGCGCATTGTATAATGACAGCATATGCACGACTCGTTCGACGACCACAAGCTCAAAGGCAGCGACCCTCGGAACCAGTTCCAGGGTTTTCCCATTGTCTCCGACCAAGTTACCCGGGAAGGGCTGGGTGTTATATGGCGTGAGCTCGAGAGAGTTCTCCAGGCAGATACATCTGGTGATATCGTAGAATTTGGCTGCTATGCTGGCACGACAAGTGTTTTTATACGCCGCTTACTCAATAAATACCATTCCGAAGCCGCTTTTCACGTCTACGACTCGTTCGACGGCTTGCCTGAGAAGCTACCACAGGACAATAATGCCGCTGGTGTCGATTTTAGCGCCGGAAAACTCTACGTATCCAAAGCAGATTTTATAAAAGTATTTCGTGGCGCTGGGCTCGAAACACCGTTTATGCACAAGGGCTGGTTCAGTGATCTTTCCGCACATGATGTACCGGAACATATTGCGTTTGGGTTCTTGGATGGCGACTTTTACGGTTCGATCATTGACTCGCTGCGCTTGGTGTGGCCGCGCCTTGACGACGACGGCGTGATCCTTATTGACGACTACAAACGCGAGACATTACCTGGCGTAGAACGAGCCATTCGTGATTTCTTCGGAGGTAAGCTACCTATTCTCCAAGCCGAGCACAACATTGCAATCATTCACAAGGCCAAACAGTAGCGTGGTAGTATAAGCACATGAAACTGCATATTATTACCGTTGGCGAGCCAAAACTTCGCTATGCTCGAGAAGGGTGGGCGGAGTACATCAAGCGTTTGCAGCGCTACCATCAGGTACGTATCACGCACCTGGCAGACAAGTGGGCTTATGATTCTAGCCACATCTTGCAGGCAGCAGGCGGAGCCTACAAGGTCGGCCTTATCATCGAAGGCAAATCGTTCAGCAGCCCGGCATTAGCCGCTTTTCTCGATAAGCGTGCACTGGAAGGGCGAGAAGTCTGCTTCATTATTGGCGGTCCAGAAGGACTACCAACAGAGGTGCAACAGGCGATGGATACGGCATGGAGCTTCTCTGATCTCACCTTTCCGCATGATCTCGCTATGGTCGTTTTGGCTGAAACGCTCTATCGCGCTAGCACGATTAGCGCTGGTCATCCGTATCATAAAGCATAATTTTGCCTAAAAGATTAAATTATTATAAAATACATATGTTCATCACTTCGGTGAAAGTACTGTGTTGATCTACTTTTGGGAGGCTGTTGGTTGTTTACTATGAGACACTCGTCAGCCTCACCAAAAGGTGCAGATCCACAAGAATAACAATTCAGTGGATTACTATCCTTGGGTAGTAGCATCGGCATCGAGCATGGGAGCACACCATGGAACCTCGGCGAGAAAGCACCTCTGACCTGGGGCGTTTGCACCAGATACTTGGTGACATGCGCCACGGCAACTACCCCACAGGCGGGATGGTTGAAGCCCTCCGGATTACCGAAGAGGACAACGAAGTACGACTGCCTCGCACCATGCCGGTTCTCACTGAGTACCCCCTGACGCTCGCAGAAATCGCAGCGCTCTACCTCGTTGCTGACGTCGGCGTGCAACAGGCTCGGCGGCACCACGAGGTACTCGAGCGGGTCTCTGAAGACCTTCAGAAACTCGCCATGCAGCATCGTCTCAACGAAGCGCAGGCCCGGGCACACCAGTTCATCATCGACCTCAGCACGTACCACGGTCCGATTCGACTGATCCGCCACGAGGTACTGTCCGACATCGGCGGTGTCTCCATGGAGCTCGAACTCGGCAACCTGCAGCTGTCGTACACTGACCGGGACCACGACCTCCCCACGGTGCACGTCTGCTCCAGCACGCACTACACGATCGTCGAGTTCGCGCTCGAGATCGAACTGGACGGCATCGACGTCTCACAGCTCAACCAGCTAAAGGCTGCCAATCACAACGCCAGCTGGGAGGGCTACCACGACAACATCGCCAAGTACGGCCTGCAGCCGCGGCTCCTCGAACAGGTCTACACCAGGGAGCTCCTCGACAAGATCAAGGGCACGGAGATCGGCACCGCCGTCATCATCGACATCTTCGACGGCGACAAGCCGGGCAGCAACGTGTACAACATCGCGACTCACCGGATCCTCCGTACGCCAGAAGGCAAGACAGTCCTCAGGGAGAACGGCAAGCCCGCAGACGTCATCAACCTGATGGAGCGACACCCCGAGCTGCGCACGGTGTTGGAGCACCTCGAACCACGCGACCCGGACGGCGGCAAGCCGAGCAAGTAGCTCGTCACATACGCAACGAACGAGAACGAGGAGACTGATCATCATGCAGAGCGCTACCACCCAGAGCACCGACAGCAACACCGCCACCTCCGACCCTAAGTTGGTCGAGACGTTCCAGAGCACCATGCAGGCGCTCAACTGCAAGAGCCTCTGGCCGATTCGCAAGCACACCGCGCACTTCATTCCGCTGTCGCTGGCCATGTGGCTCGTAACGCTGAGCGGCGCGAGCAAGAGCACCAAGAAGAACTGATCCACTGAACACCCGGCCCAACCGAGCCCTGCCACTCACATCTGAGTAGCTATATCGGCCAGGAGGGGAGCGTTGCTGTCTGTCGTCGCGACAATGCGATTACATAAACCAGACAGCAACCTCCTTTCCGCAGATCACCCCAAGACAGAGCAGCCCATGAAGGCTGTTTTTTAATTTGTATTTTATTAGCTTTTATTGTATTATTACCTTTGATATCGACATCAGTCGAAATCGTGGAGTTAACAACTTAGGGCATACTGCAAACCATGCCCCAATCCCCAGAGGGAGTGATCAAAATTGAGTGCGTCACTTGCACCTAACGCTGGCGAGGCCAACAGTGCCTTCGTCAACAGCAAGCTGGCCGACAGCTGGCACGCCTTCAAGCAGTTCGTGATACACCCGTCGTGGAATCTGCACACAGTGCAGGGAACCTGGACGATCGTCATCACGATCATACTGAGCGTCGCCGCAACCGCGCTGTTCCTGCGTGTTGCCATGCCGGTCAAGCGCTCGTCCACGCGTCGCGTCCGCAAGAACGTCGTTTGTCTGCCCCAGCCGCACGACTACGACTACATCCTCACGGGGCGCACGCTGAGCGTGAATGGTCCCGTCAAGGAATCAACCGACACAAGCACGCTGGCCCCAACCAGTCAGGAGGCCTGAGCTACCATGTTCGACAACCTGCGATACGATCGCACGAAAACCTCCGGCCCACCGGAAAACGTCGCCTTCCGTAAGTGGTACCCGATCGTCGCCACCCTGGTGACCGGATACCTGACGTGGCTGTTCATCTACCACATCCACCAGCTCAGCATCCCGCTGTGGCGAATCCCGGTCATCATCATCTCGTTCGCCTGGCTGTCCGTCACGATCATCGCGGCGCACTTCAACCAGCCAACGAGAGGCCCGATCCCGCATCTTTCCACTGCGGTACTCATTCCGAGCCGCAACGAAGACCCGAAGATGCTGGAGGAGATGTTCAGAAGCCTCGACAACCAGGCCTTCATGCCCGCCCTCGTGGTCTTCGTCGAAAACGGCGAGTCCAACGGTGACGCGGAGGCAGTATTCAGGCGGTGGGCACAGAACACACCCATCGAGCACACCTACTTCATCAGCCGCAACCGTCCCGGCAAGCGCAGTGCGCAGGTCGTAGGATGTGGCTGGATCGCCGAGAACTACCCGAAGATCGAGGTACTCTGCACCGTCGATGGAGACACAAAGCTGGACTCCATGGCAATGGCCGAAGGGCTCAAAGCCTTCAACGACGCAGAAGTCACCTCGGTAGCAGGTCTACTGGTCGGGCAGAACTACAACATCAACCTGCTGACCCGCATCGTCAACCTGGGCTTCGTGTCCTCGTTCATGAACGGGCGTGCAGCCTGGTCGACGTTCCGCTCAGTCGCGGTCAACTGCGGCGGCCTCGCGTTCTACAGAATGTGGGTCGTCAAGAAGCACCTCGGCGAGTACGGCACGCAGACGCTCTTCGGCAATGAAGTCAACTCCGGCGATGACCGGATGCTGACAGCGTTCAGCGCCTTGGAGGGCGACACGGTATTCCAGCACACTTCCGTAGGCTTCACCCTACTGCCGGTCAACGCCAGCCACCTCAATCGGCAGCGCGTCCGGTGGTGGAGGTCTTTCTGGTGGGGTGGCATCTGGGGTATCCGGCGCTTCAACCCGAACCAGGGCATCTGGTGGCTACTGCTGAGCCAGTACATCACCTTCGCTCTGTACGCGATCATGTTCCCGGTCGTACTCATCTATGACCCGATCGCGAACCTGAAGTTCCCGTGGGCCTTCCTGCTCTACGTGACCGGCCTGTCATACCTGCGCTCAGCACGCACCCTCAAGGTCAAGCGACCGGACCAGTCCACAGTCAACCAGATCATCGAGTACCTGCTGTTGTCGCCACTGGTGACCATCATCAACCTGTGGCTGTGCACGCTGCTACAGTGGTGGGGACTCGTCACGTTCTGGAAGACCGACTGGATGACACGCGGCACTGGTGTTGAAGTGGGCTTCGCCTCGGCGGAAAACACTCCGGCAACCAGCAGCAAGCGTTCACTCATCAACTGGAGGAGGAGCAACAAGCAGTAACCCGTTACACCTCGTGTGTACTCCGCCCGGGTTCCCAGAGCCAATGAACCAAATCGGTTCTGGGAACCCGCGGTGGGTATTTTTGGAATCTTACGATTCTCGAATCTACCTACCGCAAAACTTGCTTACACGAATAGTAATAGTCGTGCTGATGAGTTCCTGATAGGACGAAAAGCTACCTTAAACCACCAAGCCGCCGGCAATTGCTTGCATTATTTCAGAACGCGTTTGTAATTAAGCACCGCGTTATGTACAATTGGGCGGTCTTGAATGCAACCCGCATTACGAAAGGCATTAACAACTCGGACGTCTTCATCAAGCCCTCACCAAGGGCTTGTTTCTTTTTGGCTACCACGCGATCTTATCCCCCAGGAAGGCTTCCCGTGTACACCACCATCATCCAGTGGATGGATTTCACCGAGCACGGTAGACTGCATTATTTCATGCTGTTCTACATGTTCGTGTGGCTCGTCTGGGCAACCAAGGCTTTCTTCGCGCTGCGATACAAGCCCTACACCACGCCCTACACAACTACGACGAGTGTCATCATTCCCGTAGTCGACGAGGATCCGGACCACTTCAGGAAGGTACTGCAGTCAATCAGGAACAACAATCCGACCGAAATTCTGGTCGTGATCAACGGCAAGCGCAATACCGTACTGGAGACAATCTGCGATCGTATGCAGATTCCGCGTATCTGGTGCAGCAAACCCGGTAAGCGTAACGCGGTCGTCCATGGACTCCGCTTCGCCAAGGGCAAAGTCGTCGTACTTGAGGACTCGGATACGCTCTGGGAACACGACACGCTCGTTGAGCTCGTCAAACCCTTTGCCGACCCCAAAGTTGGAGGAGTTACCACACACCAGCGGATCTACGGCCGCGATCGGCACATGATCGCTCGGTTCGCCGATTGGATGGAGGATACCCGCACGTCGTTTTCGATGCCTGCGATGTCGTATTTCGGCACCGTCGGCTGCTTGCCAGGTCGCACCATCGCGTTCCGCAGGGAAGTCATCACCGACAACGTGCAGAAGTTTCTCTCCGAAACCTTCCTCGGTATCCACCTGGAAATTTCGGACGATCGAACGCTCACCAACTACGCGCTCAAAGATGGCTACAAAACCGTCTATCAGCGTACGGCGCGCGTTTGGACCGACACACCCGTCACCTGGAAGAAGTACATGCGTCAGCAGTACCGCTGGGCGCAGGGTAGCCAGTACAACACACTGCGCATGCTCACGTTCATGCTGCGGCGCACACCGTTCCTGGCTTTCGCCTACGTCAGTGAGATCGTCATTCCGTTCTTCTGGTTCGGAACGATGATCAACTTGGCGTGGAAGATCTGGCGCGGTGACCCCACGAACTACGTCGGCCACGGCACCTGGTGGGAACAAACCATCCTGGTGATCGTTGGCATTCTGGTGTCGGTTGCAATCCGCAACTTCCCGCATCTCAAGCGATGCCCGGAGGATTGGCCGTTTCTGCCGATGTACATCATCATGCAGTCGGGCATCCTGACCCCCATCCGCATCTTCGGCTTCTTCCGGCTGGCACACGATTCGGGTTGGGGAACACGGTCGGATGCGCATGCAGGCAAGCGACAGATTCACGTCACCGGCATTCTGCCATACGTGATCGGCACGTCGATGGTCGTACTCTTCGGAGCACTCGGACCGATTCTCGAGACGAGACATCAGATCCAGATCATCGTCAGACATCACACCAGTCTGTCGATCCTCACGGTAGTTGGAGTCCTGCTGCTCTTCGCCGGAGCCATCTCCGCGCGATACACCATGCAGCGTAAGCGGCCTATCAACCATCGCAAACACCGACAGATCGCGAGAGTGCATCATGACCTAGTCAACGACAGACGCGTACGCGCTCGTCACGGCAAAGCTGTGATCGTCGCGCAGACGATGCCGATGCCGGAAGATGAATGACACAGACGTCCGCTTTGTGGCGGGGACGACGATCTAGCCCAAAAGGCCCCGAAAGAACGTCGTCCCCGCCAAAGGTGGGCATTAACTCCGTACTCCGGATATATGCCCACCTCATTTCAAGCTTATAAAAAACACGAGCCAAACGGTTCGTGTTTTTAGATTCTAGCCTACTGTTTGCTACGGCTTATATTGCAACATAATACTTACAAAAACAGGAGATACGGTGGCGTTGCCGCCCACACCCACAAGACGCAAAAGTACATCACCTTTGGCGCCAGCCGCTATGCTTACCCAGCCAGAAACAGTTAGCCCGGTTGTTGAGATTGCACAATAAGGGCCCGATGAACCGTCCAGATAGTTCCACGAGTTACCATTGTCCGAGGAATACTGCACGCCAAGCACAGCACCGGCGACACCGGCAGTCGTGAGGCTGACCTGTAGGCGGGCGTAGTTCATATTGGTGAGGTCTTGCTTGAGGCGGCGGGTTGTTCCGCCCAAATATTCTGTCGTTCCTGCAGGCTGAGCATTCCACGTTTCCGTCGTTGCACGAAACGTTAATGACTGGGGGGCCGTAGCCGTGGAACCGCCAGCACCGTTAGCCTTGAGCCAAGCGTTTCCCGAACGGTAATAGAGGTCGTTGTTCGTAGTATCCACTGCAAGTGAGCCGTCAGTCGGCGTCAGGGAAAAGGCTGTATCGGTAATTGCACCGGCATACGTTTTGGTTGTTAGACCATCGGCGGCCTTGAGGCGTTGATCAGTTTGCAGGACACCTGCCGCAGCTCGATAGAGCGCAACATCTTGGGTGGCCAGGCCCGAGCCCCAGGACAGTTTGCCGCCGGCGTCAGCCGTAAAACGCTTATTGGTATCAGTCGTTACCTGGGAAGTCAGCACTGTTCCAGAAGAGTTTGCGCCCTCAAAGTCCTGCGTCTTGGTAGTCGTATCGCGGACAGGGGAGGCGGGAGTGCCGCTCGTTGAGTAGGTGTTTGAGCTCCATCGGATAATCGTGTTGCCGCCGGCATCGTTGAATGCCGAGGTAACGCCCCAGGGCATGCCATCTATATATATGAAGCGGCCATAGGCTGCCTTGATGCCGTACTGCGGTGAAGTAACGCCAGTACCATCGTCATCAACACCAGTGGACTCGATGATACCGTTGACCCAAACCGGTGATGCAAGGTTGCCAGCTGTACCGACGATATTGAGGCCTGCGTATCCGCCGCCGCCATTATTACTGTTTCGACCATCGCGTCGTGCTACGAGACCATAAAGCACAACAGGGTAGGCGCCAGTTGCTGAGATTGTGAAGCCATATTTGTCGTTGCGATCGGTAGTACATGATGCAAACACGGCACCCGTATGTGTACCGGTATAGACGAAGCCGCTAGCACCGTTAAAAACTGCGCGACAACAGAAATATTGGTTCTCGCCAGCTCCAGTAATAAAGAAGCCGTTCGCGAAACAGCCAACGGCTAAACAGTCAAAGAAGATCGAATCAGTTGTATCGTTGAACGAGAAACCATTGCTATGGGCAGCGTTAACTGCAACGCGGTGCAGCGAGAATCCCTTACAGTGCACATATCCTGAAGTTCGAGTGTAGCCGATGGTGCGAATACCGCTTCCTGTGACGTTGGCAATAGAGAGATCCATGAGCTTCCAGTCACGACATTGACCCTCGAACCTAATACCCTCAATGGAGCTACCGACGCTATCGCCATCGAGAGCGATACTAATAATACGACCGCCATCCGTTTCTTCTGAGGCGCCCAGAATTTCCATATCAGCGACATATATAAGAGAAGTGCCAGAAAATGTGCCCTTAGCCTTGATGACAGATGGCGAACCGGAGTCGTATGCCCAGCGCGGAGAATGCGCGCCTTGAATAGTCTGGTTTCTTTTGAGGGGGAGAGGGGAGCTAATCATGTAGGTGCCGACCGGGAAGAACAAAACATTACCTTCCGGCAGAGCGGTTAGCGCAGCCTTGATTGCTGTTGTGTCATCGGTAGATCCGTCGCCTTTGGCACCGTAATCTTTAACGTTGACCAGTAGCTCACCCTTAGACATTTTGCCTGCAAGTCGCGACTCAACAGCGGTGCTGACAGGCTTGTTAAGGTCACTCGTGTTATCGACAGCGTCCAACCCCATATCGTGCTTTGATAGCGTAACATTGCCTTTTTGGCCCTGGATGGCCGTGACCACGTCATCGGGACGAGCGACATTTTTGAGAGCACCAAACTCATCGTGCTCGACCATTAAATAGTTATTGAGCAGTGCACCCCAGGCGCCTGCATCTTTTCCGGGTTGTGGTAGTCGCGTCATAGCCCTCCTTGAATCAAGCAATTTAAAAACAAGACGACGAATACAGTATTCGTCGTTTAAAAGTCACACATCCTGTTGGTAACAGCGCTCGGATACGGTTGCTGCGCCTTAGCGTTTAACTTGTCCATGCTAGCATAAGCTCGTTATAAGATGCAAACACATTATGTATATGCTACGTATGTAGTTGCCATAACATCACTATTATTGTAAAATATATAGGTTCATCTTTCCTAAGATGGAAGAAGTGTTGATCTCCCATGGCAAGGGCTGCGAGCTGTTTACGTAGACATCTTACAGCCCTCACCAAACGGTGAAGATCCACGACTTAAAACTCATGGATACCTTTCTTGAAACTAAGAAGGTGCATCGCAACAACTCTGGAGGACAGTTCAGTGTCCAAGATTCCCGCACAGCGCCAAAGCAACCCGAGCGACAAGCCCGGCAAGCCGATCCCGGCAACGTTCACCCCCGAGTTCAGCAACGGCGAGCTCGTCCTGAACGCCCCCACCAACAGCCGGCCCGGCAAGCTCTCGCAGTACACCATTGACCAGCAGGTCTACATCGGCGCCCTCGTCACCGAGGTCACCACGCTGCGCGAGCTGAAGGTCAAGACCGGAGAGGAAATCACCCGCCTGAACGGCGAGGTCGAGATCCTGAACGGCAAGCTGGCCCAGGCCGCCATCGACAGCAAGCAGGAGCGCGAGGAGCACCAGCGGATCGTCCGCGGCCTCAACGTCAAGCACAGCGAGACGCTGAGCCGCGCCGAAATCGCCGAGGCAATGCTCGACGTACAGAAGTGCATCCACGTGCTCTCCGGCAAGAAGCCGATCGAGACGCTGAGCTGGCTGCCCCAGAGCGAGTTCAGCAGCGCAACTCTGACGTTCGTCTGCAAGGGCCTGCAGTTCGAGTTCGACCCCGGCACCCAGCGCAACCAGATGACCGTCTTCTCGGCGCCCAACAACCCCGTGAAGATCAAGACGCACCACGTCCAGCGCTTCGCGGGCAGGCTGCCGCACAACGCCGAACTGACGCACATCGCGTTCCTGATGGACGCCGCAACCGCGGAAGGTCTCAAGCAGAACCGCGAGCGCTTCAGCCCGGACCAGCTCGGCCAGATCTACAACCTCGACGCGACCAATCGGAAGTACGCCTGCGGCCACACGGCCCAGGAGCACGCCGACGAGCGCCAGAGGCTGATCAACAAGGGCATGAAGCCGGCGGTACTCGACGAGATGTTCAACCGTCTCGAGGCGGAAACCGCCACGGACCACGACACCGAGCTGCTCCGCGCTTCGATGATCTTCCTGGGGCACCCCCAGCAGACGATCGCCGGCGTGATCAGCGCGATCAGCGCAATGAACTCGTCCAACAAGAAGGCAACGCTCAGCTGCGGCCACACCAAGGCGGAGCACATCGAGATGTTCGGTCCCGAGATCAGCAGCTTCCTTGAATCCGCCGGCGAGGACATCGGTTTCCAGCGACTCAAGGACTTCCGTACGGGCCAGCGCAGGACGCGTCTCGAAGAGATCAAGCGTGGCGACGCCTTCTTCCCCGGATACGGGAGGGTAAAGGACAGCATTCTTCGAGACCTGGACGGCATCAAGCCGCTCATCAAGTTCAAGCCGGGCAGCACCTTCGACCTCGGTACCGACGACCTGTACGACACCCCCGGGGGTCAGGACTGCGTCGACGGTCGGCCGGCTTCCAAGCCGCAGCACAGTGGCGAATGCCGCAACGACGGCGCCGCCGAAAGCTGCACGCACCCCGACCACAAGCAGGGCTGACACCCAAGCACACCGCACCAACCCAAGAAAGACACACATCCACGAGAAATGGTCCCGATACCGCTACCAAACGCCTAAGTAGGCAATAAAGCGGTTCCGAGGGGAGTGCTGCATACGTGTAATCGCCATAAGCGATGATCAACAACCACGTATGCAGCCTCCTTTCGACCAACCCCAAGACAGTTTTTGACACAGCCGAGATGCTGTGTTTTTTGATACTTTTGCGAACCTGTTAAATATATGTTATAAACCATGTAAGGTCAGACACTGTTCTGGCTTTTGTTGTTTAACAACCATGATGATAATGCTTATTCTGATATGCGTTGATATATTGGGTTGCAAGTTAGCAAAACGCTGGTTTACATCCCAATATATCCGCTACTCACGAGTAAGGAACGTTATGCATAGACGCACCAATTACAGCGCCTCTCCGTGGGGGATCACAACAGATCGCTCAGGAAGTATCTGGATCGCCATGCTCATAATCGTGGTCTTCGGATCATGCTTTACGAGCGGCATCTACGCGTCGATGGTGAGCGACCACAACGACGTCAGGGAAGGCCAGTTCAAGGTCATCCACGTCCTTGAAGACACGTCGCGAGATCTTGACCCCAGCACCACTGCGTCGACAATGGCCACAAGCCTACTGCAGACGCACGGACGCAAGCTGGGTGTCTCGGAGCTCGACGACAAAGCCTTCCGAATGGAAGTGGAGAAGACCGCCACAACTGGCACGCTTCCCACGCCGACCTATGCCAGGGCAAGCTGGGACGAGTTCTCGTCAGTCTGGCTGCCTTGGGGGCTCGCCTCGATAGTCTGGCTGCTCACGATGGTTCTGTGCCTCTGCTACGCAGACGAGTGCAGTCGCCGTCATGAATATCTGGCTGACTTCAAAGTGCGCCGCCCCAGCCAGCTCCTGTTCATCCTGCTGACTCCGCAGCTCTGGCTGTTTTACGCCATCAGCGGTGTGCGAATGAAATACTTCCACAGACCGCCAGAGCCATACGTACCACGGCCAAGGCCGCCACGCGTGGAAGAGGTTGTCGAGATCATCCGGGCCACTGTCGAGAAGAAAACCTTCGACGAGGACAGGGATGGAGCACTCGAGACCTACAGCAAGATCCGCAACGACGGTCTCTACAAGGGCGTCGAACGTCGCAAGTCAGAACTCGCGGACTCGCTTGCAAGTTTCAAGAGCCAGGCCGCCGAACTGTCGAAAGCGATGCGTACAACGCAACGCAACCGCACCAAGGCCAAAACCGAACTCGACGAATTGGAAGCGCGCAACATCAGCCCGGAGACGGTGCTTGATGCAGCGACCATCCAGGAAGAGTTCAACCGCCTGTTGGCCTACGACGGCGTTCGCAAGATTCGCCCGATCAAGAACGGTCTCCTGCTGCTTGTCGAAGCACGCCTCACCTACAAGGGGAATGTCTACGATCTCGGCGACTGGGAGCTCAAGGTCCAAACCACTCACAACGTCGAGGCCAAAGAATTCCGCCGGGGCGTTAGGCCTGGGTGGGATGGTGGCTATCCGGCATACCGCCTGGGAGCAGATGGATTCTGTTTCGGCTACCGGGTCCACGAAATGAACGAGCACGCGCGAAAGGGGCAATTCCTCGAAGCTGTCAGTCTGGCCGTACAAAGCCTCTGCTCGGTGAACGAAGTCCATCTGGACAGAATTCCCGATGCTTTCAAGAAGATCCAGGAAGTGGAGACCAATGCGACATCTGATGCCGCCACAACCGCCTGACCGTCCCGGCTTCGCGCACATGCCGATACTCGGCATTCCGCTCGACGTCTGGATCCAACTCAGGACCTACATCCTGCGCTGCCCGACGGAGATCAACGGCTTCGGCCTGGTCAAGCAGCTGGAAGAGGACAATCTGACCTTCCTCGTGGAAGAGCTCATCGTCCTCAAACAGAAGGCCACCGCCACCCACGTCGAGATCGACGAAAAGGCGATGACTGACCTGCTGTACGACCTGACCGTGGCCGACAAAGAGCACATGCTGCGTATGCAGTGGCACTCGCACGTCGGGGGCAACTCCTACTTCTCGGGTACCGACCTCGCCAACATCGAGCGATACCCGGGCAACTGGATGATCAGCGTGGTGATGAACCACCGGAACGAGCTGGAAGCCCGTTTCGACGCCCTGCGTCCGTTTCGCTACTGGTCGCCGATGGCCGTCAAGATCTGGGTTCCGGAAATGCCGACCGTCACCGCCAAGGTGGACGACGACATCCGACGCCACGTTCGACGTGCCGGACTGCCGATGTTCAAGCCTGGCCTGCGCGAGCTGCCTGACGACGGCCACCTGGTCGGCGCGGACAGCGTGGAGGTGGACTTGTGACCAACATCCCCGGACCACTCAGCGAGATCTCGGAAGACGTCCACTTCATCGGAGTCGGCGGCATCGGAAGCGTCATGCTCCTACCGTTCGTCCGAATGTGTGCCAAACGGATCCACCTGTGGGACCCGGACGTCGTCGAGAAGCACAACCTGGGCTATCAGCACATCTACCGCGAGGAAGACCTGGGGCGACCCAAGGTCGAAGCTGCGGCGGACTACCTGAGGCGCCAGGACCCGGATGTCAATCTGGTATTGCACCAGGCTCGTGTCACACACATGCACGGTCACACGCTCTCGGGCATCGTGATTTCGGGCGTAGACACGATGGCTGCGCGCAAGCAGATCTGGGAATCGGTCTGGTACAACGGGAACGTTCTGTTCTACGTGGACGGACGAACCGGCGGACCTCAGCTGGACTGCTTCCTGATCAACCCGTGCGAGTCCGACCAAGTCGACTTCTACCAGGGCTTCTTGTTCCCGGACAAGCAAGCCGCTCAACTTCCGTGCGGAAGCCGCGACGACAGCGACTCCGCCGGGATCCTCGGCCGTCTGATCACGCGACAGGTCACCCTGTTCGCACGATTGCACAAGGACGAGGACAGCAAGACGCTGCCGGCAGTGCGCATCATGATGCACGTCGACAGCTTGCAGATCGAAGTCACCACCCTGGCTGACATCAAGCAGGACTGATCTGCACCGTAGGAAACATCCACCACAGAGTAAGACCGACGAAAGGTACGCGTCATCATGACGAACATGTCGAAGGCCACCCCCGGCAACGACAACACCCCGCCGGCCGTCCGAGTGACACTGCTCGGTGGCGACAAGCGCGAGGTACCGTTCACCGAGGGCTGGACCGTCAGCGACTACCTGAACCACGTCGACACCACCGTCGGCGAGGGCCAGGGCGTCACGCTCAACCGGCAGAACGTCGACCTCAACAAGGTCGTCGAAGCGTCGGACCGCACCAACGTCATCATCGTGGCCTCCCAGGTCGCCAACGGCTGAACCAGCCCACGGCAACCGGCCAGCAACAAAATTCCTGACTGATCGCTGATCCAGCGAACCAGCTCAGGTCATGGAGTGGGGCGTTCTGGTGAACGAGAGAAAACACATCGCTACTACGCGATCTCTCCAACACCAGAACCCCCATTACCATGCAAGCACTTCCATGAATGGCAGTTCACGCTGCAAGTCATGCCGACGAGCTGTAGACAGCGAAAAGTGCATCAAAAAAGACCCTTGGAACAATCCAGGGGTCTTTGCTTTTGTGATCGGGATAGGGGACAGAGAGAACAACGATATGTCGTCCTTGGTCCTCCTGTAGAAGCGAACGATGACACCGCAGACGAAGTGGTCCAGAACCTCGAGGGGCAGACCCGCTCGATACGTGACTTCGGCCTGCTCGCGAGCAACGCGGGCAGTGAGCACACCGTTGAGCAGCATCAGCTCCTTCTCGAGGGGCTCGACCAGCGTGCGGAACGCGTCCTTGTCGTACTCGCCAATATTGTCGAGTTCGATGATGGGGGCACTGTCTCCGTGCTCGTAGCTGTTCTTGCAGAGGTCGTAGACCCGCCGGTGTGACGTCTGTGGCGAAGCCTTCGTGAACCTGTCCGGTTTGAAACCGGCTTCACGCTGGCCCTCCAGGATCTCCCTGTCGGTCGTCAGCTTGTCCGACTGGAGGTCGGGAAGCGTTGCCGAAGGGGTGATCTGGACCTTGTCCACCGGGTACGGTGACACCTGCTTGTCGCTGGCGTACGGGAACAGCTCGTGGGACACGGCTGTGCGGTCGCGCAGGATCTTGCCGATCTGGAGATCGAGCAGCTCGGTCACCGTTGCCAGCGGCCAGTAGGTCACCCGCAGGTAGTAGGCGGTGAACTCCCAGCTCACGAGTCCGTCGATCCTGCCGAGGGCGATGTCGAGGTTCGGACCGTCCGAGTCGTTCAGCGCGAAAGGCTTGTCGACCCGGCGTGCGTGCAACATGCTGTTGAACAGGTAGTAGCGAGTGGCGCCAGCCTGGTGTGTGTCGGACTGTGCATTGGGGGGGACCATCAGATGGACCTTCTCTCGTTGTTCTCTCTGAATGTGCTCTTGGATTTGGAGCAAAAAAATACGCTCCAGTGAAGCGTCTATACTCTATCATAAAATTGTGTTTCGGGCAAAAAGGTTGAGGATTGACAAAGAATAGTAGTGATAGGGTGGGGGAGTGAGACACGCGATGAGCGCGGCAACCTTGTTGGTAGCTGCCGCGCCCCTCGCCCTTGTTCATGTTCCTGTTGTGCAGTCCTGCCGGTGGATCACTCCTTGAACGTCAGATGACGCGGTTGAGGAGGTGGATCAGTCGGACGTGAGAGAGCCGGTGAAGATGTCGGTGATCTCCAGGGGCGTCGAGTCGACCTTGAGGTGCGGGAAGATGGTCACGCCGGTGTCGGAGTAGATCTTCTGCAGGATCGCGGTGACGCGCTCGTCCATGTCGCTCACCGAGGTGTGGTCGGAGAAGAACATCACCTTGACCTGTGCGTTGTAGACCTTCCAGGAGAAGACGCCGGAGATCTTGGCCACCGCGCCGCCGAACAGGGCGTTGAATTCACGGGTGACATCGGGCTGCTGCTTGCCGTCCTCGGGGTTGAGGCCCACCGGCATGGCGTTGAGGTCGTAGACCCTCGCGGTCTTGCCGAGCACCTCCCTCTGGGCCGGCTTGGGCGGGGTGCTGCTCGTGCCGAGCACGACGGTGAACTTCTTCTTGTCGGCGGTCTCGGCGAGCAGCTCGTCCGGGCGGATGTTGCCCTTGCGGGTGACGAAGGGGAACACCTCGCGGCTGTTCAGAGCGGTCTCGGTGACGACGGCCTCCAGGATGGCGTTGATCTCCTTGCGGGAGATGACCTCCTCGAGGAAGACGACGTGCACGTGGGTGTAGCTGCTGTCGACGCGAGTGACGCCATCGACTCCCTTGAGCCGGTTGATCATGGCGTTGTACTCGACCTCGCCGGAAGTGGTGAGACCACCGGAGGGGAGGACGGAGGTGTTCGCGTGGGCGTAGGTCTCCATGACGGAATACCTTTCTGAACATCTAGGCAGTGGTGCGCTAGGGGTGCCTCATACCTATCCCGGGATGGGAGGGTATGTGTGTAGTTGCTATCACACAAGATGAGCTAGGGGGGTACGACAGGGGTCATACGCTCTTAGCTCATCTTGCTATTCTTTGTCAAAGTGCTTGGAACGCTCACAGAGAGGTTCAACAAAACATGAAGTGATTATACAATATACTGGACTTGTAAGCAATTAATATTTTTAGCTGAATAATATTGAACTCTTATCCCTGTTGTGGTAGTATAATTTAAGTCTTCGCACGGCATGAGTTGTCGAAGATTTGGCTCATATGCTTCGCATAGTTTGGCCCATCTCTTACGAGATGAATGTGCCTGGCCCATATTACTTCGTAATATAACGGCCTCCATCAGTGAACTAGCCTTTGGCCTCCATCTCTCCGAGATGACGACCATTCGCTACTCAAGAAGCCTCATCTCTTACGAGATGAACCCAAAATGCTCGGATTTCAAAATTATGTGAACACAATTTTGCACATCCTGCGCTTTTGGCCTCATCGTCTAACGGTTAGGACACTGGGTTCTCATCCCAGCAATTGGAGTTCGATTCTCCATGAGGTCACCAAAGAAAGGCACTCAGCGAAAGCTGGGTGTTTTTCTTTGGTCTGTTTTCTAGTGGAGAATCGACGAAGAGTCAGCAAAATATTCGGTGAATGTTTTGCCGCCAATCTGGTGGATTCTCCATGAGGTCACCAAAACAAGAGTCCCACTTCGGTGGGACCCTTGTTTTGGTGAGGTACGCAGCAGCGCTAAAGAATAGCTGAGGCCTAAATCTGATCTAGTTCTAGCTTTGCAATGCGATCTGACTGGAAACAAAATAGATTGTCTTTTTGGTTAGTACTCGCGCTTTGTTGAAAGGGCACAAGTTTACCAACAATGTGACGGGAATTTTCTAAAATGTACAGTTTGTAGTCGTATTTGTCCAAGAACTCAAACACCCGCTGATCATGGTCGCTTGGGTCGTATTCAATAATTAGGTCGGGCTTATTGGCGGCGATCAGTTTTTCGGCGCCGATAAGGGCGTTAATCTCGTAACCTTCGATGTCCATTAGGATGAGGTTAACCTGATCAATCTTATTTTCTTCTGCAACATGGTCAAGTGTATCTACCGGGATACTGTGTATGGAGGCCGTATTGGCATCAGTAATATAGGTAGCCCCGCTGTTTTGGTCATCAATCTCCATAGAGACCGTGCCTGGTTTGTCACCGATTGCTAAGGGAAAAGGTGTAATGTTTGTATGACCACTTAACCTGATGTTTTCTTGTAGGAGCTCGAACATTTCAGGATTTGGCTCAAACGAAAAAACTTTGTTGGCGCCAATGTGCGCGGCGTATATCGACATCAGGCCATTATGGGCGCCAATGTCCACAAATGAGGCAGTGCCGCCCCAAGCTGCAAGTGATTTCCTGATGATATTCAATGTGCCAGGCTCATATGTCCCCAGAAAGTATAAGTTGCGTTCAATCGAACCCTGCATGCTTGGCGTGTGTGACGTTTCTAGATCGATGATCATGGGAAACTCATAAGCTGTAGGAATGATCATTCGGCCACCGGCTTCTGGCAGTAGCTGTTTGCCAATTTCATGCTGGATCTTAATAGCAACCGAGGGATCAATGGGGTGTTTAAGCAGTTGACTGTTGAGGCGGCGCATTAGCTCAAAGCGAGAATCTTTTGTAAAGTCAGTGATTATTTTCGTCATGCTATTAGTGTACTTCATGAACAACTTTCTGATGTACGGCATTTGGTTGCCAGCAATTCTTTACACGAGCAAAAAATCCCAGCCGTCATCTGCGGACCTGGCGAAAAACCAACCATTCATGCACCCAATGAATATATTGAAAAAGATCTGCTAGAGGCTTGTGCTACTCGATACGCAGATATTGCTACCGCATGGGCAGCCTAGACCTAGCTTTTATACGACTTGGGTAATGGGATGGGCTGCTCGGAAGAATCGGCTAAACGATTACGCAATTTTATGGCATCTCCAAGATGTCTCACGCTTGGGAATCCTTCGTTTTTTAGTAGCGCTACGTCTACGGATGAGGGTTCCAAGGGGTGACCCGCAACAGCGGCTGACTCTAATGGAGGTAATTTAGGATATTGCGTAAAAGCCTTCATTGAGTACGCGCCAAGGAAGCGGGATACTATTTGCGGTCGTCTTACCACAACGAGACCGACCGCCTCAAGGCTGTGGCCCATTGCTTCTAGAGCGTCGATGTGCTCCAACTCATGCTCAGTCGCTGCGGTATCATAGGTGTTACGTTTATCACGCTCTCCGGCAATTTCTTGCGCCGTAGAGTACATTTCGTCGAGCACTTCTCGTATTTGCTCTCTGTTGTCGAAGCCACTTGCGCTTAGGACTGATCCATTAGGCCATTTCGACGGGTCTGGGCTAAGCCCCATTAGCGCTATAGGCGCTTGGTCGAACTGGGAGATCGTGGCTTCCCTTACGGGGGAAGGCTGCTCGTGTGTCATACGTAAACATTAGCATATTATTGCTATTTTGTCTATAAAGTGATGTATATTTACATACAACCTTACTCAGTAGAAACCCCTGTAACGAAGGCAATCCGCAATCCGCTCTATCACAAACAAAGCGCTTTAGGCTATACTATAAGACATACTTCCTGGTGACATTTATACTAGCGCGATAAGAGAGTAAACTATATGGCACGTCTTCCAATTCCTGGTGGTGATGACAATGCGTGGGGACAAGTTCTCAACGACTTTTTGAATGTGTCTCACGCCACAGATGGCACGCTTAAAAGTAGCGCTGTTACAGATGCCGGAGCAGCCGCTGACGCTGCTGTTGTCCACAACTCAGGCAACGAAGTTGTGGCCGGCACCAAGACATTTAGTGCTTCGCCAGTTGTGCCAACGCCTACGTTGGGTAGCCAGGCAGCCAATAAAACATATGTGGATTCAGTCGCTGGGGCAGGCGCCCCGGATGCCACCACAACCACCAAGGGTATCCTGCAGCTCGCGGGCGACCTCGGTGGAACTGCCGCCTCGCCAACCGTACCAGGCTTAGCCGGCAAACAGCCGATCGACAGCGACCTAACGACTATCGCAGCGCTCACGCCAGCGAATGACGACATTTTGCAACGCAAGGCTGGCATCTGGGCCAACCGCACTCCTGCTCAAGTCAAAACCGATTTAGCGCTCACCAAGAGCGACGTTGGCCTCGCAAACGTTCCCAACGTTGACGCCACCGACCGAGCCAATCATACGGGTACCCAAACGGCCAGTACCATATCCGACTTTACCGAAGCCGCTCAAGACGCCGTTGGCGGCAGCCTAGCCAATACCAACACTGTCAACCTAACGTACAACGACGCCGGTAACGCCGTTACGGCAGATGCTCGCACGCAAATGTCTGTCACGAGTGACAGCTCTGGGCTTAAACTATCCGGGGACGCCACGACACCTGGCGCCAGCAGATATTACGGCACCGACGGCACTGGCACAAAAGGGTACTTTGGCCTTCCAGCCAGCGGCGAAAGCAACACAGCGTCAAACGTTGGCGCTGGCGGTGTTGGGATCTTCAAGCAAAAATCTGGCGTTGACCTCCAGTTCAAGAATATTAATGCTGGCTCGAGCAAGATCACCGTTACCAATGATACGATCAACAGTGAAGTTGACATCGATGTCGACCAAACACAGCTGACCGTTACAGAGGCTCAAGTAACGAATTTGACGAGCGACCTCGCGTCCAAAGTATCAGTGAGCAACGGTGGTGGCGAAACCTACTCCGATGCTGGCAACTCGGGCGCCGCAATAACGCTCAACCTCGCAAATGGCAATGTCCAAAAACTCACGCTCACAGCAGCACCTTGTACCATTACCCTAACAAACCCAGCCAGCGGAGCAATGCGCTCATTGACGCTGCTCGTCTTCCAGGACGCAACAGGCGCTCGCACGATTACCTGGCCAGCCAGTGTCAAATGGGGCAATGCAGGGGCACCAACCTTGACCACAACAGCCTCCAAAATGGATATGATCTCATTGTTCACCGTCGATGGGGGCACGACCTGGTACGGAGCGCTTGGCGCAAAAGGATTCTAGATGAGTTTGCCGTCATTCCGTGTATCTGCCATCCGAAAACGTGAACAACACCCAAACCTTCTCGCTGCCTGGGGTTTTGACGAGGGCACCGGCACGACAGCTCGCGATAGCTCAGAACACAATCTTCCACTAACACTCAGCGGTGGCGCTACCTGGGCTGCTGGACACTCCGGCGGTACGGCCATCGCCAACGCAGGCGCAGGAGGGGCGACGCGAACAGGCTGGACTAGTCTGAGTAACCCTGTGACTATCATGGGTTGGGCCAAGCCTCTCGACCTCACCGCCGGTACGAGTCGTCCGCTCTTTGGTATTTGGAGCGGAACCGATTCATCCACATCTACAGAAATTGCACTTTGGGCTCAGCGCGGTGACTTTAGCACCGCTAATGTTCTCCAGGGGAATGTTCGCATCGGAGGAGGGCTGGCGACCGCTAACCATACTGCGCTCGCTCTCAACACCTGGGTACACTTAGCACTATCTTTTGACGGCTCGTCGATTCATCTTTTTCGTGATGGCGTAGAGGTAAGCACAGTCGCAAATACCGGCAGCATCACTGGCGGTACATTTAACTTTCTTGCCGTTCCGAGCCCTGCGAACGCACAGGTTGATGACGTCCGGGTCTTTAACGCTGCTCTCAGCGCGGCCCAGATTACTGACTTTATGGGCGACCCAGTTGCTCCCTAAAACCGCCCAACAAGTGAGTTGACACAAATTTGTGTTATTTCAGTTATTTGTGTATACTGCTGATATGGACAGAGATAAAGTACTCATTTACGCAGACCACCTCGCGCGTTTTTACGCAGAGAAATACGGATTTGCACCAGCAACCGGGCGACTCATTGGCTATCTGTCAGTTTGTCAGCCAATGGAGCAGTCCATTAACGACATTGCTGAGGCATTGCTTACGAGCCGCAGTGCGGTAAACGGGGCAATCAAGACACTTGAAACCATGGGTCTCATTCGTCGTACTCGGCCAGCAGGCACACGCTCCGACCTTATCAGCCTCAATCCGCCTGACTGGAAGAGCACCGGCTTTGAGCCGGGTGAATACACCCAAATGGCAGCTTTGGGACGGGAGGGTCTAGGCCTTCTCAAAGACGCTTCAGCAGAGCGTCGGCAGCCACTCGAAATGATGGTTTCTATGAATGAATTTTTGGCTGATAGGATACCTAAGTTATATGACGAATGGATGACCTATCATCAAAAAGAACAGGTAACTAACAATAAGGGGGAATGAAATGGGTGACTTTCTAAACAAAATCTTGGGTGACTTAGAAGACAAAAAAGAGTGGAAGGCGCTGCAAGTACGCGCCAAAGCACTGCCAGAAGAATACCAAGTCGTATATGACGAAATTAAGCACTACGTCTGGCAGGGTGGCACAGGTCTTATGGACCCAAGCAATCTCTTCAAACGTCTGGTTGAACTCTTTGAAGAAGGTGCCGCAAACGGCAAGCACGTAACCGACGTTACCGGCAAAGACGTTGCAGCTTTCGTAGAAGAGCTTATCCGTGGCGAAAAGACGTACACCGATGGCCTCCGCGACAAGCTTAACGAAGCTATTACTAAAAAACTCGAAAAATAAATAAGGAGAATTTATGAAACCAGCAATCGAGGTACGTGAACTGACCAAGGAGTTCAAGAAGAATTCCGTACTTAAAGGTGTTAGCTTTACGGTGGAGAGCGGAGAGATCTTTGCGCTGCTTGGTAGCAATGGCGCAGGCAAGACAACCACGATTAATATCCTTACGACACTTATGAAAGCCGATGGCGGTGACGCAACCGTTAATGGCTTTGATGTCGCTAAGCAATCTGAGAAAGTTCGACAAAGCATCAGCTTGACTGGTCAGTTTGCAGCAGTAGACGACATGCTCACTGCTCGCGAAAACCTAGAGCTTATCAGCGATTTGCGCCATGTCAAAGATACTGCGCAGACGGCTGCCGACTTGCTCAAGAAATTCGACCTTACCGATGCCGCCGATCGACTGGCTTCAACATTCTCTGGTGGTATGCGCCGCCGACTCGACATTGCTATGAGCCTTATTGGTGCGCCATCTATTATCTTCTTGGATGAGCCAACGACCGGCCTCGACCCAGAAGCTCGTAGCAATATGTGGCAGACAATCCACACACTTGCCCAAGGTGGCACCACCATCTTCCTGACAACCCAGTATCTCGATGAAGCCGACGAACTGGCTGACAGAATTGCAGTATTGCACGAAGGCAAAATTGTGGCGAACGGCACCGCCAAAGAGCTCAAAAAGCTCGTTCCAGGTGGGCTCATTAAGTTCACATTCGAAACAAGTGAACAGCTTGAAACCGCAGCGGCAGCTCTGGAAAAAAGCGCCAAGATCACGGAGAAGGACGGCCTAACGCTTGTTGTCTCTAGCAACGGAAGCACCGCACAAGTTGCAGAACTATTCATTCGCTTGCGCGATGCTCACGTTGAGCCAGCCGATTTCTCACAGCAGGTCCCAACGCTCGACGACGTATTCTTCAAGCTAACTGGCAAAAACAACAAGGAGGACAAATAACATGCACGCAATTAAAGACACGTGGACGATGGCCAAACGAAGCTTGAAACACATCATCCGTAGCTCAGACACGCTTATCACGGTAGTAATTACCCCCGTTGCATTGCTCCTGATGTTTGTATACGTCCTCGGTGGCGCGCTCGAGCAGCAAGCTGGCTCAATCAAATACATCGACTTCATTACCCCGGGTATCATCATCTTTACGGTGATCAGCGGCATCGCATACGCGGCATTTCGCCTCAATACCGACGTGCAGAAGGGTATCGTCAATCGTTTTCGCACTATGCCGATTGCACCATCTTCTATATTGGGCGGACAGGCTGCATCTTCAACGCTCTCTAACTTGTTCTCATCTTTGATCGTCCTGGGTGTAGCATTCGCTGCTGGTTTCCGTACAAGCGCAGGGCTCTCAGAATGGCTGATGTTCATCGGATTGCTGGTCCTCCTGACACTCGCCATGACGTGGATGGCAATTTACTTCGGCGTCAAGGCTTCATCAGTCGAGGGCGCTAGCTCGTTCAGCTACCTCCTGATGTTCCTGATCTTCCTCAGCCCATCATTTGTTCCAACTTCAGCAATGACATCAGTGCTACGCGGCTTTGCCAACAACCAGCCGTTTACGCCAATTGTCGAAACAATGCGTTCACTCCTTACCAATGGTACGGCTGGCAGCAAGGCAGGTTTGGCATTTGCATGGAGCGCCGGCATCCTCGTAGTCTTCTACATTCTTTCTATCCAAGCATACAAAAAGAAGTCAGCTGCTTAGGCGAGCAGAACTTCTTTCGGAAAAGCCCCAGGCACAGGTCTGGGGCTTTTCTTTTGGGCGATCTACCACATACAACTGCGCGCATTAGCATAATCGCAATTGAAAGTTTCACTAAAATCTGAGAATATTGAAACATAACACAATACGAGGGTAAAAAATGGACAAAGATTACGTTCTGCAGGCTAAAGGCCTCACCAAATACTATGGAGATTTCTTGGCGCTTGATTCGCTCGATCTCAATGTACGAAAAGGCGAGGTACTTGGCTTCTTAGGGCCCAATGGCGCAGGCAAGACAACAACCATTCGCTGTCTTTTGGGCCTCATTGCGCCTACAAGTGGCGCGGCAGAACTCTTCGGTCGGGATAGCCAGAAGGACAAGGTCGCCATTCACCAGCGCATCGCATATGTTCCCGGCGAGACAACACTTTGGCCAGCGCTCACGGGCGCCGAGACCCTCCAGTTCCTGGGGAATATACAGGGAAGCATCGACGAAGAGTATCGCAAACAGCTCATCGAGCGCTTTCAGTTTGAGCCCAACAAAAAGGTACGAACCTACTCTAAAGGCAATCGCCAAAAGGTCAACCTGATTGCCGCCTTCGCATCTCGCGCAGATTTGCTTATTCTGGACGAGCCTACCAGCGGCTTGGACCCACTCATGGAACAAGTTTTTCGCGAATGTGTACTCGAAGCCAAGAAAAATGGCCAGACCGTCTTCCTGTCGTCTCATATCCTTGAAGAAGTTGAAGCATTGTGCGATACAGTGGCCGTACTTCGTGCCGGTAAGCTCGTCGAGCAGGGCACACTCAGCGAGCTGCGTCACCTTGCAGCCGTTACGGTGGAGGCAACCTTCGCCAGCAAACCACCTGCGGTTGACCACCTCAAAGGCATCAAGAACGTTCGTGTCACTGGCAACCATCTGACCTGCCAAGTACATGGATCCATCGACGAGCTTTTGAGCGAAGTCGCCAAGGCCCACCCAATTAGTTTCTTTAGTCGCGAACCTTCGCTCGAAGAGCTGTTCTTATCTCTGTACGGTAAGGTAGAGGAGCGCGCGTAATGAGATTCGGCAAACGCCTCAATACTGCGGCAGCGCTCACGCGATTTACTGCTCGAAGCAGTACACGTGGAGCAGCGCTATTCGGCTTACTCCTGGGCGGTATGCCAGCCCTGCAAGGTACCGCCTACGTCGCTACGTATCCCGATGCAGCCGCACGCGCGCACTTTATAGCAACATTGCAGAGCACACCGGCCCTAGGTATTTTGTACGGTGACCCACATGTCGCAGCAACTCCAGCGGGCTACATGGTATATCGCTGTTTGGCTTTCCTGATGCTTGTTGCCGGTCTGTGGGGACTTCTGAATGCCACCAAGCTCTTCCGTGGGCAAGAAGAAGACGGACGTTGGGAGCTTTTGTTATCTGGCCAAATGGGCTTCGGAACTGCAGTCTTCCGTACTATGGTGGGCTGGGGAATTGCAGCCTGCGCGGCTTTCGCCGTTGGTACGCTACTCGTTGCGGCAGTCGGCTCCTCCAAGGATATTACCGTCTCATTCATGAGTGCCGCCTTTTTCACGTTTGTCGTAATGCTCATAGCCACGCTGTTCATGGCCATCGGCGCACTCACTAGTCAACTTGCATCTACAAGACGTCGAGCAACCGTGTATGGGCTCCTGCCTCTCGGAATTTTCTTTGCATTACGAGCGTGCGTCCACGTCGTGCCCAGCACCCGATGGCTCAGCAACGTTACGCCTTTCGGCTGGGCTGAAAAAGCGCAACCGATCGTTGGAACACGTCCTCTCTGGATAGTGCCAATCATTCTTTTGACGCTTGCGTGTGGCTTTGCAGCAATCGTCATAGCTACCCGTCGTGACATCGGTGACAGCATTATCCGCGAGAAGGACAGTGAACGCCCAAGCTTCAGGCTGCTCGGCGGACCAACACAGCTAGCAGCCCGATTGAACTGGCCACAACTAGCAGCGTGGACGGCTGCCAGCATGGGTATCACCGGTATCATTACGGCGATCACCAAGACGGCTGTTTCTAGTGTCGATGGAGCAGATAAGCTCAACGATGCGCTATCCAAACTAGCCGGAGGTGCCCACAACACACTGGCGTTGTCGTTCATTGGTATGGGAACATTTTTCACGGCGATCATGATGCTCGTTCTTGTTAGCAGTGGGTTAGCGGCAATTCGACACGAGGAGGCGAAATCTTACCTCGACAATATCTTGGTACGACCTGTCTCTCGTGCAAAATGGCTGACGGGCAGGGTTGGGTTACTCTTTGCAGCCCTGCTTGTTATGAGCATAGCGACCAGCGCATTAACCGTACTCATCGCTCATTCTGAGGGGATAGCCTTGGGTGGTGTGCACTTTGTTATAAATAGCCTCAATATACTGGGACCAGTTGTACTTGCTCTTGGGATAGGGTTGGTTTTGTACGGTCTTTTGCCTCGAGTAGCATCAGTTGTCGTATACGTCATACTTTTGTGGTCATTCCTCGTTGATATGGTCGGTGCCATAGCCAAGCTCAATTCAGCCGTCGCAAATACCTCGCTCTTGCACCACATCAGCTTAGTTCCTGCGGCACAACCTCAGTGGGGACGTTTCGTAATAACCCTCGCGAGTGGCCTCATTTTGACAATTATCGGCGTCTACCTGTTCTCAAAGCGTGATCTTGAGGTAGAATAGTCAAGATGAGCACCCCTAAACCACCTACTGCACAAGAACTCAATTTTATTGAAGAGATCAGTTTACTGATTGCTGAGTCAGGCCTACCCAGAAGTGTAGGTAAGGTTTTGGGGTTCCTGCTCGTTTGTCAGCCAGAGCACCAATCATCAGAGGCGATACAGCAGCAACTACAGCTGTCCACAGGGAGCACGAGCACCGCAACAACGCTGCTGAGGAAAATCGAGCTTATCAAGCCGCTGACATTTCCAGGCGACAGGCGCACCTACTACCAGCTAGACCCTGACTGCTGGGATCGCTTGCTGCAGCTCCGTATTCAACAAGCAGAACGGGGGATGGCGCTGGCACACAAGGGGCTACAACTTCAGCCTCATAACGCGCGTATTACAGGGATGGTAGACCTCTACGACAAGTCACTTTCCCTCATGAATCAACTTCGTCGATAATTGACATATTAAAGCTTTTATGCTAAAATAGCATTGCTTTCTATTGAGAGTGATCCCAATAGTTACAGCACCTTAATAGCTCTCTGTTATTGATGGGCTACCAGTACTTGAAAATTCGAGTATTGCTAGCCCATCAAGCACCACACGCGTCTACGCACCCGGAGGAATCTCCATGAAGCGTTCAACCATCGCCACCGCCGTCGCGGGTACGACCGTCGCCCTCATCGCTGGCTACCGCCGCGGGAAGCAGCTCATCGAGGACAGCCCCAAGCTGACCCTCACCCTGGGCTACACCATCCCTGACGGCACCAAGGCCATCACGCTGGACACCAGCATCGGCGACGTCAAGCTCACCCCGGCGTTCGGCTACGAGAGCGGCAAGGCCATCTGGGTCACCATGCCCGAGGGCTACGCCTTCTCGACCAAGCAGGACGAGGAGTACACCCCCGTCGACAAGATCGCCCAGGCGTTCTTCGAGGCCACCAGCGGTCACTTCCGCATGGAGCCCTGTGGCACCAACTACACCGCTGTCATCAGCGCCGGCTGGAGCAACGAGCTCTACGAGACCCGCAGGCGTGGCAACGACAACGGTTACACCGGCTACTGGAAGCACAACGACCTGCACCCGGCGCCGCACCTGAACGAGATCGCTGCCATCCTGGCGGACATCATCGACCCGACGCCTCACGGCCCCATCCGGAGCGCTGCGCTCACCACCCTCGACCGTCTGCGTGACCGCATCGCCGCGTGACACGTGAACAGAGAGCTTCCGGGCGGAAGGGAATGACGAATTTGTCGAGTTTGTGCCTATGCACTTCTCCATCTTCATCATATCCTTTTCCGCCCGGCAGTTCGCCAACAACAAGATCATAGCTATCGTGTTTTTAGCGGACTGTAGCAATACATACTTTCCTGGTATCATGAGCACATAACGTAGTGCGGAGTTATTCATGCCAGGATTTTTCGAATCAATGAAACGAGTCATGCAAGGTAAGCCAGTGTATGATGCCGACGAACAATACGGTATACCGGCTGCACACCCGGCACCCGGAGCGCCTCACCCAGCAGGCGAACAGCATACTTCACGTATCCAGAAGGGCAATGACCAGACATTTCCGGTGGTCTACGTCAAACGAACAACCACTCGGATGAACGGTGCAACCATGCAAGTGACTGCCCATATCCTCAATACCTGGCCAGAGCCAATAGAGCTCGACAAAATCCAGATACTCGGTAAGACCCATGAGCTTGATGCACCGCTCAGACCCAATGAAGAGCGCGAATTTATCGTCTATAACGGGCCTCGCCCGCGGGGCAAGATGGTAGAAGCTCAGCTCGACTACAAAACCCACCACGAGCATGACTATTTCCGGGCAATCCATGACGTAACGTTCATGTACCACAACGAGGATCAGACCTATAGCGTCGATGATCTTCGATTACGCCGACCAATCCGCGATATTTACGGCTAGGTATAGCTTCCATTGTGCTTGTGCCTTATAATAGGCGTAAACGTAATACAAGGCTTAATCGGTATGTCACGTCTCCCAAATCCGGGCTCTGACAACGGCGCATGGGGTACTATCCTCAACGATTTCTTAGGTGTTTCGCACAACACAGATGGCACGCTCAAGGGCGCTCAAGTTACCGCGGCAGGCGCCGAAATGTCCACAAATAAGGGACAGGCTGGCGGCTACGCAGCACTCAACGGCTCCTCAAAAGTGCCCATCGCCAACATATCAGTTGGGTCAACAAGTGGCACTGTTGCTGCCGGAGATGACAGCCGTATAACCGGCGCATTACAGTCTGGTGCAAGCGCAGGTGGTGACCTCAGTGGCACCTACCCAAACCCTACAGTCGCCAAGGTTAATGGCGTTGCTGTTAGCGGCACGGCTGCAAGCGGCAAAGTACTGACCGCAACCGGTGCCAGCGCCGCTGCTTGGCAAACACCAGGTGCAAACGCTTGGCAGTTTAAGGTCAAGGCATACGGTGCAGTAGGCGACGGAGCAACCAACGATACCGCCGCCATCCAGTCGGCTATTGATGCAGCGGCAGCCTATGCTGTGGCCAATACTGGCTATGCTGAGGTTATCTTCGACCCAGCCATATATCTTTTGTCTTCAGTTGCTCGCACCGACCGAAGCGGTAACGCCCAGCTCGCGCTGCCCCTGGTAGGAGCAACGGCAAACAAGGTCACGCTTGCACTGCTTGGAACCGCAGACGCTGCCTCAATGCCGCACTGGAACGCCACCACACCGCAACTCAATGGGGTTGTCCTCAAATCTACCTGGAATGCGACAGACCAATCGGGCTCGTCCAACGAGGGAAGTGTCATCGGTGGACCAACATTGCCAAATGGCTATGTGTCTGGAGCTGTTTATTCCAACTGCAACATCGTCATTAAGGGCATCCAAATACAGGTTCCGTTTACAAGTCGTGGCTCAGATACCACAGGTATTGACCTACGAGGCATGGCGAACGCGCATGTCGAAGATGTGGCAGTCTTTCCAGCGGCAACACCTAACCAGCTTAACGCCACGTACACAACTCCTGGCTGGAACTTGGGCATTGCTATGCCGGTCCCTGGCAACAACGACCTCTCTATATTGCGAAACTGTAGCGTCGAAGGCGCTACCTATGGTTTCTATCTGGGTGAGCATACTTCGTCAGATCGTCTTGCGGCAATTTACTGTTACAGCGGTATCCTCAATGGTGGGTTCTTTAGCTCAGTAGGCCAGTCGCACTACAACTGGATCGGTGAAGCCAGTATCGAGGCTTGTGTAAATGGTATCTATACCGTAGCTGGCGGCAAAATCGTCGTCGATGTCTTATCTACAGAGGGCAGCATGAATCATGTCGTAGACGCTACGGGGACGGCGACCGGTTCAATTGGACTGGGCGGTCTCGTTAGTACCGTTGGCGTCTCTGACCCATGCGGCATCAAAGTAACCTATCTTGACGCGACTCCTGGCGCCGTAACGGCACCTACAATGTCTGCAAGCACCACGGCATTCCGTAACCCATTCTGGCGAGACGCCGCAGTGCAAGTAAACAACGGCACCAGCACCGTAAGCAACGTCGCTATTGATGGCGCTGCCATCTTGTCGGGGCCAGGGATGGTCATTGTGCCCTCAGGCAAGAAAATAACAGTCACCTACAGCGGTGGTACACCAACCTGGACGTGGACGCTACTCTAGATCGGGGATAAAACCCTGCCGCTGGTAGTCACGATACAACTCTGCGATTTGCGTATCGAAGGCCTCAAAAGCATCGAGGCGATGTAGTTCACCAGCAACAATCTGCAACATATCTCTAATTCGTTGCTCCAGGAGCTGGTGAACATTCTGCGTGTGCTTCTCGGCCTTAACGCCCATACCCTCAGCATAATTAACAGCTCGCGCAAGTTCACCCGCCGCGATACAGAGAAGGACAGGGGTGTTATTCGAGATATCGTCAGCGGGAACATATTCCTTGAGATCGCCGAGAAAACGGTTTTCTATGTCATAGACATGAGCAATACCTAGTGCAACTCGCGCCACGTCTTCAAGCTCTTTGAGCACATGTGCTTCACTATGTGTCCCTGTTGGCGCTACGAGAGCTTCAACAAGCTCACCACTCTCCTCGCACAAACGAGTTGCGTATTCAAAGGGGCCGTTGTGCTTAGGGAAGCGACGTTCGAGTGCAAGCATAATGTGATTAATCGCTGTTAATGTCGTCATCGTGTTGTCGGTACTTATAATCATGGTTTAAGTGTACCCTGGAGGGTAGAGTTCTGCTATGCTAGAGGGCATGCATACTGACCTTATTGCTATTGTCTGTGGCTTAGGCGCAGGTATCGGCTGGGGCTTCTCGGGATTCTTTGACGCCAAAGCTTCACGTGCCGCCGGACCGCTCATTGCGTCACTGCTCATCAACGGCTTTGTTGCGCTGGGGTATACAATTCTGTACCTGCTATTCTTTGCGCACGGCCAACACGTACAGGCAAGTGGCGTTTGGTATGCAGTTGGCAGCGGCGTGGTTATTACCGTAGGTGCCCTCAGCTACTTCCGGGGCTTGGCGCGCGGACCAGTTAGCCTGGTTTCACCCTTGAGCGCAGCCTATCCGCTCGTCACAACTATTATTGCACTTACTATTTTTCATGCTCGGCCCAGCGCGCTGCAACTTGGCGCAATTTGCATGATACTCTTCGGTGTTATGGCAGCATCTGGTCTCCTTACCATTCGTGGCATCGGCAGCCGCAAACTCGCAAAAGGGCCTTTACTGGGATTATTTACGGCACTAGCCTGGGGAGCGGGGTATGCGCTCGCGTCACAAGCCATCGCGCGGCTTGGCTGGCAACTTGCGTCACTTATTGAGTTTGGGGCAATGGCTCTAGCATTTGGCGTCTTCATCCCTATGATTAAGACAAGCCAGCCCGTGACGTTCGCACACATACTACAGGGGAGTAAGAACAAGTTCGTCGTGTTGTCAGGCAGCATTTCACTGTGCGCAGCTGTAGCCTTGAACGTCGGCTTATCGCGCGAACACAACTCTGGAGCAATTGTCTCGGCTCTTTCTGCCTGTTACCCAGTACTTACGGTGCTTTTGGCGCGTCGATCATTCGATGAAGTAGTAGCGCGTATTCCGCTCATAGGTGCATTCGTGAGTATCACCGGCGTCATTATACTGAGCCTCGGTTCATAGTCTGATATACTCGTAAACGCACGTGTCGAGAGAACTGGAGTGTTCGAAAATGCCGCGTAACACCAACGATGAGCAGGTCCTGCAGGCCCTCAAGGCCAACCCCGGGGCGACCGCCAAGCAGATCGCGCAAGCCTCAGGTGTGCCCCAAAGGCAGGTCACCGCATCAGTCAACCGCCTGGAGAACACCGGTCAGGTGGACCGCAAGGTTCCCGAGACCAAGCCGGGTGAGCAGTACAAGGGTGACACCTTCACGGCCAAGTAGCCAACAAGGACACCGGTAACGCAGAAGAGCAAGATCGTGCAGCGCGTCGCCTGCTCAAACCAGGGCAGGTGACGCCGCACATCTTCTTTCTCTCTATCTCAACCCCATCCTCCTCGACACGCGCATCCCCCATGAGTTGCTGTTGGAGCTTTTAAGCATAAGCGGTAAACTACTACTAATGGCCAAGGATTTTTTCCTATACCAAGTTAGTAAGCGCTGGTACCGCGTGTACTGGTTATTTTTAGTGTTGTGCAGCTCTGCTATCTTGGTGGTATACACATTGGCACAGTTTTCGACGCATTTTATGCACTATGCGTCACTTTTCCATATTGATCACATTGCGGCATTCATTGCCGGTCTCACGGTTGCATACTTCTTGACTTTCTACTGGCTCATCAAACGCTGGAGTCTACCACTCGCCACACTTGTGGGTTCGATGTTCTTCTCGATGGGGCTTATGGACGGACTGCTCAATACCTCCCCGACTAATTATGCTTTCTTATACGTGGGAGCTTGGCTCGTTTCGTGCTTCTTATCGGGCCTGTTTGGCATGCCTATACTTATTGGATCCGTATTCATTACCTATGTCTATATTTCACTCCATAGCGATTTCCACCTCGAGCGACTAGGCCACATATCATGGACACTTATGGCTGCTGAGTGCGTCATGGCTGTCATTGCATATTTCTTCTGGCGCAATCGTTTCGTGAACGTCCAGGAGCAGAAGGTCAATCAGCTATCCGGCATGCTCAAAAGCAATCAGGAGCAATCCGAAACACTCATCCAGTCCATTGCCGACGGTATTATTGTGATTAGCACCGAAGGCAAGATTACACTTATGAACCCGGCGGCAGCCGAGATGACTGAATGGCCAGTTACCGAAGCGATGGGGGTAGATGCTCAGCTAGTTGCAAAATTAAGCCGCGAGAACGGTGAAGAGATTAGCGCCGAGAGCAACCCATTCCTGTTGGTATTACAGCAACGCGAGCACATCAATCAGACGCTACAGCTGACCGGACGAGAAGGTAAGCCGCAGATAATTTCATTAGTCGTCTCGCCAGTTACGCCAGATGGTAGCGATACGCTCGTTGGTGCTGTAGCGGTGATGCGTGATATCAGTGACGAACACGCTGCCGAGAAACAGCGCGCTGACTTCATCAGCACTGCCAGCCACGAAATGCGCACACCAGTTGCCGCAATTGAAGGCTACTTGGCGTTGGCACTCAATGAGAAAGTCAGCACTATCGACAGTCGTGCGCGCGGTTATCTCGAGAAAGCCCACCTATCGACACAACACCTCGGCAAGCTCTTCCAGGACCTCCTGACCTCATCAAAGGCCGAAGATGGCCGCCTTAGCAACCACCCAAGTGTCGTTGAAATGGGTGCTTTCTGTCAGCAGCTAACTGACGACCTCAAATTTGCTGCCGAAAAGAAGGGACTCTTCGTTGACTTCCTGATTGGCGCCAACAACGATGCCATCGACGCAACCAACAAGGACACCGTCAGCACACATGTACTCAAGCCGCTCTACTATGTCTTCGCAGATGCAGATCGCATGCGTGAAGTCGTCACCAACCTCTTCGATAACGCCTGCAAATATACTGAGCAGGGAAAGATCTCTATCGGCCTTACTGGTGACGCTGAAGTTGTACAGCTGTATATTCGCGACACAGGTTCGGGTATTCCGGCCGAGGACATCCCGCACTTATTCCAGAAGTTCTACCGCGTTGACAACTCCGCTACACGCACCATCGGCGGTACGGGTCTAGGCCTCTTTATTTGCCGCAAAATTGTTGAGCTTTACAAGGGTCGAATCTGGGTTGAAAGTGAGCTCGGCAAGGGAAGTACATTCTTTATTAACCTGCCGCGCTTAACAACGCAGCGTGCGACAGCACTACAACAGGCTGAGGCCAATAAGCCAAGTGAGCTGCCTACCACTAGCACTACACCGAAAGCGTGATACAATACCAATAACCATAAGCACATAACATAACAAAGGTACGACACTACCATGGCAAAAATCCTCCTGGTTGAAGACGATAATAACTTGCGCGAGATCTATGAGGCGCGCCTGCAAGCCGAGGGTTATACAATCGTTTCTGCACAAGATGGAGAAGAAGCCCTTGTTAAGGCTAAGCAAGAACGCCCTGATCTTATTATTTCCGATGTCATGATGCCACGTATTAGTGGTTTTGAAATGCTCGATATCCTTCGCAACACTGAAGGCCTCAAAGAAGTAAAAGTCATTATGCTGACCGCACTTGGCCAGGCTGAGGACAAAACCCGCGCAGATGCGCTTGGAGCCGACCGTTATCTCGTAAAGTCTCAGGTAACCCTTGAGGATATCGTGCACGCCGCCGATGAATTGCTCAACGATGGCAAAGCGCCTGCTGACACCGCTGTGCAAGCAGCTGCCGCGGCACCAGCTCCAGAAGTAGCCGCGCCTGCTGTGTCCACCACAACACCTACCGTTGCACCTATGCCAGTACAAGCACCTCCAGCCGACGCTGCAGCACCGACGAGCACTGCGCCAGTGGCGACACCCCCTCCAACACCAGTTGAACCACCTACAGTAAATGCGCCTACAAGCACACCTGCAGCTGTTCTATCTGTACCAGCTGCGACACCAGCGCCCGTAATTCCTGTAGCAGCACCTCCTACAGCTACGCCAGCAGCACCAGCGATTTCTATGCCTCAGACTCCAGCAAGCACACCAGCGCCTGCTGTTGAGGCCGTACAAACAGCCAGCCCAACACCGGTAGCCCCAACCGCTGCCGTTACTGCTTCTCCGGAGGTGCCTACGACAGCTGAGGTTGCCACCGCTACGCCAGATGCTGCTCCGGTAGCCCCTGAAACACCTGTTGTTGAGGCTGAGCCTGCAGTTACTCCTGAGCCTACACCTGAGGTGACTGCGCCTAAGAGTGCTGATAGCGAACCTGCCGTAACGCCGGTACCAGCGCCAGAGGTATCATCTGCCGCACAAACACAACAGGCTGACGACAAAATCATGGCAGATGCCATGAAGGAGCTCACCCAAACGCTTCCGAGCGCAACCCCAGAGGCGCCAAAAGAAGAGAAGCCAAGCGAAGAGGCATCAAAACCTCAAGAGACGCCGACCGAGACACCCACGATCCCTGAAACACCTATCGTTGAGGCTGAGCCTACACCTGAGGTGGTTGCACCCACTGCACCAGCCGTTCCAGAAGCTACAGCCACTCCAACCACAGAAGATACTACAACACCTGACGTCGAAGAAGCGCCAACAGCTCCAGAAAATGCTGTTGCGCCGACCGAGACACCGGCACCTACTGATGACGTTGCCACACCAGCTCCTGCCACAGACGAGGAAAATGCTGTTGCGCCATCCGCGGATATCGCCGGAGCCACTCCCACGGCAGACGAGCAAGCGCTCATGCAGCAACAGATTGATAGCTTTATCAACCAGCAGGATACTGCCACGCCAAGCGCTACAGGAGCCGAAGCGCCCGTCGTAGAGACTAAACCTGCAGTCACTCCCGAGTCTACACCTGAACCTGTTTCTACAGAGGCAGAGGCACCCGTAGAGGCTCCAGCCACCGACACAAACCGTGCCTTTCTCACACCTGCGCCAGATACTGTCGCTGCTCCTAAGCCTGAGGCCACCACATTCAAGCCCGATGATGTTACGCCCGCAGAACCACAACCAGTTGTCGCCGGAATAGATGGAGATAATGTCAATATCGCCCATAAGAAGACCATTCAACCGCCGGTCGAGCCGATTACACCTCAGACTGATCTCAATGAGCTTTTGGCACGCGAAGGCATCGGCGGACTCGAAGAACATGACGACGAGGACGAGCGCCCAGCGCCCGGCCCTTATGCATCACCTCCACACCAGCCCGGTCATGTAATCTCGCCTAATGGCGGCAATGGCATCAGCCCAGACGATCCGAATAACATCGCGCTTTAGCGTCCCCACTTTGGCACCTGCTATAATAGCGACATGAACACCCAAACGCGCCTCAATAAATACCTCGCTGCCTGTACGGACCTTTCGAGGCGTGCTGCAGATAAGGCTATTACAGATGGTCGCGTGCTTGTGGACGGGCACCAAGCAACTACGGGCATGACCGTAACTGGTAATGAGCACATCACACTCGATAACCATCCTCTAGAGATTCGCAAGCCCACCCTTACGATCTTGCTCAACAAACCACGTGGATATGTTGTAAGCCGCAACGGGCAGGGGAGCAGGACCATCTATGAGCTTCTGCCGCTGGAGTTACAGCATCTTCAACCTGTTGGACGTCTCGACAAAGATTCGTCAGGGCTATTGCTCATGACCAACGACGGACAGCTTGCCGAACAGCTAACGCACCCTCGGTATCAGAAGACCAAGGAATATGAAATCACTTTGGATGCACCACTTGCGCCGTTCCACCGTCAAATGATCGCAGATATCGGCATACAGCTTGAAGATGGCATGAGTCAGCTAGGATTAACTCGTTTGCGCGATGGTGATGAGACGGCTTGGGTCGTAACAATGCAAGAGGGTCGTAATCGTCAAATTCGACGTACCTTTGCCAGCCTTGGTTACAACGTCAAAAAGTTGCATCGAACGCATTTTGGCACATACACACTTGGTAAGGTTAGTTCAGGGGATTATCGTACGCTGGCGGCTGATACGGTCGCATAACTGACCTTTTCGGCACTTCCATATAACCTGCAATCGCACGAAGCCAGCCAATATATTCACGCTGTTCTTTAAGTTGTTGTTGAACGGTAAGATCATTACTAACAAAAAGGTCTATGAGGTTGCGCGGTGGGTTCACCGCATTTGACCGTTCTTGCAGTGCTTGGTGGACCAAAAGCATCTGCCCACGCACGTATGAACGTTCTGGTGGAGTAGGCCTGCGGCGCTCGGCTTCTTCAAGCGTGGCTACTGCCAACAGTGGTATTTCGATGCCTTGCGGGCCGATATGCACACCGAGGCGCACCAAACGGCGCTCATCTGAGTCGCCCGGGACAGGATCATAGTTGATTTGAGGGAAGTAGCGGCGAATACCATTGTCATGAGAAATCTCACGGGGGAAACCCTGTGTTTTTACAATGTGAGCACCAATAGACTGGTGTAGATAGTAGGCTCCGACCTCGGCAGTGACAAAATCACCGAGTACTTGTTGGCGTCTTTGGAACTCCGCCAGAATAGAAGTGGGCTCGAAAAGCTGTTCGCTATAAGCATACTGCTCGAACTCCGACGCATTATTACCAGGGGCAAATTCTGCGCTACCCATTCGATATACTATACAATTTTTTACGGAACGCTGTCAATTTTACCTCGAGTTTGATATACTGTAGCTAATGTCATCGAAAAAATTACCTATTGTAGCAATTGTAGGACGTGCCAACGTGGGCAAGTCTAGTTTATTTAACGCGATTTTGCGCCGCCGTGAGGCTATTGTAGCCAAAGAAGCCGGTACTACTCGCGATAGCATCATGGCTAAGGCTCGCTGGAACGACCAAGATTTCTGGATGGTTGATACCGCCGGTATCAAAGACGCCGAGGACGACTTCGAGTTTACCATTCAAGAGCAGATCATTCAGGCAACAGATAGCGCAGACGTTATCTGGGTTGTTGTTGAGGCTAACGTGCCTATCACCGAAGAAGATCGCCGTGTCGCCAAGATGGCCCTCAAAAGCCGCAAACCCGTATTCTTGGTTATCAACAAGGTCGATAAAGCTCGCAAGCAAGACCTCGCCGGCTTTGATCGCCTCGGCATTAAGCCAATCATCAAGACCAGCACCATGCAAGGTGAGGGCATCAGCGAACTTCTCGATACCCTTATCGAGCAAATTCCTAAAGCCAAGATGGAAGAAGCTGACGATCGCTTGCGCATTGCGCTCATTGGGCGTCCAAACGTAGGCAAGTCGTACCTCTTCAACACACTCGGCAAGAAGCAGCAGGCAATTGTTGCAGACCGCGCTGGCACAACCCGCGACATCAACCGTACCGTCGTGAAATACGAAGGCCGCGAAATCGAAATTATGGACACTGCTGGTATCCGTCGCCCAGGTAAAATCGGTGTTGGCATCGAGCACTTCAGTGTCATCCGCTCACTGGCAGCCATCGAGCAAGCAGACGTCTGTTTCATGCTCATGGACGCCAACGAGCTCAATGTCCAGCTCGACCAAAAAATTGCCGGTATGGTCAAAGAATCAGGTAAAGGCCTCGTGCTCGTTGTGAGCAAGTGGGACGCGCTTGAGGAAAAAGACGCATTTACACGTGATGCAATCGCACCACAAATTGCTGGTACCTATGACTTCGTGCCATGGGCTCCTCTTATCTTCACCAGTTCCGTAACTGGCCAGAACATCACCAAGCTCTTTGACCTTGCACTCGACATCGACAAGCACCGTAAGCAGCGCTTTACTACGAGTGAGCTCAACCGTTGGCTCCGTGAAACCATCGACAAGCATCCACCAGCTGGTCTACGTGGACGTTTGCCTAAACTCAATTACATGACTCAGGAAGACGATAACCCAATTCCTGCATTCAAGATCTTTGGTGCACAGACCAAGTTCCTCCACTGGAGCTACAAGCGCTACCTTGAGCGTAATCTTCGTGAACGCTTCAACTATGAAGGCACGGCAGTACAGCTGTGGTTTATCGAGAAGCACGAAGGGCACAAGCACGGCAACAGCCCGACCAAAGAGCCTCGCAAGAACAAGCCACGCAAAAGCATGGAACAAGTACAGCAGGCGCTCGAAAACAAGCTCGCACGCAAATCAAAAGGTTCTCCAAAGAAGTAACCCTTGCGCCAACAAGAAAAGCCCCGACAAAATCGGGGCTTTTTAGTGTACGGGGTGGGGCAGTGGGAGCGAAGCGGAATATATATGAGCATGTGCTCATTGCTTCGCCCCCACTGGTGCCGTTATATATGCCCTAAGGCAAAACGGCTCCACCTACGAGCAGGTCAGACCTCCATGAGGTTGTGGTCCTCCAGGCCGAGGTTCATGATCGCGACACGGGCCGCCTCGAGGAGATTTTCCTGGGTGGCACCCTGGATCGCAAGCATGACCGTCACGCGCCGGTTGGTGGTGAAGGTGATGGTGCTGATGCTGTGAGCGTTGCTGCTGTACTGGAAGTACGCGGCCGTTGCACCGGTGAGCTGGGGCCGAGAGGCCACGTCGATGGGAACGTAGAACGCCCTGAACGAGTCGCGGGCTGCCTCCAGACTCTGGTTGTAGACCGGGTACTTGTCGTTGAACTCGTACGTCGTGCTGACCTGTACGGTCGGCTGGTGGTCGTCCATCGAGGACTCGAGGTTCGAGCCAGCGTAGTACATGCACGTGCGGGACGTGGCGGTCGGCTGGTTCTCGGGGAAGCACTTGATGTGCGGGAAAACCGTGCCGGTCAGTGCGTCAGCCTGCTTGTAGTCGAGGACCAGCGTCGGGTCGATGCCGTGCTTGGCCGCTGCGGTGCCGGTGCGCTGGAGCGCGTGATTGGACACGGACAGCGGGTTGGGCGTGGCGGCGGCCTTGTGCTCGGTGAGCGTGGCGGTAACGTTGATGGCCAGCATGAGCGCCACGATACAGATGACCACGATCGCTGCGAAGCGCATGGGGTGCATCTGCTGGCGTTGCAGCGCTGGACTTGCCGTGCGAACAGCAGCGTGCGGATCGGAAGACATCAGATCACTCCTGGGAATCGTAGGTGGGATGTGCAGTGTCTGCGAACGCAGTTCAGAAGAAAACACGGGATGTGCTACACTAATCATATTATACCATATATTACGCTATTATTCAATTAGTTTACAGTAGTGGGCGCTGTATACTGGCTGTATGGCATTATTTCAGAAACGGCCTCAAGTAGGCGAAAACATCCAATTCTATACCCTTGGCCAGAACAAAACTGTGCTCATCGTCGGCCTTGGTAATATAGGCAAGCAGTACGATAACACCCGTCACAACATCGGTTTTGCAGCCATCGACCACTTTGCAAGTACCAATGATTTTCCGGCATGGATCGAGAAAAAAGATCTCAAGGCGCACTATAGCAGCCACACGCTTGGTGGCACTCGCGTTATCCTTATTAAGCCGACAACGTTCATGAATCTCAGTGGTGAAAGTGTCCAGGCGACAACGTCATTCTACAAAGTTGACCCCGCTGCGGTCGTAGTCCTTCACGATGAACTCGATATTCCTTTTGGGCAAATTCGTACTCGTGTGGGCGGCTCGGCGGCTGGCCACAATGGCATCAAGTCGGTAACCCAGCACATGGGCGAAGAGTATGGTCGTGTACGCATCGGCATCGGACCAAAAGAGCACGATGCTCAAGATAGTGCTGACTTCGTTTTGGCACGCTTTTCTAAAGACCAGGAAGCGCAGATGAACAATCTCCTTCGTGAGAGCAGCGCCATCCTGAGCGAGTACGTCTACGGCGGCCAGCTGATGGCCGAAACTCGTAACTTTCTCGTATAAACCAGAGCGAGCACCAAAAGACCCCACATACTCGTGAGGTCTTTTTTATTTCGTAGGTAGGCAGCGAGATGGAGACAAGAATAATAATGAGCATAGACGCTCGTCTTGTTCCATCCCGCTGGCGCCATCGTGAACACAGAGCTGTGTAAGACGGCGTAGGTACCTACTTGACCTTGCCACTTCCGGCTTCAGCGAGAAGACGCGTGAGCGCTTGCTTCGTGAGCTCAGGGGAGGTGGTGTAGAAAGTGACGTTGGGGCCGACAGCCTGACCGTTCCGGGTCATCGTCGTGTGCAAACGGAAGACAGCGCCAGCCGGCTGCTGATTGTGAAACAGCCAAACGCCATAGCGCACACCAGCAAGCCCGTCGAGCTCTTCTGGAGTGATTGCGATAATGCGATTCACGTAACCCAGGTCGCCGGTAAACCGACGTGCTGCGTTGTTGAAGATCACATAGGATCGTGGCTGCTCGGTGCTGACTTCGACCGTGAAGCCGTGATCGCCGTAGACGCAGGACCTTTCGGAGCTCGTCTTACTGTTGGATGGTTCCCGAGCGGAAGTCACCTTCAGATTTTCGACGCGCAGTGCATTGCGAATGCTGGGCAGTGACACCACATAGCAGGGGTCAACCGGGTTTTCCCGCATGCTTGCGGCATAATCTCCCGCTGGGAAATCGCTGGCGTGCAGTTCGGGGGAGGCCGGGAAGACCTGATGTTGTGCGGGATGGGGTGCTTTGGATGGCTCCGAAACCGCCAGTAAGGCGAGAATCGTGACCAGAGCCATGGCGACGCCAACGACAAGGGGCCGACGGTGACGCCAGATGAGTTTCAGCTGCTTTTGCGGCACGAGCGTGGTGCTCTCTTTCAGGTAGGTACCAGATGAATGGCTTGGCCTTCAGGCGAAGCGATGAGTCGTATGGAACGCTCCATTCAGTGCATATATAATAATAACCTCTGTTGTATGTCAACCACAGGGGCATGACAAGAGGATAACGGGTACAAATAAAAAGGCCAACAAGAGGGGGTGGGCACCGCTTGTTGGCCTTTTTATGGGGACGTTATTGCTAACATCCCCGGAAGACCTCCCCCGAGGGGAAGATCGACCCTTCAAGCCCACCTGTAGTGAAGCATCGCGCGCCAAAACTCCATAAAGCGGCGTGCCGGTCGCAGAGGACCATCTTTGAGGACTCACTCTTGTAAGGTCGCCCCGTCTACCGAAGTAGGCGAGGTGCTTAAAGGGGTTAGTTTGCTTTAGAGCGCATTTCAGTCTGTTTTAGACTAGCGCTGACGTAAAAGTGGAGGGTAACAACTTAGGCGCACAGCACGCTCTAGAGCAATCTAACAAATTGTTAGAAATGGGGGATATAAGGTGCGTAAGGCGTCGTACTAACGCTTACAAGTTGTAATACTAGCAAATACATGGCTTTATGTCAATACTTTTCAATGTTTTTGACTTATTTACCAGTAGTGGGCATAAAAGGTTTTAGCATAAGCTCTTTTTGACATTTGAAGGAGGTTATGACAGGATCCAGGCTGGAAAAGAGCACACAGTTATGTCTACCTACAGTATACAAAAGATAGTACCCAAAGATCCAGAGTTCCCAAGCGAGCTTTCGCGCGCTTCTCCAGCACCCACCCAGGTTTTCGTAGCCACGGATAACTGGGAGGATATTATGGCAAGACCACGAGTCGCCATTGTTGGTAGTCGCAAAGCGAGCACCTATGGCAAACATGTCACCGAACTATTGGCTAGAGAGCTGGCAAGAGCAGGTGTGGTGATTGTCAGTGGTCTTGCCATTGGCATTGATGCCATTGCACATCGTGCGTGCCTCAACGCAGGCGGCATTACTGTCGCCATTCTACCCAGCGGTATTGACGCCGTCTATCCGGCCAGCCATGCAAACTTAGCACGCCAAATTATTGCTCAGGGCGGGGCACTCCTCACCGAGTACGACAGGGGTACCATCCCATATCCATCCAATTTTATTGCACGCAATCGGTTAGTGGCAGGGCTCAGTACAGTCGTACTCGTAACAGAGGCGAGTGACAAGAGCGGCACAATGCACACGGCGCGCTTTGCCCTAGAACAGGGGAAGGACGTGCTTGCGGTGCCTGGGGCCATTACGAGCAGCACCTCCAAAGGCACTCATAATCTCATTAAGAGCGGGGCGGCACTCGTAACGTGCGTCGAGGACGTGCTTCACGTGCTTGGTATTTCTGCGCCTCATATAAGGAAGCCCAGGAGCAGCGATCCAGATGAACAACGCATTATCGATTTACTTACCGAAAAGAGTCGTGATGGCGCCGAACTCTTAGCCGCAAGCCAATTACATATCCAACGTTTTAACCAAGTCATGACAATGTTAGAGATTGGCGGCATAGTCCGGCCCTTAGGTAATAATCAGTGGGGGCTATACTAAATACAGTAGATAGGCCTATAATAAAAATTTGCAACAAACATCAGGATTTGCATAATATAGTGGGTTACATATAAGCTAGTTAGATAAAGCATGAGCACAGATAAAAGCAAAAATTTAGTTATTGTAGAGAGCCCCGCAAAGGCAAAAACAATCGAGAAGTACCTAGGCGGTGATTACACCGTAAAGAGTAGCTTTGGACACATCCGTGACCTTCCTAAGAAGGGCATGAATATTGATATTGAGAACAATTTCGCTCCAAACTACGAAATTAACTCAGATAAGAAGAAGGTCGTTGCCGAGCTTCGCAAGGCAGCCAAAGAAGCACAAGACGTCTGGCTCGCAAGCGATGAAGACCGTGAAGGAGAGGCTATTGCATGGCACCTCACGCAGACCCTCAAGCTTGATCCTAAGAAGACCAAGCGTATTGTTTTTCACGAAATCACCAAAAGTGCCATCGAGAATGCTATCAAGACACCGCGCGTTGTCGATCTCAGTCTCGTTGACGCATATCAGGCCCGTCGCGTGCTTGACCGCCTCGTTGGTTACGAGCTTTCGCCAGTGCTCTGGAAGAAAATCCGCACCGGCCTCAGCGCAGGACGCGTACAGTCTGTTGCAGTACGCCTCATCGCCGAGCGTGAGCGAGAAATTCGCGAGTTCAAGGCAGAGAGCACCTATAAAATTATCGCGTTATTCGACATTGATGGCCAAGAGCTCAAAGCCGAATTAGCCACCAAGCTACCGACCAAAGATGACGCCCGCACATTCCTCGAAGCCGCAGCACAAGCTATCTTTACTATTGCTGACATCGCCCAAAAGCCTGGCACACGCAACCCAGGTGCACCGTTTACGACCAGTACATTACAGCAAGAGGCAGCTCGCCGTCTCGGTTATAGCGTGAAGCAGACCATGAACTTGGCTCAGCGCCTCTACGAAGCCGGCCTTATCACCTACATGCGTACTGACAGCACTATCTTGTCCGGATTTGCAATCAAGGCTGCCGAAGACCACATCAAGAGCAAGTACGGTGAGCAATATCACCAAGTTCGCCAGTTTAAGACCAAAAGTGACTCAGCGCAGGAAGCCCACGAGGCCATCCGCCCAACCGACTTCAACACACTACGTGCCGGAGCAGATGCTCAGCAAGAGAAGCTCTACCAGCTTATTTGGTCACGCGCACTTGCTAGCCAAATGTCGCCAGCTCAAACCGAGAAAACCGAAGTAAGCATTACGCTTTCTAACCGTGATGAAAAACTCATGGCCAAAGGTGAAATTCTCAAGTTTGACGGTTTCATGAAAGTCTACGGTGGCGTCAAAGACGACACACTCTTGCCACCAATCGAAAAAGGTCAGAAGCTCGACCTTGGCAGCATGACCGCAACTGAGACCTTTAGCCGCCCACCAGCGCGCTACTCCGAAGCAGCCCTCGTTAAGAAGCTCGAGGAGCTCGGTATCGGCCGTCCAAGCACCTACGCATCGACCATTTCAACCATTCAGGCTCGCGACTACATCGAGAAAAGTGACCTTGAAGGCAAGGAGCGAACGGTGCAGACCTTATCCCTCATCAGTGGCGCTATCACCGACGAAGAGACAACTGAAATCACCGGTGCTGACCGCAACAAACTCATTCCGACCCACTTGGCCGAAGTAACGACCGACTTCTTGGTAAAATATTTCCCGAGCGTTGTAGACTATGACTTCACCGCGAATGTTGAAGCTGACTTCGACAAAGTTGCCGATGGCAAAGAATCATGGGAAAAGATGATCGGTGAATTCTACAAAGAATTTCACCCGCTCGTCGAAGCCGCAGGCGGCATTTCACGCACTGAGGTAAGCCAGGCTCGCGAGCTCGGCATTGACCCTAAGACCAAGAAACCTGTCTTGGCGCGTTACGGCAAATACGGCCCAATGCTTCAGCGCGGAGCATCTGAAGAAGAGGAAAAACCAGCCTTTGCACCACTTCCAGAAGGTGTAAAACTTGAGGAAGTCACCCTCGAACAAGCGCTTACTATGTTTGAGCTACCACGCCTCGTCGGCAAGACCGCAGAGGGCGAAGAAATTAAGGCCAATATCGGCCGCTTCGGCCCCTACGTTCAAATCGGCAAAGTATTCGTCAGCATCAAGCCTCATGACCCATTTGGTATCACAGAAACCGAAGCTATAGACCTCTACAAGGCTAAACTCGAAAAAGACGCCAACAAGTACATCAAAGAGTTTGATGGCGGCATAAAGATCGTCAATGGCCCATACGGCCCCTACATCACAGACGGCAAGAAGAACGCCAAGATTCCTAAGGATATTGAGCCAAAAGACCTCACCGAAGAGCAATGCAAAAAACTCATCGACGAAGCACCAGCACGCAAAAAATTCACACGCCGCAAAACCGCTAAGAAATAGTTCGTTAACAGATACGGTTCAGGGTAGGGGAGCCCATATTTTTGTGGAGCATACACACATGTTGTGTAGTTGTATTTTATGTCATGTTTTCTAGGTTTCTGTCCATTTCGTGCTACAATAATGGAATAGATAACATGTTTGACTTATATAATCTAAAGTTATATAATTATATAAAATTAATAACAGCTTAACAGACAGGGAACACTTCCATGGCAAAAGCCGAAACAGGCGCACCAACGCTCGATACCGAGCAATATGTGCAAGACATTCTGACTACCATCGAGCGAGACCGCGAACGCGAGATTATCGCGCGTCGTTTTGGACTGTTTGACCGCAAAGAAACACTAGAGCAGATTGGTGAGCTCCTCGGTATTACCCGTGAACGTGTACGCCAGCTAGAGAAAGCTGTTATTGCTCGCCTCAAGGCACAAGCAGAGCAGGACCAATTGCCACATGTCCACGAAATCGAGCAGGCAATCCTTGCACACCTCCAAACTAGCGGCAACGCCGCTCGTGTGTCTAACCTAAGCAGCGTGCTCACATCTGAGAACAGCCGCACCGACCAGTCACGAACTGCATTCTTGGCAACTCTTTGCCCTGAGCTCGTACTCGTCGAAGACACTGACCACTACCACCAGGCAGTAGCCATTCGCAAGGTACGCGACGAGAAGTCAATCAAAGAGGCAATCTCAACCATCATCGCTACCATCAAAAAGCTTGGCGAACCTACGACTATTAAAGCCATCGCTCAAGAAGTTTCTATCGAAAACCTCGACGAAGCAGCTGCGTTGGCATCAATCTCAAAAGATCTCGCTACGCTCAACGACCGCTGGGGCCTTGTAAAGTGGCCAATGGTCAACCCTAAGAACATCCGCGACAAGATTTACGTTATCCTCAAGACCAATGGCAAGCACATGCATTTCAACGAAATTGCTGGCGCCATCAAGGATTCAGACTTCAAGCGCAAGGATGTCACCACCCAGGCAATCCACAACGAGCTTATCAAAGACAAGCGCTTCGTACTTATCGGCCGTGGTATCTACGCCCTCAAAGAATGGGGCTACAAGAAGGGAACGGTCGCTGATATCATCACCGAAGTTCTCCGCGAAGCTAACGAGCCATTGCACCGCGATGAAATCGTCAAGCGCGTCCTCAAGAGCCGTTTCGTCAAAGAAACTACCATTCTCCTGAATCTCCAGGGCAAATCACAGTTCAAGCGCGTTGCTAAAGCGACCTACGAACTCGCATCAGCCGAATAGACGTCCGGGACGTAAAAGATAAAAGACCGCAGCAATGCGGTCTTTTATTACAATCAATGCTTGCGCATTGACCCAAGTTGGTATAATTATAGTAGTAATAAGGCACACCCATATGACAGAAAAAACTAAGAAAATCGAGAAAGAGTTCAACGAGAGTCTACCTCAAATACGTCGAGGAGAACTCGGAGGTGGTAAGGTGAAGTTTAATAAAGCTCTCTTCTTGAAGTCCGCCAAAGAGCTACAGGAGATTGTAGAGACCAATGACCGCGAGCACATTGATAAACCCGCTGCACTTCGCAAATATCCGTGATAAAACCATTTTTCTAGATACGAATGTACTAGTTGAAGGCTTTAGAAATCCTGAAGCATTTTCAGGTCTACTTGAAGAACTTACATACCATGGTTGTGATCTCACCGCGATTGGTGCAGTGCGCCTAGAATTTCTAAGTAAAAATAGGAGTAGGGAGGAGTTGGCAAAAAAGCTCGCATTCTATAATTCAGCGCTTACTTCTCCAGAGATGACGAATCGTACATTTGAGCACCTATTTGATGACACAGCACTTATGTATGCGTTTGGCAGGCAAGCTAATGCGTTTAAAGCTGTAGATTTCATGATTACAGCTGCGCTGAAGAAATACTCGGCAAAAACTCTTGTACTCACGAACGACCATCACGACTTTACTACTCAGCTATTCGATCTCGAGGAGCTTATACCCTTGGAGCAGCCAACTGGTGGCATAGTACCATTTGGCCTCTACTCGTTCTCGGAAGACAAGTACGTAAAACTCATTGAGCGATAACCGCTCAGCAGAGAGCGAACAGACTACGAACATTTTGCGACATGCCTTTTATTAACAGAGGTGGTATAGTTGATCGACCCCTGTTAATGCGAACACATGCCGAACAAGCGATATAGAGACTGCGTGGCAAATCCTTAGCCAAAGTCGCACAGTTGGAGGTTTTGTAGTCAAAAAGGCCTTAAATAGGCCATATGAGGGTCAAAAGCAGGATAGGCACACATTGTGCGGGGAATGCATTCTCAAGAAATAGGGCATGAATTTCGTGGTGGAGCGGCCGCACAACCCACTCACAAAAGGACATAGAAACAATGTCGCACAATGTATATTTTGCGACTCTATAGTAGGGCCGCGGGGAGGTATGAGTGGACACTGCCCGAACAGGGGGTTTTGCGCGTCGCATGCATTTACTGGTACTTTATGACTTTTCCTACTATTTTTGTCAGCAAGATATTTGATATATATCACTAACACCATGGTGCACCCTGGCAGTCATAGCACTAGCTTCTCACGTGCATCATACACACATCTAGCTATCCTAGATGTCGCATTTTGACAATTATCATTTCACGTGTTTATATATACTTTTCCACAGTTCTCACGTGATTCGGATCACAATCTTCTACTTTTCCACAACCTTGCCGTGAAATTATTTGCTTTTTCGCTATTTTAGTTTTTTGTATACTCTCCCCTCTCTTTTACCCTTCTCCACTTCTCTCATTTGACATATACATATTTGTATTACTTTATATATTTTCTTGACGTACAACCTGCATCCATGTAGAAAACTATGAACAAAAAACGAACGCCGGAGGGGAGAGTCGGGCGCTACTTGTAGTACGCCCTACCGCTAACACGCGCATCAATATACTGCGCGGGAGTTTTGTGCTGTCCATCAAGATAGTTCTTTGTGGCCAAAAAAGTGCCCGCCTCTTCTCTAGGATTAGCCTGCAGGTTAAACTTCACAAAATACGGTACCCCACTCACCTTCACATCCAATTCACTGCCGCTGACAGGCAACGTCCAGGTGTCAACCTTGATCTGCTTGGCATAAAGCTGGGCTGCGACCTCTGTAATAAAAGCCACGCTCTGGCTTGGCAAAATGATAGCACCTTTTTGGGCGGTTATGCCGCTTTGATCTGTTACGATGGGCACAGAACGATCAGAGGGTAGCTCTGTTTTGGAATCATAGTTTGCAAGCGCACGACCGTTACTATCGAGAATAAACTGGCCACTGGCAGTCGAAAAGACCATCTGCGGGATCGCTGGCTGGATATAGAGCGTCGGCTGGCGCCCGATAAAGGGCAACGAGATACTCACCGCGTGCAGCTCAGGAAAGGCATTCTTGAGCTGGAGAGCTACCGCATCGGTGTTGATAGTCAGCTTGTTGTTATTGGTGAACGATTTACCGAATGATGCATGTGCCGCATTCTGGTAAACACTCAGGTCCTGGAGCGCAAACTGGTTGGAGCCGCTACCTAGGACAACAATCTTGGGCGTACTGCTAAGCCCCATAAACAACAAGATTACAATCAGGCCCACGAGACCACCGAGCGCGTGGGTGCGCGTCAGCTTGCGCAGTCCCAGGCGAGGCATCTTACTGCGCTTGGGTTTTTGCTCTTCCTGGGTCAAACGTCCACGACCTTCAAGGCTCGTGGAGCGGTTGGCATGATAAGAAAACACCGCTGTGTTTCGTGGCTGCGGAGAATTTACATCGGTTACGCGGTTACGCGCCCGAGGCTGCTCGACTGGTGGTTTCTTTTTAAACATTGTGTGTATATTTGGAATTTAGCGGCGACTCACCGGGCTACTTCTAATAATACCATTGCTAAAGCACTAGCGGCATTGGAATGTTCAAGTTCACTGAGGCGAGCGCCGAGTTCCTGGGCACGTTTGGGGTTATCGAGGAGCTCAACAAGCGGTGGCATGAGTGACATATGATCGGCAACCATATCATCTTCTCGTACCATTTTGACAGCCTTGCGATCGGCAAGTACTTTCGCGTTTAGCAGCTGGTGACCACCTGTAAGATACGGATTTGGAACCATCACACATGCCTTAGCCTGCGCGGCAAATTCGGCCATGCTCGTACCGCCAGCACGAGTGATGACAACGTCAGCCACGCCACTATATTCGTACAAGTTGCTTACGAAATCTTTCACAATAACTCGCGATTGGTCGGCTTGGCTTAGGCGTGATTTGTAGAGCTGGCGCAGTGATTGCTCTTTGTTGCGACCAGCGAGATGTACGACCGCCAGATCTTTGTAGCGTTCCATCAGTGCCGGCACACAATCAGCTACAGCGTCATTGATGCGCTGAGCACCATTGCCGCCGCCAGTAACGAGGATAACTTTGTTGTATGCGGCCAGGCCCAGCTTATGACGAAGTTCATCTCGATCATGAGCCGTAAGCTTGTGATAGTTGTGCGAGATAGGTACACCAACAGTGACCGTCTTATCAGCTGGATAGGCATAGACTTCTTTGGGCAGTGCGACTGCATGGACTTTGGCCCAGGGTGCAACGATGCGGTTGGCAAGGCCTGGCAATGCGTCAGAATCGTGTGTTACATAAGGCACTCGGAGTACAGCTGCGGCCAGCCCCACTGGCACACCCACAAATCCGCCCTTAATAAATACAACGTTTGGCTTAAGCCTTCGGACAAGAATAAAGCTCTGGCAAATACCCGCCAGCGTGTAAAACACATCTCGGATATTCTTCAACAAAGTTGGGATATCGAGCAATTGCTTTAGCCCTTCCCCATGGTACCGACGCAGCTTCCCTGCCCGCACGGTAATCACTTTGTCGATGTTAGGATCACGCGATGGTAGGTCGCCCAAACTATCACCATGTACGGCAATATAAATTATTTCTGCATCGGGTTGCTGCTGTTTAATTTCATGCGCGACTGCCAGAATTGGGGTGATATGCCCCCCGGAGCCGCCGCCCGTCACGACGATTCTCATACGTTCCTCCCATTGAACCTTCAGGTGCTGACAAACTTGTGTAATGTGAAACTTGGAAAACTATACCAAGGACTGCCATCACGAGCAAGACGCTACTACCGCCATAACTTATGAGCGGCAGCGTAATACCCTTGAGCGGTAACAGCCCCATCATGGCACCGATGTTAAGCATTGCCTGTGCGCAAAGCCACACCAAAATACCAATAACAACCAATCGACTAAAATTATCCGGTGCCCTTTCGGCAACTCGTTTGATGCGCATAAAGAACGCCAAGAAGAGCGCTACCAGTGCCGCAACACCTATGAAGCCAAACTTCTCTGCATAAATTGCAAAAATTGAGTCGTTTTCGGCCTCTGGCAGATAGCCATACGCCTGAACACTGCGCCCCAGGCCTAGGCCAGTAGCCCCACCGGAGCCAACGGCAATTAAGGCCTGGCAGACCTGATACCCTGTCGTAAGACAGTTAGCGCCTGGATTCATGAATGTCATGAGGCGTTCACGACGATATGGCGTTGTCGATACGGCCAGGACCAACAGAATAGCGATCATGCCACCAATCACCAAGATGCGCTTCATCGGCAGGCCTGCCACAAAAGCCATCGTCGCCATCATCAACACGATAACACCGGTCGAGCCGAGGTCACTTTGGATACCAGCAATCACCAAACCCACAGCGACCAACACGATTGCGATTGGCTTCAAGGTCTTTTGGGTGTCGCCCACCGAGTTGTCCTTCATGCGCTGCGCCATAAACCCGGCAAACCAAATAAGAAGTGCGAACTTCACAAGCTCAACAGATTGGAATGAGAATCCGCCCATGCGAATCCAGCGATGCGCAGGATAGCTCGGGTTAACCGGCAATGCCAAGGCGATCAAGGTAGCAGCAATGGCGATACCAATAAGCAGCATGTATTTACTGCGCAGTAGGCTCAGCGGAATACGAGAGGTAATGCCAAACATGACGGCACCGAGCACAATGGCGATAAACTGGTGCGCTACATAGTAATTGTCACTCGTGCCATTAGTGGCAGCAAGCGCTGGGCTGATCGCATAGACCACGGTCATGCCAATCGCCAATAGTAGTGTCATGATAATGATCAATAAATAGTCAGGACGGTGGCGACGAGGCTGCCCCACCGGTGAAGGACGAAGGTTACGGCGGATCTGCTCCACCATCTAGGCATACCTACCGAGCAAGAAGACAATCAAGCCCAGAACGGCAGATACTTGGCCAATGATCCAGAAGCGCATCGTAACTTTGGTTTCTGGCCAACCGATAGCTTCAAAATGATGATGGATTGGCGATGAAAGAAATACCTTTTTACCATGACGCAATTTGCGCGACAAACGGTTAATAATAACCGAGCCAGTTTCCATGACGTAGACAAAACCAATAATTGGTAGCACGTAAATTGTATCAGTCTGCATGGCTATCACACCAAGCGCCGTGCCAAGCGCAAAGGCCCCCACATCCCCCATGAAGAAACGTGCCGGAAAGATATTGAACCACGTGTAGCTCAGTAAAGCGCCCACCACAGTCAAACAGAAGGCTGCCAGGCTGTATTTGCCCTCGATAGCCGCAATCACTGCGTACACGAGAAATGAGGAGCTTAGAAGACCTCCTGCGAGGCCGTCGAGGCCATCACTAATGTTCACTGAGTTAGCGGTAGCGACCACGACAAGCCAAAAGATTGGAACAATCAGCCAACCCACGTGCCATTCACTGACGCCAGGGATAAACAAGGTTGTCACATCAAGCTTGGCAAAGAACCACCAGCCGCCCACCAGCGCAACGAGACTGTACAGCGCAAATTTGGCTTTGGCGTGCATACCAGCTTGACCACCGTGGCTACGAATATTCATAAAGTCGTCGATAAGTCCAACTGCACCAGCGCCAACCATAGCTGCTAGCGGTAGCCAGGTTTCTTCACGGACCAAGTTGAAAAATACGCTTACAAGCGCAATTGCACTGACAAAAATCAAACCAGCCATCGTTGGGATGTTGCGTTTGTGCTTGGCAGCGTGCAGCTTGGAGTAAACGGTGGCTTTTTCGCCGCCAACAGTCTCGGTACGAGCCTTTTTCCACCACTCACGTTTGTAGGCGATTGTGGTGTAGAGAGGCGTGATCAACATGCCGACCAAGAAGCCCATAAATCCTAATAAGAAGATGCGAATAAACGTATCTGTGTCGATGATGAAATGAATAGTTGTCATAGAGTTTTGGTGTGCCTTACGTTAGAGCCAGTATAGCATTAATGCGTCTTCGGAGTCACCCCAAAGTCATCGATTAACATATGTGCTAAATCGCCGAATATTGGCTGCGCTGCCGCCGTACCCGCGTACTGCCATGCTGGAATTTGCGGCATGTACGTGAAGACCACGATGACATATTGAACTTTGTCACCACCGACAAAACCAGCATAGGTGCCGTTGAACTCGTTATCGTAGTAGCCGCCAGTTGTCTTGGCGATCTGAGCCGTACCTGTCTTACCGCCAACAGCATACGCGTTCTGGTCAAAACCATGTGAGAAATGGTGCTTAGCAACAACGTTCTCCATAAGTGGGATTAAGGCATCAGTCGTGGACTGCTTGACGACGTTCTGGGTTACCACCTTTGGCTTCTGTGTTACTGTTTTGCCATCAGCTGTTGTGTATGAGTCGATAAGCGTCGGTTGGTAATAGGTACCACCGTTGAGCACGGCCGACATTGCGCCGCCGACCTGAATCGCCGTAGCTGTCATAGCCTGCCCGAAAGCGGTGTTAGCATAGGTCAAGTTGATACCCGCACCATTCTCTGCTGGTTTCGGGACATAGCCAGCAGATTCGTAGCCCTGCTCGATATTAGTATCTTTGCCGAAGCGGTAGTGATTGGCCATGTAGTCGTACCACTTGTCGCGTGCCTGCTGATTGAGTTTGCCACCGCCCATTTGCATGAGCTCCCAGGTAGCACCGGTGTTGAGCGACAAATTGAGGATGTCGGCAATGCTCTTGGTGCCCGCACCGCCATCTTCTTCGATGTTCGTAATGTTAAACTTGTCGACTTCGAAGTGGGCTGGGTCATAGTAGGTTTCGTTCGGCGCGACAGCACCCGTGTCAATCGCAGCGGCCGTTGTGAGCGATTTCATAATTGAGCCAACTTCCATCGGTTCACTCACGCTCGCATTGTTAAAAACACTTCCGTCGCCAACATCACCGAAGTTTGTTGGATTGTACGTGGGATAGTTGGCCATAGCCTTGATAGCACCGGTGTTGGGGTCCATAATAAGTGCGCTTGCCTTTTGGGATTTTGAGCTTTGTGCACCTTTTTTTAGAATATCTTCGAGCTGCTTTTGCATGCCAACATCGACAGTCAACGTGACATCATTGCCGGAGACCGGAGATTTGAGGATGTTGCCAGTGTTGGCAGCCAATGGCACGCCGTTGATATCCGTGACGGCTTTCAGCTGGCCGTTAGTACCAGCAAGCTTGCTATTGAGCGATTGTTCAATGCCGTATACGCCTTTGCCCTCACCATTGACGAAGCCCAAGAGCTGCGACGCGAGCTGGCCATCGGGATATGTGCGATACTGTTGCTCCTCGGCTGCGATACCAGGATATTTGAGCGCAAACAGCTTAGTCTTGGCATCTTTGCTAATCTTGCGACCAAGCACAACATAGCGCGTATCTTTAGTGGTGATCTTGCCGCGATAGTCGCTGGCGCTGCCTCCAAGATACTGCTGCAGCGAGTCGGCAACCTTATCTACATCTTTTGCTTTGATAAGTGTTGGATCTGCGTACACAGTGTAAAGTTTCTCATTCAAAACCAACGAGACTGTGCCATCGCCCATATGTGCTTTAATAGTTCCCCGCTCTGCAGGAATCTCGTACTCCTTAAGTTGGTCGCTGAGCGCGGCCTTGTGGTAGTACGAATATTTGATAACTTGTAAGTAGAACGCCCGCATGATAAACAGCGCGAACACCAAGGCAATCACTACGTACACTATACGAGTACGTCGGACGACATGAATATCAGTTTCGGCTGCGGGCCCCATTGGTACTAAGTATACCTTATATAAGCGTTTTAGTCTTGAACTGTTGCGCTAGGAGTAACAGTGGCCATGCTCTTGGCAACACTGCTTGATTGCACACGATCGACAGACTGCAGACGAGCTGATGCTACTTCGAGATCATCATGCTCTTCGGCAAGCTGTGATTGCTTCTGCTGCAAGCTGTTAATCTTGTAGCCATATGCGTTTGTCTTAGTCACCTGCGTTAGGTACAGAAGACCCAATAGACATGCAAGAACAATGAGAATTACCGTGTTGCTAACTGGACCAAGGGCTTTTGCCTGTCCACGGAAACTCGCGGTGTTTTGGTTGCGGCTGAGGCCTGAGCTCTGGCGGCCAGCTGCGAGTGAGCTTGAGTATGTCATGTGTGTTTCTTTTCGTTTTTATATTTGTTTTTGTTTTGTTTCTACCATGCTAGGCAAAGCCCAAAACTACTTTTGGACCACGCCAAGCACTATAGCTTGGCCAGACCCAACCGATAAATTTTGTACCGGTTGGAGTCTGAAGATTGTCGGCTAAATCCGGCTGTTACTAGGCAACAGTTACGTGGATTTTTTTAGCACGAGGGGTGAGGTTTACTACGCTGATTTGCATATTGTTAAACCCTTTCTTTTTGATTTTTTATTATTTTTGTTTCAATGCGGCTCGAAGCTTTGCACTTCTCGCTCGCGGATTAAAAACTAATTCTTCGTCGCTACCCGTGACTGGCTTTTTGGTAAGCAGCTGAATTGTGGCGTCATATCGGTCCCCTCCAGCAGATTTGAACGCATTTTTGACGATGCGATCTTCTAAGCTGTGGAAACTAATGACAGCAATTCGGCCACCGGGGGCTAACAGCTGGTCAATCCAGATTGGCAAACTAAGACGCAAAAGCTCTAGTTCGTCGTTAACCGCTATACGAAGCGCCTGAAACGTTCGTGTAGCCGGATGGACTTTGCTGTACCCTGGCCAAGCCTTGGCAACAACTACGGCAAGCTCGTGAGTGGTTTTGTACGGTCGGTTGTTCACAATAAGCGACGCAATCTGGCGTGCTTTCGGGTCTTCTCCATAGCGCTTGATCAGTTGTGCAAGCTTATCTTCGCGATAGCTATTAACTATTTTCGCGGCGGTAAGCGATTGCGTCTGGTCCATGCGCATGTCGAGTGGCCCATCGTGTGAGATCGAAAACCCACGTTCTGCCTGGTTAAGGTGCGGTGATGACACACCAAGATCGGCTAAAATCAGATCAAACTTTCTCCCCTGCTCTGCAAGATTTTTGCTAGCGGTATAAAAATCCGCCTGCTCTATCGCAGTCCCCTGCCCTTCGAATCGCTTTTTTAACTCCTTGACGGCGTTTTCGTCACGATCGACGAGTACAGTGGCTTTAGGGTTTTTGGTTTGTTCCAGTACGCGTGCAGCATGTCCGCCGTATCCGCCCGTGAGGTCGAGGTATGAATCCCCTTCCTTAGGTGCAAGATATTCTAGCGTTGGCTCCAGTAGCACTGGGATATGTAAGTGATTTTGTGGTTCTTGGTGGTGCATGCCTTGTAATAATACCAAGTTTCTTTTGTTTTTGGTGTTTTTGTTTTGGCAAAGTTTTGCTATACCGCTCTGGCTTTCGCGCCGGGCGTACTAGCTAACCTTGCCGGCAAGGTCACCTAATCAGCAGTCAACGTTTTGTTTTTTGTGAAAGTTTTTGTTTTTGTGGTGACCCATATGCCGGTAGGTATAGAAGTAATTTTTGAGCGATAAAGATTTGAAAAATCTTCTGAACTTCTTAACTGTGCATATAGGTCAAGTTGAGAGACTTATGTGTGTGAGGTGGAGTTTTGGGAGGTGTTTTCCAAAAAAAGAACTATGGTTTTTTGACAGTGGTTACCATCGATCCACTGGTTGACTGCCGAATAGCTGACCTCGAGTCGTATAAATAACTGTAATGGGTGCTTCTTCGGTTGAATTGTTAATGTGCTTGTGAAATTTGTCGGATTATTCTGGTGCCATCAGGCGCCAATATTTTCCAACCCTAACCGCCACCACTTCCTTCTCGATACCCGCGTAGTCCAGAAGGTGTTGCTCTAATGAGATACGTCCTTGCTTTTCGTCGCAGATACCATCGGCCTTGCCCATTCGGAAACGAACGTTAAGATCGGCGATCTGTTCATCCAGGATATTTCCCTGGAGTTGAGGCTCGACCAGTTCGTCCCACACTGATTTTGGGTACAAGTGAAGGTACTTCTGGAAACCTCGGGTTATAACTACCCCGCTCGCGAACTCACTTCGAAGCTCTGCCGGTATGGTTAACCGACGCTTGTCGTCAAGTTTGCGTTGAAAATAGTCTACCGTGGCCATTGGTTTGGTTAGTTTAAATTTCTAGTGGTTGTTTTTTATTTTGCTGAGTAGTCCTGTTTGGAGCTTCTGCTCTTTGGGCTACCCACGATTACCCACTGGCACCATCATACTACCCACGATTACCCACTTACAAGTAGTTTGTCATGAAAATAGTGGTGATTCCTACACCAGTTGTCCACAGATCGTACTTATCCACAGGCATGGCACAACATGTGGTGTGGACAACCAACATACACCGCACTAGTGTATGTTTTAACTGTTTCCGGAAGAGATGGTCGGGATGCGTGCAATAGCCACATTAAGCGATAGATGACGTGGGTGCTCATGATGCGCGTACGTCCCTACCCAGCTAAAGCCCTGGTTATAGGCCTGCTGCACCACAGTATGAACGCGGCTATCAAACTTAGTCATTGCTACCGCCATAAGGCTCAGCACACCAAACACAATAAAGGGGTGGCGGAACACTGTCTCAACATGTTGGTGAATAGTTTTGTGGTGATGATCTTGCATATTTTTGTTTTGATGTTTTATAAATACTACAATAGCAAAACATTAGCATTATGTCAATTTTATGTCCTGTTATGGAACATATAAAAGCGAGCCCTCGTGAGGCTCGTTTATTTTTCGGCTATATGTATAAGCATTTGCGCAAGCGCATCGCCATCGTGGCGGATAAGAGACCTATGAGCGGCAAGCTTGTCACCTGCACGGGCTTTTACGGTGTGCGGCTGCAATAAGTCACAACCAATTGCCTCGTACCGCGCCTGCTTCAGCTTGGCCTGGTCAATCACGACTAGATCTTCGCCCTCGCGAGTATATTTGCGCATAAGCTCTGGGCCAGGATCACCAGTGTTATAGAGCACGTAATCAATAATGGGACCGCCTGCAAACCGCTCGATCTCTGCCGCGTGATCGGCCACGGTCATGCCTTTTGTCTGACGAGGGTTCACGACCAAGTTTGAAACGTAAACCTTACGAGCGGCAGTGTCCCTAAGGGCCTCAGGCACCCCATTGACGGCAAGAAGCGGCCCGAGCGAGGTGTAGAGGTCACCCGGCGCTATAACGACAATATCGGCTTCTCTGATGGCCTGAGCGGCCGCTGGGTTGACCTGCGCAGCTGGCTCTAGGAATAATTCCGGCTTGGTGGTGCCTTGGCGTGAAGCGAAGTCCATGACATCAATGGTGCCCTCGCCTCTCACGATTTCATCTCCCCAACGTATAGCGAGACGGACATTATCGAGGGTGATCGGCATGACGCGACCCGTAATATGCAGCAGCTCGCCCGTCAATCGTACGGCCTCGTCAAAATCGTTCGTCATTTTCTCGACAGCTGACAAGAATAAATTGCCAAAAGAATGGCCCGCAAGTGAACCCTCTTCAAACCTAAAATTAAAGAGATCACGTAGTGTCTTGGAGATATCCGGGTCGCTGAGCGCCACCAGACATTGGCGCACATCACCGGGTGGCAGTACGCCCAATTCATCGCGCAAAATCCCTGTTGAACCACCGTCATCAGCCATGCTCACGAGTGCTGTGATATGGGATGTGTAGTTCTTGAGGCCGCTAAGCACTGTAAAGCTACCGGTGCCACCGCCGATAACGACAAATCGGGACGTTTCCTGCAAGTTTTTCATCACTTCAGCATACCCGGTTATGGCTGCTAGCACCAGTGGGAACGGCAAACGCACTTGCCAAATGGAACGAACTGCGAGTAGACTCTTAGCACTTTATGCCCCAGACCAAGCGAATCCACCAGATACCGATACTCGATAGACCTCGAGAGAAGATGCAGCGCAAAGGCGTAGCGTCCCTGTCCGACTATGAGCTCTTGGAGGTTGTCATCGGGACCGGCAATGCTGGCGCCGATGTTACCTATATGGCGCGGCAGGTACAAAAGCTACTCCACAAAGGCACACAACACATCAACTATGAAGCGTTGACGGCTATTCGTGGCGTCCATACGGCGACGGCCAGCAAACTCATCGCCTCGTTGGAGCTGGCGCGACGCTATCTTATTCGCGACATTGAGCCCATCCGTACGCAACAGGATATCCTGGCGCGCCTCGACGAAATCAGAAATAAACACCAAGAATATGTGCTTTGCATGAGCCTCGACGGCGGCCAGCGCCTGATTGCACTCCGCACAATCACTATTGGCACACTCGATAGCGTCGTTGTACATCCGCGAGAGGTATTTGCCGATGCAATCACTGATCGGGCTGCAAGTGTAATCATCGCCCACAATCACCCCTCCGGTACTGATAAGCCAAGTATGCGGGACATCGAATTGACCCAGCAGCTTGTGGCGGCCGGTCAGCTACTGGGTATCTCTGTGCGCGATCATATTATCGTGACCAAGACCAGCCACTTTAGCTTTCGGCAGCATCATTATTTGTAAGTAAACACGGGCGCATTTTACTTCGAGGGAACCTATGCTATTATGCTGCGCGAACGAGTAACATATGTAACTTTATGGAGCACCTCAAATGGTTATAGCTTATTTCGAACGTCGCGTATCATCAGCCCGTGGTACCGATAGTATCGCTGCCGATATTATGCGTCATGTCCATTCACGTCAACATCTAGGAAAGACGATTGTTGTCTGTGAAAATCCAGTTGTTATGCTCAGTGCCGCGCGCAAGCAGTGGCTCAAGCTGTCCCGCACAATTCAAAAGCAGCGAGCTAGCACGCTCAACGCTGATAAAATCCTCAAATATACCCATGCGATCGCCCGTATGCAACATATGCACTTCACCATGAAGCAACCGCTCGAGCGACCAGATGCAGATATTTATTTCCTGAGTCCCCTTGCCTTGGGTGGCATGCCTGGTAACTGCTACAACCTGTACGTGTTAGATCCACTACACGACAACATCATAAGTCTCGTAACGCAGCGAATGCCTCAAGATGGTCTGGTCATTGACTATGTTCACCAGGTAGATTGGGAAGCTTTCGGATTGCTGCCTAAAAGCCAGCTCGAAAAACGTGTGCGAGACCAGTGGCGTGCTGTAGTAGATTTCCTTGCCATATACGATATTAACCCCAAAGAGCTTCGCAGAGGGCCAGAGAGCAACATTGAAGCCATGGACGATGCGCTCGATACACTACTCAATGCTAGCCAGGGTTTTATCGATGTCGCGAACGGATTCCAGCGTGCCTTAGAACTTGCCCGTCCACTTAAAATCACCATCGAAACACGATTACAGTATGATACCGTCGTTCTGCTCGCGCACAGAGTTCAAGCTCTGAGCACCAACACCTATTCACAACGGTTCCTGGAATCCTACAACGAAGACGATACGTTCTTCTTCTATGATCGGGTGCGTGAGCATATTTTGGGTAGCGGAGAAAGCCTAGCCGAGACTATTGCGCGGCACGAATTGCATGGCAGAACACACCTAGCGCAAGCCCTTGCAACTGCTGCATTCTTACGCAACAGTCATGGAAATTTGCCTAAATGGGGCGTTCTTTGAGGTGGAGCAAGTAGCCAACATAGCTTGCAACAACATGCACAAGTAGCCAGATTGCAAGTAGTTCGACGTACTGCCAGAAATGAAGCTGCACATAGCCGGCGGTAGCCAGCGCGCCACCAATAATGTAGTCTGTCTGGTCGAATGGGAACCAGCCGTGCCCAGGAGCGACGTTGCGTTGGCGCTTGAAGAAGCTCTCGATTGCGTCGCCGCCTAGTGCACCAAGACCAAAAAGTGCACCCACCACAACTGTTGGCAATGTAAGGTAAGAAACTTGGCTCGTCCAATCCTGCAGGATAGAGCTATGGGCGATTGCACGCTGCTGAAGCCACAAGGTGATAATTGCCGCCACAATACCCGTGACCAAGCCACGCCACGTCTTGTGCGCGCCCAGAATACGTTGACCGCGAAATGTTTTACCACCATCAATTGGCGCATCGAGCTTGCGCAAGCCCGGAAGCTTGGCAACAATAATTGGCGATGCGTTGGCGATGCCCGCGGGCAAGAAAAACCAAACTGCTAGAAATAATTCTTTCATTAGTCGAGTGCCTTGCTAATCGTTACGAGACGCTGGAAAGCCGTAAAACTAGCAAGTACTGCGATAACTGCGATAGCCCAAACCAAGTAGCCTGAGATAAGACCGATGAGCAGGACAACCATGCGAATTTCAAAGGTCAGAACACCATCCTTGAACATACGGTTGAGGACATCGTGTGGGATTTTCTTTTCGCCGCTCGCAACAGCTGCCTCGCCTTTGGCTTTGACGTAGCTTACGCAGAGCGAAGCGCCACAGGCGAAGGTTGCCCAGACGGCATTAAGCGGATGCGCACTGTTTGCCAACAAGTATGCTGCACCACCATAGAGCAAAACTTCTTTCATACGATCTGTTGAAGCGTCAAGGAGCATGCCCTTGGTGCTTGATTTTCCCTGCAGACGTGAAAGCTCGCCGTCGAGTGTATCGAAGAGGCCAAAGATTACAAGGAGCACTGCTGCCTTGAGCGGATGGGAGGTTGCGATGAGCAGTGCAATTGGCACGTGCATCAAAAACCCAAAAATTGTTACCTGGTTAGGAGTTACACGGCCGCCAGTAGCGGCGTCGAGCCACTTGGCTATTGTTCGCATTACCCTACGAACGGCAGTTTTGGTCGCTTGAATTGCGGCGTTCATCTTGGCTCTAGTGTATCACACTTTCCTGCAGGCCTGCCCTAGCTCAGGCGGCAGCTGCGTCAAAACGTGACACGTCCTCTTCACATTTACGGCGCAACATTGCGTCCACCTGGAGTGCCTCATCGCTAATCTTGAGCGCCATGCGGTTGATGCCAACGAGCGTTAGCGTCTGCAAGCCACGAACACGTGATAACGCCACGTAGCCCATGCCTTCGACGAATGCTCGACGCAAGTCGATCTTGGCGGCGTCGAGCGTCATACCCTGGCTCTTGTGGACCGTAATAGCCCAGGCCAGCCTTAGTGGGATTTGTGCCAATGATGCGCGTTTGACATCACCGTCACGGAGCTCCCAAGTATCTGGCTCAACAACAATTTCGCGCTTATCCATAAGCCGCACAACGGGATAATCGGTAACTTTCTCGAAGTCGACAACCGTACCGAGTGTACCGTTTACGAGGCGTTTCTCACTGTTGTTCTTGAGGAACATTACCAGCGCGCCCTCCTTGAGTACCAGGTCTTCGGCGGCCATACACGAGCGTTTCAGGGTTTCGACAAAGTTGTCGGGGCCATGAGTCGCCAGCGTATAGCGGTGTTCTTTGGTATTGAGTGCCCTGAGTTTCTGCTTGTTAATCGAGTCGACGTCAACATTTACGGTATGTAGCTCTGTGACTTCATGATGATCAGGAAGCTCGGCGCCAACCCGTTCCAAAAGTGCTTCGGCGTGCCGTCGGCGCACATCCCCTGCCCTCATGGCATTTAAAATATCCGAGAAATCCTTGTCATCTTGGCGATGTTGTTCTTCGAGGTAACAAATAACTGGGTCGAGTTCATCCCAGGCACGTGAACGAACGACAAAACCACCTTCGCGTGACCCGCTGCGGTTCACCGGTGGTAGCTGGAAAAAGTCGCCGCACAAGATAACCTGCAGGCCGCCAAAAGGCTCTGCGGTCTTACGTACATGGCGACAAACGTCATCGATCATATCGAGACGATAATCATGCAACATGGATACTTCGTCGATGATCAGCACATCAGTCTCTTTGATGAGCTTTTTGCGGTCTTTGCGCAGGTGATCGAAGAAGTCTTGTTCAAGTTCGTCACGGACACCCAGTCCGCTCCAGGCATGAATCGTCGTACCGCTCAGGTGTGTGGCGGCGAGACCGGTCGTAGCGGTCACGGCAACCACCATGCCTTCTTTGCGGGCCTTCTTGATAAACTGGTTGAGCACATACGTCTTACCAGAGCCAGCAGGACCCGTCAAAAAGACGCTCTCGCCACGCATCATAATATCCAATGCCATTTTCTGGTTCATGTACCCTACTCGTCCCCGAAATTTATGTTAGTTCTATTGTAGCCCTTGAGCGACAAATACCGAAGCGTCAAAAGCACTACAGTACGAGGCGAGGCTCATTGCACAGCCCTACAACGAGTGTTGGCTACTTTTTGTACTCGGTTTTCCGTATATGCTTATACATATACGCACTGATGGAAGTGCTGTTGTAGTATCAAGTTTGTCGCTAGCCGACATGGACCAATTTGATAATTAACAACGGTAGCACTATAACAAGCAGAATAAAGAAAACAACTATGACGAGCATTCGCGTTCCATTGGTGGGACGCATTGCTGGATCAAAAAGCCGCCACGGGAAAATCAGCGCCATCATGAGACTGACTGATTTCTTATCCTCGTTCTGCTCGCGAATACGCCCCTGGTCTTCGATGGAAACCTTCATGAGCAGCGCGTTAGCCGTCTTGTCGTCAAAGTCACGTTTACCCTTACGAAGTTGCTCGTAATAGGCGTCTACTTTCTGTTTTTCCTGGTCGTTTTGCATGCGTTTAGTATACGCTTCCTATATTTTAGAGTGCAATTTCGGCAGCAGCGTCATCCTTTGGCGGCTTAAGTTCCTTCTTGCCGCGGACTTCGTACTTAATACCGGTCAGTGGTGATTCGTAATAGTCGTCATTGAGCAAATTTACGAACTTCGTAAGATCTTTGGTGTTTTCGATAATAATTGCACCAGCGTCATCTACCATAAGTTCTACGCCAAGCTCAGCACCGTGATCGAGCAGGTCTTCCTGCCTCATAACAGCGATCTCCATCTTCTGGAGCTTATTGACGGTTGGCTTGCTGCCTTTGACGAGCGACTGCAAGTCCATGCCTTCTGGGAAACTCAGTTTGAAGTTTTCTTCAATCTCACGAACTTTTTGTTCAGCCACGGCGTTCTTTTTGACGTTGTAGCCAAACATACGGTCTAATTTGGCAGCGTTAAACACGAAGATGTCGTCTTCGATGACCAGCATCTGGTTGTCTGCTGGGATGCGGAAGGCAGGAGCCTCAAATGGCACGAAACGCTCGCCGTGTACCATCCAAGAGCCATCGCCCTTGAAGGTCTGCGCAGATGGCAATACCTTGATAATGTAGAATGGCTCGTTCATAGATGGGTGGTTACAGCGCGCCAGAACACCCTTGATGCGCTTGAGGTCGTGTTCATCTTCCTTGAAGAATTCCATTTCGTGCTCTTGCGTGTGCAACCAGTGCATAGCCTCTTTGAGGCGTAGGATATTTTCCCATTTGGTGTACTGCAAGACATTAGCTTCGGCTTCACCATCCTCGAACGAACGAAGTACCATACCAGCACCGGCACCCATCATCAGATACTCAAGCATCGGGTTGATAAACAGTGGCTGGAGTTGCTTCTCGATATCTGGGGACGTCTTGGTGCGATACAGGACATTGTTTTTGTTGATAAAGAACAGGTCAATTTTGAGCTGGTCCTTGTGCTGGAACATGTTGTTCGCCCATGCAAAAATATCGACTTCACCTGACTCGGCAAGAGCCTCGCGAGTTGCCGCAATTTCTTCTTCAGATTGGTGTGCAATACGTTCCTGATCTGGAATATCCTTTTCTAGATCGACTTTCTCTGCATCCAAAACTTGCTCAACAAGTTCATTGCTGTCGTCAACTTTTGCAGCTTCTTCTGCTGCTACTGCATTCGTTTCATCGGCTAAACTAGCCTCAGATGCGTCTGTGTCCATAGATATACCCTCGAAGTTAGCCTGTGCCCCACTAGTCCCACACAGGTATTTGTTTTAAACGTAAGTACATTCTAACTGAAAAGCGCTTATGCGTCTGCTGTAAATTTGTCATACGGCCTGCATATCCGGTCAAGACAGTCTTCACCCCTTTTTACAGATAGAGCTACATCTGTCACACTATACCTATGAAATTAATTGCCAAATATCCAAAATTCTTTTTTGAACTTACTGTCTATTTTTCGACATTTATCCGGTTCCTGCTCAACATTCTGCTGGTTATCATCTGTGCCGCCCTCGTTGTTGGTACTTACAAAGCAGGTCTGGACCTTGTGCAGTCGTTCAATAAACCGCTCGAATATATCCTGCAGCACATGCTGCTGGACGTAATCTTTATTGTGGCGCTCGTGGAAATTACCATTACTATCCTTGGCTACCTCAAAGACGGTAGCGTACACGTTCGCTATATTGTCGACACAATTCTGATCATTATGCTCAACGAGATCGTCAATGTCTGGCTCAACCATCCCAAGTTTGAGCAAGTTGCAGCTCTAAGCATGATCGTTGGTGTATTGGCACTCGTACGCATGCTGGTTATCCAGTTTGCGCCCAAAGAAAAAGCCGCTGAAAGTAAGGATTCCCTACCTGTCAGCGACAAGTCTCAATAAGAAAGAAGCTTAGAGCCGTTCGCCCTTGCGAGCCTCGTTTGCCCAGTGGTCAGCGAGCTCATTGCCCTCGTCATTATTATGGCCTCGCACCCAGATAAGTGTAGCCTTTGAATTACGGTAGAGTGGACAAACTTTTTGTACAATGTCGAGGTTTTTGATCTCGCCACCCTTCTTCTTCCAGCCGTTCTTTTCCCAGGCCAAAGACCATTTGGTAATAACATTGATCCAGAATTCGCTATCAGTGTGGATAAGACACTCCTCGCCCGCTGCATCTTCGAGCGCTGCCATAATCGCAAAGCCTTCCATGCGGATATTGGTCGTTTCTGCTCCGCTGGGTTCGGTGCCCAATCGGCACGGCTTCATCTCTTTAATAACTGAAAATCCGCCCGGGCCCGGGTTAGGACTGGCGCTGCCATCGGTATAGTAAGTAATCATTCTTTTATCTTCTCATATTGTTCGCCAAAAATAACAATTTGTGTAGTCATAAACCCTCACTTTGGCGTATATTTTAGATATAAACTAAGACCGTTAGGACTTTTCCGTGAAAACATCTAATCAGCGCGGCTTCACCGTTGTCGAAATACTTGTCACCCTCTTTATATTGGCTGCACTCACTGGAGCTGGCTGGCTCTATTGGCATAAATCTCACGAGGACAAAACGCCCGCGCCTCATAAAACTAACCAACCTACGAACAATCAATCCTCAAACGCGTCAGGCCTCACTGTTCCATCAGATTACAGGACATACACAAACAAAACGCTCGACTTTTCAGTTGCTTATCCTGATACTTGGGGCGACACAACTGCGATGGGAACCACACCATTTATGGCACAAACGCCAGAAGTAACAGATACAATCGGTTCAGCTAGTCTCCATGACGCGTTCACGATTGCTGGTGCAAGCATGCGAAATGTCACGATGAATACCGGCAAATACGCTGCAACCATTGCCGTCACTGATGATAGTGGCAATTATTCATGGAAGATAACGAGCGTCAACCCTGCAGATACTACCGACAAAGTCGGCGATACGTATAGTCCCAAGTCCGTAAAAAGCGCCAGCAACGTAACTGTTTATGATCTCAGCTGGACCGACGAAGGTATCAGCCATCCGACATACATGTTCAGCTCGCCGAAGGGTATGATCACCCTCACGCTGCCAACTCTCTACAACAACGACGCTTCACCACTTACGGACAGCCAGTTAGCCGGCTACAACACTATAGTTACAAATATTGTTAAAAGTATCCGACTCGCCAAGAGCTAGCTCTGAACCCTAACGATTAAGTGCGAAATTCATCTCTGCCTGGTTGTGTAGTTCCACGAACTCGTGGCCTTGCTCCTGCATTTCTGCAAGATATGTAGCAGCGCCCTCACCAATAAGCGGGTTTTGCTCTGCGATGCGTCCAGCAAACTGCCGCAATGTGCCAGCAACCCACTCGTATGCCTTGTCGGGATCTGCGAATTCCTCTCGCTCAACAAGCCCCGACGCCCGAAGAAATCCCCGATCATACACCACTGCCCCACAATATGCCTCGCTGCAGGCATCAATACGAGGCGTTGCGATGTGCGTTTCAATAATAAAGCGTCCGAGGGCATTCGAGGGGTAGTAGCCCAGCATGTCGCGCCGATAGGGGCTCCCGGCCAGGTAGAGCTGAGCGAATGGCAAGCTCTCCTCGGCCAGGTCTTCTATCTTGTTGCGTGCAAGAAATTGCTGCACTGTTATTGCTGCATTTTCGCCACCTATAGTGCGTGTTTCTGGCATATTGTGCCGATTAATATCAAAGTGTCTGCTGCTGGATACAATCACTGCTATTTCCCTCTTTTGTATCAAGATCATACCATATGCACATCCACCCACCTTAGGAGTTGAATAAAAACCTGTTTTATTGTAGAATATACGTTGATCAGCAACCGCTGGTTGTACATCTAGCATGGGAGGTTCCCTCGTGGGAATCTTGTGGGCATTGGCCTTTGTTGCCGTCGGAACCCCGGTGGGCATCGTGTTCGCACTTCAGTGGGGCAAAGGCCACACGCACGCGCTCAGGGTTCGGGAAGCCGAGATCAGCCTCAAGCTGGCTCAGCAGAACGACCTGAACGAGGCGAACCGCCAGAAGGGGCTCGACGACGAGATCGCTCGCAGTGAGCGTCAGCTCGAGGTGGAACGCGCCAAGCTGACCATCGTGGCCGATGCCGAGCTGGAAGCCGCCGACAAGCTGGAAAAGGCCGCGCTCAAGCGCCTCAAGGCCGTCGAAGCCGACATCAAGGCCAAGGCCGTCGCTGCGACGCTGGACGACCAGATCGCTGCCGACAAGGAGCTCATCAGTGCTCGCCTCAAGGCCGCGCTCAACGCACTCGACGAGTGGGTCAAGTCCCAGCCGGAGGTGAAGCTCCCGAACCCGTTCGAGGGCATCGACTTCGAGGGCATGTTCGAGAGGTTCTCCAAACGAGAGGATGCCAACAGCTACGATCTCACGACATGGGACGAGTTCGTCGGCACCAGCATCGAGCGCATGGCTCAGGCGTACGTCAAGGCGTTTGCCAAGCTCTACAAGAAGTAGCGCCGCCCTTCCCTGACCTGCCAGTCGCGCAACCCCTCCATCCCTACTAGATAGCTACACCCACAGTTCTTTTTGGACATTTTTCTGTGCTTCGCTGCTTAAGCGAAAAAACAAAATAAAATGTCTGCACCACCCCTAACGTTCACTTAGACCACCCGCAAAGGTGGCTTTTTTATACCCAGCAAATAGTGATACACTGGAGGGATGAATCCAAGCAATACACCACTCGAAGGCACCAAATTAGCAAACTTTACCCCTGTAGACTCTGTTCCAGAACTACAGATTATTGACGTGCAGCCAGGCACGGGCGACGAAGTAACACCAGGAGCAACTATTACCGCTCACTACACTGGTGCACTCGCCAAGGATGGCACTATTTTCCAGAGTTCACACGACTTTGGTGACGCCATCACCTTTGGCCTTAACCAAGTTATCGCTGGTTGGACCAATGGCGTTCCTGGCATGAAAGTTGGCGGCACTCGTCGCTTGGTCATCCCTGCAGCACAGGCTTACGGTGCACAATCACCGAGCGCAAACATTCCTGCAAATTCAGATCTCGTATTCGACATCGAGCTCGTTGGCATCAAGTAGCCTTCGTTTTTGCGAACTAAAAAGCCCCGATCTTGTCGGGGCTTTTCTTGTTATTGCTGCTTCCAGGGAAGCTGGTATTTCTGAGGTGGATTTGAATCGTACGCGTCAAACAAGTACCAGTTTGCAACGGTGATCTTGTAATAACGTGGCCCATGATACTCTGACAGCGCCTGAATTTTGAACGCCTTGCCAAAACGCGTGGCTACCGCCTGATATGCAGGATGGTTCTCGTCAACCTCACCCAAACATTCGGCAGTACCCTCGAAGTACACCCCACGTACCTTTTGGTTCTTAAAATGTTGTGTAACCATGTTGCCGGCCACGTGTGGGTTATCCATGATATCTTCGCAGTGGCGACGATCAGGTGTTGAGCAGAAATAAATGTTCAGCTCGTCGTCTGTCGAAAAGTGCACTTCGCAAACCCACGGTTTGCTATCGCGGCTCGTTGCTAGTGACATGTGAATGATTTGCGGGAGATATTCCCTGATTGTTTGTTCTACTTGCTGTGTGTCCATGACTTTTATTATGGCACAACTTAGGGGTGTCATATATACTGCAATGACTTAGAGAGGTTACAGATATGGACTACGCACAATTTAAGACATTAGAGTTCCGACGCAAGTTTTGGACGTTGGTTGGTGCGAAAATATTTGTAGCCGACCCCACGACCGACACCCAGGTTGGCTTCATCAATATGAAGGCATGGAAACTCAAAGAAGATATTCGTCTCTATACTGACGAGACAATGACCACTGAAGTTATCCGCATCCATGCACAGAATATTATTGATTTTGGAGCTACCTACCGCGTCTACGATGGAGCTACGGGCGGCGCCCTGTTTAGCCTGCGTCGCAAAGGCCTCAAGTCAACATTCATTCGTGACCACTGGGACTTGTCAGATCCACAAGGCAATGTTTTTGGGTCCATTCAGGAGACAAGTGGCGCACTGGCACTCGCCCGCCGTTGGGTTAGCCTCATTCCGCTCTTTGGCGATTTCATCGACCTGGCTTTAGCGTTTGCCAAACAAACCTACATTATTACGCACGACAATCAAACCATTGCGACCATCGTGCATCACAAAAACCCGTTTGTCGTCAAAATGTCGCTCGACACGTCAATGAGCGACGGTAGCGATCCGCATATCGGCATCGCCTCCACCGCCCTCTTGAGCATCATCGACGCTACCAAGAACAACTAGCGATATTCTGGATTCTCGTAGTCGAAGTGCTGGCCCTTGTCCCACTTTGTACGCTGGTTGCCATATGCAGGCACGCCACCAGCTTTTTTGAGCATATTTGCTAGGTGCATCAAGTTCCAGGTCATAAAGGTGACGTTTCGGTTCGTAAAGTCGTTGTCGAGGCCGGCACGAGTACCGTCGTCCTCTTTGTCGCCATAGCTTGCGCCAGGACCAACTTCGCCAATCCAACCAGCGTCTGCTTGTGGCGGAATCACACAGCCGAGGTGCTGCAAGCTATACAGTACGTCCATTGCGCAGTGCTTAACACCGTCTTCGTTGCCCGTGATCAGACAGCCGCCCACCTTGCCGTAATACGCATACTGCCCTTGAGCATTAAGCTCGCTGGAGCACGCATACAAGCGTTCGATAATCTTTTTGGTTTGCGAGCTGTTGTCGCCCAGCCAAATAGGACCGGCGATCACAAGAATGTCGGCCTGCTTCACCTTTTCGTACAGCTCAGGCCATTCGTCCGTCTTCCAACCCTTTTCGCGCATATCTGGGTAAACGCCAGTGGCTATATCGTGGTCAATCGTACGGATTACTTCTGTCGAGACGCCGTGCTTCTCCATAATCTTGCGACTACTATCAATAATAAGGTCCGTGTGACTCTCGCCTGGCGACTTGGTCAGCGTGCCATTAAAAAAGAGTGCTTTGAGCCCGCTAAAATCCCAATTCTCTTTGGTCGTTGTCATCATCTACCCTCCTCTTATCGTTTCACTATAGCACGCATAGTCCTGGGCGGCAGCTAGCGCAGCTTCAAGAAATATTGGCGCTCTTCTGGGTCGAAATGTTCGATCGCGTACCGCAAGGCTGTGCGCGGAATACGCGTGATGTGTTCTGTCAGGAATGCTCGCAGGCGATCCTGATCTTTATCACCAGCACAGCGAAGCATCCAGCCAACCGCTTTGTGCATGAGGTCATGCGTGTCACCCAGCAGCATTTCGGCAATTTCGTATGGTACATCGAGCTGATTGGCTCGAATTAGTGACCAGGTGCTTACCATAGCAATACGGCGCTCCCAGAGGTCGGCAGACACGGCCAGCTTGCGTAGTATTTCGGCCTTTTCGGGATGTCTCAGGATATATTCACCGACAACGTCACGACAGCTCGTATCTACGATGTCCCAGTTGTTCATGCGATCAGTGCGGCGCAGATACAGATCAAAAAGTGCCGTGCGATGTTCTTCGGTACTGCGCTTTGATTTGGCCTGATTAGCCATGATAATAGAGGCCAGCAAGCGCATTTCGTGAATCGGGCTTTCGAGCACCTGCTCGATGTCATCCAGCGAGATTTTTGCGTACTCTTTGGCCACAATGCGGATCTTCGGCACCTTCACCGCGATAAACACATCACCGTAGCTATAGCCGCCTTCATGGTCCTTAAAGAACTTACCCACATCGGCTGCTTCGTTGGGCCGAGAATACTTTTCCAGTGCGATTAGAATTTCATTTGCTGTAGTCATCTATACAACCTTTTTCCACGTCTCTTCGGTGGTTAGCGCTTTTTACGCGGTGATTTAATTTTGGAGGTGAGAGATTTGGGAATCTTATTTGTGAGAGATACGGCCGCCTGCACCAACGCACAGACCACAATGCCGTACAGTCCGTAGGCAATTTCGGCCACGCCAAAGCTCAGCGGTGTCTCCCAGCCAGCAAACATCGAAACAATCATCACCACAATACCCGACCCTACACTAATCAGACATAGTGTAATCAAAATGCGCAAAACCCTATATAACATCATCTCTCCTTGATGTATCACACACGCTATTACCGCCTATTATACTAATGTACGAGGCCGATGATCAAACCCATGACCATAAACGTCACAAATTCATGCGAAATGTTGAGGAATGTGAGCGCCTTGGGGCGCATTTCAAAAGCGTCGTGCGTGATGAAACGTGACGCCGTAAAGCCAAGCCATACCCAGAACGCTGTGCTCAGCGCGTCCTGCAGGAAGGAGTGCTGGAAAAAATTGTGGGCCAGGAATGTCACATGAGCCAGCACGTAGGCCGAAAGGAAGCTGACGATGAGCGTGATGATAATTGCGACAGTTGCGTCACTGCCCTTGCCGGATGGCTTGACCTTGGCCAGCTGCATCCACTTGTTGCCAAAGACTTTTGGCGTGTACCATACCGAACCGACGATCATCGTCGAAATTGTCGCAAGCACCACCGCCAACCAGTTGATATCAACACTCATAGCCCAAACCCCCCACTTAGATTTAGCTTAATTATACTGCTCTTTATGGATGATTGCTAAACACGTTCTTGATCTTTAAAACAGATAGAGAGACTTCAACAACAAAAGCGCCAAAAATAAATAGAAGCCACAGTGATATGCTAGCAAGTATTTCACTTCTATCTAATTTTACATGTATCTGTGGAGCTTCGCCTACCTTTATAGCAGTTACAATCATGAAGTTAAAAATAAATAAGATTGCCATTGCAATGATGTTCTGTTTGACTTCACTGCGTGTTTTTGCAAAGGCAGTCTGTTGCAAATCCTTCTCAATATTTAGTAAGGATCCAATTAGAAAAGTAATCGTGGCAACATTCAATGCTAATGCAGTTGCCATTATTTGTAGAGATTGTCCTTGTGCGAATTGCTTAATAAAGCCATTGCCGCATTTAAGGTCTAGCAGCGTGGCGGCCAGACTCAACACTAGCGCTACAAAAACTACTCCGAGAAATCTAAGCATGAGAATATCTTATCACACAGTTTCTTTAATTTGGTCTCGTCAGAAATAGCGCCTTCGAGTTCGATCTCTTCAATCGAGGTGGTTTTTATATGCTCGCCGTTACGGATAGTCTTACTCAATCCTTTAATACGCATCCTGTACTGTCCGCCGCCTTGCGATACATACTCTGCTGCGCGTTTCGTGAATGGCTGGCTTTCGCTAAGGTTGATACCATTCACTTTATTCTGTAGCTTAACTGACATTTGTGTAGCTTGAAAAGTCTGTGAAGCAGTTTTTAGTTCATTGTCCAGCTCTTGCTCTGCATTAAAAAGGTTTGGGGCGACAAAGTTGAACTCAACCTCTTCGATGTTGTCTTTATACTCGTCTACAAGATCCCAGAAATCTTCCGTTTTAGTAATCGGATTGATGTTCAGTTCATAAGAACTTTTCTTGATCTCCTCAGAGAGTTTCTTTACCATTGCGTCCAGCAGCAGAAGCGGCTTAATTGTCACTTTGTTGGAAGTACCAACCGCAAAGGCCTGTCCAGTATCAGGAGAACCGCTAAGGCTAATGAATATTGGAACTGTGGGCCAATCATCGAATTCTTGTGCAGAAAATTTTTCTTCTGGCGGCATATGCATTAGGCCGTGGGACTTCTTGCCAAGGGTTGCAAGAATATATTCACCATCTACGAACTTCTCTAGTACTAATGCATATTTTTCACCTCTATAGTCGAAGTACAGAGGCCCGCTGAAAGTCCATGCCTGAATAAATGCATCGTGCTTTGAGTCAACATCAGTTATAAGGGAAAGTTGATAGGTGTGCGTAACAAATATCCTGAAGAATTCGAGATTCATCATTTTACTACCCCACACACAAACATAAACATACTCAGGTCAGATTTAGGTAAATCTAAAGAATGGGTTCTCCTACGGGCACTCACAGCATCTCTCCTACAGGAACTGAAATTGATTTGACTAAATTATATCAGATAAATCAGAGATGGCGACGCGGGTCTGCTCTGCAGTGTCGCGGTCGCGGACGGTGACGGTGTCGTCTTCTAGGGTTTGGAAGTCGATGGTTACGTGCGCTGGCACGCCGATTTCATCAGAGCGGCGGTAGCGTTTACCGACGTTGCTGTTGTCGTCCCAGGTGACGTTGCCAAGGTCTTTTTGCAGCATTGCAAAGACTTCTTGCGCCTTAGCCACAAGCTCGGGCTTGTTCTTGAGAAGTGGCGAAACAGCCGCCTTGATAGGCGCAATGTGCTTAGGCAGTTTGAGGACCAAACGCTTGTCGCCGTTCAGCTCATCCTCGGTGTAGGCAGATGCCAATACGGCCAAAAGTACACGGTCGACACCAAAAGTTGGCTCGATAACGTGTGGGAGATATGGCTTACCGCCGTCTTTGGGGCGATATTCCATGCTCTTGCCGGAATGTGTCTGGTGGGCGTTGAGGTCATGGTCGGTGCGATATGCACAACCAAGGAGTTCTTTCTGGCCAAATGGGAAGTCAAACTCAGTGTCGACCGACCACTTGCTGTAGTGGGCGCGGTCTTCTTCTGGAACATCTACAAAGTGAATCTTTTCCTCTGGCAAACCAATGCTTAGCAGGAACTGCTTCTGTTGGTCGAGCCAGTAGTCGAACTGCTCTTTCCAGTTGTCTGGGTGTACAAAATACTCGATTTCCATCTGTTCAAGCTCGCGAACGCGGAAAATAAAGTCGCGTGGGCTAATCTCGTTACGAAATGCCTTACCGATTTGCGCCAAACCGAATGGCATGTCAGGGTAAAAGCTGTCGACAACATTCTTGAAGTTCACGAACATACCTTGTGCAGTCTCTGGGCGTAGGTAGCTAACGCTGGTTGCGTCTTCGGTGGCACCAATGTGCGTCTTGAACATCATGTTGAACTGGCGAACGTCGCCAAGTGCATTGCCGTCTGGGCTCTTGATACCCTGCTCTTTGATAACGGCATCCATTTGTTCGAGGCTCATGGCAGTTACGCCCCCAATACCGGCATCCTCTAGGAGATGGTCGGCGCGGTAGCGCTTCTTGGTCTTGAGGTCTTCGACGAGTGGGTCGTGGAAGCCACCAACGTGGCCACTAGCCTGCCAGACTTTCTGGTTCATAAGAATTGCTGCGTCAATACCGTACATATCAGGGCGGTCTTCTACGAAGCGCTTCCACCACTCACCAGTAATGTTGCGCTTGAGCTGCACACCGAGAGGACCGTAGTCCCAGGTACCGGCCAATCCACCATAAATTTCACTACCCTGGTAGATAAAACCACGGCGCTTACATAGGCTTGCAATGTCTTCTAGGCTAATTTTTTCACTCATAATACGGCTAATTATACCCGATTTACCTCTGATGTGCTAGGTGTTCACGGCCCTTCAAGCAGCAATATGGTCCTCGAGCTCGGCTGCTTCGGGCAAGACAACTTCGACTTGGCTCATGAGCTCGAGCAAAATCCCGGCGCTGTGCACGAGCCTGTCCGAGTATAATTCTGGCTCGTCCCATGCCGAAGTACGTGTGGTGCCGTCCATAACGAACAGACCAGACTTCTGGCGCTCAAAGCCCTCTGCCGCAATCTCGTTTTGAGGCAAAGCAATGACGCGTGACTCAGTCTTTCCAGGTTTACGCGTGGTAGCAACCAGTGAAACTCGCTCGGGATCACCAGAGATAGTTGAATTGTGCAGACTTACTTCGTACTTAATAAACGGATCGGTGCGCGGCTTTTCATCAGGCTCCATGGCACGCTGGCTCACAGGATACTGCGCGTACAGGCGCGAGCCGAGCAGATGTATTGCGGCACGACCCACGTTGGCAGCCTGTGTGATAGGCGATTCGGTAGCTTCACGCGTGCGAATAAGATTGAGATGTTCACGCATTTCCCCTGGAGACACAGCCTCTACTGACTGGGGTCCGTCCCCTGGCAAATACAGTGTCTTTGTCCTTCTCATACGTTCGTGAAACCTCCGTTACATGTACGCATCAGTATACGCCTGCGGGAGCTTAGGCAGCAATAAGTGGCATGCAGTCACGGAGTAGCGTCCCCATTCCCTGCACCTGCATCATGGCTTTTGGCGTGTTACCTGCAAAAACCAGTCGCAAAAACTTGATATGGTTAGCTTCAAAGCGGCCGTTCAGAGGATTGGCAACAAACGTTTGCCTGTCAAAATCGAAGTCGTAGAGCTGGTCGGCAACGAGCTTTTTGCCGCTATCGTCGATTTGCAAGTTGGGCGTGTGGCCACCGAGCCTCAGTAGCTGCGCCGCAAACCAAAATTGCACGAGCGGCACTGGAATCTCCAGATCATCGAGTGCTTCAAATGCCTGTTTTAGGAGCTCGAAGTACTCCGGCTCTGGGCTGTCTTCGGTGATCTTGTTAAGTTTTTTGATGAGATCGTAGCCGGCCATCGTGCGCGTAATATCCGTCACGATGTGTGCATAGTGCTTTACGAGGCGTGTCGACACAAGTGTCCCCAGCTCGCCCCTACCGCGCGCAAACGTAACGGTGCTGACACTAAAAAGCTCGATGCCACCAGCCAACTTGGACTTGATGCGGCGTACGCCACGCGCCACCATGCGTAGCTTGCCCTGATCGGGCGTTAGGAGCGTCAAAATACGATCGGCTTCACCGTAGTCAGTGCGGCTCAGAATAATTGCTGAGGTTACGAGCTGCTTCATACTTCCATAACCGCTTGGCGGTGCACAACCGAAACGAGCTGCTGTAAGGACGTCTGTGGCTTGTAGAGCCAGCCGACAACACCATATTCACGCTTGAGCGTGTCGAGGATCTGCTCCATACCCTGGGGAGTTGCGTAGGTGTGTAACATCACAGGGATAGTTTGCCACTCGGCGTATGAGCGAAATTCCTGCAAAAAAGCGATGCCATTTTGAGCTGGCAGCTGCAGCTCCATAATAACGAGCTCGGGCGCTACCGCGTCTGCGCGCGCTATAGCACCCTGGCCACTTAGGGCGTGGTCCACGGCATGCCCGGCAAACTCCAGCGCCTGTGTGTAGGTACTCGCAAGTAGCTTATCTGGTTCAATCAATAAAATGCGCATGCGTTTATACAAATTGTAGTTGTTTACTTGGAGGCAAGGTTATCGCTAAGCCCGACTGGCGATCATGTCTGCCGGCGTGTAGCTTGCTCTCCATGGCTTGTGCGAGCGCATTGGCTACAAACACACCGGCACCACTACTACCGAGCAACGACGCCAACGGTTGACGCGCGCTACCGTACAGCTTGAGCGCCTTGCGCCACGCAACGCCATCAATATTATTAGTGCCGTACATGCCGGTAACAATACCGTGCATGGTGCGGTGGCCGGCCAAGATGATGCGCTTAGGGCCCTTCTCGTCACTGGCAGCTCGCGCTTCAATGAGCGCATACCCAAGACTCGTCAGTGCAGCTCGCAAGCCCGCCTGGTGTGCCATGACTGGCTCATAGCGGCCCGCGAGGCTCACTTCCATCTCCACACCGTATTCTTTAGCATAGCGGTCGAGCTGGTGCGCTGTATCGGTCAGGACCGAAGAAACAGATACAGGTTCAAGCTGGAGCGCTTGCTGGGACGACAAAAGCTCGACGCCAAGCAAGTAGCTCTCTACCAGCGTCAGTGCAGCCGTCGCCTGTGTATGGATAAGGCCAGCGTTAACACCGTCAGATACACCTAGCTTCGCGAGCTCGGTGTTGCGTGCAATGCTCGTCAGCGGCATTTTAAGCTGTTCGGCAACAGACAACAATAATCTCATTGTCTGCTCCGTCTCGGACTGGACTTGTACTACCCTCATAGTTGACCCTAGTATATCACTAGCGAGGCCAGAGATTAAGGGGTGAAGCTAATATTCGGTAGGATAATGTTATTGAGGTCGGGCAAGAATGATGCGGAATCAGCCCAGATCTTGAGCGTCATGTTGCGGAGGGGCAAAATCACCATTGTTCCTTGCTTATTAGAGCTCAGCTGACCGTTTATGATAGAGCCCACAATACTCGGCACTTTATCGAGCTTATAAGGGGACACGGTCGCCTTGCCCGTTTGGGTACTGCCGGTAAACTGTTGCAGCACCTGATCGTATGAATCAGATACGAGCTGAATGCGCAGTGAAAATGCTTTGTTTTGGTTGGTAATATCAGGTACAAAATCTGGATCGAAATATGCGTCAACAGGCGTGCTACTGTTGTCATCGCCCTCTACGACATAGGCGCTCCAGGTTTTAGGATATTGCACAGTAATTGCGCCGAATGCTGATGGGCCGACGTATGAACGCAATGGCTTCTTCTCTTTTTCGGCAAAGTCTTTAGCGTCGGAGGCTTTAGTGCGACCTTCGGCGGCAGTTACGGCAACGGCGACCTTCTGGTCACTATTATTCTTGTAGTCTTCGCGGCCCATAAATGCCCAGTAGCCAAAACCGGCGGCAGCCACAAAAAATACAATTACAAATATAAGGGGGATCAACAGCACGTTAATAGTGCCACGTTGGTCAGATTTGCTCATCTTCATATCGCTCATGGTAACGTATTTTAGTCACTTCTGGCAATAGCAAAACGCCAGTTTACGACACTGTGCACAACCTGTTAGAATCGCAGATATGAAAAATAGCCTACCCTCACACTATACCCCGGAAAATACTGTCGTTACTGTTTGGGAAGAAAACTACAGTGTAGATAGCAAGCAAACCGACAAAAAACGCCGCTATTATTGCCCTATTCTGGCAGGTACTGCGCTAGGTATGGGCAGCTTGTCTGTAATAACCGACCACCGGACCAAAACCGCGGAAGTTGAGGATCTCGAAGTTCGCAAACTACCTGGAGGCCACAACTTCCGCTACAAAGGCGTCGGAACGCTCCTTATGCAAGCGTGCGTGGCCAACTTAAAACAGGACGGGTTTACTCGACTCTCCAGTGAAAGCCTCAGCCTCGACACCCTGCATATGCGCAAGCGCGTCTTTAGCCCCAAATCCATCGAGTTCTTTGAAACCAACTATCCCAATGTGGCCTTGTCGTTGAGCGTCGATCAAGTTATTGCCGAAACAGAGCGGCGAGTCGAAGAGTACAACCGCGCGAATGGGTCAGACATTCCTACATATGACCCAGATTATTTTGGCGCCCATGTTGACCTCAATCTTGTCGATACCCACGGCTGGATGCCGGCAATCGACCAAGATACCTACCTCAGCTTCGTTCGCGCTGCCTAGATCTGTCTCGCCTAGGAAGTACTCATCGCCTTCTGTACGAGAGCCTCAACAGCCTTACTGCCCTTTACGGGCGTCTTTTTCTTCTTATATTCGTAGAGGAAGATACCGTTATATTTGGACTTAGGGGCTTTGTCGGGGATGAAGAACGCAAAACTTGCGAGGCGCACTGGCTTTTCGTGCCACACCGTAATTCGCTTGTCGAGCTTGTCCATCTGGCGCTGAAGCATAAAGGTAAAAATGCCGTCAGCTTGTGGCCATTTGGCCTTCCACAAGTCGTCCCAAATAATCGTGACTTGCTTGCGGTATTTCCAGCAACGAATACGCGAAATAATCACCAGGAACGGATTAAGTTCGATACCAACCACGTTCAAGCCGCGTGCGGCCGCAGCCTTCATAACTTTACCGTCGCCAGAACCAAGCTCTAGAAGCGTTTGACCAGGTTTAAGATCAAGCATTTTTAGAGCTGTTTCGACCTGTTTGCTCAGCGTCGGAACATAGGGCGGCCCCACAATAATAACCGCACCGAACACAATAACAATAGTACCCGCAATAATTAGCAGCGCGTCCATACTACTCTGTTTCCTGCTGCATTTGGAGGTGTAGTTTTTCGAGTTTATTCTCGGCTTGTGCCACATGCTTCTCGAGCTGTGTCACGAGCTTCATTCCCTGTTCGTACAATTTTACGGCCTCATCTACCGCAACGTCAGGCTGTTGTAATGCGGACAAAACCGCATCGAGTTCACTACTTAAGCCTTGATAATCAGCTTCTTTCTTGGCTGGCATGGTTAGGACTCCTTTTGACGCATTATAACTTGTTTAACTTCTGCTGCAAGCACAGCGTCTTGCATCTGGAGCGTCAGCTCATCGCCTACTGCAACCTCTGCGCCCTGCCGGATAACGGCATCCTGCTTACGAACGATGGCGTACCCGCGGTTCAGTGCAGTTTGTGGGTCGTAAGCCGTGAGGACTTGCTTACGCAGGACGAGCTGGCGTTTAGCCTGCGTAATCACCTGCTCGCTGGCGCGGTAGAGCAAGTCTGCATGTGCTTCAAGCTCTTGGCGGGCTGTAACAAATGTCTGGCCAATCACATAGTTCAAACGCTCACGACGCATACGTAACTGTTCGAGAACTGCTTGGCGATCAGGCACCAAGAGTTCTGCCGCATTGCTCGGTGTGCTTGCCCGCTGGTCGGCAGCAAGTTCAGCTAGGCTGATGTCTACTTCGTGACCAATAGCGACAAGCGTGGGGACGCGGCTCGCGGCAACCGCTCGCGTCACGAGCTCCGTACTAAATGCCTGCAAGTCATCGGCGCTACCACCGCCTCGAGTAATCACCAACACGTCCGGCGCTTCAGCCAAGGCATTCAGCTGCCTAATAGCGCCGACAATTTGCGCTGGCGCAGGCTCTCCTTGCACTTGGACGTCTACGTGCACAATCTGCACTCCGCCCCATCGCGCATTGATAATTTTTATAAAGTCGCGATATGCCGCTGACTCACCCGAGGTGACCAGGCCAATCGTCTGAGGCGGATACGGCAGAGAGCGCTTGCGAGCTTCGTCAAACAAGCCCTCGGCCTTTAGTTTGGCTTCGAGAAGTGCTGCGGCCTTCTTGATCGACCCCTCGCCTGTTGGCTTTACAGATTGAACTGTAACGCTAAAGCCATATTGGGGATGCAATTTGGGTACGCCCCTTACGGCGACAGTCATGCCGTCTTCGAGCGGCCCAGGCATCTGATATACAGTGCCAAAAAAGCGAACCATTGCATCATCATCTTTGAGGTCAAAATATACCCAACGGCCCTTGCTCACCCGAAAGTTAGCAATCTCGCCCGTAATGACCATGCCGGGATATGCATATTCGAGGGTCTGATTAACTAAGCCAACAAATTCACTAACACTGCACACCAGAGGTGCGTCAAGCACGGTTCACTCCGTCATGATGCGGTACGATCTCTTCAATCTCCGGTTGGGCATGGAGGGTCTTGTGGTAGTAGTAATAGCCTGGCGGCAGCTGGATAAGCATGTTCAAAATACGGTACATCACCGTAACGGGTATGCTGAGTGCCGCTGGAACACCCGCAACTACCAAAACAGCAGTCATGAGCGCTTCATAAATACCAACACCACCTGGCAATATCGAAACGAGGCCAGCAAAGTTGGCAATTGAGTACGCCAGGATAACCGATCCCACATTTACCCAGTTACCAAATGCAACGTAGACCACGTAGACTGCGGCCACCTCGACAATGTTGGCAACAAGTGCCCAAAACAATGGCCACTTTAGCTCTTTGTAGTGTGACTCGATAACTTTGTAATTGTCGTGAAGCTCTTCGACAGCCAAACGCGCCTTCTGAACATTAATCGTCTCTGGATGGCGCGGCCGTACTAGGTGAATCGCCCAATTGGCAAACTTGGTGAGGGTCGTGAACGTCGCGTTGATGCGCCTCTGGTGGCCGATAATCATAACGAACGCGATCGTACCAATAATCAACAGCGTGGAGAGTGAGCTCGTCACCAAAATAACGACACTGTTTACTCGGCCGCCAATTGCCATGAACAGCAAGCCAGCAATCAGCAAAAATTCAAATGACAAGAACAGCAACATGAGCTTCATGATTTGCACCACGGTAGCCTTACCGCCGGTGATGTCCTTGTTGCGCATACGCACACCAAAATATGAGATGCCCGACACGCCGCCACTTGGGAAAACACTATTCACAAAGTTCAATTCCAACGATGTCTTAAACAAAAACTTGTAGCTCAGGTTGTTCCCTACTACCGCAAAAAGATGCTTGTACAGACGAGCCTGGGCGTCGTAATTAATCCACTCTATGGGGATCAACAAAAGCAGTGCCCACAAATGTACCTTCTTGAGGTTTTGGAAGGTGTCGACAAGCTGGTGGCGTACGGCGTATACCAGTACGACAAGCGCTACGACAGTTGCGATGTTAACCAGCAGTTTCCATCGACGTTTTATAAAAGAGGTTTCACTCATATCGCTCTATTATAGCCATTCATTCGTGCTTAAGCTACAGATCGGCGCGCATTTTACAGCAATTTCTAAGTAATAGTTGTATATGCTACAATATTCCGAACATTATGCAAGAACGGTCCGTCGAAGCGGCACTCTACCAAGAGGCCATACACAAACTCAGCAACCATTTTCAAAATAATCCCGATGGAGACTTCTTTGGTGATAATATATGGGATCCATACGCTGAGGAATTTGCGCGCACCGCAACTCCCGAGGAAGTCGACACGTTTATTGATAGCTTCCCGGATGTCTATAAGGAGGGGCCTCGGCAAGATCGCAAATTTACCTACGCAAATACTATTCGAGCGTACGGGGCGGTCGCGATATATGCAAACAGAGACAACCCCGAGCTTACGGGCCACAGCCTGGAAAAAATTGGACGGCTAGAAGCAAGAGCCGACTATCGCCATCAGCAGCATGAACTTGATAGTAGAACTGGCCGATTCTTAGTTGGCCTCTACAACAGTCTCTTCCTGGGTCGCGATACGCTCAATATTGCACGCAAATATGCCACAAAAGAAGGTGCATACGACCCGGCTACGCATATCTGGAACTTGGCCCACCTTGCCTCACTGCAAAAAGACGTAGAGCTTACAAATGATTCACTAAGTAAAACGTGGCGAATGTGTGTTGAAGCTAGGCGAGCCCAGGATGCACTCAGCGATACGTTGCTTGACCATAACCATAGTAGCCAAGCCGATATGGTCATTGCATTCAGTGTACAGCGACTCTACCCCCGCTTCCCGGAACGTATGGAGGCGTATTGCAAAGCAAACGGTTTATACCTTGAACTTATCGAGTCTAGGCAGGCACAAGGCCTCACTGTTCCTGATGAATATTTCCGTTGCGCCAACAAAACCGTCAAAGCAAAAGGCAGCGTGCTATTTGCTGCGCGCCTCGCAGGTGCATATCTCACTAACAATGAGGAGCATAAAGCCGCGAAACTCATCGGAAACTTTAGTGGCGGCAGTCGTAAATATTTCAAGGAGTTGCTCTGGCGTAAGTGCGCCATACATTCAGCAGAAATCGGTAACTACAAAGCCGCGTTTGGTCATGCTGCAAAAATAAAAGATAACGTGGACTCGATGGGCGCCCAGAACGATATTCTGCAGGTTCTCATTGAGAATGGCGACCCTGCCCTCTATTACAACACGCTCAATACCTACGGCAGCAGGTATCGCAGGGGGACAACACATGCGGAATACACGGCACCCATGTGCATCAAAAAAGGAGACATTGCGGGAGCGTTAGATCTGATTGAGCGCGAAGACAAAGACCATCAGGCCCTGGGCTGGATAGCATTTACCCGGGAATATATCGCGCATGAAATAGATAATGGTCGAGGTGAAGCGCTCAACACGGATGCTATCATCGCATATATCGAGAATGTCCGAGATACTGATCGCCCGAATGATCTATCATTTACCTACGGGCAGGCCTACAGCCAGCTCCGTAGCGCAGGCCTTATCGATCAAGCAAACGAACTCAGAATACATACACAATCGCTACGGCCGAAGGAAGCAAGTGCTTTCGAGGACCACATTCGCCAAGATGTTACAGCCGACCTCATCAAATCAAAAAACTGGCTCGAAGCAATGCACGGCGATCACTTGGCCAACCCGGATGACGGCCTCCACCGGGTAAAAGAGCTGCTGCTAATCGCGGGTGGTATCCATCGCGAGCGCATGCAGCGCAAAGAAAACCAAAGTCGCGTCGAAGCTCTGACTGCCTAGTAAAACAGCCGCGCTACATACTTTCCGCCCCATATAAGGTATACTATAAACAACATGCAGAGTATTTTTATCTTAGGTCGTCAACCAGCAATCGGCCGAGCTGAGCTTGAAAGCCTTTTTGGTGCTGACCACATTCAACCACTTGGCGATACCGCGGTCTTAAGCGACATCCCTACCGATGCCATCAATTTTGCGCGCCTCGGCAGTAGCGTTAAGCTCGCTACCTATCTCGATACCATCCAAGCAACAGACTGGCGCAGCATCCAAGATGCGCTCCCCGCCCTGGTAAAACAAGCCGTCACGACCATCGCTGAAGGCAAAGTTCAGCTCGGCATCAGCGCGTACGGTCTCCACATCAATCCTAAGCAGCTTATGGCAGCCGGATTAAACCTCAAGAAAACACTTCGCGCAGCCGGCTATTCTGCTCGGCTTACGCCCAACCAAGAACCTGAGCTTTCCAGCGCGCAGGTTCTGCACAATCACCTTACCGGTGAGCGTGGCATTGAGCTTATTATTATCCGTCATGGCTCCCACACCGTTGTAGGCCGCAGCGTTGCCGTACAAGACATTACCGCCTATGCTCGACGCGACCAGGAGCGACCAAAACGCGATGCATTCGTTGGCATGCTACCCCCCAAGCTTGCACAGACCATCATCAATCTCAGCACCGGCCCACTTGAGCCTGCGAGCGACCACGTTATACTCGACCCTTTCTGTGGCACCGGTGTCGTACTGCAAGAAGCACTGCTCATGGGCTACGGTGCATATGGTACCGACCTTGAGCCGCGCATGATTGACTACAGCCGCGCTAACCTCGAATGGCTCAGCGAAAAGCATGGCACCGAGACAACTCCGCCCCTAGAAGTTGGCGACGCCACTAACCACGAATGGAAACACACCATCACGGCCGTAGCTTGCGAAGCCTACCTAGGCCACCCGCTCACGAACTTCCCCCGCCCTGATAAATTGCAGCAAATCATTGGCACCTGTAATGTCATCATCGAGAAATTCATGCGTAATATTGGCGATCAAATCCCGGCAGGAACCCGTCTCTGTCTAGCAGTTCCGGCCTGGAAATCAGACACTGGCAAAATTTATCACTTGCCACTACTTGACCACCTCGAGAAAATGGGGTACAATCGAGTGAGTTTGAGACATGTTCCGTCGTCAGATCTGGTCTATTATCGTCCCGATCAGATAGTTGCACGCGAACTGCTCGTAATAACAAGGAAGTAATAAGATATATGTCACACGTCAAAGCCGGCGGTACCGCCAAAAATGTCCACGATAGCCCAGGTCAACGCCTAGGTGTTAAACTTTACGGTGGTCAAAAGACTCGTACTGGTAACGTTATCGTTCGCCAGGTCGGTATGACCAAGCGTGCTGGTGAAGGCACTAAGCTCAGCCGTAACTTCACTATTCACGCCCACCGCGAAGGTGTCGTTAAGTACACCACTCGTCGCGTTCGCCTTTTCACAGGTAAGAGCGTTAAGCGCGTTGAAGTTTCTGTAGTACCAGCTGAAAAGAAATAATCAGCCCTACTAGCTTAAAATACCCCGGACTCTTCCGGGGTATTTTTGTTGTGCATGATGATACTATCCCCGACGCATATGACGCACGGTGGTGTGCAGTGCGCGAAAGCCAAAACGTCCTTCATTGATAGGTAGCGCACCTTGGATCTCGGGTCGCTCCATCATTGAACTCGTGAGTTGACCTGTCTCACGTTGGAGAGGCACAACAGGCTCTGGTAATTCCTGCAAAGGTTCGTCGGGTGTATCACGAGCGTAATATTCGGCCATGGTTGCCTCAGCTGGGTCTTCTGGGTTGGGCGTGAGTTGTGGTGACTCGGGTGCTCCTGTACTGTCTAAGTCGGGATATCGATCGTGCATGCTACTGACCGCCTCGGCTTGGGCTGCTAAGATAGCCTGCAGGTGCGATAATACGAAGAGGCTGGCCTTCGGATACAATTGATAAGATTCCTCCAGATGTACTTACAAAAAAGTCATCATGGGCAGCCTGCTTGCTGCGGCGGCCGCGAGCCTGGCTTACCACACTAAAGAGTCCGCCATTAGCAATATGGATGGGATCCTGGGCTGGAACAAGAGTCTGCTCAGCTGACAGCTTAAGTCCCTGCAGCGTCACATCATCCTTGCCTACTGCAATATGGTAGACATCTTCATTGAGGGTTTCTATAAGTAATGAGCCGGGCTTTTGACTGCCGCTTACGAAAATAGGACGTCCGTCATCCTCAGTTGAGGGCGTAATGACAAACTCATCAACATCGCCAAAAAGCTCTACTTGTGGTGCGCCTGCGTGTTCTGCCATGAGATTTTATCCTTTTTGTTTTTGTTGGATTTACTATTACATTACTATAAATTTGCATTATAGTCAATAAGCATGAGCATTACAAAAACACCCCGCTCTGTTGTCGGGGTGTTTTTTATCTATGCGAGAATGTTATGCGTCGAGGCCAAGCAAGTGCTTGATACGCTCAATAACATCAGTGATTACAACTTGTGATTTCACAAGATAGTCGTCAACGCCCAAGCTATAGGCGCGTTCTTTGTCAGCCTCCTGGCTCAGTGCAGTAAGAATGATAATCTTAAGATTTGCGGTTTCCGGCGTGTTGCGCAAAATGTCGAGCACGTCAAAGCCGCTTACCTTGGGCATCATAACATCAAGGAGTACGAGGTCTGGCTTATAGCTAATTGCTGCGGCAAGTGCATCTTCACCATTAGCTACGCGGCGAACATCAAAATTCTCTGCTTGCAGGCGCACAAGATATACACTTGCGAGCGCATCATCATCTTCAACGAGAAGGATTCGTTTCGGTGCTTGACCGGGTTGATTTGCGGTTTCCATATTGCTTACGCTACCTTATTTACTTTTATTTTGCAACAAATGCGCCACAAAACCATCGAACATTGGGTGCGCACGGTTTGGTCGTGATTTAAATTCTGGATGGAATTGACTGGCGATGAAAAACGGATGACCAACGGCTTCAATTATCTCTACGAGGTGGTGGTCTGGAGAAAAGCCGACAGCACGGATGCCCCATGCCTGATACTCGTCACGGTAGTCGTTATTAGCTTCGTAACGGTGACGGTGACGTTCGGTAATTTCGGTAGCCTGGTATAGTTTGCGCGCCAAGCTATCTTCAAGGAGGACGCATGGATAATCACCGAGACGCATCGTGCCGCCCGTGTTCTCCATGCCTTCTTGGCCTGCCATTGTATTGATAACCTTATGCCCGGATGCTGTGTTAAACTCGGCCGAGTTGGCGTCAGTAAGTCCTGCTCGGCGGGCAGCAGCGATAACACCAACCTGCATGCCCAAACAGAGGCCCAGGTACGGGATGTTGTTGTTGAGCGCATAGGTCGCTGCCTTGATCTTGCCCTCAACACCTCTGGCACCAAAACCACCGGGCACTACAATGCCGTCAACGTGCTTAAGCACATCAGCGACGTCTACGCCGTCGTGTTCTAAACCTTCGGCATCAATCCAATCAATAACAACATCAGCATCGTGTGCCCATCCTGCAGCACGGACTGCTTCGAACACTGAGATGTAGGTGTCTTGGTTGTCGAGGTATTTAGCAACGACGCCAACGGTAATCTGGTGTTTGTGCTTGCCTGTCGCGTGCCGAACCATCGCGCGCCAACTATCAAGCTCTGAAGGACCGCCATCGATACCCAGCTTGCGGCCAATAACATCGACGATGCCGTCATCCTCGAGTGTGAGCGGCACCTGGTAGATAGTCGAGGCGTTTGGAAGCAGTGCAATTGCATCTTCATCGACGCCGCAGAACATGCTTAATTTACGCTTCAGCTGAGCGGGAGCCTCGTTCTCACTACGAGCAACAAGAATATCAGGTGCAATGCCCAATCCTCGAAGTTCACGCACAGCATTTTGGGCCGGCTTAGTTTTGAATTCTTTACTTGCACCCAGGTATGGCATATAGACAACATGCACGTACAAGCAGTTTTCACGACCGAAGCGAATGCCACACTCGCGAATAGCCTCTACGAAGCTCATGCTCTCCATGTCACCGACTGTACCGCCAATTTCGACAATGTGTACGTCAAAGCCTTCGCCGGCATCCTGGATGCCCTGTGAGATGGCATTCATGACATGCGGAACAATCTGTACAGACTGGCCCTGATAAGCACCAGCACGCTCGTCTGAAATAACTTTGCTGAGAATACGGCCAGCCATTAATGAACTGGCTTGGGTCAGTTCCTCGTCCAAAAATCGCTCATAGTGTCCGAGGTCAAGATCTGTCTCTGCCCCATCTTTTGTTACAAAACATTCACCGTGTTCACGAGGACTCAATGTCCCCGCGTCGACGTTGAGGTATGGATCGCATTTCTGGATGTTAACACGCAGACCCTTCGCTTTGAGGATGTTGCCTATTGAGGCGGCAGTTATGCCCTTTCCTAATCCAGAAAGTACACCACCTGTAACAAACACATATTTTGTTGGCTTTGCCACCGTAAATCTTCCCTAATCTCCGTTAATGATACCGTACAAAATATGAACCAAGCAAGTGATATAAATCACACTACTGATCTAGCAGCTTTGCTATCGCAGCATCCTTTTGTGGATCGGTACCGTTTTTGTAATCATCGTCGGTCATTTTGACAGTTTGGTCAGGGGTGATACCCTTCTTATCAATGTTCTGGCCGTTCGGGCGATACCAGCGAGCAACCGTTACTTTGATTTCTTCACCGCTACTGAGTGGCGTGATTTGCTGGACGCTACCCTTGCCGAAGCTCTTCTCACCGATTAGATCTGCAACACCGTTGTCGTGAAGGGCGCCAGCGGTAATCTCAGATGCACTCGCACTACCACCATTGATAAGGACGACGGTGGGCATGCCATTGAGCGGCGGATTGCCTTCTGCCTGGTATGTGTTGATCACCTTCCCGCCACGCTTTTCCTGCAAGACAGTTTCGTTCTGTGGCAGCCACAGGCTTGAAACGTCGACTGCAGCACTCAGGAGGCCTCCTGGATTGTCGCGCATATCAAGAACGACACCCTTCACGTGTTTGTCTTTAAATTCTGCAGCTGCTTTGGCGGCTAGCGCACTAGTATCATCGCTAAATTGTGTGATCTGGATGTAGCCAATATTATCATCAAGGATCTTGTAGTTAACGCTTGGGATCTTGATGTCGTCTCGAGTGATCGTAAGACTAAGATCCTGGGACTTGTCGCGAACGACTTTAAGCGTGACATTGGTGCCTTTTTTGCCACGAATTTTGCTGACTGCATCATCAACTGACATGCCAGTCGTAGACTTGCCGTCAATACTCGTGATAACGTCCTTGGCCCGAAGTCCTGCCTTAGAAGCAGGAAAACCATCAATTGGTGCAACGACGATAAGGTTTTTGTTGCTATCTTGGCCGAGTTCAGCGCCAATACCGGTAAATGAGCCGCTCAGCTGATTATTGAAGTCCTGGGCATCTTTGGTATTAAAGAACTCTGTGTAGGGATCGCCAGTTGCCTCCGCCAGCCCCTTCTTCATGCCATCAAGTAGCTGTTGCTGGGTGAGCTTACCATCATAGTTTGTTTTGATAGCCTTGTAGACCTGGTCTACACTCGAATAGTTAAGTCTATTCGGCAACGTGCCATTCTGGCTTGAAAGGCTCGTGAGAGCGATCTGGCCATTGCCAATGCCTACGCCACAGGCGAAGATCAGCAGTGCAGCAGCGACACAACCTACCGGTTTCCCATAGCGGTCAACGTAGGGTTGCACTTTTTTACCATAACGAACAAGCTGTTGTTGCACTAATATCCCTCACTTTTCTGGTTATGCTCTGATTATACGCGATTCAACCTGTGCACACCACACCTGAAACACATAAGGTCGGCTTAAAACTAAAACACCCCGGAAACCGAGGTGTTTGCTTTAGCTCATACTATACCCTATGGGAAATGGATGAATACGAGGCCAGCTGGTGAGAGGTTGTATGCTCGTGAGAACTGACCGTTCAACTGCTGGTTGTACTGGCTAATGTTAATTGTGCCATCGCCGTTAACGCTCTCAACATACATGGCGTGACCGTATGGCTGGCTGTTCTTGATGGCCACATCGCCTGCACGTGGGTTTGTGTCAACGGGGATACCCGCAGCGCGAGCATTGTCGTCCCACTGGTTTGCGTTTCCGTAACCGCCCCAGTACGGCATGTCGCGGCCGCTTTCATAGACTTTCCAGGCTGTGTAGCTAACACATTCGCGGTTGTACATGCCCCAGTTGTCGAGGGCACTATCCTGTGGGATGGCACACCATTGGCTTGGGTATGTGTCACCCTGGCTGCTGGCACATGCACCGCCCGAGATAACCTTGGCACCTGCGAACAAGCTGGCGTTAGCAGCTGCCTGCTGAGAACGAAGAGCGGAAATCTTGCTCTGGTTGTCTTTGGTCTGCTGGTTATATGCTGCTTGTTGCGATTCGTTGTAGGCCAACATCTTAGCTTGCTCAGCGCGAGCTGAGTCGAGCTTTGCCTGCTGTTGTTTCTGTGAAGCGATAAGTGTTTCAACTTCAGTTTTTTGACCCTTCAGCTGATTCTGAAGGTCTGCAATCTTGACGAGTGTCGTCTGGATTTTGCTCTGAACGGCGTTGCGATATTCTTCCTTATCGACAAATTCGCTTAGGTTTTTACTTGAGGCAAGCATCTCAATAGTGCTTGGCTGACCATCAACATAGGTCATCTTGATGTCTTCACCCAAGATCAACTTTTGTTTGTCGAGTTCAACTTGATTAGTGTCGATTTGCCTCTGCAAGTCGGCTTGCTTGGCCTCATTGCTGTCAATAATGCTTTGTGTTGCTGAAATCTCAGCCTGCAATTGGCTAATTGCATCTTGGTAGCTTACGGCCTGAGATGCCAAATCTGCTACAGTACTTCGGTTGTCGGCGTTCTCTGCTTGCAGCGCTTTGATCTTTTCGTCATAGCTATCGGCCTGCACCATGTTCGTAACGAGGGAGTTACCCACGACTAGCACGGATATAACAGCCAAAGTGGCGACCGCGAAAAGCTTGCGGCGCGAGCGAGGGGTTTGTTGCCTATTTTTGATTGTAATTTTTTTCATAGTTTTTATGTTTTTTATAGACATACTTATCTTACTATATATACCCATTACTTGTAAAATTCCCCTTTCTTGCATTATTGTTTTTGGTTTTTGTTTGAAGTTAGACGGAAATGTTTATCTAGTTTTAAACTTGAGGTACCGCTGGGTAGCTACGACAGAAGAAGCGGCACCAATCAGTATACCAACTGAAAGTTGGACGGTCAAAAGCTGCCAGAGATGCTTGTTGAAATAGGTGCTCGCATAGTTGATATCGAGCAAACCGAGCGAACTTGCCTGCAATGCCGAGGCTGCCAATATGAAAAGTACTTTGATAATAAGGATTGAAACGACCGCTGAAAAAATACCATAGACAATATTCTCAACCACGAATGGCCCACGGATAAACCACGTACTTGCACCAAGCAAGCGCATAATTGTTAGCTCGTCGCGACGGTTAAAGATAGCCATCTGAATTGTGTTAAAGATAATAAGAACTGAGATGATTGCAAAGATAACCACAGCGAAGATACCAGCTTGGCGCAAAATATTAGTTGCATGGGTAATCTTATCAATTGCTGCCTTGCGGTCGCCCGAATAGGACGGCTCGTCTGACTGGAGCTTTAAGATAGCAGGCTTGGTAAGGTAGTCTTTGATATCCTGGATCTTGTTAAGATCGCGAGGCTTAACCTGGATTGTTGCTGGCAGTGGGTTGTCTGTTGACGAGATAGCTGACAACAGCTGTTCGTTACCGGCATTCTGTTGGCGATAGTTCGCCAAAGCCTGATCCTTGGACAGATACTTCACTGCTTTAACATTTGGTAGCTTCTCGATGTTATGCACAAGGTCAGATCGCTGGCTCACAGTAATATCATCATTGAGATATACCGAGATATCAATCTTGTTGGTAATTTGTGCAATGGTGTTTGCGAACGTTGCGTTCGTAATCAGCGAAAAGAGAACGATTGTCAGCGTTACTGTCATGACTGCCATGGCAGCAATGGCAAGCCAGGCATTGCGGGCAAAGTTTACTAGGCCCGTCGTTACAATACGGGATAAGGTGATCATTTTTCGGTTCATAGCTTGTATTCTGCCTTCGCTCGGTCGCTCGCGATGTGCCCGTGTTGGATGGTTACAACGCGGCGCTTCAGTTTATTGACGATATCTTGGTTGTGCGTTGTCAGTAACACGGTCGTCCCATAGCGGTTGATCTTCTCGAGGACATTTATAACATCCCAGGCGTGCTTAGGGTCAAGGTTGCCAGTTGGCTCATCGGCAATAAGAATTTTGGGCTGACGAACGATTGCGCGAGCGATCGCAACGCGTTGCCGCTCACCACCGGAAAGCTCGTATGGCATACGCTTTTCTTTGCCGCGTAAGTTCACGATGTCGAGTACCTTTGGAACAGTGTGGCGGATTTCATAGTTGCCCATACCAACAATTTCGAGTGCGAATGCAACGTTTTCAAAAACCGTACGGTTAGGCAGGAGTTTGAAGTCCTGAAAAACTACACCAATCTTGCGACGCAACAGTGGAATATCCTTATCGCGAAGCTTGTCGTAGTCAATACCACCAACGACAATTTTGCCACTCGATGGCTTTTCCTCACGCGTCAAAAGACGTAAAAGCGTGGTCTTACCGGCGCCGCTCTGCCCTACTACAATTACAAATTCCTTCGGCTCTACATGCAAACTAATGCGGTCAAGTGCCGGTGTGGCATGTTTGCCATACGTTTTCGTTACCCTGTCCAATAAAATCATTAGCATTATTATAACAGACACGTACCACACCTTATCAAGCAATAAGTATTAAAAAGTTATGTACTTATGCAGCTAACCTTACGATTGGTGTTTTATTTCACAGAAAAACAGCCCAAAATATGGGCTGTTTTTCTGTATAACAAATGCTATGTACGTCAGGTCTGATCTCGAGGGTCGAACTCGCCTGCGCGGTTATCCTCGCTATAGCCGAGACGCGCTAGTGCATCTTCTGGACTTTCCTCAGAAAAGTTGTTGGCTGATGTATCCACATCTACTTGGAATGGCTCGGATTGGTCTAGGACATCAATCTGGGTGCCGTCTAAGGCAGTGTGGCCGATTTCACCTTCTGGGTTTTCGAATCGGTCGCCTTCGTTGTTAAATGGGTAGCCGTTTGGGTCACTCATAGGTATTTTTGTTCCTTTTTTATTTTGGTAGAACATTTATACACTATCATTTTATTGCGCTTATGTCAATTTACTGACACTAAGTATTACCGACTTACCGAATATATTGCATAGTATATGTTACATCGTGTTAGCGAGCTTTTCGGTTGCGTATGACTTCAGGGATCATGGCTACACTTGCCAGAGTATTGTTAGCTGCGTGCCCGAGTACGCCGTACCAAAAACCACGTGAGTTATTAAGCCGCTGGTAGTTAAGGCCACCCATTAACTGCCCTACGGGAGCTGTAGTGCCCTCGGTTGTCACATGCACATAAGGCGCCTTCGGCCAGTTCTCGTGCGGACGGATAGCGCCTGCGTGGCCAGCTGCAAACAATAGAGCTGAAGCGAGCCGCTGCACGCGCGCCCTTCCATGTTGACCAGCCTCACTAGCCTGTCTTGAAGGAGCGTCAATCATACCGCGAAATATCAGCTCCTCAACTACTGGTGCGGCCACTGTGGCCATAAGAAAGCCACGCACAGGATGTACCGTCGCTTCGTCTATATGCTGCTCACTGAAAGCATTGCCTACACGGATACCTGTCCGTTGGACGCCAGTCTCTATAACTCTGCGCAATCCATAAAGCGCCACGGTTTCGGCGATGGTAGCTTTTACGGGATGTTGGTCGGCCCAGCTGGAATAACGGCTGGAGATGGTTTCAATTCTTTGCGCGAGAGAAGGCTCTAGGGCATCAGGGAACCCGGTAGATTCAAGAGGCTGCATCTCGTCGGGAGCATTCCAGACAGGTTCTTGTTCGGGGTGTTCGTAGCTCATACGGCATCTTCTCTATCTCTACTGAGACATATTATGCCATTTTTAGTCAAATATTACGAATCTAGGCCGAGTGTGTACTCGAGGTAGGCGTCAATAAATGAGTCGAGATTGCCGTTTAAGACGCCTTGGATATCACTTGTCTCATATCGTGTGCGCAAATCTTTGACCTGCTTGTATGGGTGCTGTACATAGCTACGAATTTGGTTGCCCCACTCTGCTGATTGGTTGGGACCTTTAAGCTTATCAATATGTTTCTGGTGCTGTTCCATCTGCAGCTGTACGAGTCGTGAGCGCAGAATCGTGAGCGCGGTTTCTTTGTTCTGTAGCTGGCTACGTTCGTTCTGAATTGCAACTGCAATGCCTGTTGGAAGATGGGTTATGCGAACGGCGGAGTCGGTCGTATTGACTGACTGGCCACCGTGGCCACCGCTACGGTATACGTCGATGCGCAGGTCTTTTTCATCGATTGCCAAATCGTCTGGTCGATCGACCATCGGTAAGATGTCGACTTTAGCGAAGCTTGTTTCACGTGATTCAGCATTGAATGGACTCAGACGTACGAGGCGGTGTACACCATGTTCGCCCTTGAGCCGTCCATAGACAAATGTACCGGTTATTTCAAGCGTGGCACTCTTGATACCAGCTTCGTCACCTGTCGACTCATCGACAACCTTTATGTGCATGTGGTGAGCTTCCGCCCAACGAATGTACATGCGCATAAGCATGTGTGCCCAATCTTGGGCATCCGTGCCTCCCGCCCCTGCATAGATGTTCAGGATTACATCGTGGTCATCGTAAGGACCAGAAAATTTGAGCTCTTCTTTGAGACTCGCAAACTGGCTAACAGCTGTGTCGAGCTGCGACGCAAGCTCTTCTTCCATGGTTTCATCATTGAGTGATGCAAGTTCGGTAATATCACCGACCGAGGCTCGCAGCTCAAGCCACGGCATAATACGCTTTTCGAGTTTGGCTTGTGCCTGTACGAGTTCTTGAGCCTTAGCGGTATCCTGCCAGAAATCCGGCTCAGCCATACGCTTTCTATAGGTGTTGTTCTGTGTCTCTAAGGTGTAGATGTCGAGTTTTTCAAAAGCACCGTCAAGCTCGGCTTGGAGGTCTTGTACGCCCTGAACTAGTTGATCCATTGCTTTAGTATACCGTACGCCGCGCCTCTCGCCGCTTCCCTATTTTTTCCAGAGTGGTGAAACTCGTCCCTGGAGATCAAGAGCAAATTCTTCTTCACAGTTGCTCAATACACCCAAGCCCCAGACATCATCCTCGAATAATTGTCGTGAGATATCGACGATAGATTTTTTTGTAACTGCCTTGATGCGTTGCGGCACCTGGTAATAGTCGTCGATAATTTCGTCAAAGAAGTAGCGTCCACTGTAACCTGCTGCTGTACCACTCACTGTCTGTGCACTGCGCTGGAAACGGCCGATGCTATACGCTTTGGCGGCCTCAATATCGGCAGTATCTATCTCGCCCAGGAAGACTTTGTTGAGCTCAGAAATCATAATTTCAAAAAGCTCGGGAGCATTCTTTTGAGAAACCTGTGCACCAAACCACCAGTTGCTACTGTGCTTGGTCTGACCATAGCCAGAGCTCATGCCGTAGACGAGACCGCGTTCGCGAGCAGTGCCAAGCATCTTGGAATACAACGTCTCTGTGAGCATCGTGTTGACCAAGCCGAGCGCATCCGTTTCGTCATCCGTCATGCGTCGATTCATGAAGCTATCGAGGTAGAAATAGAGATTTTTGACAGTCTTATTATGGATATATACAGGGTCAGTACGACGCGTTGGACGTTCATCGGGTAGCGCCAGGCGGCGTGTGCCCTTATTGAGGCTGATGGCCTCAAGTGCAGCGATCGCAGTTTCGCGGCGCTTGGGTGTTAGATTTCCGGCGATAACAAAACGCAAATTACGGGTCGTGTGCGTTCGTTCGTAGTGCTCGCGGACATCCTCAAGCGTCACATTCTCCATAAGGCTCAGGCGTTCCTGATCGGTCTTGGCCATAAAGCCGTAATGTTCGCGAAGCGCCAAACTTAGGTGGCGGAAATGATTGTTTGAGCGAGCTGAAAGCTCCTCGCGAACATTACCGAATTCAGCCTTAAATTCTTCCTCGAGGAAAAGCGGCTTGGCGATAGCCAAAATCATAAGATCAAGGATGCGATCCCACTCGAAATCGGCGCATTCAGCCTCATATGTGATGTCGTAGACACCCGTTGAAGCGTTGCTGTATGCGCCGTTTTTTTCGATTTCGGCCTGGAACAAGCGGGCCTTGGGGTATGTTTTGTTAGCACCGAGCAAAATGTGTTCCATGAGGTGGGGTGTTTCCCACTTATCACCCTTGACCAGATATTCACCTGCTCGAAAGTTGAGCTCAAAGCTCATGACAGTTGCGTCAGGAACGTGAATTAAGAGTCCTTTTGCGCCATTTTCGAGAGTCACCTCAGTAACAGTATGCTTCATGCCGGAATGTCCTTTTCGTGTTGGGGCGCTTATTTACGCTTACGTGCTTTTGTTTTACGTTGGCGCTCAGCTTTGCGCGCTTTCTTGTGGTCAGTTGGAGTTGCTGCCTTCTTGGTTGCTTCGGCTTTCTTGGCTGCGGCAAAGTCGGCAGCCTCGAACTCGTCGTCTGCATCAATGATACGGTCAGCGTTGCTGATTGATTGACGTGCAGCACGGGTCAGCTCAGTTTCGGTTGGAGCTTCAAGGTCTGCACGATCAACAGGCTGAGCGTGGAAGAGTGTACGCACAACTTGCGTGCGAAGTTCGCCCTGCATTTCGTCAAAGACGAGCTGCGCTTGGCGACGATACTCTACGAGTGGGTCACGTTGGCCAACAGCCATCCAGTGGATGCCTTCACGAAGATGATCCATGTTCTCAAGGTGTTGCATCCAGAGGTTATCAAGAATTTGCAGGTAGAGGTCGCGTTCAACTTTACGCATAATCTCAGCGGTAAAAGCTATTTCACGGCCTTCGTATAGTTCCGTAGCGGCATCTTTGAGCACCGTGCCAAATTTGTCGGCCGAGCTGTCAAACAAGCGGTCAAGCGTAGCTTCATCGAATGGAAATACACTCTTTACGACATCTTCGAATTGCTCAGTTGTGAGCAATGGGGATGCAGCCATAAGGTCAGCTTCTTCTTCGATCAGTGTCTTGATGCGCTTGCTGATGTCTTCTGAGCGCAAAACTTCGCGACGCATAGCATAGGTTGCCTTGCGGTGACGGTTCATAACGTCGTCGTACTGAACAACGTTCTTACGCTGGTCAAAGTGGAAGCCCTCGACTTTCTTCTGTGAACCTTCGAGCGAACGGGAGATCAGACGGTTTTCGATTGGTGTTTCGTCATCAACTTTCAAACGACCCATGAGGCTCGCGATGCGATCGCCACCAAAGATACGCATGAGGTCATCTTCGGTACTCACAAAGAACTGTGTGACACCAGGATCACCCTGGCGGCCAGAACGGCCACGGAGCTGGTTATCGATGCGACGTGACTCGTGGCGTTCAGAACCAAGCACGAACAGACCGCCGAGTTCTTTAACGCCTTCGCCCAGTACGATGTCGGTACCACGACCGGCGATGTTGGTAGCCAACGTAACAGCGCCCTTTTCACCCGCCTGTGAAACAATTTTAGCTTCTCGCTCATTGTTCTTGGCGTTCAGGACCTGGTGTGGAACCTTGGCTTTGTCGAGCATATTGCTCAAAAGTTCGTTCTTCTCGATAGATACCGTGCCAATAAGCACTGGCTGGCCTTTTTCGTGAAGCATCTTCACTTCGCGAGCGATTGCTCCAAACTTTGCAGCTTCGCTCTTGTAGATACGGTCTGGACGGTCAATGCGAGCCGCGACGCGGTTTGATGGGATCTCGACAACTTCAAGCTTGTAAATCTGGTGGAATTCTTCTGCTTCTGTCTGGGCAGTACCGGTCATACCAGAAAGCTTCTCATACAAACGGAAGTAGTTCTGGAATGAAATAGTAGCCAAGGTCATAGACTCCTGCTGAACTTCAACACCTTCTTTAGCTTCAATAGCCTGGTGGAGACCTTCGTTATAGCGACGACCGGCAAGCAAACGACCGGTAAATTCGTCAACAATCACAATTTCGCCGTCGTTGGTAACAACGTAATCTTTGTCTCGCTTGAAGAGTGCTTGGGCACGCAGAGCTTGTTCTAGGTGATAAATAGTACGAATGTTCTCGACTGCGTATAAGTTTTCGACACCGAGAACTTTCTGGACCTTCTCGACACCTTCGTCAGTAAGAATTACAGTCTTACGCTTTTCGTCTGTTTCGTAATGCTGCTCTTTTTTGAGCTGACGTGTGACCTTAGAGAATTGAGCATATGCACTACCAGTTGTAACGCTTGGCGCTGAGATAATAAGCGGCGTACGAGCTTCGTCGATAAGGATAGAGTCCACTTCGTCAACGATCGCAAAGTGCAAATCGCGCTGGCGCAACTGCTCTGTTTCGCGAACCATGTTGTCGCGGAGGTAGTCAAAGCCAAATTCGTTGTTGGTGCCATAGGTAACATCAGCAGCATAGGCTTCTTGACGAGTACATGGCTTGAGGTTGCGCATGCGCTTGTCTTCGTGCTCTTCGTTAACGAACTTCGGGTCGAAAATGAAGGACTTGTCAGCAACAATAACGGCGGTAGTAAGGCCGAGGAAGTGGTATACCTGCGCCATCCAGCCAGCATCACGCTGAGCAAGATAGTCGTTTACGGTAACAACATGTACACCCTTTTCGGTCAAAGCGTTGAGATACACTGGCGCCGTTGCGACCAGAGTCTTACCTTCACCGGTGCGCATTTCAGCAACGTTACCCTCGTGCAACACCATGCCACCGATCAGCTGCACATCAAAGTGGCGCTGGCCAAGGGTGCGAGTTGCGGCCTCGCGCACAACTGCAAAGGCATCTGGCAAAATTTTGTCGAGTGACTCAGTTTTGAGGCGCTTTTTGAGGACGTTAGTCTGCTCCTGCAGCTTTTTGTCGGTCATTTTTTTGTATGTATCAGCAAGATCGTTGACGCTTCGCACGCGCTTTTTGAGGCGCTTAACGGTACGTGCTTGCGGGTCACCCAGTATTTTCTTGAAAACCGTATTCATGATTACTCTTATATTCTCCCTATGACTTTCACGGACTTTAATCCATTGTAACCTGTTACTCCCTATATGGCGAGCAATTTATCACTATATATTCAGGGTAACGCCAGATGGGCCCTACTTCAACTATATTTGCTCAAACTTGAGGAATACCTAGATTGCCTCTGGGTCCGGACGATGCTTGAGGCGGGTCAACAATCGTCTGTGCAGACGAGGATTAGCGTGCAGATCTTTGTAGCGGCTTAGGCGCTGGTGAAGTTTGGTCTCGGCGATATCGACAGCAGCAAACGTGTTGATGGTACTTTCGGTAATAGTGATCTTTTCTTGGGGTAATTGCATAATTACCTCGCAAATACATTCCTTTTTACCGTCTTTTTTGGCTTCCTTGAGCTTTACTTGCACATACGCGCTCTCGCGACTCGCACGTGGAATATAGCGGTCAAGTCGACCAATTTTCTTAGTCACATACTTGTGCAAATCTTCCCCTATCTGCATGTGTACACCAGTGATATCGAGTTGTTTAATCATAAGAAACCCTCCTTTAGATTTACATCTCTGCTTGTCCGCCCATGTACGGGCGAAGCACCTCAGGAACAATAATCTTACCCTCTGCCGTTTGGTAATTCTCCATGATGCATTTCAGAATACGACTCATTGCAAAGGCTGTTGCATCGTTGGTGTGTACCAACTCAAGCTTATCCTGACCACGGCGAACACGAATTTTGAGGTCACGCGCCTGGTAATCGGTCATGTAGTCTGCCGTGTGTGTTTCGCGGTATTGCTGCTGCCCGGGGAACCAGCAATCAATGTCGTAACCGCTGGCGTTGGGCTTACCAATATCAGCGGTACACTTCTGGATAAGACGGTATGGCAGACCAAGCTGGGCGACAAGATATTCCTGGATTGCAATCTGGAGCTTGTGCTCCTCGAGGCCTGTTTCCGGCGTACAGAATACCTCCATCTCAAGCTTGTCGAACTGGTGCAGGCGGAAAATGCCCTCCATGTCCTTGCCGTAGGTACCTGCCTCGCGGCGGAAGCTCGTGCTATAGCCCAAGTAACGAATTGGTAGCATCTCCTCAGGCAAAACCTCGTTCCAATACATCGTGCACAGCGTGTGCTCTGCACTCGCGTTCAACCAGAGATCATCTTGCTCAATTTTGTAGGTTACTTCCTCGGCATTAAGGCGAGCTGAAGCCACGTAAGGCGCGGTGCGCAACATTGCGGGTGGCAAGACGGGTGTAAATGGCTTAGCCGGGATGGTCAGATTATTCTCATCGATTAACTTCTGAATAATCACTGTGTCGCCCAAAGCAGTCATGACGAACTGCACAATGGCAAACTGCAAACGGACGAGATCACCTTTGAGGTACGCGAAACGGCTACCGGCAATTTTGGCGGCACGTTCTTTGTCGATAAGGTCGAGGGCCTCGCCAAGCTCAAAATCGTGCTTTGGAGTGAAGTCGAACTTCGTTGGCTCGCCCACTGTTTTAGCGATAACGTTTTCGTCTTCGGTAGCACCTACTGGCACGCCTTCTATCGGCATGTTTGGTGCGGCCTTCAGCAAGGTATTATACGTTCCCTCTACAGATGAAAGCATGCCTTCCAGACCGGCAATTTTTTCTTTGAGCTGCTTACCGTGCTCAATTTGCTCTGGCGTTGGCTTAGTTTTTTTGAGGCTATCAGAGAGCGTGTTACGCTCGGCGCGTAGTTTTTCAACATCTGTTACGAGTTTTCGTTTTTCGGTATCTGCTGCAAGCAGTGCGTCGATGTCCACGGCATAGCCTTTTTGAGCAGACTTTTCTTCAACTAGCTGTCGGTTGTCTCGAATAAATTGGATATCTAACATCGGAAATTCCTTATTTAAGGGGTTAAAGCAAAACTAAAATGGTGAAAAAGTATAAAAAGCCGACTGGAGTCGACTCGAGCGAAAGCGTGAAGTGAAGATAGTGTGTGGAACTTTCATGTACCTATAGTATAGCACGCGATATTTCATATATGACCACTGTTTGCCATGAGTATTTGACAAAACACCCAAAAAGACGTAAAATTGTCCTAACTTGTGAGCGATTTTCATCTGTTCCGAGTGCTTTTTTACAAGTAGATTGGTAGTTTGAGAGCGAGAAAGAGTGCGCACTATAGATAGTACGTAGCCTCCCTCGCTCCCAAAATGGGAAACGAGTTCACCCTGGCCTTTGGCCACGAACACTGGAAGGAGTCACATCGTGACTCAGACCACCGGTACCCCCGTCGCGACCGACGAGAACACCGACAAGAAGAAGTCCATCGCCGGCCTGATCGCCGTGCTGTTCCTGCTCTTCGGCCTGTTCTCCGTCTACAAGGAGTTCAACACCGTCTGGCAGATCGTCAAGCACAGCATCATGCTGGTCGTGTGGTTCTACTTCGCCTGTGTCGGTCTGCTCGGCGGCCTCACCCTCTGGGGTGCCCGCAACCGCAGCCTCGGCTTCAAGGACTACACCGCGATCCTGCTCGCGCCGCTCGGCCTGCTGGCCTTCGCCTACAAGGGCGCCAAGACCATCAACACCGTCCGCGGGCACCTCACCGGCCACCAGCGCGAGACCACCAACGCCTGACGGGCACCCTCGCCGGCAGCTAACCATGGTTTGAGCCGATAAGCTCTTATCAAAGCGGGTTATGCAGCCAGCAACCGTTGAGCGCAGGAGGCGTGGAACACTGTCGTCACGACACCACGCCTCCTGCCCACACCCCCACAAAATCCCCCTACCAATCTACTGCTACACCCCTGAATGTTCACCGCCAGCTGGGCGGTTTTTTTGTGCCCAGAAAGCATAAGCGTAGTGACAAGTAAGCATAAATATGTTATAATACTTGTTATCTTGTGAGACCCCTGTTATAGCGCGTGTTTCCGAGTGTTATTTAACAGTAGATTGCATCAACGAAGTGGGAAGCTTGCATACAATAACTAATTGCGTGCAGCCTCCCCACTTCGGGACAAAACCCGCGACATCCGTCGCCCAAACACTGGAGGAATCCTGTGAAATCCGTTATCGGTCTCGTTCGAGTCGTGGCTGGCCTTGCCGCCGCGATCTTGATCCTGGTCATGCTGTCGAACTTCGTGCCCGGCTTCGTCGGCTTCGTGTTCGGCACCCTCATCACCATCTGGCTCTGGCCGTCTGCCCTCCTCATGCTCGCTCTGCTCAACAAGGGCTGGCGTGTCGGTGGCAAGGTCGAGCTCCGTGGCTGGGGTCGTCGTTCCAAGTTCGCTTTCCTGCGGACGCTGCGCGACATCGACTTCATCGAGATGTTCTACGACCGCATGGTCTACGGTGACGACAAGCACGAGGCCCAGTTCACCGCCCGTCAGCGTCTGCTGCTCGAGCACTTCGACGGCTACCTCGACAAGGAGGAGCTGAAGGAAGCACTGGCTGCCCTCAAGCCCAAGAAGCGTGCCCCCCAGGCCCGCGACACCGACACCTCGACCGCACAGCCCGCCGCTCACCCCCAGACCCCCAGGGTCCGGCCCGCACAGCCCCCGGCTCGTCCGGCCGTTCCCCAGCGTCAGCCCCCGGCTCGTCCGGCCGTTCCCCAGCGTCAGGCCCCGGTCGTCCCGGCTGCCGAGCGTGAGATCGTTCGCGAAGAGCCCTCGGCTCACGTCCAGCAGGTCCGTCGTCCGGTTGCCCCTCCGCGCCCCGCGCCCCCGGCTCCCCAGCGTCAGGCCCGCTCCAGCGGTGCCCTTCCGCCCCTCACCGGCAGCTTCACCTTCAAGGTGGAACCCACCGAGAAGCCCGACAACGAGTAAGGAGAAAACCAGACAACCCGGTACAACCGACTCAGGGAGTAACTGCGGTGAGGCGACTCATCAACAAAATCAGCGTGTACTGCCGGTACTTCTGCCTCCTGGCCGAAGACTACGTCTTCAGCCTCGGCGGTTTGCTGTAGTCACCAAGTGGTGATGTTCAACGGGTAAAAAGATGTGGCCGGGTGGCGCGAGATTCCTGCTATAGCAGCAGACGAAATCTTCGCGCGCCCGCGCCCATCCCGTCCCCTGCAATCTACTGTTTTACCCCCCCTAATTTTGTCAGTAGAAAACTTGAAACCATATGCCCACAAACAACGTCTTGTGGTTTTTTATTAGCAAAACAGCCCCTTTGGAGCTGTTTATTTTTATCCTTGGATCTTGGGCTTTGCGGCTCTCGCTTGCACAGCCTTGAGTGTCAACTCCGTACGACTTCGAGCATAGGCACAAAATTCGCATTCGCCACCCATGATGCTGTCACCCACTGGAGGCATAGTGTCGGTATCCATACACTCTTTCATTTTCTGGAGCGTTGGTGCTACCCAATCGGTGTTGCCAGTATACGGAATAAGTTTTGTTTTGAACTCAAGGTGATCGTTGAATCCGTCGAGATCGAAACGACCGTTGGTGTACACAAAGTAGCCGGTGTCTGCGACATTGAATCCATTTTGGCGCAAAAGCCACTGATAGACTTCCATCTGGCGCTTATAGCTAATCTGCCAACCAGCGCTAATACTTACTTCTTTGTCTTTGGCGGTAGCCTTGTAATCAACAACGATAACTTCGCCCGCTGGCGATACCCACAGGTCATCAACGGCGCCAAATACATGCAGATTGGTTGGCTCGTGAACGTGCACAACGCCTGTAAAATTCTCGCGCCATTCGTCCATTTTTTCGTGAACAAACGGTACTGCTGTGACCTTGTTCTCGATCATGATGGGGTGTGGTTCACCTTTAGCACGGTAGCCGTCGAATTCTTTTTTAAAGAGTTCGTCGATTGCCTTGTTGATGTTAAACGGAGGGCTATTTGGACGAGTTATCTTGAGACGAGCATCGAGCCAAAAGCAGCGCGGGCACTGCATAAAAAGCTCGATCTTACTACGGCTCACCTTAAACGGCGCCGCCTGCCCAGGCTTGTACGGCTGTGAGCGCTCCCTCCAATAGTTGTTGTATGCCATTACCACTAGTATATCACTACTTGCGAACGAGTACCGCCAGCGTTTCGATGTGTGGCGTGTGTGGGAAGAAGTTAAAACCTTCGAAATAAGTGATGTCGTATGCATCCTGCAAGAGCGCAAGATCACGCGCTTGAGTGCTTGGGTTGCAGCTGAGGTACACTACCTTTGGCGGCTTAACTTCAAGTATTCGCTGCACGACCTTATCGTGGAGGCCGGCGCGTGGCGGATCAACAATAATTGTCTTATCTGGAGCGATGTAATCGAGCACTTTTTCGGAAGGAGCCTCGACAACTTCAGCTTCAATAGTGCCGTCGTCAGTTGCGACGTTTAATCGAGCCATGGCTGCGGTTGCCGCATCTGCCTCAACAAGCTGTACTTTCTTGCCTGCAACACTGAGACCAATACTACCGACACCAGCATACATGTCGACGAGATCGTCGGTTGCGCCATGTTCTTTGATGCGAGTAAGCGCAGCTTCAAATACAGGGATGTTTACCTGGAAAAACGAGTCACTATCATAGGTGAATGGACGGCCCAAGAGCTCATCAGTCAATGTTGCATCACCCAGCTCGTAAATAAGTTTAGTTGGCACACTTGCAGGGCTCTTAGGGTTGGAGTGATAGACACGAAGCCCCTTTACACCCTCAGGAAGTTCGAGGCGGCTAAAGTCTTCTAGTTTTGTGAACAATGACACTACTACGTCACCTTTTTGCGAACATCGAACAATTATTGTCTTCAAATCTCCAGCGCGTGGGTTGAGTTTCTGAAGTTGAGTAACAATAGCGTTAGCGCCCTTGTCTAAAGCCTCGAGAGCCAGCTCACTACCAGTAACAATTGTCTTTTGGTGAGAGCCACGATTGTGGAGCGCCAAATGCAAACCGTCTTCATCGCCCCAGAAGCTATATTCCATTTTGTTGCGATAATGCCATTCGCTGCCCGCCGTTGTCATCTCGAAAGCTGGGACGGGAACGTGTGCTTGGGTAAAGAGTTCTTGAACAATACGTTTCTTGTAGTCGTTCTCGACGTCAAACTTCATAATTTGCCATGGGCTCGTTGCAAGATAGTTCGACTCACGTGGGTCGATGCGCTCAGGGGAAGCCTTGATAATTTCCTCTGTAATCGCCTCAGAATATGAACGTTTCTTTTTGATGACTCGGATATTAACCGTTTCACCAGGAAGTGCGCCCCAGACGAATGCCTTGCGACCATCGTCAAGTGTTGCCAGTCCTTGGCCACCATGAACTAATTTTTCGATTATAACTCTTTGCATGTATTAAACCTCTTCCACAGCTTCTAGTAATTGTTTTGGTTGCATAATTAACGCGTTTGGATTGCGTGATTTGAGCAGTTCTGGATCATTATACCCCCAACCGACAGATATAACAGCCACCCCTGCCCGTTTGGCGCCTTCAATATCGCGTGATTCGTCACCGATGTACACGCACTCTTCGCCGTGTAAACCATTTTGTCGCATGACTTTGCGGATGGCCGCAGCTTTGTTCAAAAGACCGATGCCGCCGTACACTTCCGAAAAATATGTATCCAATTTTTTGATCTCAAGATAGCGCCGTACATTGTGAGTACTGTTTGAGCTCATAATGTAGAGCGTGTAGCCTTTAGCCTGGAGCGCGGACAGTGTCTCTGCCATTGTATCAAAGACCGGAACTTCGTTGAGATGCTCGCCCATCATCTTGCGGCCCTTCATAAGTAGGCGTGGGATCAAGAGCGGTGGGACGTGTAGCTCTTTGACAACTTTAGTCATTGGCAAACGTCGCAAGCGTTCAATTTCCTTGGGGTCATCAACACGCTCGTGCCCTGTAAGCGTATAGAAGATTTCGGTTACAACAGCAAAACTATCGGCGATGGTTCCATCAAAATCAAAGAGTAGTGTTCGCATTATGGCTGTAGTGTGCCTACGAAAATCTGCCACGCAAGCGCTGTATACGTGATGACCCACAGGATCATAAACATACGCTCGCCATAGAGATAATCCACCCACTTCCCCTTCTTACTTTGTTGCAAATATGTAGTCACAAACTGACCCGCAAAACAAACAGCCATGCTTCCGTATACCCAGTAGATAAACGGTGCAACGTGGCCAGTACCGTATACATTTGCGCCAAATAGGTAGAGACCAAGTACGACCCAGGGTGTTATACCGGCAACAAGGCTAACGCCATGCGCCAACCAGTTTTGCTCTTTTTTGCCTTGGTTGTAGAACTCCATACCCCAGCCGAGAGACCCAGCGATCACATTCATCACAAACAGCAAACCGAGCGTTGAGATATCGTAGACTCCGCCAAGCAGAGCGATTACTACAAGCGTAAGACCACCGCCAACTGCAAACTCAGCCCAGCGCATACGGTTGATGCCCTGGTCGACCTCTTGTTCGTAGCGAGTACGGCATTTAGTCGCCATAGCTACATGTATAAGTGCGGCCACAAAGAAGATGGCCGCTATAAGCCATGTCAGATTTATATCGAACAAATGATGCGTGGCATTAACAAGTGATAGATGATCAGCTACCAGTGGGTTTGGTGACAAAAAGCTTGTCGTAACCGGAAAGGAGCGAGTTGCGCTCAATACTACCAGCACTATGCCCTGAAGCGCGTAAATCCATGCCAGCCATTTGTTCCAGCGAAACAAATCGGCAGTTGTAATTTTCTTGAGAATAAGTGTTTTTGTCGTGGACTTGGCTACGGGCTGTTCTTGTTTCTGGGCGGACACCTTTGGTGCCGCTTTGGCCTCAGTTATCGCTGCCTTAGCGGATTTTGGAGTGGTTCGTTTCTTCTTTGTGGATGCCATACTATGACTATACACGTTTACACTGCGCGGCACCACCGTAATAACAGATGAAATTAGGCGCTATGCAGGTGGCGAGCTACGGTTTGGTTTGCCTTAAGCCAGTGTTCAACGGTACCGCTGTCTAGATACTCGCCACGAGCTGGCAAAACGGCCAATGCATTGCCCGCAGCTACATAGGTATTAAGCGCGTCCGTGATGTAGTATTCGCCAGGCTGTTCGGTTTTCATATACGAGTCGAGATAGCCAAAGAAGTCGGCCTGTAAAATGTATTTGCTGATGTTGATAAGGTTACTCTTAGCCTCCTCGACGCTCGGTTTCTCTTGAACCGAAAGAAAACGCTGGTACCCCTCCTGTTGCTCAGTAACCAGAACTCCGTAGTGGCTCACTTCTTCAGGCGAGATTTCCACCCCTAAAAGTGCGCCACGAGCACCCGTTTGCTCAAGGTGGTCTACGAGGCGTCTGACCTCCGACGACCCATCGGCATTGTATATAACATCATCGCCCATTAGCACCAATACATGCTCATCAGCTTCTACAAATTCACGACATAGCCATACTGGAACTGCCGTGCCAAATCGCCCGTTAGCATCTGGCCCTTGCTCGATAAAATGGAACCGTACATCATCGGGCGGTGTAATAAGTGGCAGCAACGCATCTTTGCCATGGTCCTGCAGGTATGTCTCCAACTCTGGTTTGGGTGAATAGTAGCTGCGTATCTGGGTTGCGCCAGGGCTAACCACGATATAGATATCTGTTATGCCCGCCTTGATGCAATCTTCGACCACATAGTCAATCATCGGGCGGTTGAGGATTGGCAACATGCTCTTTTCGATTGATTTGGTTATTGGCAGACGTCGAGTCCCGAAACCAGCAACAGGAATAATAGCCTTTGTGCACTTCATGATGTATCTCGTTTACTTACTGCAATGGTATCACGAGACTAAACTGGCGCATACGGAATATGGCACATGCCGATGCCTGTACGTAAACTAAACTTCTGATGATAGGCCTCGGCTTCGTAAAACTCGCGAGCCGGCTCAATCTGAGTTACGATAGGCTTCTTGAATTTCGTCTGCAGTTCATCACGGACATGCTCTGCTGTTTGCTTTTGTTCTTCAGAAAAATAGAAGATAGCAGAGCGATATTGATCGCCGACATCTGGACCTTGTCGGTTAAGTTGCGTGGGGTCGTGCATACGAAAAAATTGTCGTACGAGGGTTTCGTAGGTTACTTTTTGCGGGTCAAATTCGATGAGGGTGGCCTCAGCGTGCCCTGTTTTGTGCGCACAAACAGCTTCGTACGTGGGATGTGGGACATGCCCGCCAGTATAGCCGACAGTTGTCTGCGTTATACCTGGGACCTCGTCAAAATAAAATTGTACACCCCAGAAACAGCCAGCTGCGAAGAGAGCTTTTTGCATATCTAGAGTGTACCATAAGCGAAATGTTCAGTGGAATATAGTAGGTATGAATTGGTTGGAGAGCGGAGAGGCTTCAGGTTGCGGACCCGGACGAGAACTTTCACCAAGCACGGGGGAGCTTTAGTTTCTGTCCTCGTCCGGGCGCAATCGTCACCCCATGGCGCTGTCCGTGGTCAGGGTGACGAGCAATTGGGCCCGAATGGGATGCTATGGCGGCGGAGGCCATAAAGATGCATCCCATTCGGGCGGCGGAGAAAATGCGTTACACGAGCCAACCTCAGGCTATATGGACCGTGTCACTGCAACCGCGTTGGCGCGCGGGATCGAGAGCACATCTCCCTACTTACTTGGAGTTGGCCGGATCGGACTCTCGAACTTTCCCCTATACGTGGACAGCAATTGGAGGAGTGCGTATCTTCAACACGCTACCAAGTGTCAACACGTACTTCTCTTTGAAACCACCGATTTCTCGGGATTTCACGTCTGTTTGGTCGAATTCATACCTACTAAGGTTCGTGGCGAAGCCATAAACTAGCTACAGTGTAAAATACATTCTATCTAGGGTCAATATGTGATATTTATCACTTAATGCTATTGCTTTTCTGAGGATTTATTGACTAATAGCTTAAAAAGCGTATAATTAAGACTGTAATTGAAATCCTCACCCGGTCTTCCCCGTGAGACAAAGGAGTTTATATGGGCAATTTCAAGACTATCGCCGTTAGCGGCATAGTGAGCTTAGGGCTTGTCGGTGCAATAGCTACACCAGCTTTTGCATGGCACCCAGAGGGAACAATCGTCAAGAAGGTACAAAACGTTACCTCTAAGAGTGATCTTAGTGACGCTAATGACGCCGGTTCAGCTGTTGCAGCTAAGCCAGGTGATATCCTCAACTACGTCATTACTGTTAGCAACGCGCAGACATCTGATGACGGCAAGAATGACATGGTCAACACGGTCCTTAAGGATACCCTTCCTGACGGTGTTGAGTTCGTTAGCAACCCTACCGAACGCACCATCAACGAAAACTTAGGCACACTCAAGCCAAAGCAGAGCGTGACTAAGCAATACCAAGTTAAGGTAACTGCATCTAAAGACGCCGTTATCACTAACAAAGCTTGCTTCACTGGCAACAGCGCAGCAAATGACAACGCACAGAGTGGCTGTGACAACGCTGTTGTAAAGGTAACTGTTCCTGAGACTCCAACGCCTCCTGTAACACCTCCAGCAACTCCTACCACACCTACTCCTAGTACGCCTGCGCCAACACCAACTGCTCCAGCAGAAACACCTGCTGCATTGCCTAGCACTGGTCCCGCAAGCACCATCGCTATCGCATTTGCAAGCATCGGTGCCGGCTACATCTTCTACATGAAGCGTTTAGCTCGTAAAGCTGAATAGTACAAAGCTTTCTGCAACGAAATAACCCCTGATTCACAGGGGTTATTTTTTATTCGGTGACTTCGACGTCCTGCCAGAATGCAATATATCCGGAGAAGTCTTTTTTGACGATCTCCAGCGCTGTTGGTTTAGGGCTGGGGTATGAGAAAGCGCTGTCGTGGCTCCAGTCATCACCATGGCCGACATTATAGTATTGGCACTCACCTTTCCATGGGCAGGTGTATGGCGTCGGGCTCTTCTGCAGATAGTCCTGCTTGACGCTCGAAGGTGGAAAATACCAATTCTGTTCAATGTAGATAAGATCTTTTTGGGGCGCCTCGGCGATAACAGTGTCTTTCCAAATAGCTTTCATAAAATTCTCCTTATTTGTGACCGTGACTTTGGTGGACAACAACCTGCGGATATGGCAAATCGATACCTTTTTTGTCAAAAGCTTCTTTGAGGCGTTTGCGGAACTCGCCCGCAACGTCCCACTGAGCACCGGCTTTTACCTTGCCGAGTGCCTTGACGACCATCACTGAGTCGCCAAACTGGTCGACGCGCAAGAACTGCACCGCTTCAACAACATCTGGCCCGAGAACTTTATCACCAGCGAGCGCTACGCCCACCTCATTCATGATTTTCTTAACTTTATCGATATCACTCGCATATGAAACCGGGATATCGACGTTAACATTGGCAAACTGAAATGTCATATTAGTAATGACGCCTGCCGAGCCGTTAGACACGATGTGCAGGTTGCCATCAAGATCGCGCAGTTTTGTGATACGAACAGTAATGTCCTCGACCACGCCAGAGACACCACCGGTAACGCCAGCGCTGAGGTTAACGACATCACCAACTCGATACTGATTCTCCAAAATGATAAAAATACCCGCGAGGAAATCGCGGATTGTACTCTGGGCACCAAGGCTTACGAACACGCCAATCACGCCAGCGCCGGTTAGGAGCCCAGCGACATTAATCTTGAGCTCGAACAAGATAACAACGAGCGTAATAATCCAGATAGCAACCATTATGGCGGTGTGAAATACCGTGATAAGTGTGTCTTCTCGCTTGCGCTCCTCTTCTTTGCTCGTATAACGGTGGCTGCGAATAGCCCGACGCACAACACGCTCGATTGGCGCACGTACAATCAACTGTACGATAAGTGCAATGATGACTGTTGCCAGAACCTGGATAAGTCGGTTATCCATAACAACATGAAGGTTCTCAGAAAATTCCATACTCTAACCTTAACCGTTTTACCCGTTCTTTGGCAAGCGTTCTCTCTATACTCACTAGTTGCAAAGCCTGCATCCTCAGCGTACATTAAGTGAATACAACGTAAGCAGGAAAACCACCATGGCAACGCTTAGTTCGCTCGAGAAAAACCTACAGACTATTTTTGTTGGCAAATTGCCGCCCCTCTCCCCCAAGGGCAAAAAAATGATTGTCAAAAATCTTCCCTACATCACGGTGATTGTAGGGTCATTGACGCTTATCGCTGCATGGTCGCTCTGGCACTGGGCTCACCTTGCCAATAATCTGATCAAGTATGCTAACGATCTAAGCCGCATGTATGGGGGCGAAACGATATCAACCAATCGCATGAACGCAACTATCTGGTTGGCGCTACTGGTACTGGTTGTTGAAGCTGTTATGTATTTGCTTGCCTACCAGCCTACCAAGGACCGCAAAAAAGCAGGCTGGAATCTTATATTTTATGCGGCGCTTATCAACCTCGTGTATGGTGTAATCTCCATCTTTACCGACTACAACGGCTTTGGGTCATTCTTGAGTGTGCTGATTAGCACCGGCGTTGGTTTGTATCTGTTGTTCCAGATCCGTGACAGCTATACGGATGACGTACACACAGCAGCATCAAGCCACTCATCTCCAGAAAACACAGCAAAGAAGTAGCTTACCTCGGGCAAGTTACAGCTGGCTCATGATTGCGTGAGCCAGCTGTTCTGTTTTAGCCTTGCCGCCGTCAGCCTGGACAATGAGCCAGTACTGACCGTGGTGAACAAGTATATGCAGCTGCTTGAACGTCGCATTGTAATACGCAGCTGTATGGTACTGAGACATCACGTTCATGTGGGTGTCGAGACCTTGATCCGCTGCGGCTGCACGAGTACTTTGGAATCCAAGCACATTCGTGCCATATGCGGCTCTATTGAGCGCGGCGCGCACCGTCAGGGATGAAACCGAGCCGCCCGTGCCAGCCTCATAAGCACACGATGATATGCGCATATCTTCCGTTGAGGCCTGCCCCGATGGAGAGGCATCTATCTTTTGAGCCCGAGAGCCTAACTGCGTATATGCAATGGATGACGTAAAGAGTTCACATGCGCTCTTCTGGCGAAGTGCGTGTGCCGCTGGACGATCGTGCGATGAAATAACTGTATGACTGTGGTGCGGCTGGAAGATAGATAGGCAAATAATGCTGGCGATGAGCGCTACAACGCCGAGCAACCACGCTAATTTTCGTTTCATGGCGACCTCCCTGCTTAGTAGTACTACTATACTACGGCACGGGCGTGCATGATACGCTACGCTTCTTTGGAATACCAAGCAGCGAAGTCGTGCCAGACATATTTTTCGACCACAGATGAGCCTTCGGAGCTGCCGTAGCCCTCTGCTATAGTCAGCCTGCCACCATCTGTTGAAACCACCTGTTCCATTGAGAGCCCTGAACCGCGCGGCGGCCCAGTAATAATCTCGAACCAGTACTCCTTGCTAAAGGTTTTGGTCTGATGATCATCCTTATAGATAAGCGTTTCTGTGCAGCAAATACGGCGATCTGTTTTGTTTGCCATGAGATCGAGCCAATCCTGAGCCTCAAACCACTCAATGACATCTTTCATATAGCCGCCAGGAAAACCGTTGAGGGCTGGAATGCTCCAATAGGCGTCATTGATAACTGTTGGCGCGCCGCCTGTGCGCTCAAAAGCTTCCGCCATCTTGTGCTCAGATATTCTGATAGGATCGTGCGATTGAATCTCGTCAACGTCAAAAATCTGCTGTTCAACAGCAATACCAAGTGCCTCGCACGCCTTACGCATGTGACGAATTTTGCGATCACTACCTGTAACAAATATGACTTTTTTCATTGAGAGCAATTGTAGCACACTCCAGTAGTTGGGGTAAGCTGTGGCGATTAATCTAGCCGCGAAGCTGCAAACGAGCAACCAGCCAATCGCGCGGCAGGATGCTTAGGAACCAGCCGGCACGTGGACCGGATGTTTTGCCAATGAGCGCACGGTACAGTGTACTAAACATCTCTTTCGGAGCAAGGCCAAGTTCGTCCTTAAGCTCGTACGTGGCATCGTGGAACCAAGCACCGTCTGCGTCTACAGGGGCTGAAGCAACCTTGTCGCCAAGTTGCTTGAGGAAGTTCTGCTCTTGCTCGGTAAACTGGCTGATATCGATAGTTTCGGTCAGTGCAAATTTGACATCTTCTGGGGCACGCTTCTCAAGCCACGCATCAATAAACTGAAGTTCGCGCTTGATGATTTCAGTGTCTTCTTCAGCAGCCTGGGCGTGTTCGGTGCGCTTGATAACTTCAAGCGTCTTGTCAACATCTTTCAATGATGCTTGGTAGCTCGCAACGAGGTGCGAAAATGGCACACGACTAACAGTCTTCGTTTCCTGGCCGTGGGTGCAAATGTATAAAAGCTGCTTTTCAGAATCAGTCTTTTCGCTGTCAGGTTTTGCTGCAAGGGCGGCAAACTCGTCCATAAGCTGAACGACACCATTAACGGGATCAAAGTAGAGGCGCTTGGATGGAGCAGCACGTAGAATAAAGTAGCGTACGACCTCGGGAGGCATGATGGTCGACCCTTCTTCTGCATCGAGACCAGTTCCCTTACTAGCGCTCATCTTTTTAGTATCACCAGCTAGGTTAATAAAGTCATACGGTACAGGAAATGGTGGCTCGGCATCATAAACATCTTTCATGATTTGCACGCCCGTATCCCAAGAACCGCCCTTTGTGGCATGATCACGACCGAATGGCTCAGCCAATACGTTCATCAGCCACCAGCGACCAGGCCAGTCGAGGCGCCAGTCGAGCTTTACATCACCCTTATCGTAGCGCACTGCCTGCTCATCGCCATCAGTGTTGATATATGTAACCGTTTTGGATACCTTATCTATACCGATAAATTTGCGATTTTTGAGACGGCCTTTTTCCATCACCTGGATTGGTGACCAGTTTTCATTTAATTCGCGGCCTGAGATGGTCTCAAGCGCTTTGCGGGCGTCTGCTAGATGCTCAAGACTGCGTTCGATAGCGGGCACGAAGAACCCTGAGCGATATTTCTCGTGGGAGCGTACGAATGTAACCTCAACGCCCAATGCCGTTGTTGCACGTTCGAGCTGGGATAAGAAAAAACTAGCATATGATTGGTCACTGCCGTCAGGAGCTGGGATATCGCATAGTGGAACACCTAGATGTTGTTCATACTCGGCCGGGATATCAACAGGTACTTTGCGAAATGCATCCATATCGTCTGCGAAGTAAATGTGACGAGCCTTATGACCACGGCGGCGAAGTTCCAGCATAATTGCATCTGAGGTAACAAATTCTCGCATATGCCCTAAGTGATGTGTGCCACTTGGAGAGCCGCCAGACTCAACGAGGATCTCGCCTTCTGGGTGACGAGCAATCAGATCGTCAACAATGGTGTTTAGCCAATTCATGTGTTATTTCCTTAATTTTGCTTATATTTTACCACGTTTACAGATACGGAGCCACTGCAGCAAAAAACCTCCTTACGGAGGCATACGCTTCATGTGGTTGGTGGACAAGTGAGAAATACGGCGAAGCGGGCGGATAGTACGGCAAAGCCGTTAGAGCATCGCGTTAGCGACACACCTACCCGCCCCTTGGCGTCACACAGCGATCTCACACGGGCGGTGAACGCGTCGCCTTAGGTACATCATCCGTAGGACTCGTCCGCCCATTCCTTGAGCCACTTGGCCACGAGGTCGAGCTTGACGGCATCGTCGACGATGTCGATGGGCGCGAAGGGTGTCTCGTTCGGGTCACTCGCGTCGAGCTTCATCGGAGTACGCCACCAGGAGAGAACGCTCCAGGCGCCGTTGATGTTGAGGTTCGGGTAGCCGTGATAGCCGCCCTTCTCCCTGTTGACTGCCTGAACCTTGCGGTTGGGCAACGGCAGCGGGACGTCGTTGGCGTCGCGGAGGAACTGGAAAGCCGGGATCTTGACGGTTGCGGAGTGAGCGTCCACGAGGACGATGATGTCCGGGAGCTGCAGCTTGAGCACCTTGATGGTGGTCGGGACGCTGAGCATCTCCACCTGCGCGAGCAAGGCTGCGTGCTGGCTGAGCTGCTCAATGCGACGTGCGGCCGCGATCTCTTCGTTGCTCATGCCTTCGGTGGCCATGGCCGTGTTTCCTTTCGCTCGGATACTTCTCACTTGTCGGATGTGCGCAACACTGGGTGTGTTGAGGCGTATATACTATACAATGAAAATCACGTAATATCAATTTTGCATAAGAAAACGCCCTTGGCGGACCAAGGGCGTTAATTGTATGTCGGGTAGACTAGCTAATGTTAGCAATGAGGTAGACTGATGTGTCGGCAGGAGTCTTAATCTCGACGTCCTGGCCTTCCTTTTTGCCGAGCAATGCTTGGCCGATTGGTGATTCGTCAGAAATCTTGCCATTTAGTGGATCAGCCTCAACAGTACCAACAACTTGGAAGTGCTTTGAGACTTTGCCGTCTTTACTCTTGAGCTCAACAGTAGAACCGAGAACAACTTTGCCGTCGTTCTTAGGTGCGGTGATGACCTGTACGTTAGCCAGGATGTGTTCAATCTCGGAAATACGAGCTTCGTTACGCTCTTGGTCTTGACGGGCAGCTGTGTACTCCATGTTCTCGCCTAGGTCACCAAATTCGCGGGCGGTCTTGATGCGATCAGCAATTTCTGAGCGCAAACCAGTTAGTTCAATAAGTTCGGCCTTAAGCTCGTCAACACCCGATTGGGTCAAATGGAATTGTTTCTTCATTATCAGTTTCTCCTTAATTCTGTTCGATCTGAGGTTGGTAGGTTTTCCTTTCGGTCAACTATACCAATTCAGTTGGATTCTTCGCCGTTAGATTTATTACATCTGCGAGGGACAACATTTGAGATTCAGCACTTGTGCGCTTCTTAACCTCATACTTGTTCTCTGCAACCGTCTTGGCACTTACAATAATGCGATATGGAATGCCAAGCAAATCAGCATCCGCGAACTTCTCTCCAGGTCTCGCATCTGTACGGTCATCATATAATACCGAAACACCGGCAGCCGTCAACTTTTGATACATATCATACGCACATTGCACGACCGTCTCATCGTCCCCTAACTGGCTGATGATTACCTTGAAAGGTGCGATGTTATCTGGCCAGACAAGGCCCTTTTCATCTGAAAAGTGCTCGGCGAGCATGCCAACGAGGCGGCTAACCCCGATACCGTAACAGCCCATAATGATTGACTGTTGCTCACCGTTTTCATCACTGTAAAAGAGCTCTAGGGCGTCTGAATATTTGCTTTCGAGTGGAAAAATATTTCCGACTTCGACGCCACGCTTCTCGACAAGTTCTTCTCGCTTAACGCCCATATTCTCGAGTGTCTCGTCACTCATAATTTCTTCGTTGAAGGCAATCTTCTTGCCCTCGTGGACCCAAATGGTGTCTTCGCCAATTGGGCTTATTGTCTGGAATTCGTCGCTGAATTTCTCTGTAAAGATGCCTCCGTCGGCGTAGGTTCGGTAAGTAATGTCACCGATACCCAGTCGCTCGTAGACCCGCGCGTAGGCCACGGCCACCTTCTCGTAAATTTCGTCGTGCTCTTTTTGATTTCGAGCGAATGTGTACATGTCCTTCATGACGAACTCTCGGCCGCGAAGTAGTCCGCTCTTGGCACGTAATTCGTTGCGGAACTTGTTCTGGATCTGGTACACAGATACTGGCAAATCTTTGTACGAACTGATGAAGTCCTTCATGGAATCAACGATTGGCTCCTCGTGCGTGAGACCCATGCCCAGTTCAGTGCCGTTTGCCAGCTTAGTCTTGAACCAGTTATCGACTTTCTTGTCGTCCCAGCGATCAGTTTTTTCAAAAATCTCTTTAGGCTGGAGGACGGTCATCTGAACTTCTTGACCGCCAATGGCGTTCATTTCTTCACGGACAACGTTGGCGATATTGTCGAGGACGCGCTTGCCGAGTGGGAGAAACGCATACACGCCGGCCATTTCCTTGTGGATATAACCAGCCTGGATGAGTAATTGTGCATTGCGGGCTGTTTCGTCAGCTGGGGCAGTTTTGCTTGTTTTGGTAAAGAGTTGCGACATTTTCATGGTGATGCTCCTTCTTTGTAGGTGTACTTACAGTTAATAGTTTTTGGCAAAAAGAAATTACGGCCGCGGGGCCGGAGTGAGCATGGAACCAGGAATAATAGCTAAATATCGCATAATTCTTGGCTAAATTATAGCGTACCTGCCCCATAAAACAACTGTTTTAGCGTAAGTGGAGGATAAACAATGATACAAAGGCTATCGCATTTTTGATTGCGTGGAGGCCAATTCCGGCGTAAACGGCACCCGTCTTTTCGCGCAGATAGCACAAAACGAGTGACAAAGAGAACGTGTCAATCGCAGCGATCCAAAGGATACCATGGCTACTCTCGGCGGCATGGGGGATGGCAAAGGCAACACTTGCGATAAGAGCAGCAGGCACAACATGGAGCCTACGGCGCAAGCCGCCGTACAAGAACCCACGAAATACTATTTCCTCGACAATTGGAGGCAACACCACGAGGCTTACAAACGTAAGCACAAGGCTTGTGGTGCCTGCTACGTGGTCGAATCCCAGTTCCTGGGTCTGGCCAGTGTTAACATGCACGAAATGGCTAATAACGCTGAGGACAAGACTGTAGACACCAAAATACGCCAACACACCGATAAGTGTAAAACCAAGATCACGCCATTTGAGATGACGGAGTCCGATACCCTTTTGCCACAGCTCGCGTGGGTAGCGCATTACTAAGATCCACAAAAATCCGACTATCGCCATCTCGGATACAAGAATACTCCAAAATTGGGCAATAACGGTGTGGTTGAAAGTGTACTCTACGTGCGATTTGGACCAGCCGCTAAGCTGGATGTAGACAGATATTGCCACCTGAGCAATATATTGGGCACCCAAAAAAGCGAAGAGAGAGCCAAAGATTGCATACAGTGGCCCCCACGGAGCCTTAACAGTTGCAGGCTCCGTCTGTACTGGGTCGCTAGAAGTATCGTTTGACATCGACAATTGTTATTACTACGACGAGAAGCATCAAGACCGCGAAGCCGGCACCATATATCCGTTCTTCAGCTTCTTCAGTCAACGGTCGGCCTAAGCCACGGGCAACGAGTGTTACAAATAAACGTCCGCCATCAAGTGCTGGGATTGGCAATACGTTCATAATTGCCAGCGTCAACGAAATGATTGCAATGATCATGAGCATAAATTGATAGCCCAGGATACTGCCGTCCTTGAGCAATACGACAATACCGACCGGTCCCGAGACCTGCTGCGACGCCTTAGCGCCCTGGCCATGGAATAGCGCGTTTAGCGCTGTACCGAGACCCTGGAACGTAGCAACCGTGAATTGCCACATGGTGCCCAAAGCTACAATTGGCGCTGACCATGTCGCACGTGTGAGCTTGTACTCTGTTGGCGAAATGCCCAGATAGCCCTTTGGCTGAGATGTCTTCTTGCTGGCGTTCACTGCCTGGGCGCTGAGTAGCTGTACACTAGCGTGACGTGTCTTGCCATCACGTTGATACGCAACCATGACTTTCTCGCCCGCCATAGATTTGGTAACTTCCGGCAATGCTGAAGCATTTTTAACCTGTTTGGTCTGGCCTTGTTCAGAGGTAAATGACACTAGATGGTCTCGCACCTTGAGCCCGGCCTTAGCCGCCGGGGAACCCTTCTCGATATAGCCTACGAGTACTTCTTGGCGAGCGATATGCGCATCACTTTTTACACTAAACTGGTTGTCGAGCAGCTGCGGCATGCCAACCCAAGCAAGAACTGTCAGGATGACAAATGCCGCGACCAAATTCATACCAACACCTGCGAGCATGATCTTCACTTTGGTGTTAAAAGGTGCTGCACCAAAGCTGCCCTTTTCGCGGTCAGAATCATGCTCTCCCTTGAGCTTTACGAACCCACCAATTGGCAACCAGTTAATACTAAAAACGAACCCACCTTGTGTTTTCTTGCTCCAAGCTCGTGGGGGAAATCCGATACCAAATTCTTCAACATCTACCCCACCTTTGCGGGCTGCGATAAAGTGACCAAACTCATGGACAACAACAAGTCCTACGAACAAAAGCAAACCTATTACAAGCAAAATTCCTGACATTATTTACCGAACCTCCGTTGCCGGTTAGCGTATTCCTCGAGCGCATGCTCAAAGTGTTTTTCATCAAAATCGGGCCAATTAACTTTGTCGAACAAAAACTCGCTGTATGCGGATTCCCAGAGCATGAAATTGCTAATGCGCTGCTCGCCAGATGTACGGATTACCAGATCAACCGGGGGTACATCTGGGGCATACAGAAACTTTGAAATAAGCTCAGGAGTAATGGCATCAGGGTCGTATCCGAGCTCTGCGATACGCTTTACGGCATCTACAATCTCTTGCTGCCCACCATAGTCGAGGCACAAAAGAATCGTACCTCGATCATTATCTTTGGTTAGCTCCTCTGCTTCGTGAATCGCCCGCGCAAGTGCATGACCCAGCTGTGCCTTAGAGCCGATAACACGCAGACGAATACCTTCGCTGTCGAGTTCTTTGACCTCATGCTTCAAGATCCAGACGAACAATTTCATAAGCTGTCGCACTTCGTCGCGATCTCGCTTCCAGTTTTCGGTAGAGAAAACATATGCCGAAACATAGCGAACGCCATGCTTAATTGAAGATCGGAGCACCCGCCTGAGAGCCTTAACACCCTGACGATGGCCTTCGATAGCCGGCAAACCATGCTCGCGCGCCCATCTACGATTACCGTCGAGGATGAGCCCCACGTGTTGCGGTACGGAAATATCTACCTGTTCACCCATGTCAGGTTCTATTGTACATGAGAAAAGCTCAAAAATAGCCAGAGGTTTTACTTCTCCGGCTATTTTGTGTTGTTCTTTTTCGAAACGCCTATTCGGCTAGACGGTCATAATTTCGGCTTCTTTAGCCTTGGCCGCAGCTTCAACTTCGGCACGAGCCCTGTTCACAGCCTCATCAACCTGCTTTTCGAGGCGCTTAGCGTCGTCTTCACCAATCGCCTTGTCCTTTTTGGCAGTAGCCACGGCATCCATAGCATCGTGGCGAATACCACGCATACGAACCATGGTGTCTTCAACTTTACCGTTGAGCACTTTGACGTATTCACGACGACGTTCTTCGTTCAAAGCTGGAATTGGGACACGCACAACGCGACCATCATCAGATGGGTTCATGCCTAGCGTCGGGTTGTCACGAATAGCACTTGCAATCGCCTGGAGGTTGCTTGGGTCAAATGGCGTAACTTGCAACAGCTGCGCTTCTGGAGCTGTTACGTTTGCGACCTGGATGAGCGGCATTGGCGAACCGTAGGCGGTCACCATGACACCATCAAGCATGCTTGCGTGCGCACGGCCAGTGCGAACTTTCTTGATGTCTTCACCAAAGAAAGCCACTGCTTGCTTCATTTTTTCTTCGTATTGCTTAATATCCATTACGCGTTTTTCCTTATCTATACTGTCATTGTATACCAAAAACCGCCCCGATGAACGAGGCGGTTTGTTTTTTAGGCGTTTGCCTTAGGCAACTTCACCAAGAGCCATGCGTGCAAAGCGGCGAACAACGAGGTTCTCACCGAGCTGCGCGATGTTTTCCTTGATGTATGCACCAACAGTTTGGTCCGGGTTCTTGATGTAAGGCTGGTCCATAAGACACTTCTCAGCGAAGTACTTCTTGGTCATACCTTCAACGATTTGAGGAACCATGTTTTCTGGCTTGCCTTCTGCTGTTACCTTTTCGGTGAACTCAGCAGTAGCGCGTTCACGCTCTTCTGCTGGGATTTCGTCTGAGGTTACGTACAAAGGAGCTGAAGCTGCAATGTGCATAGCGATGTCTTTTACAAAGTCGGTGAACTTCTCGTTGCGAGCAACAAAGTCAGTTTCACAGTTAACTTCCATAAGAACACCGATACGGTTGTCGTGAATGTAGCTGGTTACAACACCGGCACGAGCTTCACGAGCAGAGCTCTTTTCAGCCTTGGTAAGACCCTTCTTGCGCATTTCTGTGAGTGCCTTGTCGAAGTCACCTTCAGATGCCTCAAGAGCTTTTTTAGCGTCGGTCATGCCGACACCAGTAAGTTCGCGCAAGCGCTTGATTTCTGCAATATCTACTGCCATTGTCTTATATTCTCCCTACCCTTTATTTGTCGTCGGTTTTCTTAACCTTAGCTTGGCCAGCCTCTACAGCTTGCTTGACGTAGTCGAGTACCAATTTGATGGTCTTGATTGCGTCGTCGTTGCAAGGAATAGCGTAGTCAACGAGTGTTGGGTCAGCGTTGGTATCAACAAGAGCTACGGTCTTAAAGCCGAGCTTCTTAGCTTCTGCAAGTGCGTTAGCGTCGCTGAGGATATCGATGATGAAAACAGCACCAACGCGCTGGTTCATGTTCTTGATACCACCATAAATGCGGTTCATTTCATCGATTTCTTCCTGGAAGCGCTGTACTTCAAGCTTGTTGTACTTGAGTGCAAGTTCACCAGATTCCATCTTAGCTTCGATGTCCTTAAGGTGCTTAACGCGACCACTGATAGTTGGGTAGTTGGTAAGCATACCGCCAAGCCAACGCTCAGTTACGAAAGGCATCTTAACGTCTTCGGCAGCAGCTTTAACCATATCTTGTGCCTGGCGCTTAGTGCCAACAAACAAGATTTGCTTGCCCTCACCAGCGGTCTGGGCCAAGAAGTCCAAAGCCACGTTCAGGCCTTCGACAGTCTTAGTGAGGTCGATGATGTGGCTACCATTGCGCTTGCTGTGAATGAATGGAGCCATCTTAGGGTGCCAGCGAGAGGTCTTGTGACCAAAGTGAGCACCTGCTTCTAATAGTTGCTTGATGTCTACATTAACTGTAGCCATAGTGTGTCCTTTCTCTTCGTCTTGGTGCCTTATGGGGCCTACACGGCTTACCAAAAGGAGGATTGGTTCCAAAACTGCTTAATTAGTTACCCAGGTATTGTACCATGAGCACCCTGTTGAAACAAGGGTCACGTCGACCTTGCTAAAGAGCCCCTGCCATTGGCAAATTTTCCTTTTAATGTTATAATATATCTAGCCATCCTAGAGAGAAAGGCTACAAGAAATGGGAACTGATCCCGGTAAGCTCGACCTCGGCGTCGTCACGACGTTCCTGCAGGGAAAGCTCAGCATCGATGAACTGTCCGTGCTGGGTAACTTCCGTGCAATCGACCGTGCCCTCGTCGTCTGGAGCATTGCGCTCGCGCTGCCCGAGGAGTACATGCACCCTTCCGAGCCCAACAGGTTGCGGATGCCGCTCGACCGACTCTGCTGGAGTGTCTTCCCCACCAGTGCAACACGTGGACGAACGGTCGGCGCCGGCTTCGTCAGCACTTCCAAAAGTGCTGGTCTACACGACGCAGGCCGCGGTCAACGCGCACGCGTAACGGTACCTCAGGCCCTTCGGGATCTGGTCAAGCAGTACAAGGACAATCCGGACGGTGGTATCGCAAAGTTCATCGCCGACCGTGAGAAGGCCGCCGCAGAAGCTGCAGCCCTCAAAGCCCAGGAAGCCGATAAGGCTCAGACCGACAAGTCCGAAGCGGACCACGCGGCAGCCCTCGCAGCACTCGATCCGTTCGCGGTGACTGCGGCACAGGACCTGCTTGAGCGCCTTCGTAAGACCTACACGGATGACGCCCTCACCGCGCTCAAGTACCTGATCTAGACCATCCCACATCCTCGATAGCCGAAGGAAGTGATGCCTGGCATCAAGCTCTCTATATTATGGCTAGCGGTCTGCCTGTTTCTTGAAGGACATCCTTCGAAAAAGATTCAGGCAGACCGTATAGCACCACGATATTTTCATAAAGACCGTTTCGCCGGTCTATTTTTGTGCTCAAATTTCAGGTTTTGGCATCAAAAAAAGACCAAATACGGTTTTGGTCTTTCGGATACTAATCAAAATAATTGTGGGGTGTAGGGTGGGTGGCGCTTCGAAGCAGTGTTGATTTCGAAGCGCCACCCGGTGCCAAAGTCATTCACCCGGAGGTGATGTCAGTGGCCCTACCCGTTGTACATGTGTTGCATGCTCCTTGCGGAACAATCGTGCAGGTTCCCTCCAGTGGGGGGTTGAGAAGGAAGGAACAGTTGGCCGGCGACCGAGTTGATCAGGCGATCACATCGAGCGCTGGACCGCGTTGCGGAGACCGCCGAGGAGATCGCGCCAGGCCTGCTGACCATCGAGACGACGGTTGGAAACCGTGAGGTCGGTGATCCGGCGGAGCTGGGCGCCCTGGGGGGTCAGGTGCAGACGGAAGAACAGCGCGGCGGTGGCCGGGTCCTCGATGGAGCGCAGGGTCGGCGGGACCAGGACGGTCTCGCTCTTGACGATGCGCTTGCCCTTCTTGTCGAGCTTGTAGGCGGACGTGTCGTCCCCGGGGGTGACGCGCTCGAACTCGACCTGGGTGATCTTGACGCGGAGCTCTCCGAGCTTCGACATGCCCAGCGGGTTTCCCACGCAGGTGGCGCCGAAGACCAGGTCCGAGACGTCCTCGCGGCCGGTGAGGCCCTCGAGGTCGAAGACGACACCCTCCTGGGCGTGCTTGCCGGCACCGGCCTTGACGTCCTCGCCGTACTGGATGTTGCCATCGTCGGCGATCTCGAAGTCCGGGTGGGCGACCGCGACGAACTCGTGCGCGTCGTTGGAGGCAGCGCCGAAGGCGTCGAGGTTGATCTTCTTGCCCAGCGGGCCGAGCGAGAAGCCCTTCTCCGAAGCCCACATGACGTAGCAGCAGATGGCGCCGGTGAGGACGCGGTAGTTGCTGCCGGCCTCGTCGAGGTCGAGCTTCTTGCTCATGTTGACGGTGGGCTGGACCTGACGACCGAAGTCATCGTAAGAACCGGACATTTCTGCCGATCCCTTCTCTCACATGTACGTGAGGGGTAGGTTGTTTTGGTGCATAGATTCGCGGGTGCGAACTACATGAGACCTAATTTACCAACCTATTTGCTATTTGTCAACTATATTTTAAAGAAGGTTTTTACAGAGGTAAATGCTTATGTTTTTAGTTTCCTGAGGTTTATCTGAATAAGACTTCCCCGGCCTCTTGTGCATCACCCCAGCAGCCGCTATGCTTAAGCCATGACTTTAAAAGAAATTGGGAAGATTTACTGGTTCGCCGCAACTGCGACGATTTTAATTTGGGCTACTGTGGGCTGGAAAATGGGGCTCAGCGCTCTCTTTACCGTTATTGTTTTGACGATTCTAGAGACGACCTTTAGTGCCGACAACGCCGTCGTGAACAGCAAGGTGCTTAAGACTATGTCGCCAAAGTGGCAAAAGATCTTTATGACACTCGGTGTGTTTATCGCCGTGTTTGTTGTACGCTTCGCGCTACCTATCCTTATGGTGATGGTTAGTGCCGGCATTGGGTTCCATGAGGTTCTCAACCTTGCGCTCCACCACCCCCACGCATATGAGCACGAGCTCGTGAAAGCCGAACCGGCTATTAACGCCTTCGGTGGTGCTTTCCTTATTATGATTGCGCTCAGCTATTTCATTGATTACCACAAGAAAACCCACTGGTTGCCTTTCCTCGAGAAATACCTTGGCAAGCTCGGGCGCTTCGACAACGTAACAGTCTTTATTATGTTGCTCGCCTCCCTCGCTTTATATGCGACTGTTGACCCTGCGCACCATGGCGTCGTATTCATGGCGACCATCGTAGCCATGACGCTGCACATCGGCCTTGAGCTGCTGGACGCTGCCATTGGCAACGCCGAGGGACAAACCAAGGTCAAGCATAAGGTCGGCTGGGCAGCATTCGCAGCATTTGCCTACCTCGAGATTTTGGACGCCAGCTTCTCACTCGATGGCGTTATCGGGGCCTTTGCGCTAACAAGTAGCGTTGTGCTCATTATTGCGGGTCTTGGTGCCGGTGCCGTATGGGTACGCGCCATGACCGTACACCTCGTTAAATCAGACGCTCTCGCCAAGTACACGTATCTCGAGCACGGTGCTCACTGGGCTATCGGCTTCCTGGGTGCTGTTATGATGCTCAAACTCTACCATATAACACTGCCTGAATGGCTCGTTGGCTCACTAGGCCTCGTGTTCATCGGCACCGCTGTTGTATGGAGTAAATACAAGTCCAAACAGCTCACCAAACAAGGCAATTTGCCTGCCTAATCATTTCTGTGCTGACCTTTTTGTGTTCAAACAGTAAACACTTTTGACATATAGAGAAAAAACAGATACAATACACTGGATTATGAAGAAAGAACTACACCCTAAGAACTACCGCCCAGTGGTATTTCAGGACCTAAACAACGATTTTTCGTTCCTGACTCGCTCAACTGTGGCAACCGACGACACCGTTAAATGGACTGACGGCAACGAATATCCATTGGTTAAGGTACACATTACAAGTGCTTCTCACCCATTCTTTACAGGTGAAGAGCGCGTACTTGACATCGAAGGCCGCGTTGACAAGTTCAAGGCTCGCGCAGAAGCTGCCAAGGCTGCTCGTGAATCTCGTGCTAACGCCGCTAAGAAGCAAGCTGCTCGCAAAGCTGCTAAGACCGAAAAGAACGACGCTAAGAAGACTGCTTAGCTTTGTCGCACAAATCAACCGCTTGAATTCCTTAATTCAAGCGGTTTTTGTATACTAAGGATATCCCATGGAACAAAAAGAAGCCGCATTACGCCAAGAACTGTCTGAACTGATGACCCGCATCGACGGTGATCCAAATATTTTTAGTACCAAAGAATATCCTAAACTTGCCAAGCGTCAGCGCACGCTCGAAGACACTATTGGCCTGTTCGATGAACGTAAAGCACTCGAGAAGCGCAAAGCTGAGGCTGAAGAAATGATCCACGACTATGAATCATCTGCCGAAACAGGCGATGAAATAGCAGAGATGGAAGCACTCGCTAATGACGAGCTCGTAGAAATCGCTGAGCTTGAGACAAAAAACACTGAGGCGCTGCGCGAGGCGCTCGTTCCTAAGGACCCTAACGACGACCGTGACGTCGTTATCGAGATCCGTGCTGCGGCTGGTGGCGATGAAGCCAGTCTTTTTGCCGCTGACCTCTACCGCATGTACGTCCGTTGGGCGGAACGCCACCGCTACAAGGTTGAGCTTATTGATGAGTCACCTTCTGAAGTTGGTGGTTTCAAAGAAATTATTTTTGGTGTTCACGGCGAGGATATGTATAAGCAGCTCAAATTTGAGGCGGGTGTACATCGTGTTCAGCGTGTTCCATCTACTGAGTCACAGGGCCGCATCCATACCTCTACTGCAACTGTCTCAGTCCTTCCTGAAGCAGAAGAAACTGATATCGAGATCAATCCGAGTGATTTGCGCATCGACGTCTATCGCTCAAGTGGTCACGGTGGCCAGTCTGTTAACACAACTGACTCAGCCGTCCGTATTACGTACCTGCCAACTGGCATGATCGTTACGTGTCAGGACGAAAAATCTCAGATCAAAAACAAGGAAAAGGCTATGGGTGTCTTGCGCTCTCGCCTGCTTGCTATCAAGATTGAAGACGAGCAAAAGCAGCTTTCTGACGCACGCAAGAAGCTTATTGGCTCCGGTGATCGCTCTGAAAAGATTCGCACATATAACTTCCCCCAAGATCGCATAACAGATCACCGCATCGGCTACTCACGCAGCAACATCCCTGCTGCTCTGAACGGTGAGATTGACGATCTCGTTGAGCAACTACAATCATTTGAGCAACAGCTCCTCAATAACGAGGACTAACATGACTGTTGGCACGTTCATAACGACAGCCACCAAAGAACTGACAGATGCTGGCATTGAAACGGCTCGTTTGGACTGCCTGGTACTCCTTGAAGACGTCCTGATCACCGATAGAGCTCACCTGCTCGCGCACCCTGAGATAGAGCTTACGGACGTGCAAGAGGAGCAACTAGCTCAGGCAATACAGAAACGCATCCGCCATATTCCGCTCGCATATATTCGGGGCAAAGTTATGTTCTACGGCCGCGAGTTTGCCGTTAACGAGCACGTTTTGGTACCTCGACCAGAGACTGAGTCAATTATTGATCTGCTCAAACAACTTTCCTTGCCTCAGGGAACACCCATTGCTGATATCGGGACCGGATCGGGCTGCGTAGGCATCACGGCAGCGCTGGAAATGCCCACTACCTCTGTTACACTCTACGATGTCGACGCTGACGCCTTGGCGGTTGCCCAAGCAAATGCCAAGCAATTACAAGCCAATGTAGCCTGTGCTCCTATAAATGTACTCGAGGAGCTTCCGAGCGGCTACAATGTGATCGTGACTAACCTGCCGTATGTACCAGAAAGTTATCCAGTCAACCGAGCGGCGACTTTCGAGCCGAAAATTGCACTCTTTTCTGGCCCAGACGGCCTCGACCATTACCGCGCGTTCTGGAAGCATATTGGCTCCATGCCAGAAAAGCCACAGTACGTCCTCGCTGAGTCCCTGCCCAGCCAACACCATGCACTTGCCCGGCTTGCACGCGTAAGCGGCTATGCGCTCGAAAAGACCGATGACTTCATTCAGCTCTTCAGCTTATAGGCAAAACTTTAGATCAAATAGAAAACAGCTCCACGTTAGGAGCTGTTTTCTATTTGATGAGCTTTAGCTCGAACTATCTGATGGAGCGCTTCCGAGCGTTACATGGATAGTCAGAACTTTGCCCTTACGGTTAACGGTCAGCGTGACACCGTCACCAGCATTATGCTTACCAAGCACACTCGTGAGACTGGTGTTCTGATCTATAGTCGTACCATCGATCTTAGTAATGATATCACCTTCCTTAATCCCGGCTTTAGCAGCTGGCGCACCTGAAATAAGCGTATCCTGGCCAAGAACACTGGCCGGTGGAATATATGCGCCGCGACTAGCGCTCAGGTTGTATTGCTTAGCAATATCATCGGTTAAAGAGACGTAGACGACCCCGAGATAAGGACGCTGTAACTTGCCCGTTTCCTTAACACTGTTAATGAGCCCAGTGACATCATTGATAGGGATGGAGAAGCCTATGTTCTGCGAATCAGTCGCAATTGCAGTGTTGATCCCGATGACTTGCCCTTCGAGATTTACCAATGGGCCTCCAGAGTTGCCCTCATTGATTGCGGCATCGGTTTGGAAAAGGTCTTCAAGATTTTCGCTGCTTGATCCGTTACCGTCGCTTGCCTGTACGCTGCGACCATGCCCCGAAATGATACCGGAAGTGACAGTGTTTTGGAATTGACCGAGCGCGTTACCGATAGCGACAACTGAATCACCCACCTTAACCTTGCTGGAGTCACCAATTTGAGCGGCAGTCAGCTTCTTGCCCTTAGTATCCTGGATCTGAAGGAAGGCAATATCAAGGCTATCTGAACTATTCGTGCGGCCAATCACCTTAACATCGCTATAGGTAGTGCCGTCCGAGAGTGTGACGTTCACCGTCTGAGTGCCAGAGGGGACCACATGTCTGTTGGTAATAATAAGGCCGTCTGAGCTCAAGATAATCCCCGTACCAGCGCTTTGTTGCGTCGTTCCTTGCTGGCCAATGCCAAAGAAGTTGTCACTGTTGATGTTCGAGGTGGAAGTCACCTCTACTGATACAACACTTTGGCCTACGTTTTGAGCAATATTACTAATGAGCTGTCCTTGTGTCTTGAGGACCACTTGCTGCTTCTGTGTAGAATTATTGGCGTCTTCGTTGTGATTGAAGAGCCAGGCGCCCCCGAAGCCTGATGAGATACTCAAAATAAAGAGTAGCGCAAAAGCTAAGGCTTTTACCTTGCCGACGGGAACATGATGGGCCTGGTGCTCAGCCTTGGGCTCTTTCTCTTCTTTGTCCTTTGGTATAAAGGGCTTCCGAGAAGTCTCGCCCGGCGTAAATGTCACTGGCTTCTCTGCCGGAGTAATCTCCGCGAGCTCTGTTTCCGTGTTAGCGGTTTTTTCTGGTTTTTCTGAAGCTTCCATACCCCTCCCTTTGGCCAAGCCTGTTACTAGACGATCAGATTTTGTAATCGTATAGCAAGTGAAATAGTCATTATGAGCACAACTGCCAACATCACAAAAAGCGTCTGCATCTTTACGAACTTCGTGAGTTTGTTAGCATGGTCACAGTAGTACAAAACTACTAGACCGTAGCCCAATGTTAAAAGTAATATTGTTGGCTGTGAGATAAAGCCTGTTGCCTTATTTGGGTAAAAGATAAGTCCATGACCCAGGACAAACATGAGTGCTGCGCCAAAATATCCCCATAGATATGACAGAAGCCGTGCGTACGGTTCATCGAAGCTGTCAAAGAAGTGGTGCGCTGCAACATAACAGATGATACCGGTTGCAATAACCAGTCCATATAGTGGAGCAGTCACCCAGCTCGTTGAGAGCGCCATGAGACCACACAAGAGTCCTATCATAGCCTGCGCGGACATCATAAACTGCGACGACGCCGGCTTGATCACAATCAGCCATACGCTATAGGATACCGCCCATACAAGTTGCCAGGTTTGGCTGGAGCCGTTTGCCATGAATAGCAGTAGCGAAACGCTAACCATAATATCAACGGCATTAGCTCGTACGTTAGCTGGCCAAAAACGTGGGCGTACCGCTAGCATACGCCACTTACTTAACAAAATAATGATTAAAGCTAGCTGAACGAAATCAATACGAACAAGAATAAATACAATCAGCGGAAGCAATGCGTTAAGTGAGATATGCGCAATGCGTGAAAAGCCGCTGGCTGGTTTGATTTTAGCTATTAGTGGTCTCATCCTCACCTAAGATTATCACAAAATCAGCATTTTGTGTGTTGATCGTGCTGTCTGGCAGCTTGGTCGTCACACTACTCACGTGATATCTATCCTTCAAATAATGCGCCGTGTATGGCTTTTTACCCTTGGTCATATCAACAATTACGGTCTTGGTGTACGCATGCGTTGGTGCATCGGTGGTGCCGATAACGTTATAGCCGTAAGATTTGAGCACATCACTCGCTGTTGTAGCCGCACCCGCGTTCTCGGTGCCGTTCAGGACCAGTACCTTGCCATTTTCTTTGGCCAGATAGCCATCTTTAAGTGTATTGCGTACGTAACTCTGGATCTTACTGTAATCATTAAGGCCTGCCATCGGGTACACGACTGATTGGCCACTGATCATGCCTGTCGTAACGAGCACGTTGCCCTCATCCGTAAGCCCTACGGACTGAATTTGGTTGCTTGGTATCTTCTTGGTTATTGAATAGAGCCTACTGACATTACTCAGGCTTAGGTCAGTAACGACATTGTTGCCAAACGCGTCCATAAGGCTACTGATCTTCGCAGGGTTACTCATGACTCCAAGCGTGAATATCTTTTGCTGTAGAGCAATGATAACGGCTCGCTGACGTTGGGATCGGGCAAAATCAGAGCTCGTGTGGCGGGAACGAACGTACATCAGGGCCTTGGTGCCGCTAAAGGTCTGCGTACCCTTAGTTGCGATAGTTGCACTGCCACCATTTTCACGCGTAAACGTTGGGTCAACGAGTGTCTCCGGGACGTCTACCGTGATGCCACCCACAGTATCAATTGCCTGTTTGAATGCCTGGAAGTTGACGAGCATATGATAGTGAATTGGGATGCCCGTTACGTCCTCGATAGCTTTATCGGCAGTCGCAAAACCAGCTTCGACGGCAGCCGTATTGGTGTTGCTAGGGTCTTGCTTCTTGAGGTAGTCATATTTACCTGTTTCGTAGGCAGCGTTAATCTTCATACTGCCGTGGTCGGGAACTTTTACCCAGAGATCGCGAGGAATGCTCAGTAGTGCCGTTTTGTGGTTAATCGGATCTATGCTCATGATCAAGATGGTATCAGTTAGGTCTGGTGCTTCGTGACCCTGACCGCCCACCCCTAGAAGCAGCACGTTAATACGCCCACTTCCCTCGCCCTTTAGCATGTCTGGGTCAACTTTCTCTTGGAGTGCGACTGCTGAGCCGCCACCCTTGAACACCTTCTTGGCGCTAAAGTAGCCCTTGAAGAAAAGATAGCCAGCGCAGAGTGCGCCAACAATTAAAAGCATCACGCACAACCAAAGAGCTCGCTTCTTCCAGCTCCAAGAGCGAATTGTCTTGATGGGGTGACGGAAAAAAGCGAAACGCTGTTTCTTGGGCTTTCGTAAGGATGATCGAGGATTCACAGCGTCAATCATGGCGTTTGGCCCTGAGAGATCGCTGAGGGGAACCTGCAACGCTGAATCATGATGAGGTTGAGGCGGTGTTATGGCATGCGCTGGAGGTGTGGCCACAACATCTTGTGGGGCTCGAAAACGAGACCGGGGCAACGGATGAGTGGGGGCACGAACCGGGCGCTTTGGTGCACCTCCATATAAAATGCCGTCAATTGCCTTCTGCTTCTCATGGCGCAAAGAGTCTTCGTTTTTATTCATAACCACTTACCGGTTAGTATACTAATTCATTCCACTTACGTAAACGTTGAAAAAGATGCAATATCGTGCAAAATGAGCTATAGTTTAAACCTGATGCAAGACGATTACACTCCAAAGCCTGAACAACAAGTACCAACGTTCAGTGAACCAGCGAAAAAAGGCAGCGATAACCTCCGTTCCATCCTCTCCACAGTCGCAATTCTGCTGCTTGCTCCTATTATCGCTATCTTTTTGACGGCTTTTGTTTTCCAGTCATACCAGGTTGATGGCCAAAGCATGGAGACAACACTCCAAAATAACGATCGTCTTATCGTTTGGAAAATGGCACGTACCTGGTCACGAGTGACTGGTCATCCATACATCCCAAACCGTGGCGATGTTATCATCTTTAATGAACCACAAGATAAACTTGAGGGCTTTGAGCAAACTGGCAGCAAGCAGCTTATCAAGCGCGTTATTGGCCTGCCGGGCGATCGCGTAGTCGTCAAAAACGGCGTGCTGACAATCTATAACGGCGCTCACCCTGATGGCTTCCAGCCAGACAAGACTCTACCTTACGGCGAGAATATCCCCGAGACTAACATTGATACTGACGTCATTGTTCCTGCAAACAACGTCTTTGTCTGTGGTGATAACCGTCCAGACTCACAGGACTCACGTATGTTTGGCCCAATTTCTGCCGACCAAATTGTCGGCAAGCTCGTTATGCGCGTGCTGCCCATCAACAATGCCGAGCGCTTCTAGCACTATCTCTTAGACACTAAAATACCAGGCTCATTTGCAACCTGGTATTTTAGTTCACGCTTTATTGCTGAAGCTGCGCGATAATATGCTCCAGCTCTTCGTCTGATTTGAAGCCAATTTCAAGCTTGCCACCTTTCGCCGTACGACGAATGTGAACCGGGGCGCCAACATGCTTACTGAGGAGCTTCGTAGCCGGGGTTTCTGTATCCATACGCTTTTTGGTGGCTGGTGCTTCTTTAAAACCTTCCTTGATGGAGCTAACAAAACGCTCAGCCTGGCGTACAGACCAGTCTTGCTTAATAATTTGCTCAAGAAGCTCAAGCTGCTTCTCTGGCGTATCCTTAAGAGAAAGAATCGCACGAGCGTGGCCTTCAGAAATCTTGCGCTCATGCAGCGCAGTACGAGCTTGTTCGGGCAACTGCAGAAGACGTACGATGTTATTTACCGTAGATGGTGCTTTGCCAAGACGTTCAGCAATGGATTCATAGGTCATAGTAAACTGCTGGTGCAGGCGCTCAATCGAGACTGCCTGCTCCAGAGGTGACAAATCAACGCGCTGGACATTCTCAACAATCGCAATTTCCAGCTGTTCGAGCTCTTTGCTTGTGCGAACAACCGTCGGGACCTTAGCGAGTCCCGCTTTTTTGGCAGCTCGAAAGCGGCGCTCACCAGCAATAATAGAGTATTGCCCGTTACCACGCGGTGACACGACAAGCGGTTGGATGATGCCATACTGCTTGATTGATGCCGCCAGCTGGTCAAGTGCTGTTTCGTCAAAATGCTGACGTGGCTGGTCGGGATTAGCGATCAATACATCGAGCGTTAGCTGCTGGATGCGCTCATTGTCATCAAGCAAAAAACTTTTATCGAAATCTTGTGGAATCAGAGCATCAAAGCCTCGTCCAAGTCCTGATTTTTTAGTCGTTGACACGCTTTGATACCTCCTTGGCAAGCTGTTTGTACGCACGAGCACCCTTTGACCAACGGTCGTGTTCGTTGATTGTTTTGCCGAAGCTTGGTGCCTCCGCTAAACGAACGTTGCGTGGAATAACTGTTTTGAAAATCTTGTCGGCGAAGTGGGTGCCAAGCTCGTCCATGACTTGCTCGGACAAGCTGGTGCGCTTGTCGTACATAGTAAGTACAACTCCGAGTAGTTCCAGCGAAGGGTTAATAGTCTGCTTTACCCGTTGAACAGTTTGGAGCAACTGCCCCAGTCCCTCTAGCGCGTAATACTCCGCCTGAACAGGAATGAGCAATGAGTGGGCTGCGGTAAGTGCATTAATCGTCAGCAAGCCGAGTGCCGGTGGACAATCAATGATGATATATGAGAAATCTGTCTCGTGTAGCGCAGTACGCAGGCGCGCTTCACGCTGTTCGAGATCGGCTAATTCCACTTCTGCGGCTGCTAAGTTACTGTTAGACGGCAAAATATACAGGCCTTCTCGGCCAGTCGCCAAGATAACTTGGTCGAGTGTCGCACGACCAAGAAGTAAATCGTAGGTGGTTGGTGTCACATCTTTGTTCAGGCCCAGCCCACTCGTGGCATTGCCCTGAGGATCTAAATCTACGAGCAACACAGGGGTCTGTTCTGAGGCAAGTTGGGCCGCCAAATTAACAGCGGTCGTTGTTTTGCCGACCCCACCCTTCTGGTTGGTAACTGCAATAATTGTTTGTTTCATATGTCCCTCTTCACAGGCAGTATACCATCGACTCCCGTTAATCGCTAGAGGTTATACTGCTGTACTATAAGCCACACGTATCAAGTGGTGTTTGCGTATTGCTAGCAAAATATTTACCACCATGCATGCGTAAGTTGGTCGGGGCTCTACCGTAATTGTAATTAAATGTGATATCCGTCACATTCGAGGCATTATTTGCCGTCGCTTCACTAAAGGATGCGGATAAGGAGTCGTCCATAACGACATTTATCCAGACATACCTGATGTTTGTCGTAGACAGAGCACAACTTGGTGGCGTTATCGTTCCGGCCGTAGTCAATGTGCCAAATACACCATCGGAACCGGCTGTTTGGTAGGAAACTGCTGTTGAGCCTGTTACCGTTGCAGTTCCGTTATATGTAATGCTCGTTGGAAGCGCCACTGCTGCCCCAAGATCAACGAGCTGCGAATAGGTGCCGATGCGCGACATAGTATTCACCTGAGCTGTACGAGTATCTGCAAAGTTAGTGTTATCATTACCGCCGCCAGTCACATACATGTAGCCATTCGAGATGACAGCTCCTGCGCCATATCTACCAAGCGTGTTAAAACTGGCGAGCGTATTGAACGGCGTAGTGGTTGTCCATGCGCCAAGTGATCCATCGGCGTTAATCGCGCTCATCTGTACATCAATTAAGGTATTGCCGCGCATACTATCATAGCCGCCTATTACATACATGTGGCCATTCGAGACCGCAACCGAGAAATCTTTACGAGGATTCGTCAGCGAAGCTGTATACGAGAATGCGCCAAGCGAACCGTTGGAGTTGATTGGCGCATATTGTACATCCGCCATCAATGTATTGTCGTCAGTCCCGCCCATGATATAGAAGTAGCCGTTGTATGCTGCAATGCCATGCTCATAACGACCGTCGGTAAAGTTTGTAGCTGTGCTCCATGAGCCAGCAGTATTACCATTGGCATTAAGCGCAGAATAATAAATCTTGTTTTTATACGTCGTAGATGCACCACCCGCAATATAGAGGTAGCCGTTGTAGACCGTTGCTCGTGTCCCGTAATATCCATCGCTACCACCAGTGAGCGCGCCTGCCGCAACAGTAGACCAGGCCGCTGTTATAGATCCGTTGGCATTAATCGGGATATACTGCACACTTGTTAAGTCGCTCGGCCCGCTGTCGCCTCCGGCTATATAGATATAGCCATTGTTGACGGCAATACCAAAATCCTGACGTGCAACCGTAAGATCTGAGGTAGCGCCCGCTGCCGTCCAGGAGCCAAGTGCGCCACTATTGTTAATCGGAGCATAGAGCACCGCCCCCTGAGCAGTTGTCGTGAGATAGGTACTACCGTCCCATCCGCCTATAACGTACAAAAATCCGTTATAGGCGACCGTCCCATGATTGAACCTACCGCCAAACGAGAAGCTTGACCCCGTTACAGACCATGAACCGACACCGCCAGGCCCACCGTTGTTGATTGGGGCTGCCTGGACATCAGTGAATGGCGTGCTTCCGGCGTTACCAGCGCCAATATACAAGTAGCCGTTGTAGGCAAAGCCCACGAGCCCTGCGCGCGCCGTCGTAAAGCTATATCTTTGCGTTGACCAAGTGCTAATGTCTCCACCGCTAACAATACGAGCAGACTGGACATCATTCTTGTAGGTCGCGCCGCTAATACCACCCATGATATATAAATAGCCATTTGCTGCTGCTAGTGATACTTTATCCCTTACCGATGTAAAGGCGTTTGCTGATGTCGTCCAGGAAGATATTGCCCCCGTTGAAGGCGTAATAGTGGCATATTTAAGATCATTAAGCTGAGCGCTGCCAGTATTACCACCGGCGATATATATTTTGTCTCCGTAGATTGTTGTACCAAAGGCGTCACGGGCAGCATTTGCCCCGCTAATGCTCGTCGCAGCCGACCAAGCACCAGGAACGCCAGTCTGGCTTAGAGTAGATTTATAAACTGTTGCGTAATGGTTAGCTGCAGCCGTACCATTGCTGCCGCCGATAGCATACAGGTAGCCGCTATTGCTCGTCGTACTGTTAATGCCATAGGCTACCGCGCCAAGAAAGGCGCGAGTGTTGCCAGCACCAAGGGTAGTACTGGCCGTCCAGGCTCCTATGCTGCCATCTGCAAAAGAAATATCAGCATAGTATGTCGTGTTGAAGTAGGTTGGCGAAGCCGCCCCGTCTGAGCCGCCTATGATATACATCCTGTTGTTGTAGACAGCTGCTGCTAGGCCCGTGCGGCTAACCGGTAGTGGTGTTGTATTCGTAGTCCAAGCACCGATGCCGCCATCGTTAGCAATCGAGGCACGATAGATAGTAGCTACCGCGGTTCCTGTGCCTGAGCCGCTTTGCCCTCCCATGACGTAGACAAAGCCCTTGTAGGCTACGACTGCTGAGTAGAGCCGGGCTGCCGGTATTGCAGTCACGGTGGGAGACGATGTAGACCACTGCCCCGTAGCCCCAGGCGAATCGATTTGCGTGTACTGTACTTCGCTAAGAAACGGCGTAGCATGGTTCCCGCCCACGCTGTATAAGAAACCATTGTAGCCGAACATGGTATTACCATAGCGCGTTGCGTTGGCGCCTGTCAGTGATGACAACGTACCCCAAACACTAAGTGTGCCATTGGCATTAATTTTGGCGTATTGGGTATCACTCTGGAGTACTGTGTTGGCGTTACCTCCAGCCAGGTACATGTAGCCATTGTAGGCCACGAGTCCCATCGAATAGCGCCCCGTGGTAAATGAAGTAGTTGTCGCCCAAGAGCCATAGCTACCGTCGCTATTTATCTTGGCGTACTGTACGTCGCTATAATATGTCACATTGTTGTTGAAGCCACCGACTATATAGAGGTAACCGTTGTATTGGACCATGCCGTGTTTAAAGCGAGCATTTGTGAATGTTGCACCCGTAGTCCAGCTGGATATTGAGCCATCGGCATTAATAGTTGAGTAATATGAGTCATTCTTGAGTGAGCCGTTAAAGCCGCCTGACAAGTAAAAGTGATTATTGTAGGCAACAAGACCGAACGTATAACGAGTTGTTGGCAGATTTACAGACGACGTCTGCCAGTTACTGCTGAGTGTGCCATCACTGTTGATGCTCGTATAGAGGATATCATCAAGATATGTAGAGCCTGTATAGCCACCCATGATATACATGTAGCCGTTGTAGGCGACCATACCCTCTCCATAGCGCGCAGCATTTGCGCCCGGAATTGATGCAGTAGCCGTCCAAGTACCAAGCGTACCGTCGCTATTTATCTTGGCGTACTGTATATCGCTCTGCGTTGAGGAGCCTAGACCACCACCAATATACACATAGCCGTTGTATACCGTCTGGCCGTGAAAGTAGCGTCCCGTGGTAAAGCCAGCGCCGTTTGTTGCCCAAGTGCCAACCGTGCCACCGGTAAGACCGCCCCTGCCAATCTGGTCAGGTGATATATCAATGTTGCCCTCATTGTTACCATCGGTAAAGTCCGAAGCACTTGTAATAACGACGCTTGGGTCGATCGTTAGTGGATAGCTGCCGTACTGAAGGTTGGAGGCATTTAAGGTTAGCGTGTTGCCATTCACACTATACGCTGCGCCTACTTCATTGCCCTCTTTATTAGTCTGCTTAATGACAGGGGCAGGAATAGCAAATACAAGATAGTTCTTTGGCGAATTCTCACGTGCCCTCATAACGCTTTGGCGATCAGTATCTGAGCCGTAAGAAATATCCCCAAACAGGGTTGGGTCCGCTGAATAGATTCCAACCTCTTGTGTATGAGGCACTATTCGTGCCTCGAGTGTTTTGGGTAAATTGAGGTTGAAGCTCATTGAGAGCTGTCCACTCTCCGGCGCCTTATCGAGCAGGATATCTTCTTTGAGCCCATTGTTTTTAACCGTATAGACTGCCTGGCCTGCGACATCTTTAAGCGGATACACCAGACGCCCATCTTGTTTTTCGCCCGCGAAGGAGCCAAATTCTGGCGTCATCGTAAACTGGAGGTCTTGCTGGTTGTCGTAATACGTAATGCCCTTGGTAAGATCGCGAGGAATATCAACCGAATACAGCTTAGCGCCGGAGTCACCTACCGCAGACTTCTGCATTTTCTGCAATGGGTTCTGGCCACTCGCTTGCGCGGCACCAGCCTGGTTGAAGTGATAGACTTGCTTTTCACCATCGTAGTCCAGTTTATCTTCGAGCTTCTGGTTAACAGTATCGAGGAGCGCCCTTTTATCATGACCGATGTAGTATCGATTGGCAGCGATCACGCTCTGAACAACTGGCAGGATAATGCTAGCAGTCACAATTACAAGCGTCATTGCCCCTGTTACGACGCGATGACGCTGGGCCCATGTGAACCTAAACGCTAATTGATCGCGCACCCAGCGAACTGCCCGAGCCTGTGGCAGGCGGTATATTGTGCGACGTAGCTTCGCGGGTATGGTGTTGGATATTTGTGTCATGATCACACGTTGTTTTACTGTTTCTATTTTAGCATAAGCGCATCTGTTTTAGCGCCGTGTTTTGCTAGTACTTGCTGTAGTAATTCAGGGTGATATTGCCGAGACGTGTCTCCGCGCTGCTCAAGCTCGACATTCTAATTCTCAAGGTCATGACCGAGCCTGCCGTATAGGTACCGACAAATGCTCCGCCGTTCTTGGTCTGCCAGGTAGTAGTCGTCGATGGCGTTATAGATAAGAAGTTATTGTTGGTCTCTACCGTACCGGCTGTATCGCGTATTTCGAGGTTCATGGTACCATTGGTAGTATTTGAACTATACGTACTCACCGTTGGTACTCCGTTCCAGGCAGCCCAATCGCTTGGGACTTGCAGCTGTACGACGACGTCATAGCACTGTGCACTACCAGATGCACTAAGCCACTTATAGTAGTTGAAGCGGTTGGTCAGATCAAGCGCGCTTGTCATAGTACCACTATTGGCAGATGAACATGTTGCGTCATTCGTTGCATCAAGCACAGCGCCAGCATACTCAGGAGCTAGGACAATACTCTTCTGGTGGCGAGCATTGCCTGCCAATGTTGGCTCAAAGCCGCTGCCAAACGTTACGGTGTTGCCGCCATACCCGAGCGTAACAGTGCTCGTTCCTACGGTTAGGAGTGCATTACTACTGCCGTCGTTTATCTGCAATATGTTTGCGGTCTGACCACTTGCACCTTGGAATAAGGCAGTTATGCTGTTGGTCGCTGCACTAATCATATTCAAGTTGGCAGTCTGTTGAGTAGTTTGGTTATGGATGTAAAATCCTGAGCCGCTCTTGGCAATACAGCCAGTTGATCCGGTTGTATCACAAACTGACGTACCGTTTACACGAAGACCGACAGATGCGTTAACCTCACCTGTTGCATCAAGCGCATACTGCGGACTCACGTTGCCGCCGACTCCTACGCGCAAGTTAGTTGTATCAACATTAAGCGCCGTTCCAGTGGCCGTACCTTGGACCTGGAACGCAGTCGTACTGTTTGTTGAGGTCTTGTGTATCGTTCCACCATATTGGTCAACAGTCATAGTATTCGCGGTAGCATTGGCGAGTTCAAGCTGGTTGAACGCACCGCTCTGGAAGACACGCAGCGCGGTGACGCTTCCGGTGGCAATGTTCAATTTGCCTGAAGGAGTGCCACCGACAACACCGATAGCTACACGTTCGCTAACCGTATCGACACGGAAGACGTTTTGGTTCGTACCACCGCCAGAGGTATTAATAGTGAAAGCGTTCGTGGAGTCAGTTGAGTTCTGTAACAGAAATGCACCTGCGCTACCGAAGGTCGCAACATTGGTGCCAGCACCGTTCTTGAGGTCAAGGATGTCACCAGTACCTGCAGCATTGGCACGAATGACACTAGCGACTGAACCACTTGATGCAGCTTGGACGTACATGTTGGCAGACTGGACGGTTGCGGAGTTCTGGATATAGTTACTTGAGCCAGCCGCCGGGGTACAGCCAGTACTTGTACAGATAACCGTACCGCCAATGCGGTATTGCGTCGATGTGTTAACGTCACCAGTTACGTCCAGAGGATAGCTTGCAGAAGATACGTTGCTGCCAATTGCGACACCAGTACTGCCGGCCCAAAGCTTAACGTTAGTACCGCCGGGGCGAAGTGCGATCGCAGCGCTGCTTGTTTCTAGGGATGCAACGGTGTTGAGCCCATTCCACGAGAGTCCAAATACATCATTTTCGTTCGGGCTAAAGACCGCAATCGCCGGCTGAATAACACCAGCTGAGCGGGCGTCAAACACTGATATACCTCGCGCCGTGGCATTCGCGGTACTCGGCAAGCCGAACGCAAGTATCTGACCGGCTGCGCCTGGGTCGTAAAGTGGGATGTTGATTGCTGTCTTTACGGCACTACTGAGGGGTGTCGTAAACGTATCTGCATTTGTGGCCGTTACATTAAGACGCAGAGCCGTTCCCATAGTAATGAGCCCGTTCGTGGTAGTGTCAACGTTAAACAATGATGCATTTGTGGCATTCTGGATCTGGAAAGCGTTTGCTGAGTTAGTTGAATTCTGCAGCAGTACTGCACCTGCGCTACCGAAGGTCGCAACATTGGTGCCAGCACCGTTCTTGAGGTCAAGGATGTCACCAGTACCTGCAGCATTGGCACGAATGACACTAGCGACTGAACCACTTGATGCAGCTTGGACGTACATGTTGGCAGACTGGACGGTGGTGCCATTTTGGATGTAGTTTGCAGCCGTACCGACAGCGAAGCCACAGTTTGTTGAACTCTGGATACAGAGCGTGCCACCTTCATTTGGTAGAAGAATACTTCGGTTTGCTGTCGGAGCCGTAAAGCCAAGCGTCGTGGTGAATGAACCACTGGTCGCCTTAACAGTCATGCTCGAATTGCCCAGTAGTGAGGTAGCTCCACTCGAGGAGCCAAGGGTCAAGTTGCCAAGTGGCGTATTGAACGTACCGTCGAACCCACTATATGATGCCTGGATTGCCCCCAGCGACACCACTCCATTGGTAGTGTTGACGTTAAATACGTAGTCATTGTTTGATGCTTGGACCGCAAGCGCCGTAGTGCTGTCAGTAGTTGTCTTCATCGAGAACCCAGCGCTACCTAGAGTCGCAGTTATTCCACCGGTACCTGCTGCACTAATACTGATCTTGCCATTTGTAGCGGTGTTGAGCGCAATCGCAGACGAGCCAGTTCCACCCTGAATCGTCGTACTCGATGAGGTACCAGTCGTAGAGCCGATGGTCACTGTCTGCGTGCCGGTACCGCCGTCAGCAATATGTACAGTATGTGCTGCGGTTGATGTCGCCAGGTTAAGCGTCGTAGCAGCGCTGCCCACCGTAACCGTACTCAAAGTTGTGGTACCGATGGAGATGCTACCAGAGCTCCCCGTGTTCATCGTAATGCTAGGTGTACCGGCTGTGCCAGTAAGTACGATTGCCGTACTTGAGTTAACGGATTGCAATGTCAGAGCTCCGGTCGTTGTACTTACTGATGATGCCGCGTTGCCTACTAGAGATATAACTCCGCCAGATTGGTTTATGTCACCAGTGATAGTCGTCGATTTCTTGAGATTAATTGCTGTTGCGTTGGTAGTTCCGATGTTGAGGGCAACACCCGAAGCCGTATCAAGTAACGGTGCCTGTAGTGATGTACCGGCTGTGCCCGTTCCCGATATATTGAAATTGGCACCCGACTGGAGCGAGGTACCGTTTTGGATGTAGCTGCCCGATCCAGTTGAGAGCGCGAAGCCACAGTTAACTGAACTTTGAATACACAATGTACCCGACTCGTCAGGGAGCAAAATACTTCTGTTTGCTGTTGGAGCCGTAAAGCCAAGCGTTGCAGCGTTGGAGCCGTTGAGCGCGGCAAGCTGGCCAGCACGAAATGCATACGGCACGGCAGTGAGGTGAAGCCGAGGTGACATTTCACCATCCCAGCTCGCAGTACCGATACCACCGATATTCATCGTGAGATACAAATCTTGATCCCAGTTAATCGTCGACGAGAATGCCGTCACACTGCCCAGGTTAACCGTGAGGTAGCCGTTGACCACTCGAACCTTGTTGGTACTGGTGCGAGTCTCGGTCCAGAGACAAGCCGCATCGCCCGTACATGAGCCTTGGCTAGATGTACCAGAGGTCGACGCATTGTAGAGTTTAAATTCAACGTTGTAGTCACCATCAGCAGCAACAGTTCCAGAGGCGTTCATCAAGCGTGCCTGGAAGTTTATCGTCGAATCAGTTGCTGCTTGAACGTGGTGATTCGTCATGAGAGTCAAAAGTGTCAAAGCGATACCAAAGAATACCCCTCCCACAAGGAGGAATCTACGCAACCTTAACATCGGTGCTTTAGATATTTTTCTTGGCATTTTGGTATCTGTTTTGGCTTTTTACTTTTTGTTAGTTCTAGCCGTATCTTCATTATTCGGCTTTTCAACTTCTTACACAAGGTGTTTTAAGCATATTTTTGTGTTCATATTTTTTAACAGATCTTTGCATTATTGCCAGTAATTCGGAGTATTATTTACAACTAACTGCTTTTCACTCGTCTACACGCAAGATTTACACCTGTAGATAGTGCTCATAAATCTTAGGACTACGTAGTATTTATTACTATGATGCACTAATAGCGAACAGACTTATCCACAGACAGCCTCTATACTAGTAATGTAGCTATGTAGACTTTTATACATCTTTCACGTTCATTTAACAGTGGTAAGCGGCTGTTCTATTGCATTATCTGGTAGTTAAGGGTGTATACCTTTCCTGCGCCGAGACTATTACCTATACCTATCATGAAATCGTTCTTAGTTATCTGGTCAACATATGCCTGGGAGAATGCACTGTCCTTACCCACAGGGCTTATAACAATATGAGGGTTAGCGTCGTACATCTTGGCAAACACAAGCTTGAGTAAGTCATCGGCATCCACACCCGATCCTGTCGTAATCACGATAGTACCAGAGGTATCGTTGCCGTTAATTGTTGCCGTTGCGTTCTGGCCAGCCGCAGGGAGTACCTGTAGCTGAGGGGCATCGCCTGCGGTTATGATGTGACCATCGATCGTAATAGTACCGACATTCGTAGCACCCTTCACTGTTAGACCGCCATTTACAGTTATATTGCCGGATACGTTAATGTTCTGGAATTCGTTAGTCCCCTGTATGTCGCTGGCAGGGTTGTAGTAGCCAAGGTTGACGAGCACCAGGACTTTGCCAGTGTCACCGTCAAAATATCCAAGCGCCTTACCTATCGTAGGGCCTGCGTGGACGGCTTTCATGGCATAACCCGGCTTATCGGATGTCGTGAGATAATCGCCGGGTTTAATGGCGCCATTTTGTCCCGACACCTTTACATACACGCGACCGGCGAGTGTTAACGGCACCCTATGCGAAGTGTCATTAGGATCGTCAGCCTGCCCATAGTGAAGATGGTCGATCAAGAAACCGGATGTTCCATCAGATACAACGCCAATAACCTGGCTGTTATACGCTGTATTGGCCTTGACCGCTCGCTCTGTGTTATCGGGATCTGCCATGACCACATCCATTGCCTCAACATCATCTGCGGCCCCAATAGTTTCAGCGATGTCTGGTGTACCGGTGGTGATAGTGGCGCTTGTCGAATAAATCTGCCCGTTCACTGCAAGTTTATGCGTACAAGCGGTGAGACCTATACAGAGGTTGCCTGCGTTAGTGAGCACCATACGAACATTGGTGTTTGTGCCAAATTGAAGACCAAAGTTGCTACGTGTACCGATAAGCATGTCATTACCGACAGCTCCGGTGTAAGCCGTACCCGAAGGATCAACGTCAGCTTGCTGAACCAAGCCTGTAATTGCCTCAGTACCCAAGATGCCATCAGTTGAATACAGAACATAAGCACCGCCGCCCTCTGCAGTGTTGTCATTTGTACTATCTCCGTACAGTTCAAGACCGGCGAATCCCCTGCTTTGAACAGTAATAAGCGTGTTGCCCGTACTCGAGCTGTCGAGGTTATTGCCTACTGTAAGGCTATTGCCGTTAATTGCCACCGCCTGGTTGAACGTTGACTGACCTTGGACCTGCAGCGTACCTACAACTGTTGTATTTCCTGCTGTTAGCGCACCACCCACGCTGCCGCCCCCTGTCGGAGTGTCACCGGTCAGCGAGCCTACTGCTGTTAATCCTACAAGGTCAAGACTGCCCATAATCATAGTACGAGCACCTGAGGTGTAGTAGATACCTGTCGTTCCTACGCTACCGGTGTAACCTCCAAGGATATAAATATAACCGTTGTAATTTATAGCGGAAGTGCCGTTGTAGCCGTTTGGAATAGCATTGCTATCAGTGGTCCAGGCACCAACAGTACCGTTACTATTTAGCTGAGCGTAATAGGTGCTACTGCCACGGAAGTAGTAAAGGTTTCCGTTCATTACCGTTGCCGAATAGTTTGAACCCGTACCCGGTAACGCTGATGTTGTATTCCACGCACCATTACTACCGTCACTGGCGTTAAGTGCAGAATAATAAACAGTGGAGACTGCCGTGCTACCAGTGAAGCCGCCCATGAAGTAGATATATCCGTTTGCAACGACAGCACTGGCATTGGCGAGAGCTACTGGCAGCGACGTACCCGTGACAAATGAGTTAAGCGATCCGTCACCGTTTATATGTGCGTATGATACCGTCGTCACGGCCGATCCGCCCACGTTGCCGCCCAGGATATAAAGATAGCCGTTTGCCGCGACTGCCGACAAAGCATTATTTGCAGTTGGCAGTGTGACAGAGCTGGCCAACCATGTTCCGAGGGTGCCATCGCTGTTTTGCTTTGCTATATATATCGTGTTCTGATTAGTAGAACCGTCGCTACCGCCGATGACATATACATAACCCGTGGCAGATACGGCAGAAATGTAGCCGCGTACTGCAGGAAGTGCCGAGGTAGTACTCCAAGTACCCATCGTTCCGTTTCCATTTATAGGAGCGTACTGGACAGTTGAGGTATATCCGGATCCATAACCCCCAAATGTATAGGCATAGCCGTTCATGATTGTGGCGGCTCCGAAGGAGGTTGTCGCGCTCAGGCTACTCGTTTGCTGCCACGGCGTTAACACGGCGCCCACACCTCCGTTAAGCGTAACGATGTTATTGCTCGTATCAACATTGAAGAGTGCGTTGCCTGAAGCATTCTGAATCTGGAAGGCCGAAGTTGAGTTACTCGATGAGAATGAAGCGTTACCGGCGATACTCGTGTTACCGCTGATGGCTATACTTCCCTGTTGTGCTGCCGTATACACGGTATTGAGGAAATATGACCCATTGTAGCCGCCCAGTACATAGAGGTAGCCATTGACGGCCGTAGAGGCACCAAAGTTAACGTTTTCGGGCAACGCCTTGGCCATAGTCTGCCATACACCAGTGGTACCATTACTGTTAAGCACTGCATAATACACCGCGTTGTTTACGGAGGTGCCGTTATAGCCACCAAAGATATAAGCGTATCCTCCCGATACCACCGCGGAGCTATCACCGTTTACCGCTGGCAAGTTGTTCCCAGAGGTCGTAAATGCGGCAGGAGCTCCAGTGCTCGTATTGAGCGCAGAGTAATATACGTTCGATGAGAACGTGGTACCATCCGACGTACCACCCATAACATACAGATAGTTGTTTGCTGCAACTACGGTATGCAGAGCGCGTGTGGCAGGAACTGCATTGGCAGATGTGGTCCATGAGCTAATAGCGCCTGTAGCGGGGTTCGGTGCGGCATAGTAGATAGTCGATTGGTATGTCGTGCCGTTACTTCGACCGCCAACGTAATAGATGTAGCCGTTAGAAGCAGTTGCGGCGCCATAGGCGCGGACAGCGGTAAGAGAGGTGGTAGTCTGCCAGGCACCAAGCGATCCATCGGCGTTCACTTTGGCGTAGTACACTGCGTTTGAGTACGTTCCACTGGCATTGCCGCCCATAACATATATGTAGCCATTTACTGTTACGGCAGATGCAAACGCGCGCCCAGAAGGTAGGCTGTTGCCCGTCTTCCAGGAACCAGTACTTCCGCTCCCAGAAGTTCGAGCATAATAAACATCACTCACGTAGTTAGTGCCGTCATAGCCACCGATGTAATAAATAGTGCCATTTACTGTTACCGAAGACGAGCCATCATAGCTCACCGGTAAATAGGATGAGGTCGTCCATTGAGTAGATGCACCGTTCATCGAGCTATTAGCGTTGAGGCTAATGACATTATCTGAAGCATTGACGTTAAACAGTTGCCAACCTGCTGAATTTTGAACCTGCAAGGTATTTGCGGCATTAGTTGTCGACTGAATCGTCATAGAGCCGCTTGCCGTCAGATTGCCGCCCACGCTAGTGATGTTTTGAGTCGAGGCATAGTAAACATACGAGACGTTTGTGCCATTGTAGCCGCCTATGACATAGATGTAGCCGTTTGTGGCAATGGATACAGCCGCGCCTGCCTCAGCTGTTGGCAGGCTCGTGCCAGCTGCCCAAGATCCAGGAATACCAGTAGCGCCCAGTTTTGAGTAGTAGGTGGTGTACTGAGTAGAGACGTCGTCTTCGCCGCCGATTGCGTACAAGTAGCCATTGGCGGCAACCATACCATGGAGAGCACGGACATTCGGCAAGCTGTTACTCGCGGTACTCCATGCGCTACTGATCGCACCCGTGCCGGCATTGATTGGGGCATAGAAGACAGAGGCACTCGTTGGCGTCCCGTTAACACCACCGCTGAAGTAAAGGTAGTTGTTAGATACAGTAAGTGCACCACTGTCGCGTCCGGCAGGAAGGGAGTTTGGTGAAGTCGTAAACGCGCCGTTAGCACCTGTGCCGGCGTTAAGAGCTGAGTAGTAGACCGCTGTTGTACTTGAAGTACCGTCATAGCCACCTGCAAAGTAGAGATATCCGTTCGCGACAGTTGCAGAACCCCATGCCGTTGCGACAGGGAGCGAGTTGGCTGATGTTGTCCATGCACCAACGACGCCAGTACTTGGATTTATAGTTGCGTAGTAGACCGTAGCAACCCTTGAGCTACTCGATTGGCCACCGACTACATAGATATAATTGTTCGCAATTGTGACAGATGTTGACAAAAGTGCAGCAGGTAAACTAGTCCCAGACTGCCACGAGCCAATCGATCCATCACTGTTCTGCTGTGCAAAATACACCGTATTTTTGTATGCACCATCAAATCCAGCTACTGCATAGACAAAGCCGTTAGCGCTTGCAGATCCACTATACTGAAGCGACTGCGGAAGTGACGTAGATGCTTTCCAGGGGCCTAATTGCGAAGCTCCTGTATTGAGCGTAACGTTGCTATTTGTGGTATCAACGTTTAATAATTGGTTGCCGCTAACGTTCTGGACCTGGAAGGCAGACGTTGAGTTAGCAGAGTTCTGGAAGGCAGTTGCGCCAGTGCTACCAACAGTTGCGACGTTAGAACCACTGCCGCTTTTGAGGTCAAGAATGTCACCACTACCGGCAGCGTTTGCCTGGAAAGTGCCCGCAACAGTACCACTCGTAGCGGCCTGCACATAGAGGTTAGCGCTTTGTGCCGTAGTCGTGTTTTGGATGTAGTTTGCAGATCCGCTGGCTGGTGCGAAGCCACAAGAAGCTGAGCTTTGCAGACAAACCGTACCTGTCGCGTTAGGAATAGTAATAGTGGCATTTGCGGCCGGGTTAGCAAAGGCTAGCGTACTCGTGAAAGAGCCTGATGTGGCCTTAAACACGCTAGCCCCAGTTCCCTGGATCGTTACAGCGGCAGAGGTGTTCCCGATGCCTATAGTCTGTGCTGTGGTCGCGCCGATAGTCAGTCCTGCTGTGTAATAGCTATCGACTGTAGCCTGACTACCGTTCGTGCCCACGACAAGGTAGCCCAAATTAACAATGTTGTTCTGAGTATCAACATTAAGGATGTATCCGCCACCGGTGTTTTGCACCTGGAAGGCGTTCGTTATACCGCCCGCAGACGTATCGCGCACAACTGTTCCGGCGGCCGACTTGATGAGGTTAGTACCAGTACCTGTGGCGGTTAGGTTGATGCTGCCATTTGTGCCCGCAGTCAAATTGATTGCTGTCGAGCTTGTCCCGCCTTGGATCGTTGTAGTTGAGCCAGTATTCGTAGAGCCGATGGTGACAATCTGGTTCGTACTAGTGCCGCCGTCCGCAATATGAACATTATGGGCTACGTTAGTAGTACCAACATTAACATTCAGCGAGCTGCTCCCCACAGTGACTGTACCCGCCCCTGTTGTGCCAAGTGTCAACGTACCCGTTCCAGACGTCGTAATCGTCAGGCTTTGGTTCGTACCACCTACGGTCCAGCTCGAGGTGGCAGCGGCAGTTAAGGTCAACGCCCCTGTTGATGTCGTAATTGACGATGCTGCATTGCCGGCAAGAGATATTACGCCAGCAGATTGGGTAATACCGCCGGTGATAGTCGTCGATTTGTTGAGGTTAATTGCCGTTGCGTTGGTAGTTCCGATGTTGAGAGCACCCGAAGTGGCTGCGTCCAGCAGTGGTGCCTGGAGCGAAGTTGCAGCTGTGCCGGTACCGGATATATTAAAGTTTGCCCCGGATTGGAGCGATGTGCCATTTTGGATGTAACTACCGGAGCCACTTGAGAGTGCGAAACCACAGTTAGCTGAGTTCTGTAGACAAATTGTACCCGACTCATCAGGTGCCAGGATACTTCTATTTGCTGTCGGCTGCACAAAACCCACAGTACTCGTAAAGCTCCCGTTTACTGTCGCCAGCTGACCCGCACGAAACGCGTATGGTACGGCCGTCAGCTTCAGCCGTGGAGACATTTCTCCATCCCATGTGGGCGATACAGCTGTACCTCCGATATTGAGGCTGATATACAGATTCTGGTCCCAGTTGATTGTTGTGGGGAACGCCGTAACACTGCCGAGATCCACTGTTAGGTATCCGTTGACTACTCGAACTTTGTTGGTACTGGTGCGAGTTTCGGTCCAGAGACAAGCGCTGTCACCCGTACAGCTACCCTGTGACGATCCAGATGAAGTCAGAGTATTGTACAGCTTGAACTCGGCGTTATAGTCACCGTCAGCCACAATTGAACCAGCGCTGCGCATAAGGCGAGCCTGGAAGTTAACAGTACTGTTCGTAGCTGCAACTGCCGGGCGTGGCATCAACAAGTTCAATCCTGAGCTGAGCACAAAGAATACTGCTCCGAGGAGCGCACCCAAAAATAGAAGTGGTAGTTTTAGTTTTGTTTTGAACATGGGTTTTTATTTTTGCGCGAGGCTTTTTGCCTCTCAAGTTTCACCACTTATTATGCGCGTAAATAGCACACGCTCTCAAGGCTAACAACTACTGTTTTTGTTATTTTAAAGAACCATTTATTTGTGCAATTTTCTCGGCAATATCGTTGCCATATTTACACCATATCGTTGTTTTCTTGTAGACATCGATACTGATATCTGTTCAGTACGCTGTATGGCTATCAGAAAAAAGATGTAAAAAAATCAACGAGCCGTTATAGCTCGTTGATTTTGTCCACAGTTGGACCAGGATTATTAGGCAATCTTGGTAACTTTGATGGCGGTGTGGCGTTGGCGGTGACCCTGAATCTTGTGCACGCGCTTCTTAGCCTTGTAACGAATAGCAAGAACCTTGTCAGCCTTAACTTCGTCAGCTACTACTTCAGCAGTGACCTTAGCTTTAGCTACAGTTGGAGCACCAACGGCTACGTTGTCGCCGTCGATAACCATCAATGGTTCAAATGTTACGTTTTTACCGTCAGCGTGAAGCAATTCTACCTCAATAGTCTCGCCTTCTGAGACGAGGTATTGCTTACCGCCGGTTGCAATGACTGCTTTTTTCATACTTTTGTAACTCTCTTTTCAAGAAATTATATACCGATAAATAGTAACAGATATAAGCCCCTGTGTAAAGGTGTTGCGCGGGCTAGGCTTTTTGGAGTCCCACCACTAGCGTCATACCCTCAACCTTGCAGTCGGCCAGATGCGCGTAGTCTCGTGTTTCGAGCACGATATCTGTAGCGAGTGTCTCTGCCTTGATCACGTCGAGGTGCTCTTTGATCGCGTCGAGGAGCAGGCTCTCATGAGTTAGGAGTGCCAGGCTAATACGATCATCAACCTCGAGGCCTGCTTGCTTACGGGCGCTTTGAACGTTGCGTACAACTTCACGCATAAGACCCTCTCTGTGTAACTCAGGGGTGATTTCGGTGTCTATAAACGTTGAAGGCTGCATCTCAAGCGCTTCTTCTGTCTCTGAACTGAGGGCTATCGAGATACGGGCCTCCTTGACATTCAATTCTTCGGCAACAATGCTCATGTACTCTACAACTCGCTCAGCAGGAGCCTGTTTGTGCATGTATACGCGCGCTTCAGCTAGAGGCTGGCGGACCTTGATACCAGCAGCAGCCCGAGCTGATAGACCTTGCTCGATGCCCTTACGCACTTCAGCCATCTCTTCTAGAACAGCGTCATTTACGACGCCTACTTCAGGCCAATCTAGTAAGTGTACAGACTCGCCGCCTGTAAGCTTCTGGTACAGCTCTTCGGCCAAGAATGGAGTAAATGGAGCCATGACCATCGAAAGACGAACTAGCACATAGTATAGCGTCCTGTAGGCATCATTCTTATCGGCGTCGTCATCAGACTTCCAGAAGCGCTTGCGGCTGCGGCGGACGTACCAGTTAGACGCGTCATCCAAGAATGGAAGAACTGGCTTTACAGCCTCCTGGAAAGAATACACGTCCATCCCCTTTGCCACCTCTTGAGTTAACTGGTGAACGCGAGAAACAATCCACTGGTCCAGAGGATTCTTGAGACTATCGCTAGGGTCAGAAAGATCACCGGTCCACTCCCAGCCATCGACATCTGCGTAGAGAGTAAAGAAATCGTACATGTTCCAAACCATGCTCAGCTTACGAGCTACGTCAGCGACATCACGATCTTTAAGTGCAAAATCTTCTCCGTTAACTAGAGGTGTGGTTAGCATAAGGAAACGGAATGAATCCGCAGAATATTGGTTCATCAACTCAAGAGGATCGGTATAGTTTTTGAGCTTTTTGCTCATCTTCTTGCCATCGCCGGCGTTGATAAATCCAGTACAGATCAGGTTTTTAAATGGAGATTTACCAAAAAGCGCAGTATTTACCGCTGTTAGTGAGTAGAACCATCCACGAGTTTGGTCGATTGCCTCAACAATAAAGTCCGCCGGGAAACTTGTTTCAAACTTTTCCTTATTCTCAAAAGGATAATGGAACTGTGCGAAAGGCATACTTCCACTCTCGAACCAGCAGTCCAAAACCTTGCCAATATGATGAAGCATAACACCTTCGTATTCGAATGTGACGTCCATTACGTTTGGTAGGTGATAATCATCAAGCTTCTTACCTGTTAGAGCCTCAAACTCTTCGTAAGAGCCCATGACCTTTACGACCTCTGTACCATCGTTGCGAACACCGCGCCAAACAGGGATAGGTGTTGCCCAATAGCGGTCTCGAGATAGGTTCCAATCTGGTGCAGACGCAATAATATTCTTAAAGCGGCCTTCCTGGAGCTGCTTAGGAGTCCAGCTGGATTCTTCGTTGGCAGCCAGCATTTCGCCTTTTTGGGCCTGGATGTCCATAAACCAACTAGGGTGGGCACGGTACATAAGTTTATTACCACATCGGTGACAGTGCGGATAATCATGCTGGATATACTCAACTTTTAGAGCATTTCCTTCGGCCACAAGCGTTTTGGCAACTTCTTTATTTACGTCCCAGATGTTTTGGCCCTGCCAACGTCCCTGAGTATAGAGACCGTTTTCGTCGACGATCGAGACAATTGGCACGCCCTCTGTCTTGCAGAGTTCGTAGTCTTCTTCACCATACGCTGGTGCTTCGTGGACAATGCCAGTACCATCTTCGGCAGTTACAAAGTCTGCTGCAAGAATGCGATGAGCGTTAGGCCCATGGTTTTCAAAAACTGGATGGTATTTTTTACCAACAAGATCGGTGCCCTTTACGTTCTTGAGCACTTTGTACTCAAGTGGCTTGTGTTTTTCATCCGTAAAGACTTTTGCGACTGCTGCTGTGGCAACGTATACTTTGCGGCCATCGTATTCGACGAGCGAGTACTCGAGCTCTGGATTTACGGCGATAGCAACGTTAGCCGGCAGCGTCCAAGGAGTTGTTGTCCAAGCAAGCACATACTCATCTGAATTCTCGAGAGCAAAATATGCATACACACTTGGGTCGGTGTCTAGTTGGTAGCTATTTTCCATAGCTACCTCTGATTTAGAGATAGGAGTGGCGTCTTTAGTACAATAGATAAGAATTTTTTCGCCTTCGTACACCTTACCTTCTTCGTAGAGCTTCTTGAACGCCCACCAAACACTTTCCATAAACTCGGGGTCCATAGTTTTGTAGGCGCCCTTAAATTCGACCCAACGACCGAGTCGTTCGATGGTGTCTTCCCACTCTGTACCAGTCTTAACCATGGCTGCACGACATTCTTTAACGTAATCAGCGATGCTAATCTTGGTGCCAATTTCTTTTTTACTAGTAATGCCAAGCTTTTTCTCAACAAACAGTTCTGCGGGCAGACCGTGACAGTCCCAGCCCCAGCGCCGTTCAACACGTTTGCCCTGCATAGTCTGATAGCGTGCAACAGAGTCTTTAACAGTAGAAATCAGCAAGTGACCGTGGTGTGGCGTACCTGTAAGAAATGGAGGACCGTCATAAAACACAAATGCGTTGTCTTTGGGGCGCATTTCTACAGACTTTTCAAAAGTCTTGTTCTGTTTCCAGTATTCAACCAAGTCCTTCTCGTACTCGAGAGCTCGGCGGCGGGTTCCTTTTTGGTATTTCATAAATCTCCTTAGTCCTTCAAAAGAAAAAAGCCATCACTTTTGACTGTTGGAGCCCATACTATGGGCGGTACCATCCAACTTCCAAAAGAGATGACTCTTATATTTGGCGCTTTGTTTCAGCAATTACGGAGCTTCAGCCGGCAGGTTCTACTTTTGTGGTCAATTTCTTCCTGCTGCATTCGTGGGTGATAGCCACTTATCTATCATGAGATAGAGTGCATGTTGTTATATTGTACGAGAAAATGCACAGCGTCGCAAGGCCTGCTACGAATAACAGATTAGCTGTACATATAGCCAGCAACTTCATCCATCAGAGGAAGGGTGGGCCCTGGCCAGACATTCAAAACGGACCCATCGTCATTAAGAGCAAGTATAGTTGGGTACGACATGATGTCATAAAGAGATGCTGTTGCCGCGCCATCGCGGGTGTTGATACTCACAAGCTCAACTTTACTGCGCCCAATATCATGGGTACGCTGAAAATCGCGCACAAAGGACTCAACGTCGCTCGCGTGGTCAGAGTTGGGGCGATAGAGTACGACAACTTTCACGAATTGATCATAGCATAAGCAACATTAAAAACCAATTAAAAACACAACAACCGCCTCATGTACGAGGCGGTTGTTGGTATAGGCCTAGGGCTAGTTTCTAGCTACAGCCAGTTGTCGAGCCACAGCTCGAGCATACGTAGCAGCTACCTGCACGTTGAGTCTGGTTACCACAGTTGTAGCACAAAGGTGCAGTACTGTCGGTGGTAGTTTTAGGCTCAACCTTTGGCGAAGCTACTCCTGAGAAGAAGATGGCTTCCGCTGCCGGTTCTGGGTGCTGTTCCTGAACCTGCTGACCAACTACTGATTGGTCATCGGTCAAAAACATAGCCTGTTGCTCATCAGGCATCTCATCGAATGATGCAAGACCAAGCTCGAGACGATCATCAAATGACAGGTAGTCAAGCGCCAAGCGGCGGAAGATATAGTCAGTGATTGATGTCGCCGTGCGAATGTCTTCATCATCGGTGATACCTGCAGGTGCAAAGCTGCTGCTCATCAGAGTACGAACGTAGCTCTTGAGAGGCACGCCATACTGCAAACCGTGGCTTACAGAGATAGCAAATGAGTCCATAAGACCTGACAGAGTCGAGCCCTGCTTGGACACGCGAACGAAGAGCTCGCCAGGAGTACCGTCTTCGTACTCGCTTACGGTGAAGAATCCGGCAAGATCTGCGATGCGGAACTTGTAAGTCTTACCGTTGCGACGACGAGGAAGCAAACGACGCACAGCGCCCTTTACGACAATCTTGTCGCTTGCCACCGCCTCAACAGCGGCGATAGGTGCTACTGGAGCTTCAGCAACCGCAACGGGTGCGACAACTGGCTCTGCTTTAACTTCCTTCTTCTTGCCAGAAAGTGGCTGTGCAACCTTACAGTTGTCTCGGTAGATAGCAACTGCCTTGATTCCCATCTTCCATGAGTCGATGTGGAGCTGTTCAACATCTTCGACAGTTGCACTCTCGGGCATGTTAACTGTCTTACTGATAGCACCAGAGATAAATGGTTGTACAGCTGACATCATTTTGACGTGGCCAAGATAATGGATAGCGTTGTCGCCAACTGCACATGCAAATACTTCTTGGTGTTCCTGCTTGAGGTACGGAGCACCTTCTGCGGAACCAGTGTCATGGATATAACTAACGATTTCGTTAATCTGAGCCTGGTTGTAGCCAAGAGTCTTAAGTGCGCGTGGCACAGTCTGGTTTACGATAGCCATTGAGCCACCACCGACCAAGTTCTTGTGCTTAACGAGGCTGAAATCAGGTTCAATACCAGTGGTATCGCAGTCCATCATCAGACCGATTGTACCAGTTGGCGCCAATACGCTAGCCTGTGAGTTGCGAACGCCATAGAGCTCACCTAGTTCTACTGCTTCGTCCCAAGCTGTAGCTGCAGCGCTCAAAAGCTCTTCAGATACGAGACTCGCATCGATGTGAGAGACCTCACCACGGTGCTGGCGAAGAACGTTCAGCATACCCTTACGGTCCTTGTTGAATCCGGCAAATGGACCAACGCGATTAGCGACCTTTGCACTTACTGCGTATGCATGACCAGTCATAAGAGCGGTAATGGCAGCTGCTTGTGCACGGCCTTCAGCAGAGTCGTAAGGCAAACCTTGTGCCATAAGCATTGCACCGAGGTTAGCGTAGCCTAGACCAAGTTCGCGGTAGGCTTTAGCATTCTTGGTGATACCCTCTGTTGGGTATTCGCTGTAGCCGACCAAGATTTCCTGGGCTGTGAACACCAATTCGATCGTGTGCTTGAAAGCTTCGATATCAAAGGTGTTATCCTCTCGGAGGTACTTAAGCAAGTTGATAGAAGCCAAGTTACATGCAGAGTTATCAAGGTGCATGTACTCAGAACATGGGTTACTACCGTTGATGCGACCGGCGTTTGGAGTTGTGTGCCACTTGTTGATAGTGGTGTCGAACTGCATACCTGGATCTGCACATGCCCATGCTGCTTCAGAAATTTGACGGAAGAGGTCGCGAGCCCTTAGGGTCTTAACAGTCTCACCTGTGCGAACACTCTTGAGGTCCCATTCGAGATCCTTTTCAACTGCTTCCATGAACTCATCAGTTACGCGAACCGAGTTGTTTGCATTTTGGTACTGCACAGAAGATATGTCGCTACCGTCGAGGCTCATATCAAAGCCTGCGTCACGAAGTGCACGAATCTTGTTTTCTTCGTTTTTCTTAGTCTCGATGAAAGCCTCAACATCTGGGTGATCAGCGTTCAAGATAACCATTTTGGCTGCGCGGCGGGTTTTACCACCACTTTTGATTGCGCCCGCGACAGAGTCAGCAGCACGCATAAAGCTGATAGGACCAGATGCACGGCCAGCGCTCTTGCCAAGCGGTTCAGCGGATGAACGAATAGAGCTGATGTTCAAACCAGCACCCGAACCACCCTTGAAAATCATGCCCTCTTCCTTGTACCAGTTGAGGATAGACTCCATGGTGTCTTCGACCTTAAGAATAAAGCAGGCGCTAGCTTGTTGAGCACGGTCAGCTGCGCCGATGTTAAACCACACTGGGGAGTTGAATGCTGCACGTTGTGTAGCAAGTACGTATTTCAACTCTTCGCGGTAGTCCTCTGCTTCAGCTTCGCTCTCGAAGTATTTCTCCTGCAAGCCCTGACGAACAACAGTGTCAACGACACGGTCAATCAAAGTCTTGAGAGAACCCTCGCGGCTTGCTGTACCAGGAGTACCGGTAAAGTATTTTTGCGCCACGATGTTAATCGCGTTAAGTGACCACCCCTCCGGAAAATCGACATCCCTCTGTTCGAAAACCGGCTTTTGAGTGGCTGGATTCACAATAATAGAATCCTGTGATACCCAGCGAAGCTGGTCATAGGCCTTGCTTTTAGGCTGGGTGAATAATCGCCCACCTGAAAGACTGGTTGTTTGTCCCATAGTACCCTCTTTTGAGTCTACCCCAGACCTCGTCCGGAGTAGCACCCCCCAATTAAATTGTTTATATATTTTTGTTAGAGTTCGCGAGCACCGCTCATGTGCCGCCAGCTCCCCCTGGACCTTTTAGCTAAAAAGCCCTCGGGGAACTGGCGTCTCTCGCTCACACTTCTAGAGGTTCTTGATTGCGTTCTCGAATATGAGAAAGCTCTTTCTCGAAACTAGCGATATCTTTGAATCGTCGATAAACACTTGCGAAGCGCACATACGCAACTTCGTTGATCAGTGCTAAACGATCCATTGTCATTTCACCAATTTTATTTGATGCCACCTCAGGATCACCGCATGCGTGAAGTTGGTGCTCGATATCAGATACCAAGCGCTCTAGCTGCATGTTTGTAACAGGCGTTTTCTCACAGGCGCGATAGAGGCCGCCGAGTAGTTTGTCTCGGTTAAATAATTCTCGTACTCCGCCATTTTTTACAACTATAAGCTGTGGTCGTTCAATACGCTCATATGTCGTAAAGCGATAGCCACATTCGGGGCAAGATCGACGACGGCGAATAGCTTCTCCATCGGCCGCGTCACGCGATTCGATGACCTTTGTGTCGGCATAGTGGCATTGATTGCACTTCACCTGGCACTCCTTAAGTGTTACGTATTATAAATGTACCATCACCATATATAGCGGTTGTGGTATTAATCATAGCTCTATTTGTAGCGTTTTGGCAAGAAATTTAGGTTGTATTATTTAGTACGTAATGGGTACTTTTTACAGAGTATTGTCGCTGTTTTCGTCGCGCTCTTTGTGCTTCTTTAGCAAACGGCGCATGAACGAAGGTTGTTCAAGGTCATCATCATGATGAACGACTGGGTGATGCTGTTCTGGCTCTATGACGTCATGAGGAGCTGGTGGTGGCGTTGAAGTCACATCATCAGCATTGTCTTCGTCAATTGTCCAAATGTTCGGCATAGACGCGTCAGACCTGAAATCAGTAACCGGATTTTCGTCAAGGGACATGTCAACAGCAGAAAGATCTGGCTCGTTCGGCTGCGCGCTTGGGGCCGCCACAGGAGTAGGTGTGGTAAAGCTATCCGGAGTATTATCATCGAGTAGCTCTGGGCTTACGGTAGATGGCACAGAAGCGATCTCCTCTGCGCTACGACGATTACCGAAGTATGCAGCGTCAAAACCAGTTGCTACGACAGTAATAATGATCTCACCAGATAGCTTGTCGTCGATAGTAGCACCGAAGATAATGTTTGCGTCTGGGTCTGCAGCGCTCGTGATCGCTTCAGCTGCAGCATTAATCTCATGCATTGAGAGGTCGTTGCCACCAATAACGTTGAACAAGATGCCACGTGCTCCGTCAATAGAGACTTCAAGAAGTGGTGAATCAATAGCTTGTTGTGCAGCGAGTACAGCGCGGTTTTCGCCGCTTGCACGTCCAATGCCCATAAGAGCTGACCCTGCGTTACGCATGACGGCCTTAACATCGGCAAAGTCGAGGTTGATGAGACCATGCACCGTAATGAGGTCTGAGATACCCTGAACACCTTGGCGAAGGACATCGTCAGCCACCTTGAAAGCCTCAACAAGTGGCGTTTGGCGATCGATGGTCTGGAGAAGACGATCGTTAGGGATGGTAATAAGTGTGTCTACTGAGTTGCGCAGGTTCTCAATTGCAGAATCTGCATTACGGCGGCGCTTCTCACCTTCAAATGCAAATGGCTTAGTCGCAAAGCCAACGACAAGAATATTGAGCTCTTTAGCAAGACGAGCCACGACGTGACCGGCACCACTACCAGTACCGCCACCGGCACCGAGCGTTACGAATATCATGTCAGCACCGTCGAGCGCCTTCTTGATCTCTTCCGCAGACTCTTCGGCAGCAACCTCACCTACGGTTGGATCAGCTCCGGCACCAAGGCCGCGAGTTGCATCTTTACCGATATGGATCTTAACTTGTGCCTTGGAGTGATAGAGTGCCTGAGCATCAGTGTTAATGGCGATAAACTCTACGCCTTCAACACCCGCATCAACCATTCGGTTAATTGCAGCTCCACCTGCTCCACCAACGCCGGCAACTTTAATTTTGGCAATGGTCTCGATAGCTGGTTCAACTTGAGGCATGATTCTATTAGTACCCTCTCTTCAATATCTTCGTAATATACAAGGCAGTATAGCCCATGCGGCACATGAGTTCAACAAACTTATACAGGGTTTTTGGCGCCTTTAGTGCCTACTCCCATCTTGTACAAATTTAGTTATCGCTTAAATCGCTGCCACAAATTATCGACGAAATTTAGTGCTCGCGCACTTGCTGCGCCGCCCGAAACAGGGGTAGAATCAGGAAGTAAAAGCATGTCCAGTAGCATAAGCCCCACTGCTGCTGCATATGTTGGGTCGGCAACAGTATCGACGAGACCGCTTACAGATTGAAGCGAACCAATTCGCGCAGCTAGTTGCATTTTCTCTTTAGCAAATTCAGCAAGACCCGGCAGTTTAGCCGTACCGCCTACAATGACTACTCCACCTGGTAATTTGTGTGCACGATGGATACGAGTCAGCTCTTTGTTGACATATTCAAAGAGCTCGTCAACGCGAGCTTCAGTAATCATAGCTATTTCTTCGGCCTTAAAAACGTGGTCTTGATTGTTCACCTTTACTCGCAAGTTTGGAGCCGTAGCCTTTGATGAAAGCGTTGCGTGACGAATCTTGACCGCTTCTGCGATATCGAGGTCTGTCTTGAGCCCAATAGCCAAGTCGTTGGTAATATGAGCGCCGCCGATAGGAAGAACAGCTACATGCTGAACTTCGCCGTCTTCGAGCACAACAATGTTTGTCGTGCCTGCGCCTATGTCAACGAGGATAGTTCCAGCCTCTTTCTGTTGACGGCTTAGCACAGCTTCTGCCGCCGCAAGGCTCGAGAGCGTGTGATTGTGCGGAGCAACCTGAGCTTTCTCGAGAGCCATATCCAAGTTTCGAAGATTTGGGGTGGCGGCCGATACGATGTGCGTATCAACTTCCAAACGAACGCCATGCATGCCGACTGGGTCTTTGATATTATCTTGCCCATCCAGCCGGTAGTTTTTAGCAAAAACCTGAATAATTTCACGGTTCGGCGGAAGCTTAACGATAGTCGCCGCTTCTTCCACTCGAAAACGGTCTTCAGGGGTGATCTCACGGTTAGCTGCACTAATAGCGATAACGCCCTTGGAGTTGATGCCACTCACGTGCGCACCATTGACGTTTACGGTTGCGCCGTTCAATCGCATACCCGAAAGGCGTTCTGCCTCAGTTACGGCCTGAACAATAGCTTCTGCAGCATCTTCGACATGGACCACAACCCCTTTGCGCATACCAACATTGGGGGCACTTCCATGACCAAGAACAGAAATTTTACCTGGAGTGTTGGGATCTAACATACCAACGACACAGCGAACGGTGCTAGTGCCTACATCCAGGCCTACGTATGTTGAGGAGGCAGGATCGCGCATATGCAGGCAGTATAGCGCTTATACTTGGGTTAGAGCAAGTTTTGTTTACACTTGCGTGATAATTTCGCAGCCATCTTTGGTGACTAACACCGTGTGTTCAAACTGCGCAGCCCAGCTGCCGTCGCGAGTAAATAATGTCCAGCCGTCATGCGCTTCTACGATTGCAGGATCACCAAGTGTAGTAATAGGCTCTACGGCAATCGTCATACCAGCACGCAGAACAGGACCACGCCCTGCCCGACCATAGTTTGGAATTTCAGGCTCTTCTTCATGGAGTTCATAGCCGACGCCGTGACCAACGAGTTCTTTAACGATACCAAGCTTGTACTTTCGCAAGGTAGATTCAATTGCGGCAGATATATCACCGACGCGCGCGCCATCTTTTACAACACTAAGACCGTCATAGAGAGCACGCTCAGTGCCTTCGATAAGCCGTTTCGTATCTGGTGTTGTTTTATTTCCAATAGCAACCGTAATGCCGCTGTCAGTTACCATTCCCTTGTAGCGCACGCCAAAGTCAAAATTTACAACATCACCGGCTGCAAAGGGTATCTTACTTGGAATACTGTGCTGAACCTGGTTGTTCACTGAGATACAAATAATGTCTGGGTAGCCGAAGAAACCCAAAAAAGCAGGTTCTCCACCCAAAGCCTTTAGCTCTTTCATTGCTATGTCTGACATATCCTTCGGAGTAAGTCCTGGTACTGCTTTTTGTCGCATTACTTGCAACACTGTGGCCAATATACGGCCACTCTCGCGCATTGCTACTATCTCGTCAGGCTTCTTTGTTGTAATCATAACAACTTTCTTTCGATTTATTCATCAATACATTTAAGAATGGCATCGTGGACGACACGTGGGTCCTGCGCTGCATCAATATCGTGGACAGTGACGTTTTCTTGGCGGAAGTGGTCCAAGATAGGTACGGTCACTGCGCGATATTCACGAAAACGCTCTGCTATCGCTTCGTCGTTGTCGTCAAGACGTCCACGAGCTTTCAGGCGAGCAGCGACAACCTCTTCTGATGCTGAAAGATTGACTACAGCTGTAAGGGCAAACCTGTTATTGTGCACTTGCTCTAGGAGCCAATCTGCCTGCGGAATGGTGCGAGGAAATCCATCAAGTATGAACTCTTGGGTAGGATCTATAAGTTCAAATACTTTATCGAGAATAACGATCATCTCTTCATCACTAAGGAGTTTGCCCTGAAGCATTTCCTGACGACGCTTACCTGTTACAAGTACGCGTAAAATTTCACCGGTAGAGATCCATGCATAGCCGTGCTCGTCAGCAAGAATCTTGCCTTGCATACTTTTGCCGGCACCAGCCACACCCGTAAGAATAATCATTTAGCTTGCTAGCCTTTCTTTTACAAATTGTGCAATACGAGAACCGTCAGCACGACCTTCGGTCTTTTGCTTGACCGTACCAATAGCTTGGCCCATTTGCTGAGGAGTTGAGATACCCAGCTCCGTAACCACCGCGTTGATGATTGTCTTGAGTTCATCATCGTCCATCTGCTGTGGCAAATATTCTTCGATGATTGCTTTTTCTGCGAGCTCAGCCTGGGCGCGCTCTGGGCTGTCTCCTTTAATGTAGAGATCAGCGCTCTCTTGACGCTTCTTTGCTTCTTTAGCAAAGAGTACGAGGATTTCTTCGTCAGGTAAACCAGCTTCGCGGGCACCTTTTGCTACTTCTGCGTAGAGGATAACACTTTTAAGACCGCGTAATGTTATTACGCGGTCCTTGTCTCCACTGAGCAGAGCAACTTTTAGATCTTTATCTAATTGCTGCTTCAGCATGGTGTCTAGCGTTGTCCAAGCTTAATTTTCTTGAGCTTCAGAGCCTTGCGCTGTGTGCGAATAATCGCTT
>CAZCCP010000002.1:0-163717 GCA_964497565.1 uncultured Candidatus Saccharibacteria bacterium
TAGCAGTTATCAAGGCTGTTAAGGACATCACTGGCCTCGGTCTTGGTGAAGCTAAAGCTGTTGTTGACGGCGTTCCTAAGGCTGTTCTCGAAGCAGCTAAAAAAGACGACGCCGAGAGCGCCAAGAAAGCTCTTGAAGCTGCTGGCGCTACTGTTGAATTGGCCTAATAAGACCCTAGCGGCTTATTAAACATTCTTTGACCATCGTTTATACCGAAATACCCGCTTGGAAACAGGCGGGTATTTTTTATGCAAACAAAAACACCGAGCTTTCGCTGGTGTTTAATTTCGGTTGGAGGTAGCAGAGCAGGGTGGGTTGGGGCGATAGCGCCTAGAGGCGGAGCGTGATGGCTAATGCCATCACCTGGGAACTCAGTGAGTTGCTCCGCTCTAGCACGTCTCGTCAGTAGTTGCGCACCTCCAGGTCGTCGATCTCGTCACCGTCCTTCGTGCTCAGGTTGACGTTTCGGTCTTGCAGCCGCTCGTTGACGATCCTCACGAACGTGATGACTTCGTCGGGAGTCAGGTCGACTTCGGTGGTGTACTCGGTATTGGGTACGGCGGTGGCCATCTTCTCCAACGCCAGGACAGCGTCCAGAAAGTGCTGGCCCAGCAGCCTTCGGACAGCACGCAGCGTGCCCTCACGGGTATCTGCGGTGTTGTTGCAGTCATCGGCATCGATGTTCACCATCGGCTCGATACCTTCGAGGTAACCCAGGCGACCGCTGGCGTCGAAGAAGGGCATACCCGGCACTTGCTCGGGGTATTCCATCTCCATACCTGCGGCTTCCTTGATCGCATCCTCCAGCGGCTCCGGCTCTGTGATGACAATGTCGATCACGCCGTTGGTCACCTGAACGTCGAGTAGTTCAGTGATCGTGACTGTGTCGTGCGAAGCGAGCTGGAGACCCGGAAACGCTTTGATGCGACCGGCGACCTGAAGCCTGTAGCTCATGTACTGGCCAAGTTCAGGGTGAAACGTCGTTGCGACTGTAGCGCGCAAAGCCATCTCCTACTCTGCTGTGAGCACCGTGGGTGCTCAAGAACAAAGATTCGGCTGAATCTTATAGTCCAAAATTATGCCATAGTTTGAGGCAAAAAACAAAAACACCCGTACAGACGGGTGCGTGGGAAGATGAGAGTAGGAGCACGACGGGGAGCGGAGGCCAGGTGATGAATCACCCGTTGATAGTGCCTCCGCTCCAAAGCGGTACGTCGAAGCCGCATTAGTGGCAGCTAGAACAAGCTTGGTCGCAGACAGATCGGCGCAGCAAGTCGCACAGACGGTCGACGGTCGTAGACGGTAACTTCAGCGGGTGAGCTTTGGTTACCAGAGACCGCTCCGTCACGGCAGCACTGCACGCAATTTGCGCAACCTTGAGCCGCTTGAGCTTGACCTCGTGGCCTGCGAGAATGTCGAAATGCTGCATCGGCGTCCAGCCCTTTGAGGGCTCATCGACAAGCACCGGCAGTGCAGGCTTAGCGATGACAAGAACATCGCCAGGACGACGAAACACTTCGAGGCCGTTGAGCTGCAAGATGCGGCTCGTGACCTGTTCGGGTAGTTCCAGCAAGCTTGCTTCGTGGACATGCAACTCGATGCGATCGCTTGAGCCGAGTCGATGTTCGGTGTAATGACCACCGTTCGACACAGTCGCGGCATCGTCATGCCCAATAGTTACTTGGACAACGCTATGCACTACGAACTCCTACTCTGGAATGATGATGTTGTGACAACACCACCGGCACAAAGACCCTGGTTGGACCTTATGGTGGCGCATTATGACATATTTACAACAAAAATAAAACACCTCTGCCGTACTATTTTAGGAACATATGGTGTCAAGCAAATGGCCCAAAACGCTAAACAGAGCAGTTTATCCACAGAAATTTGTATAATCTTTGACACGCTTATACAAACATGGTAGTTTTAGGAGTAAGTGTATCAAAACAAACGCTTCTGAGAGACTAGAGAGAAACAAATGGCAGACGTACCAGAAAAACAAATCAAACGACTCCGAGCACTCATCCAGGAAGCTGAGACTAATCTCGCTGCCGCAAATGAACTGCTTATCAGTTTGGTTGGTGACGACGAAAAGGTCGCACCAGTCGTGCAGGACGACAACCTCGGTAAAGTTATCGAGGGCGTTTTTGATGGTCAAAACATGGTTGGCGCAGATGGCAAGATGTATCCTGTGCCCGCTAACTATGCCAGCAAATCTAAGCTCGTTCAGGGCGATATCCTCAAGCTCACCATCGCAGATGATGGCGCTTTCCTCTACAAGCAGATCGGTCCGATTCCTCGCAAACAAGTTGTTGGAACGCTCAAGCTTGAAAACGGCCACTACTTCGTAGAAGTTGGTGACAAAGAATACCGTGTATTGCTTGCGAGCGTTACATACTTCAAGGCTAAGCCGAGCGACCAAGTCAGCGTCAACGTGCCCGAAGACGACTCGACTGCCGAGTGGGCTGCCCTCGAAGCTGCTTTATAAGCATCTCATCTTAGTTTAAATCTATTTACATACTCTATATCTACAACCGGGAGATCTGTTTACTATGACTCAATTACCACAAAAGCCTACTATGGCTGATTATCAAACATATATTGACACAATCTGTAAGGAGCGCGGCTGGGATACCCGCAATGCACTCGAAAAGATGCTGTTTCTTACCGAGGAAGTTGGCGAAGTTGCCAAGGCAGTTCGCAAGGAACTAGGCTACGACGGCAAAAAGCCGGAGAATATCGAGCATCTCTCTGAAGAGCTCGTCGATGTCTTTAACTACATCATCGACCTGGCAAATATGTTTGATGTCGACCTCGAACAAGCATTTCGTGCTAAATGGGAAAAGAACGCCACGCGCACATGGGACTCTACCCAATACAAGCAAGCCTAGCACGCTCTCTGTAGTGTTCAAATCCGACGTGTGCACACTAAAATACTACAGACATTTCTGTGTTTTTGGTCCATACTATAAGGGAAATGGGGCAAGCACTATATCGGACCTACCGTTCTAAAAAACTGTCTGAGATAGTTGGACAAGAACACATCACCCAAGCGCTCACCAACGCGCTTAAGAAGGGTTCGATTAGTCATGCCTATCTCTTTACGGGGCCACGCGGTGTCGGCAAAACCAGTATCGCGCGCATCTTGGCGCATGAGATCAACAACCTCGCTTACGACGACGATAGCACGCATCTCGACATCATCGAGATCGACGCTGCCAGCAATCGTCGTATCGACGAGATTCGCGACCTCCGTGACAAAGTTCACATTGCGCCAAGTAGCGCTAAATACAAGGTTTACATCATCGACGAAGTTCACATGCTGACTCGCGAGGCCTTCAACGCGCTGCTCAAAACTCTTGAAGAACCACCTGCGCACGTCGTATTTATCTTGGCGACAACTGAGGTCCACAAGCTACCCGAGACTATTGTTAGCCGTACGCAACGCTTTGCGTTCAAGCCGGTTGACCTTATTGAAGTTGCCAAGCACCTCAAGTTCATTGCTAAGCAAGAGAAGCTCAGCATCGATGACGAAGCGCTGGCTCTCATTGCCGCACACGGCGAAGGCAGTTTCCGTGATAGCATCAGCCTCCTCGATCAGACTAGAAGTGTCGGCCACAAAGTTACTGCCGCTGATATTGAGTCTATATTGGGCATCGCGCCCCAGGCCCTTATCCAAAACCTCGTAGCTACCATTATTAATCGCGACGTCGGCGGTGCTGTTCAATCGCTTACAACGCTCTACAATCAGGGAAGTGACCCCGGCCAAATTGCCAAGCAGCTAGCCAGCACACTCCGTGATGGTGTCATGAACCGCACCATTCCATTGCCACGCGATCAATTTATCTCATTGCTTACCAAACTTATCGAAGTACCAGCATCATCCGATCCACGTGTGTATCTTGAGGTTGTGTTGCTCGATGCGGCACTCGACGAGAGCGTCGCCGTGTCTCAGCCCACACAGCCGGTAGCGCCTATCAAACAGGCAGCACCAACCCCCAAAGCGGCTACAAAACCAGCCGTGGGCGGCTCAAGTCACGTTTCTCCTGCCAAAAAAGAGCAAAAGCCTGTAGCGACTACCGTCGAGCAGTCTCAACCAGAACCAAAGCCTCAACCGGCACCGGCTCCAGAACCTCCTGTAAAAACAGCGGCAGCTACAGCTCCGACACCGAACCCAAGCTCAACAGATCAATCAAACGAAGATGCCCCCGTTGGCAATGCTGTACTGGACGCTGCATCTTGGGTAGCAATCGTAGCAGTTGTCCGCAAAAAGTCGAGTACACTCGGCAGCTTCGTCAAAAGTGCAGAACCAACCTTTGCACCTGGCAAAGTGACGTTAACATTTGGCAGTGCTTTCTTCCAGAAAAGTGTCAATGATGCCAAAAATAAGCAGATCTTGGCTCAGGCAATCGAAAGTATCACCGGGGAAGCCGTACAAATTACGTGCGAGCTCGGTAAACCAAAGCCTGCAGGACCGCTTATGCCACCGGAAAACGGCGAAGTCTCGCATAGCGTCTCCGGAACAGGGGTTAGTGAACCGCCAGAAGGACTTGAAGACGCAGATTATTACGTACGCCAAGCCGAAGAAGAAGCATCAAAAAACCCGGTTACTGCCATAAGCAATATTTTTGGCGGCGGGGAACTGCTAGAATCATAAGATAACAATGGATCACGGGAAGCCCAACACACACCAACCACCACAAAACCTCGAGGCGGAGGCTAGTTTGCTCGGTGCCGTTCTTATCGATAGTGATGCACTCGTCAAGATTGCCGACGCTATCGTTATTACTGACTTCTTCGACCCTCGCCATCAGCGAATCTATGAGGCAATCACACAACTCTACGAAAAACGTAGTCCAATTGACGTCCTGACACTTGCCGACCAGCTCAAGGGTAATGGATTCCTCGAGATGATTGGCGGGCCAGCATATTTGACCGAGCTCACTAACTTCGTGCCAACTGCGGCCCACGTTGAGCAATACGCCGAGATTGTCGCCCAAAAAGCTGTGCGCCGACGACTCATTAAGACGAGCCAGGAGCTCACTATACTCGGTTTCGACGAGTCTAAAGCTATCAAAGAACTGATCGAAGAAGCTGAATCGAACCTCTTTGAGGTTAGCCAGCAGCATGTTAAGCAGAGCATCACAAGCATCGAAGACGTCCTGGCCGGAAGCTTTGAGCGCTTCGATGACCTCCACAAAGACAAGAACAAAGTTCGTGGTATTCCTACTGGTTTCCGCGATATGGATGATATTCTGGCTGGATTGCAGCGCTCAGATCTCTTCATCTTAGCTGCCCGCCCATCCATGGGTAAGACAGCGTTTTCACTGAGTCTAGCGCATAACGTATCGGTACAGGCCAAAGAACCGGTCCTTATCTTTAGTCTGGAAATGAGTAAAGAACAGTTGGTAGACCGTTTGCTTGCTATGGAGTCTGGCGTGGATGCTTGGGCATTACGTACTGGTAACCTCACCGACAATGATTTCGAGAAGCTTGGTCTTGCCATGGGCACACTCTCTGAGGCCAAAGTCTACATTGATGATACTCCTGGTCTTACTGTTAGTGACCTCCGCACCAAAGCTCGTCGCGAGGCCCACAAACAACAGCTTGGCCTGATCATTGTCGACTACCTGCAGCTTATGAGTGGTGGTAGCAAATTTAGCAGTGGCGACAACCGTGTGAACGAAATTTCCGAAATCTCTCGTGGCCTCAAGGCCATCGCGCGCGAGCTCAATGTGCCACTGATTGCATTGTCACAGCTCAGTCGCTCTGTCGAAAGCCGCAAGCCGCAAATTCCACAGTTGGCCGACCTTCGTGAATCTGGATCTATCGAGCAGGACGCCGACGTCGTAGCTTTTATTTATCGTGAAGATTATTACAACCCTGAGAGTGACCGCAAAAACATCATGGACATTCTTATTAAGAAGCATCGTAATGGTGCAACTGGTGGCATCGAACTGTTCTTTGACCGCGAGAAACAGCGCATCCGTTCGCTGGACACAAAACGCGCGCATCCGTTCGCCGAATAGCTTGGCAGTGGTATACTTATAAGCAATATGACAACAAAAAAATCCGCTCAACTTCGCAGGGTGCTATCGCGCCACTGGAAGCCACTTAGTGCATATCTTTTAGTATTTCTCGTAACCGGCTCGGCACTTGTCTGGCAACTCAAAAACTTGCTACCGGGATATAGCAAAAGTGAATATGCACACTACCAAGCGAGCTCAACATTTCACCTCATCTGGACGAACCCGTTCGATACTCCGTATCATCTGTTGGTGCATGCTTTTGGCTACTTGTTCCCTGACAATCTTATCGTTGTGCGACTGGCAAGTGCGTTCATCGGCTGGCTGGCACTGCTCACATTCTGCGCGTTGCTGTATCGCTGGTATGGCCACCGAACAGCACTGATCGGCACATTACTGCTTGGCACTTCTAGTACGTTCTTGCATACCGCTCGCCTTGGCGTACCAACCGTTTGTTTCTTGGGGATTATTGGCCTGGTGGCTTGCGGCGTTTGGCTCCGTGAGCGTAAGGCAGGCCTCGCCGTTATTTTGGGCGTTCTGCTTACAGCGTTGCTGCTCTATACACCAGGCATGGTGTGGTTTATCGGCATCGGACTTCTGTGGCAATGGAAGTACATCGACAAGGCTTTCAAGCAACATCTTGGGTTCGTAACGCTCGGTGGGCTTCTGTTCATTGCCGGGTTACTGCCACTCGGATGGAAGCTCTATAAAGATCCAGGTCTGATCCGTCACTGGCTATGTCTACCTGACACTTGGTCTCTTTCGCACATTGCCCACAATCTTATAGATGTGCCGTTGGCTATCTTTTTCCGTGGGCAAACTAACCCAGAGACATGGTTGGGCCGCTTGCCAATCTTGAGCGTCTTTAGTATCGTAGCATTCGCTATTGGTGCCTATGTTTTCTACAAATACGTTAAGCTAGCACGCACAAAGCTTCTACTCGGTTTGGCAACGCTGGGTTCGATTGTGATCGCAGTCACCAACGGCGCGGCGCCGCTCACGGTACTTATTCCATTTGTCTACGTCGTCGTAGCAGTTGGCGCAGACTATCTTATCGGCCTGTGGCTCAATGTCTTCCCACGCAATCCTATCGCGCGTAGTCTGGGTATCGGGCTCTTTAGCATCGTGCTGGCCATAACATGCTTCTATAACATACGTAGCTACTTCGTGGCATGGCCGCAGGCAAGCGTCACCCGTAATGTTTTTAGACAAGATCTCTAACCGATCATAGCGCTGGCAACCGTCGCGCAATCTGTTACAATAATAGTTACGAGCATTTTTAAAGGAGACTATTATGAGCCGTTTTGACCAGGCAAAAATGTTGATGCGTGTTAAGAAAATTCAAAAAGAACTTCAGAAGCAAGTTATCACCGTCGAAAAGGGTGAAGGCGCTGTTACTGTTGAGATTACTGGTGAGCAAAAGATCAAGAAGGTCCACATCGATCCTTCATTTGTTGACCTTGACGACATCGGCCAGCTAGAGCGCTGGATCGAGGACGCAGTAAAAGAAGCTATCTCAGAGAGCCAAAAGGTTGCTGCTGAGAAGATGCAGCCTATGATGGGTGCTTTGGGCGACTTGGGCCTCTAGTAGATACATCAGATGCAAATCTTACCTCCTGCTCTCACTAATGTTATTGATGCGCTCGGTACATTGCCGGGCGTTGGTCCACGCACCGCTGAACGCTATGCGTATTATTTGATGCGCAACGATCACAGTAAGTCAAAGTCACTTGCAGATGCATTAACGCATTTGCATGGCGGCATTGGCTATTGCACAAAGACCTTTGCGTTAGTATCAGCAGGGCAGGAGCTTTCGGATTTGTATACCGACCCACGCCGTGACAAAACGGTGGTGGCGGTTGTGGCAGAACCGTTTGATATCGTAGCCCTCGAGAAGACCAACCAGTTCCATGGTACATATCATGTACTTGGTGGGCTCGTTTCGCCTATCGATGGTGTTGGTCCTGAGCAATTGCACATCTCAGAGCTCATAAGCCGTATCGACGAAGACAAGATCGAAGAGATTATCCTTGCTACAAATGCGAGCGTGGAGGGTGAGTCAACCGCGCTCTACATCCAGCAGCAAATTGGCGACCGCCCGGTACGCGTTACGCGTTTGGCGCGCGGCCTGCCGATTGGCGTAGATCTTGAGTATGCCGACCAGATTACTTTGGGCCGTGCGCTCGAAGGCCGCCAAGCTCTCTAGGATTTTTGAACAAAGTAAAAAACACCCTTACGTTTAGGCGCGAGGGTGTTTTTGCTATCTCATCACAATGCACGAGTATTCATGCGCTCTGGTGAGACAGCAGATGAGGTATGGGATTCGAGAGAAATCATGCTGGATGCATGAATCAATCGAGCCATAGCTCACCTGCAGTGTCCCGGTTGTTGCCGGGTATCATCGACGAATGTCGATGGCCGCTTTGCTTGCAGTTAGGTTACGGGGCTGGATGCCACGTAACGAGGGAGGGTCAGACCAGACGGAGCAGCTCGGCGATCTCGCGCCAGGAGATGTAGCTCTGGTTGATGTCGTTGCTCGACCCGGTGACGGTGACGCGCGCGCCGCCGGGAGGCAGCAGCAGGTTGCCGTCATTGCTGGAACCGTTGATGATGCCGCCCTCGAGGATGATCACGCCGTTGAAGTCGTTGCTCGACCCGCTCACATCGATCTTCCGGAAGACACCCCCGTTGAAGTCGTTGCTGGAACCCACCTGGCTCAGACGAGCCTGCGCGGCGCTACGAACGAGCTGCTCGTAGTCGGGAACGACGGGGCCGCGGGTGGTCGGGTGAGAGTCACCGTAGGTGGCCTGCTTTCCGATCACCGCGGAACCGCTGCCGAACGTGCTGCCGCGGAAGTCGAGGTGATGACCGCCGTAGGTGGCACCCTCGTCGGTGTTGCGCTGCCGCTGCTGCGGGACAGAACTGGCACGATAGAACCGCAGACCGTCCTGGACGTCACTGTGGGTCTTGGCCACTTCGTAGTCACCGGTGATGATCGTCCAGCGGCGCGACCGAGTCTTGGAGAAGATCTCCTCCATGAACGAGTCGTAGTCCAGGTTGGCGGGGTAGCGCCGGTGGCCGGTCTCGCGAGCCCAGGTGATGACCTCGAGGAACGCGGAGTCCAGGCTGCTGATGTCGTAGCCTTCCTCGTCGGTCCCGATGATCGGGTCACCCGTCTTGGGGTGCTTGAGCGGCCTGGTGACAGCTCCGAGCGCCTCGTCGAGGCTGATCGGCCTCATGACACCGTTGCTGGTCGGGACGCGCGAAGCCGCCCGGGCGTAATTCCGGTTGCACTTCGTGGCGTAGTCGACCGTTGCGGCGACGTCGATGTTCACTCCGTCGTGACGCACGGCCAGGGGGACCACCCAGAGCCCTCGCGTGAGCGAGATGGCCTGCGGGATCTGCGCCTGGATGTGCGGCAGGATGCGGTTGAGCGCCGTGGGCTTGGCCGTGAGTGCGTCGAGCAACTCGCGGAGGTCCATGTCCTCGTACGACACCGGCTGCTCCAGGCGGACGACCATCGGCTGGGCCGAGGTGGTCTGCTGGGTCGCTGACGGGGTCGAGCTGCCGAACTGAGCGATGATTGCCGAAGCGATCATGAACGCCCGGTGCGGAGCCAGCGGGGACTTCTTGAGCAGGTCGGAGACCTCCGCCTGGGCGTTGGTGATCTGAGCTGCCAGCTGGTGCGCGGGCATCTGGACGGCGTCCGTGACCGGCAGGGAGCCGATGAGCGAGCGAACGATGTTCTGCTCTTCGACCGACACGAGAGCCGGGTCGAGGAACTGGACGACGTCGCCAACCGTCGGCTGGGTCTGCGGGGTCTTGTCGTTGGTCATGTGAAAGTACTGCCTTTCGGGCTGAGGTTCACTCGAGTTTTCCTCGACTGATGCAAAGCGTAGTCTCCCATTGCGGTTGTCCGCAAGAAACTTTGCATATTATACAATTTTATTTCGGGTTACTCAAATATATCATCTGTTTCTACGTACTTTCTCTGAGATACGGTATAATAACAGCTAATGACTACCTATCCTGAGGCTCAAAAAATCAAAGAGCTGGTCGACGGCGCCCAGCGTATTCTTATTGTGCAAGCCGATAATCCTGACGGAGACTCCCTTGGCAGTGCATTGGCTCTCGAACATATCCTTGGTGATATGGGCAAGAACGTTTACCTCTACTGTGGCGCTAATGTGCCAAGCTACCTGACATATCTGCCAGGTTGGGATCGCGTTAATAAAGATATGCCATCGCAGTTTGACCTCAGCATTATCGTTGACACAAGTGCTGAAAGCCTCCTCGACAATCTCGTTGGCAATGGCCAGCGCGGCTGGTTGGCAGCCAAGCCATGTATTATCCTCGACCACCACGATGTTGACGTAACAATCAGCTTTGCCGATGTCGTCTGCAACTACCCAGCAGTTGCCACGAGCGAGGTAATCTACGAGCTGGCTCAGCAGCTTGATTGGCCGCTCAACAGTGAAGCCAAAGACATGATAACCGTCGCTATTATGGCTGACAGCCTTGGCCTGATGACTGACGCCACGAGCGCACGTAGTATCGCAATTGTAAGTGAGCTCGTAGCTGGCGGCGTAAAGCTTGCCGAGCTCGAGGAACGACGTCGCACCATGATGCGCAAAAGCGTCGAGCTTACTCGCTACAAGGGTGAGCTTCTACAACGTCTCGAATATTTCGCCGACGATCGCATTGCCACCGTCACCATTCCGTGGGAAGAGATTCAGGAGCACAGCCCGCACTACAATCCCTCAATGCTTGTCATGGAAGACATGCGCCTCACGACCAATACGCGCATCGCAATCGCGTTCAAACTGTATAGCGACGGGCACGTAACGGCCAAGATGCGTGCTAATCTTGGTTCGCCTATTGCAGGTAAGCTGGCGCAACATTTTGGCGGCGGCGGGCACGCCTATTCCAGCGGCTTCAAAACCGACAGCAAGGGTCGTCCTTTCAACGAGATCAAATCAGAGTGTATCGCGTATGCGACCGAACTTCTCGATAACCTTGAACAGGAACCAACCAATGAAACTCTACAACACACTGACGCGTAAGCTCGAAGATTTTACCCCTCTCGAACCAGGCAAAGCACGCATTTATTCATGCGGACCAACGGTCTACGACCACGCCCATATTGGCAACCTTAGCGCCTACATTTTTGCCGACTCTTTGCGAAGGGCAGTGCGCTTCAGTGGTCTCGCCACGCAGCATGTCATGAACTATACCGATGTTGACGACAAAACTATTCGTCGCTCACGCGAGCAGTTCCCAGATGCCGACCCACGCGTTGCCCTCCAGCTACTCACTGACAAATATATTGCGATCTTCCGCACAGATATGGAACTCATCGGCAACGATCTCGATGCGATTAGCTTTGTGCGTGCAACTCACAGCATCGAACCCATGAAGCAGCTGATTACCGATTTACACGCTGCCGGCTTTGCGTACATTGCCGACGATGGTGTCTATTTTTCAATCGAAGCCTATCGTAAAAGTGGCAAAACCTACGGCCAGCTCCTTGAGCTAACCAAAGAAAATACCTCTGAAGCCCGTATTCAGAACGATGAGTACGACAAAGAATCTGTCCATGACTTTGCGCTCTGGAAAACTCAAAAGGAAGGCGAACCAGCGTGGGACTTCACGCTTGACGGGCAAGACCTTGTCGGTCGCCCTGGCTGGCATATCGAGTGTTCCGTTATGAGTCGTGGCAAACTCGGCCAGCCATTTGATATTCATACTGGTGGCATCGACCTCATATTCCCTCATCACGAAAACGAAATTGCCCAAAGCACAGCACTCGAAACTAACCCTCGCATGGCGACCTTCTTTGCGCACAACGACCACATTTTGGTAGACGGCAAGAAGATGTCCAAGTCTGCCCAAAACTTCTACACACTCACCGACGTCACCACCAAAGGCTATGACCCGCTAGCATTTCGCGTCAAAATCCTGCAGTCACACTATCGTAATGCCGTGAACTTTACCTGGGAGAGCCTCGACGCAGCACAAAACTTGCTTACCAACTTGCGCGCGTGGGCCGACCTCAAACACCAGCCACTTGCAGCAAACACAAAAAGCGAGGTAAGCGAAAGCTATGCGCGAGCGCTCAAGAATGTCATGAGCGCCATCAATGATGACCTCAATACTTCACTGGCTCTTGCTGAGTTTGCAACACTCGCCAACCAGTCCGAAACTGATGGTGTTGACCGCGAAAAGATCCAAAGTATTCTCAATATCGCCGACAACCTTTTTGGGTTGCAGCTAGCTAACCGCCCAACCATTAATGACACTCAAAAACACATGATTACCGATAGACAAGTAGCTCGTGACGCCAAAGATTGGGCTACGTCTGACAAACTCCGCGATGAGCTGCGTGAGCAGGGCTTAACCGTCCGCGACACCGCAAACGGCCCGCTTTGGTCGCGTATCTAACAAAAAATCCACCTGACGGCTCAATACTAGATTGAACATTCAGGTGGAGAAACAAGCAGACAGCATAAGACAGAGGTGACGCGGGCGAGAGCCAGCAGCCTTCGATACTCTGTATCATACTGCTGCTTGTGCCTCCGGAACTATGTCAGCTCCAGGTTTACTGCGTCTTGGGCAGTTGCACCTCCCAGGCGTCGTAGTCGGCCATGAACTGCTTGAGCGGTGGGATGACGATGGCGACGACTCGCGTCAACATCTCGAGCTGGTTGATGAGCGGGCGGTTGATGTCCATCCGGAACTTCTCGATCTCGTCGCGACGTGCGATGAACTCGGTCTCACCCCACTGGCGCGAGGAGTCGAAGAACAGTTCGACCGGGTCCGGGCTGAACGCCTCCATGTTGATCGCCGGAGAGCTTGCAGCCTTGAGACGCTTGGACCAGAAGTCTGCGCGACGGGCAACGACGTACAGTGCTGTGAGCGGGCGGCTGCAGCCGGCCTGGTCGTAGGCGCTGGGCGTTCCCCAGGCTGTGTCGTACGCCGGGACGAACCGCACCAGGTGCTCGATCCAGTCGATGAACACCCGCGGTCCGTGCTCGCTGATAGTGCCGGGTCGCATGAGCTGGTTGAATGCACTCTGCAAGTGCGGCGTGACCCACGCGTGGTTCGAGCCGAGCTCCAAGAGCTCGAAGAGCTCGCGGTCCCGCTGGGTGAGCGTTGCTTCGGCCAGCGTAGCGTTGGCGAAGATGTCAGCCTGCGGACGCTGGGCAGAACCCTCGACGGAGCCCCAGTTGGTCTCCGGTGCTCGGTCCATGAGCGCGCCCATGCCGTAGATGGTCAGCACGAATGCTACCTCTTTCTCGGTGTAGAGCTGTCTGCTTGTTTGGCTTGAGGATTGGCCTCAAGCGTCTATTACAACATGGATACGGTAGAAAAGCTAGCCCTTGAGCTCGGCTGTTTGTGGATGTTCCATGAGGTCTGCTTCCTCTTGGTCATCAATAAGGTGTTTGTTGTGCATGTAGTCGAGTACCAGAATGCGTGCGCAACCAGCCAACGGAATAGCCACAAGACCGCCAAAGAGGCCACCAAAGTTCACGCCGACAATAACTGAAGCAAAGACGAGTAGTGGCGACATGTTGGTTGAATTGGCCTGGATGCGAGGCTGGATAATGTAGTTCTCGATCTGTTGGTACAGAATGTAATAACCAAGAACAATAAGTGCTGTTGGGAACGAATGGAACAATGCCACCGTTGTGACAATAATAGCGCCAATAGTGTGGCCAACCATTGGGATCAGGCCACAGATGAAGACGACGACGATAAGCGCGGCTGGGTAGCTAATACCCAGGATGAGCAAAGCTGGCAATAACATGAGCGAAGCGATAGCAGCTAGCGTAACTTGGCCGTTGACGTAGCCCTTGACGACTTTGTACATGTCAGCAGCCAACGCTTCAAGTCGCGGGTGGTGTTCTTTGGGGACAAAGCGCTCAAACATCTTGAGCCAACGCGGGCCTTCAATAAGCATCATGTAGGTAAGAACCAGGATCGTCAAGACAGAGAAGATACTCGACCCAACACCTTTGGCAGTGTTAAAGGCAAACCCTGAGGCGTTCTTGAGACGATCAGAAAGCTGACTGGAGAAGTTATCAACCTGCTTCTGGAGGTGGTATTTGCGAACGATCTGGCCGACCGGACCATCCTGACCGCGAACTTCCTCAACAAGATGTGGCGCAGCACCGATGAATGTATTGGTCTGGCGCACCAGCGGTGGCACGATGCTGGCCAAAAAGGCTGCCAAAATACCGATGATAAGCAAAAATGAGATAGCCGTACCGAGTACACGACTTCCGCGACGTTTGCCCGGAATACGTTCCGCCAGCCAATGTACAGGAGCGTTAAGCGCCAATGCCAGGAAGAAAGCAGTGAAGATAAGTACCAGTGCATGAGATGCCTGCTTGATAGCCAACAAACCTATAAATGACAGGAGTGTTAGCAGCAAGACGCGGACAACAGTACGGTTGCTGACAGTTATTTCTACTTTTTTCGTTTTCTCGGAAGGGTGAAAGCCAAACATACTTTTATTATCCTTTAACCTCTACGCTTATGCAATGCTGCGTTATAAATGCTTACTACTTTTGAGCCAACTTCAGACGTATCGTATTGCTGAACTTCAGAAAGCTGCCAGGCGTGAGCCTGCTTACGCAAATCAGGGTTACGCAACAGTGTGGCGAGGGCGTCCGCAAGGCCTGCTTCATCGGTCGGAGTAAAGAGTGTTTCGGGGTGTTCGGCAAGAACGCTCGCATAGCCAGGATTGTTGCCGGCCAGAACTGCACCGCGGGCCGCAGCCATAGCCTCAACAAGCACGATACCGAAGCTCTCGCCGCCAGTGCTTGGGAATACTGCAATATCAGCAGATGCCAGGTAGCGTGGCTTATCAGCTTCCTCGATGAAACCAACAAATTCGACAATATCTTCGAGACCCTGAGCTCGTGCATATTCCTTAAGCTGGGCTTCGAGCGGGCCACGGCCGCAGATAACAACCTTGTAGGAACGGTCAAATTGTTCGTGTTTTTGCATGTGCGCAACAGCACGCAAGAGATGCTGGCAGCCCTTGCGTTCGACGAGGCGACCCAGGAATACGATAGTCTGCTCGGCTTTGTACTGCGGCAGTGCAGCTGCACTGATAAATGATGATAGCTCTACGGTGTTTGGCACAACTTGGCTCTGGATGCCAAATGTGGCCTTGGCAAAGCTTTGTGCGACGGGTGAAACGCTCATGACTTCGTCGAAGCGCTTGAGCGACGATCGCGTCAGCATGCGTAACAAATGGTTTGCAGTGTGAACGAGCTGCGAATGAGGCGCAATATGGAAAGTGCCAACAACGGCAGTCGTATCTGGAGCTTCACGAATAACGCGGCCAGCCAAGAACGGACTATATGGCAACTGCACGTGGAGCACGTCAAAATCCTCACGGCGAAGCAGCGTGCGGATGGCCTTGCGCGATACTGGTAGCGGCATCGACATACGATTCTGGTTGAACCGGACCTTAACATTACGACCGATACTATGGATGCCCGGCATATCAGTGCGCTTCGTCTGCCCAACAATATAGTGCACCTCGTGACCTTGGCTTTTGAGCCAGTTGCCAAGCGTTAGAATGTATTGTTGCACGCCGTCTGGCGTATCGAGAGAGTCATCAAGAACAAAACCAACTTTGAGGGGCTTAGTCGTTTCCATGGCTTTTGATCGCTTGTTTGTAGATTTCTTCGTATTGCGATACAACCGTTGGGTATGAATATTGGGTGATTTCGTCTTCTGCCCACGCGCGCCACAACTTACGCAAATCAGGCTCATTGAGGAGGAGATGCATACGACGAGCGTATTCGTCACTGTCCTTAGGATCAACGAGGGAGATAGTACCAAGCCCGCGCATCACGCTGGAGTAGCCAGGGTTATCACCGGCCACAGTTACGAGCCCGCTTGCCATGGCTTCTAGCAAAACGATGCCAAAGCTCTCGCCGTACAACGCTGGGGCCGTAAACAGATCGGCAGTGCGCATATACTTGAGTTTTTCTTCGTCTGAGATGTAGCCAGCAAAGGTGACGTTCCTGAGGTTAAGATCATCGGCGAGCATTTCGAGCTTTTCGCGATCTGGACCATCACCGGCAATAACGAGCGAAGTCTCGGGGTCTTTTTCTTGGACAAGAGCAAACGCCAACAACAGGTGTTTGACGCCCTTGCGGCCTTCCAGACGACCAACATAGAAAATGGTCTTGTGTTTGCGTTTATCGGCACGGCGAGCTGGCGCTTTGTAGCGAGCCAGGTCGATACCGTTCGGGATAATCGCAACAGGCGCATCGGTAAGGCTACAGACGTATTCGGCAGCAGCGTCGGATACAGCGGTAAACTTATCGATATATTTGAGCACCGATTTGGTGTACGGCGTCACGACCTTAACCACAGTGCGGCTCATGATGGTCTTCGGGATGTTGGCGTGGAATGTTGCCACGTTGACGGTATTGGAGCGTGTTAAGATCTGGCGGCTCAGCACCGGCACCCATGGCTCGTGGAAGTGCAAAATGTCGAAGTTGTGTTCCTCGAGCATCGAGTCGATTGATTCATTGAGGCCAGCAGACACCTGAATCGTGGTGTGAAGCGGTGAGTTGAAGTCGGTAGCCGAACCTACAAAGATAATATTTTTGTGCTTGGCGCAATCTTCGTCATACTCACGAGGCTGTGGCGTAATGATATACACCTCATGACCGCGAGCGAGCAGTTCAGTTTGGGTTGCGAAGACAATTTCTTGTACGCCACCACCCTTAGCAATGTTATACGGGCAAACGAGTCCGATTTTCATAATTACGTTCTAGTATACCACGGTTTTACTTGGCGCTAGCCTGAGAAAGGACCTTTCGGAGCTTTGGAGGCACAAAAGGAGCGGCGTCTTTAGCCTCGGCTATCACTGTTGGAGCGTGCTTGGTCATGTTGATTGTCATACCTTGGAAATCGTTGAAAATAATACGCATATGCTGCTCAACGAGGTTATTATCAAAGAAATGGTCGTTCTTGACGCCAACGTGCCACACCGGCAGATCAATCTGCGATTTACAGTTGTCGAACTTGAGGAACTGCGTGGTGGTGTACATGTAGGTGCGAATATCGTTGTCGCGCCATAGGCCAACTTCAACGTCGAGCATCTTACGGTGCTCCTCTGGGCTGAGGTCAGCAAACTTGTGCTTGGCATTGGGCGTTTTGGCGTACATGGCCCGCAAAACTGCTGGATGCAGTGCAATGCCACGGAACATATTGGCTATGATAGGCAGACCGAAGAAGCCGGCACCCATGCGGAACAGCCAGTACCGTGTCTTGCTAAAGGTAAAGTCGTCTTTGTGTGCGAAGCCAACGAGGCTCACCAGCACATCGACTTTCTTGGCAAGGTCAGGGAAGCGCTGCAACATGCGCGTTACGATCACGAACCCAAATGACATGCCCACGATAGTCACGCGGCGACGCTTGTAGCGCATTTTGACGAAGGCGGCCAAATAGTCAGCCAAATTGTCGATTGTTGGCTTTTTGTCGATCTTGTAGAGACTGTCCATGCCGCCAAAACCAGGAAGGTCGGGCATAGTCACAGCGCCGTAGCGGTTGAGGACTTGCGCCAAACCGTACCAGCGCTCCAAGCTCGAGTGGTGCCCGTAGACGAGCATAATTTCGCGGTTGCGACCTTTGGGAGCGGGCAAGTGCATCATGCGGCCCTGCAACCCATTCATATTGAGTGGATATATGTAGTCAGATGGATTTGGTGGTGTTTTTGCCATGCTTTTAACCTTTTGCCTCCCACCCAGAAAAGGCAATTTTTACTAATATTGCGATACTTTTTACATTGTACCAATTTACGGCCTATTATAGATAGTATGAAAAAGAAACAAATCGCCCTTATTGCCATTTTAATCGTGCTTATCGGCCTCGTCGCCTGGTGGATTCGCCGTGACGACGCGCACAAAGCTGCCAAAAATAATACGACACAGACCACGACCGCAAATAACACTCCAGCTACCAGTGGCAAGCCAGCGAGCTTCAACAAAAACCTCTACTCGCTGACAGACCCTACCAGCCTCTGGGTCATCGCCAACAAACAGCGCCCACTCAACCCTAAGACGTATGTGCCAAGCGATCTCGTCGTACCGACTATTCCATTACGTAGCAACATTACCAGCACCGAGAAGCAAGTGCGCCAACCCATGGCCACAGCGCTCCAAACCATGGTTGCAGCTGCCAAAACAGAGGGCCTAAACCTTAACCTGCAGAGTGGCTACCGCTCGTACAATTTCCAAGTGACCCTGTACAACAGGTACGTGCAGCAGCAGGGCAAAGCAGTGGCCGACAGCCAGAGCGCTCGCCCCGGCTACAGCGAGCACCAAACCGGCCTCGCCGCCGACCTTGGTAGCGTTGGCCACCCCGAATGTGACGTCGAAGAATGCTTCGGCACAACCGCCGAGGGTAAATGGCTAGCAGCCAACGCCTATAGGTATGGGTTTATCATCCGCTACCCTCAGAACATGCAGACCATTACCGGCTATATTTATGAGCCGTGGCATGTGCGCTATATCGGCGTCGACCTGGCCACCGAAATGCACAACCAAGGCGTCCAAACACTCGAACAATTCTTTGGCACCGGCGACGCGGCCGACTACTAAAACAGGGTGCATAACAGATGCGGCGTATGTTTACGATCACCCGTTGCATTGCATAGCAATAGGGAGTATCATACGCCCAGTCTTTGGCGGGAAGCCGAAGACGTTCTTATTTAGATAAGCAGACACATACGAGACGAGCTGATGGTCGCGGCTAATGGTAGCTAGCTGCATCGTCATCCCGTCTCGTGTATTCGGATAATACAGCCGCCAACTGGCGGAGAGACATTTGTAGAATGGAGCCCCAGTTATATGAACCCCTGGTGTCTCGGCGTTTGCATCGTGCTTGCATTAGCAGGCCTTCCGATTGGAGTCCGCCACGCGATGTTCGTGCGTAAGGGCAAGTTCAGCGCCATCGACGGCTCCGACTGGGGCAGCGAAGGTGTCACGTGCTTGCTGTTCTGCATCGCCGTGGTGATCTACCTGATCGACGCCGACCATCGACACGGCCTCATAGGTGCGCTGACACTGGTCCTGACGATCACCTACATGGTCATCGCAACCATCTTCGTGACCAGCACCGAACGGTGCAAGAACGGATGCCAGCGAAGCTGCAACTGCAACACCAACCTCACCCCGAAGCCCAAGACCGGATGGCTGCTGCTTGCCGTCCTGGCGATGCGATACCTCACGCTGGCCGGCCTGCTCATTGCGAGCATGCTGTGAACCTAGTGATGTAGGTCGTGGAGTGGAGGGTAACCTCTGGAGATAAACAGCCGACTGGTACAGGGCCCGGACAACGTTCGGCTTTTTCGCCGATCCTTTTATGTCCCTGTATTGTTCCGTCTGCTTATCTCCACCCCCTTACTCATATATAAGGAGTAGGGAATAGGCAGGTTGTATTGAAAAATATCGCATAATGCGATAAAATCTATCTGTTACGTCGCGCTGTTCAAGCAAGCACGGCAAGCACACATTCGCTATTGGGGCGTCGCCAAGTGGTAAGGCACCAGTTTTTGGTACTGGCATTCGGGGGTTCGAATCCCTCCGCCCCAGCCAAAGAAAAGAGATCGGCATTTGTCGGTCTCTTTTCTTTTGTTTGAGATAGCAGGAGGGATGAGATGGAAAGTGGAGAATGTTGCCAGTGGGAACATTCCTTCAACCAGAGATGGAATCCCTCCGCCCCAGCCAAAGACCAACCCTGAAACTAGTCGTGGGGCCAGGATGCCTCGCCGTTACTAGCTTTCTAGAACTGCAAGAATATTGCCAGCCGGATCCTTGAACCAAGCGATATTGGGGCCTAAATCGTGCTCTTTGCCTCGCATAATACCTTTTTTGTCTTGAGGCGAACCTGCGTAGTGCTCAAACTCTATCCCGCGATCCACCAAAGCATCTACTGCCTCATCGATATCCTCGACTACAAAATCCAACATCGTATAGCTTGCTGCAGTATGGTCAGGCTTAGGGTAAACCCACGCTTTAGCGCCATGAGGTAATAAAATACTCATGCCGCCCGTTGCGCTCTCCATTTTTAGACCGAGTTTACCTCCATAAAAATCCTTTGCACGCTCAAGATCATCTACGGAAAATCCACTAAATGTTGCTATTGGTGTAAACATATCCATCTCCTTTGTATTTAGGTAGCTCAGTTACTTGGTGAAGCAAACCTGCATTAAGCGTAAGACTATACACTACAAATTTGAAGTACTTATATTTTTATGAGTGCCTGCCTGGCCCAGCTATGGAAACCAACCTTACTCCGTTACTACAACTATACCTTTAACATTTGGATAGATTTTGCAGTAGTACTTATAAGTACCTACTTTTGTAAAGGTGTGTGCATATGTCTGGCCAGGAGCAAATACCGGTCCGCTTGGTAGGCGACCATCATAAGAGGCTAGCTCATGCTTTACCGAGTCATTGTTGGTCCATGTGACTGTTGTTCCGACTTTGATTTTGATGACAGTAGGCTTCAGCGAGTAATCTACAATGTTCACCTGATTTGTTGCTACGGCATCTTTTTGCGCTGAGTGCTCGGAAGATTTTTGGTAGGCGATCAATGCGCCACAAGCGACTACGATTATGACACTAGCGATAATAACTGATTGTTTCATGGTTCTCCTTTTTTAATATTGTATCACTGAAACTTAAAATGTAAGTGCTTACTTACAAAATGTGCTATGCTCGACAGTAGAACTTATTAAGGGCCACTAGGAATCAAGGAGGAAGTTGTATGAGCGTAGAAATCGTAAGCTTAGTTGTTGCCATAGCATTTTGCATAACTGCACCAATTTTGGGCTATAAGAAGATAGGTTTGCCTCCGGTAATCATTGTGGGTGGCTCGGCATTGGTCGCACTCTTTTTTTGGTATTTTACCTACCTATACAAGCCAACCGATCCCAAAATTATCTTGCCAATCTTTGTCCTGACGGTTGCAGGCCTGCAGATTCACATCGTTGAGGAATACCTTAAGGGCTTTGCTCCTGCGATGAGCAGATTGTTTAATATTCACTGGAGTGAAAGGAGCTTCCTGCTCATTTTTGCACTCGTAGGGCCTGTCGTTTATACGTTAACGACATTGGGCTTATATTACAGAGTTCCGCTTGCTGGGTTTGTTGCATGGTTCATTTTTATTGGGCCTGGCGTTGCGGAGTTTACCCACTTTATTTTTCCGCTTAAAAAACCAGAGATTGAACCAACTAATCGAGCCGATGTCAGCCGCAACATTAACGGCCAACAGATCACCGACATGCCTAACTATTACTACAAAGCAACTGGCCGATATTACTTTGCTGGCATGTGGACAGCTGTGCTGCCGATGATTCCAGGCATCTACGCCATTGTTAAGCTAGGGTTTAGTAGCTGACACCTATGAAGGGAACGTATGAAAAAATCCTCCGTGCGGCGCTCGATGAAATTGAAGCGGTAGGCCTTGGCGCTACGACAAAACGTATCGCCCAGCGCTCAGGTACAAGTGAGCTGACTCTTTTTCGGCACTTTGGCACCAAACAACAATTGTTTATCGCAGCGCTTAGCCAGGTCGTCGGGGACGCGGCAACGCTCAACCTGCAGCCGAGTGGCACTATACAGACTGATCTTGGCACTATTGCGACGCAGTATGTCCAGCTGGCGGATAGCCACCCAGGCGTACTGGTGCATGTCCTGACCGCGACAGACAAGGAATTAACGCGCACCATAGTATTGCCACTCCAGCGCAAAATTGCGGAGAACCTGCTGCACCTTATGCAGTTTTATAAAGAGCAGGGCGCACTAGATACTGGCATCTCTGACGAGGATCTAGTGCGTGAGTTTATGGGCCCACTACTTGCAAGGGCGATCCTGCACAGATCATTAGAACGAAGGCCCTTTGACGCTAACGAGTATGTTCGGCGCTTCCTTAGTGGGCGCACCGAACATACGAGCTAACCCTTAGCCTGCAAAATCTGCTGCGTGACGGGCGGCCCATTCCGCAAAGGTGTGAGGTGGACGGCCGAGAATATACTCTAGTTCATTTGACTGTGTGGCAGGTTGGCCAATATTGCGCGCCATAAGAGCCAGGAAGGCATCGGTGAATTGCTCGGAAAAACCATTTTTGAGCATGCCTTGCTTAGCTTGGTCGGTCGGTATCTCCGTATATGTCAACGTTCGCCCGATAGCCTTACCTATGCTATCGACCATTTGAGCCTGTGTGAGCGATTCCGGTCCAGATATAACAGGCCTCCTTCCAAGAATAACATCGGTAAGCAGTGCCTGGGCGGCTGCTTCGGCGACATCGTACTCATCGAGTGGGGAGTTTGCCCAACTCGCGTAAGGACCGTATATTGTATCGCCTTGCTTAATTTGTGGTGACCACATGCCAATTGTATTGGCTGCATAAAAGGTAGAGCGCAGCGCCGACCATTCCATGCCGGAGCTCATCACTGCCTGTTCAACCTCTTTATTCAGATCGCCATTGTAACGTGACGGCTGAAGCTTTAGATCCTCGTCGACATTGCTAGCGGAAAGCGTTACAACACGACGCACGCCATTGGCTTTGGCGATAGCGAGCAGCTTTTCTGCTGCAGCACCAACCGCGCGAGGATTGATAAAGATACTATCGACGCCACGAAAGGCATTTTCCATTTCTTCTGGGTGCGTCAGATCTCCCTCGACGACATCAACCTCTGGCGGAAAATCAGTTTTACGTTTGGTATTTGGCGGCTGAAAACGGTTACTATCTCCGCTAGCCACTGGCTTAGGAACGATTGCCCGTACACTCTGCGTGCGCTGCACTAAAATATCAACAAGAGCATGGCCGATGTTGCCCGTCGAACCGGTTACTAAAATCATAAGAGCCCTTTCCTAACGCCAAAGAATGGCTACAGTTTGTATAAAGAACGCCAAAAGACCGAGTATGGTACGAACGTTGTGAAAGCGGATCCAACGCTGTCGCACAGCCCGCCAATTGTCTGGTGGAGCAGTGGGCGACCAGGTTTGAATCTGGTCATTCATTGGTAGTACTTTTGCTTTCACAAAAATTGCCGTGATCGCCAAGATTGCCGCGCTAAGAGCGGTCAGCCTGTATGCCAATAGGGAAGTATCGCCCAGCTGGAACAAATATACGATGCTGATGATAACCGTGATGACAATTGATGGCGCGAAATATTTGCAGGCAAGTTTTGAATTAATTTGCTCCGCTTCGATATATGCTGCTTGTGACATGCGCCGGTATCCTCGGGCAAAAACTACCTTTGTTGCCATCCACCCCCCCGTGATCATTGCCAGCATAAATAGTAGTAATAATTCTGTTATTTTCATATTCCCCCTTTATGTTATGAACTAACGCTCACGGCTTAGCCGAGAGTTTCCGCGCATCTTTTATCTGGTCGGTCATAGCCTGTAGCTGCTCGGCGCTACGTTCCAAAAAATCTTCGATGATAGCTTGCTCCTGGGGGCTGTAGTGTTCTACAAGACTGGCGCTTGCAGACTCAAAGTCTATTACAGGCTTATCTCCGTTGACGCCCCACCTGGGCGACAATAGTTCAATTGTCAGTGATCTGCGATCATTTGTCTCTGAGTGCCGGCGAATAGCGCCTCGAGCTTCCAGATGATCTAGTATCTTTGTTATGCCTCCTGTCGTAAAACCGGAGCGACGAGCTAGTTCACTTGGCGCCATTGAGCCGTAGCTACTAAGGATGTTGTAGCACTTCATGTCACTTGCGCTTAAACCGAGTGAACGTGCCACCTCATCCTGCATAAGTACTACTTGGCAGGCGTATCTTCGTAATAGTTTTCGCGTTGAGGGTGTAGGGATCATTATATAGCTTCCATAGTAAGATAGTTACTATGGAAATTGTATTCGCTCGCCGCCAGGAAGTCAACGGCACACTTTCGTAGCCGAGCGTAGCACAATCAACTTGTATTAAGCCGGTTTTTGCTATAATCCAGTAATGACGAGAATTAGACATACGGTGATCTTTACATTTTACGAATCAGCGACCGATGATCAAAAAGCCGAAGTAGTAAGACGACTGAATGATATGGGTAAATGGCTTGTTGAGAATATTGGGGTTACCAATTGGGTGGTCGCACCTCACATTTCCGAGAGCTTTAAGAAAGGGCGGGCCGATCTGCTACAAGATGGCATCTTCCCAAATATCGAATCCCTTTCTAGTCATGCCAGTTCAGAAGCTCATAAACGGGTCGTTGAGCTGACACCGAAAGTCTGCGACTGGATGACAGTTGATACTGTTGTCTCTGAGTAATACTTTTCGGGGTTCGTCGTGGGACTCACCACGTCCCACGAAATGCAAGTTTCACCCGCCTCATAAATATGTTGTAACTACTACCACCTTTGCTGTATGATACATACAAATGAGCAAACGAGCCTTCGTCTTTCTTGGATCTGCGGTAATTCTCCTCTTGGCCATTGCAGGCAATAACACTAATGACACTCAGTCTAGTGCACCTACCAAGCCCGAATCCGGCAACACTCAGAAGGTGGCTACCGATGCTCAGGCCGAGCCAAAAGCTAAGCCGATATGTGATGGCACAACGGTGACCGCAAACTGCACCGTAGATGGAGCTACGTACAGCACCTATGTCTACCATGCAGCGGTGGCAGAGAAGTCCCACACTCAAACTAATACCACTTACGAGAAAAAAGTTACCGGCTATTGCACATTGTGCAATGACGGAACGTACTCACCATCTTGCGCAACTGGGCGCGGCGCATGCTCATGGCATGGTGGCGTGCAAGAATGGAATGCGCCTGAATACAGCACTGTCCCCGTGTATAACACCGAAACAATCATTGACGCACCAGCTCAAGAGGCTTACTACGACAAAGTTATCGCCCAGTAGCCTTAATAAGTTTTAGCAATAGCCAGGCATGTCTTCATTGCTAGCTATTATGCTCCTCATCTATAACAAGCTTCTTTGACGTGAAGATTAGGACGTAGATTAATACAAGACCAAGAACAAATAGTAAACCACCAAACGGAAGAATTATAGATTGATAAAGCGCTACCGCGTCGCGATCGTAATACTTTGATAGGCTTGATAATTTCCATAGGTCAAATGCGACTAGCACACCGCCAGTGGCCAGTAAAACTGCCGAGCTGACACGTTGCCGCTTGGCGATTGCTTTCTCAGAAAGGCCAGGCCTTGAGATCAGCTTTACGATAGCCGATGCAATGACAAGTACAATGCTGAGCACGACAAGAAATGCACCCATTGGACCAACCCATTGTTGCGTAAAGTCTACCGTTGGACATCCGTTTGGATAGCATGAAGTACGCGCGGCTACTAGCCTCGTAACAAACATCAATATAAAGCCCACTATAAATGAGGCGATCGAGCTAAAGATTAACTTTTTGGTAGTTATGTTCTTCATGGCGCCAGTATACCAACCTTTCGTTTTATTTTGCCGTGAACTTGAAAGTACCAGCCAACTAAATTCCTTGCGGAAACCCACGAAAACGTGAGCGTTGGCTGGGGATGTACTTTCAGGCGGAGGCCTAGACCTGGATACCGAAGCAGGCGATCACCCTACGGTGCTCATAGTCTGTTTCGGCTGCGCAGATGCTTGTACCCGAACGCACCCAGCGGTTGATGTTGTACTCTTTGTAGACGCCGTACCAGGAATAATAGAAGCCATCACCCCAAATCTCCATGAAGTGGTTCGGGGCGGGGCTGCCCTGGTCTCCGGCGACCCATGAAATGAGTTGGGAGTGGGTGAGCATGTCTTTCTGCCCAGGCTTGATGCGCACGCAGATGTCATAGCTCGTGCCCCACCATGGACCGTGGCAGTTGGAGATCGATCCTCCGGGTATTGCGCTCGCCGAACCGGCTGAACCGAGTAGAGATGCGGTCGCGATCATACACGCTACGACGATCAGTCCGATCGTCTTGCGCATGCGCGCTGAGTTTGTGCTGCTTGGCGGCTGCCATGACAGCTCCTCTGGCCGTACGTCACTCTGCGACCATCGCAGTAGTAGCTCAACCCAGTTGAGAACGGCTCGCCACGCCTAAGAATTTAGATGCAAAAAGCCATTCTCAACATTCGCCTGAATGTACATATCGATGACCGCATCTCATCAATGTCTGAGATATTACACTACGCTCGTTCTAAAAGTAAAGTCGATTCATCGCAGTGTATACTACTCAATATGAACATCTACATCTCACATTCCAGTGCTTACGACTACGAACACGATATTTACGAGCCCATCAAACAGTCAGAGCTTGCCACGCAGCACGCGTTCTTTTTGCCGCATGAGTCCGAAAACATCGATGTCGATGCCATAGACCAGTTCAAGCAAACAGACCTGCTCGTGGCCGAAGTTTCGTTGCCCTCAACAGGCCAGGGTATAGAACTCGGCCAGGCCAGCATGAGTGATGTGCCAATTGTATGCTTCTACAAAACCGGGTCCAAGCCGTCCGGCGCTTTGCGCTTCGTCACCGATCACATAATCGAGTATACCGACACCGCAAACCTCCTCGCAAAGCTACAAACCGTCTTAGCAGAATAGACACACAAGCTTCAGCTATGCGAACGTAATTCGGTGTCACTTTACAGAGTAAAGTAGTGCGTAATTTACAACGAGATTTTACATAAAATTTGAACAGCTGCACGTGTTGAAAGCTACCTGTTTTGTTCGCGGTATGCTCGCAAGACGTTCGCTTATTACAGCTGGCTTTCAGCAAAAAACAAGACTACCCACATGCACCTAACGTGCGTAGCATAAGCCATGTGTTACTAGCAAAAATATAAAAGGAGAATTATGAGAATGAATCTTTCCCGTATTCGACGCGCATTGAGCGCAAGCACTTTTGCACTAGTTGTAGCCGCAACTTCTGCAGCAAGCGTATCTGCAGCACCTATCAGCAGCCATAACCCACCGACAAGTCCTGTTTCTGGTGTTCAGAGCAAGCCTCCTGTAGAGCCAGGCAAACACGACGCCAAAGTAACTGAAAAACTTGGTCCGACAAACGAAATAAGCCACGCCAATACACTGAGCAGCGGCTCAACAATCAAGCCGCTCGTAGGCAACGTGAGCACACTCGATTTCTCAACGTTCTACAACTACTGTTACAAGAATCTCGTATACACGACCATTAAGAACAACACGAGCTCTACGCAGTACGCTCACCTCTACTTGTACAACGGCTCTGGCGCACCTACGCGTGACCTATACGTAACCGTTGGCGCTAACTCAACCGTCTATCCTGCATTCTACGGTGTTGAGGGGGCATACCAGGTTTACATGTACACCTGGAACGGCTCAAGCTACGCTTACGACGAGTACAAGACAGGCACTAATACCTGCAACGTATCAGTCACACGCACGTACAACACAGGCGGCTGGGTCCAATTGAAGATTCAGAATCTTGGCACAGCTTACGCATCACAAATTTCAACAGAATTAGCGCCATACCCAGGCAGCGGTACCTACACCGGCACGCAGTACGACTACCCAACAGCGGGTGGAGCAGCAATTTATCGCTGGTTCCAAGTTGGCACGCAGCCATATGGAATTGTCTCGACAACAGCCAACAGCCATCTGTATCCAGCGCTGTTCTACGGTGACCTTTAAGCTAAAATAAGTACCATTTGCTAGCAACACTGATCGGAGGTGGTCTGGACAGAGCGTCGAGACCACTTTCTCATGTCTATGAAGATGCTGGCGCGCGAAAATGTCAGTCGCGAGCTCTCCAAGCTAGGACAAAGAACTCTACTTTGACGCTTAGGCAGTATCAAAGAAAAAGCTCTCCGCCAAGGAGAGCTTTTGTGTTCAGGGTGTGGTGGCGGACTACTATAACAGGTGAATCGAGCGTATGCTCGAAGCTGTCACGATAGCCCGCCAGCCTGTTCACTGACGTGAATCAGGTCTTTGAGGTTCTACCACACTGATGTTTCCGTTGCCTCAGACGACGACGCGGACGTAAGCCCACTTGGTCGCCGTGTCGGGGCTGCCCTGGTCGTCCAGGTGGACGATCGAGAAGCGCAGGTAGCCGAGGGCGTCCTTGGGGATGCCACAGGGCCAGGCCCACGTCTGCTGCGGGTTGCCACTGGGGTCCGGGTTGAGCGCCTTGTACGTCGACTGGTTGACGAGCTTGTAGTCGCCGTCCTTGGTTGCGCTCTGCTCAGCGACGGTGAGATACCGGCCGGACGGCCAGTTGGAGCCGAGGCTGCTGATGCGGAGTTCGCCGTTGGTCTGGCTGCAGGTCTCCGAGTCGAGGGTGATGGACACCTTCTGGAGCTTGCTGGTGAGCTGGTCGCGAACGTCGCTGGCGCTGCTCGGCAGACCGCCGATGATGCCGGTGGCCTTGCTGGCTCCGTCCTGGACCCGGCTTGCCGTGTCGCTGGCCTTGTCGCTCGTGTCGCCGTTGTTGCCACACGCGGTCAGCGCAGTGACTCCCATGACGAGGCCGAGGACAACGCCCAGTGCGTTCGTGAGGTTGGACTTACGGATGTGGCTGCGTCGCATGATGCGTCGCTCCTTCTTTCGGAGGATGTGGCATGAGCCAGTTGGCTACAAACCAGTCTAAATATTACAATAATTTTTACAATTAGGCAAAGCACGTATAAAAGATAATAACCCTTCATTTAAGCCTCATCCTAAGCGCTGTTCATGTGGGGTTTTCGCCCTGCATAGCGTGAGAAATTTAATAGAAGCTTAAAATACATGCCTATACACTTGTGGATGCTAACACAAGGAGTAGCAGATGAAGAAAATCATATCAGCAGCAGTTACCGTAGCGTCGGTAGTTGCACTTACGGCTGGCGGCACTGCCGTCGTATCGGCCCACGGCAATAATAATGGTTGGAACGACCACGGATGGGGTCAGCACCACGACAACAAGCGATTCTCCGACATTCGCATCATTGACTACGCAGTTCAGCACAGTCAAAAAGCCATCGACCTCTCAAATGTTGAGGCAGGGAAGACCACTAATGCAGATCTCAAGACCTTTGCAGAAGCATCTGTCACCAATGAGACGCAGCGTGTCAACGACCTCAAGGCACTTCGCCAACAGATCATTGACAGCAAAAAGGACGATACCAACGATAGCAACAAAAACCAGGACGTAAGCTCGTTGTACAAGATGGACGAAAATCACGACAACAAAAATGGCGACAAAAGCTATGGTTGGGGCCTGATGTCAGCAGACGACCTATCCAAGTCTGCCAACCTTGACCAAGACTACATAGATGTCATGATCAAGCATCACACCTTTACACTCACAGCAGGTGACATGGTCATCAACAAGGTTGACAACAGTGACCTCAAAAAGCTCGTACGTGACGCAATGAACGATCATGGTACCGAGATTGGCCAGCTCAGCACATGGCGCGCTACGCTGTTCCCAGACGACGTTGATAGCAACGTGTAGTACGATACAACATCGAAAACAAAGGATGGCCCCAGAGTGGGCCATCCTTTTAGTTTCCCCGAAGAATCCGGGTAATGTATTGAAAATAGCTCATTTTATGGTATAGTGCCAACGACCTACGGGTTGTTATTTTACGGTCTCAACTGTCCACCACATCAGAGAACACCTCACAGAGGAGCAAAAACGCCATGTGCGTTACCACTGGCCGCGCCGACATGACCGGCACCATGGTCTACGGCTACATCCCGCCCATCGGCAGCAACGGTGTTCGGCGACATGTCGTCGGCTACCAGAACCAGGCCGAGTCCCTGTCCGGACCCAACTGCATGCTGCTCAACTACGCCGGCACCGACCTCAGCCTGGTCTACGGCCCGGAGCGCACAACCTCCATGATGGCCGACATGACGTCGCACCTGGAAGGAGTCGAGGAGATCCACACCACGCGTGGTGGAGTCTTCGCCTACGCGGCCGCCCGGGTCGAGAACTACGGTGATTACACTGTCGTCATCTCGCAGTCGCCCAGTGCCATCATCGAGGCCCTGCACAGCAACGTCATCCCGGCCAACCGTCGACCGACGTTCGACAGGGCGCTCATGGACATGCTGCAGTTCTTCGGCACCCAGTACGGGAACGACACGTTCGTTCTGGCCTGCTTCGACGGAGATGCCAAGGTCATGCCGACGCATCCCATCGTGGTCAGCTACGTGCCCCGTCAGCCCCAGTACATCACCGTTCCGGGTCTGGACGGACACGACGGCAAGGTTCCGGAGGTCGGCAGCACGGTCTACCGCGACGACTTCAAGGTCGCCTTCGGTGCCTACGGCATCGACCTGTTCCCGGTCAAGTACGACGACGCGGTCAATCCGCTGTGGGCGCCCGCAAGCGTTCTCGGCTTCGTGGACAACCGTCCCGACGGTGGGCCCAACGGCAACTACTGCCTGCCGATCAGCCTGATCCGCAACTACCGGGACCCGCGCACCGATGAGCTCGACCGCAAGCTTCGCGCCCCGGGCACGGAGCTCGTCAAGCACCTGGTGCTGGACAATCTGTAACACACAACCTCGCAGGTGAGGTGAGTTGGGCTCGTGGCTCGAACTGTTGATCGCACCCAGCGACCACTTTCGACCACCGCCCATCTCACCGCCTCACCCAGAATTCATACTCCCTTCCTCGTGAAGGGTTTTTTAGTGCCTGTATTCAGGCCAAAATACGTCTACATATGGAAAACCCCTGACGTTGAATGATAGCCGGATGGCTAAAAGTCTAGTCAGGGGGATCCCTATTCAATTGTTATCTCTGCTCCGAGGAGCAGCGTGTTCACCGTGCGATGAAGGGCGCAACTCCTAGGAGTCGATCGGTGGTAGCGAATCGGCCCTTCCTGAGCAGAACCAGGCGGGGGAGGCGAGCCTCGCGGTCGTAGTGCAGTTCTCGGAGGAACCAACTGTCTTCCGCCGTTTGCCAGCCGAGTCGGTGCTGAGACACCGAGGTGTCGATCATGCTGCGCAAGGGCGGATTGACGCTGTCCTTTACGGACCCGTCGAGCAGCTCAGGCGCAAAACCAACCACCCTGACTTGCTCGTCACTGATGAAGTCCGTGAACTCCTGCCAGCGTTGTTTCCCGCCTTCGTTGAGGTATGACTCCCACCAGGTACCGTTACGGTACGAGAAGTCGTTGCTGTTCGTCCAACCGACGTTGTCCTCCGTGGACAGGTCCGTCGTGCGAGCGCGGGTCCTGGTAGGGGCCAGCACATCAACAACGACTCGCTGGCCCTGGAGGGCCATGAGGTAGCTCGTCGGCTCGGTGATGCCGAGGATCTCGAACTGGTCGACGAAGGCAAGGCCTGCGCTCACGCGAGACAACGCCTCGGTGTCACGTGCCATCAGACGCTGTGACTGCTGCTGCAGATACAGGCCGTGAACGTCGGTGTTGTCGACGAGCTCGTCGATGTAGAACGTCAGAGCGTCCGGGTCACGGAGCTCTTCGATTGCATCACCGAGGGCGGTCATCAACACGTCATTGCCTGTCGGCAAGTCCGGGTGATACCGCTTGGAGAGCGTCCGATAGTTCGCTTCTGCGACCTTCAGGACCTCCGCGTCCGTTCCGTAGGCACGCTCGTGAACGAGCACGCTTTTGGGAACGCCAAGGGCAATCAGGGGATTGTCGCGCGCCATGGCGCTCAACTCCTTTCTGTCAGTAGGAAGCGGCTTCGTCGTCTGCGTCGAGGTTCCGGCCGGCCCAGATGTTCTCGTCGCTCGCGTCGATCGCGAAGCTGAGACCACCGAGCTGGTAGATACGGTCACTGAGGGTCTCGACGGAGTCGACGTCCTTGTCAGCGGCACGCAGCCTGATGATCAGTTCGACCACCTGACGGACGTACTTCATGTCGTTGTACGGGTCGACGTACGCCTGGTCTTCGCCGCGCTCCTGAGCACGCTTGGTACGGGCCGCGGCTTGCGCCTGCTCGTCCTCGCTCAGGTTCGGGTTGACCTTCTTGGACTTGCTCCGCGTGCCCACCTCGTAGAGGTAGTCCAGCGCGAGGTACACGTCTTCAACGTCGAACTCGTCCATGAGGGACGCGAACTGCAGACGCTGATCCACACCGTGCCACGCCAGGGCGTCGACGAGCAGTGAGATCCGCGCTTCGGTGTTGAGCGTCGGGCGGTCCTCGATCATGCGGGCCAGCGCCATCTGTGCCTGACGGTTCAGCGGGTGCTCCGGGGAGGTGTACACCTCGATGTTGGAGATGACCTGCTCGAGAGCACCACCGACACGGGTGACGATGGCGGGGAGGTTTGCGGTGTTTTCGGTCACGAGACTGCCTACTTCCAGGTTGGCGGTTCTTTTGGTTTCTTGCTTCCGGGAATTTGAGATGAATTGGATAGGTTAACGATCATATGTATACAGAGGAAATGAGTCTCAACTCCGTAACATCATGAATACTATACTATTTTCGTGATATAAAGTCTAACTCATGTTGACATATATTAACGCGATGCTTATATTAAGCATCATCTTCCGTAGGCCTACGACAGACAAGGGTAATCGCATGGGAAGTGTTGATTTTGCGACAGAGGTCGTTACGCCGGTGAGTGACACCGCCAAGCTGTTGGGTGACAAGGTTGAGGATATCCTCCCCGACTACGCCCCCAGCATCGTGGCTGGCGCCATCGAGAATGACAGCGTGACCATCAACGTCAACAAGGACGAACCGCTCTGGACTCCGGCACTCGAGCGCCACATCCGGGAGCACATCTCGACCTTCACCGACGCCACCGGCACACGCTGCCACCTCATCGTGCATCACGCTCAATAGCTCGTACTACGCGCTCCATACACCCAACCGACAACCCCCAAAACAACACGGACGGAAGCGACCTCTCAGGCACTACTCATATGAGTTGCCTGGGAGGCACGCCGCATATGCGGATGAGATACAAGTTTTGCTGACCACACGGTCACCTTTTATCACATCTTACTCTGCGGCTTTTTCATGCCTACCATTCTTCGAGTTCGTCAGCGTCCAACAGGGCAGCGTCTTCGACTTCGGTGCGAGTGGCTTTGGCGCCAATCTTCTTGGCGACGCTCGGTGAAAGAACCGTCGAAAGAATCTCCACACATTTTTGGTCCAAGGCATGTTGCTCATCGTCTGCCTCAGGGTGCAGCAGTTCCAGCACGTGTTCAAAGGTCGTCGCGATGCCGGTCGTCTGTACGACGTCTTCGGCGCTACCAATTGTACGGGCTACCAACGATAGTAAATCGTTCAAAAACGTACGATTCTGCTTGGCGCTGTCTCTCATCTCGGACGAAAGTCGTACGTTGTCCATGTGGGCAACGACCGCTTCTGGCAACTGTTCTTCACGCAGACGGGTCATCACAAATGTAGCAGCAAAATGAGTACGTTCCGTGCCAACGATATTCTTTGGGCCCCGGTTGTGTGTTCGGTCTGCAAGATAGCTGTGCATTCGCTCGATGGCAGAGGGGTAACGATACATAGGTCCAAACGCAAAAACTCGCTGCACAATATGGTCGCTTGTAATGACGCCTCTGTCAAAGGCTGATTCCAAAATATCCAATGCTTCTTGTGAACTCAAGCGCTCAGATTCATGTTCTAGACGCTTATCCGCAACAGCGCGAAGCAGGCGCGATACGAGGTAGCCCTGCGTAGTTCGTGGTACATCCTGGCCATATTCACTCGCTACCTCGAGCAGCGAAAAAAGCTTGTCGACGTTCTCTGCCATATTGCCGGTTTTGAGAGACGCGAAGTCGCGGTATGCAAAGTCACTCGTAAAGCCATTGACTGCTTCAGTAATCTGGCCCCACGCCTCAGATATACCAGTACGGTCTTTAAGAGATCGCAGCAAGGTCGTACAGTCATCCATAGTCTCAATCTGGTTGATAAGCACGTTGGCGACATTGCTCGTGTTCAGCATCTGGTAGCCGTACTCGCGGTTGAGCGAATCAAGATGCAAAGTAATAGGCATACCTCGGCGACGGGCACCCGTGGCGATCCAAATAAATTCGCTTGATTCCGTGTCGTCTGAACCACGTTGCGTCATTTCAAATTGGGCTTGGTAAAACTCTCCGTACAGTTCCTGCTTGCGTGCCCCAGTAGCACGCGCGGTCATAGTATCAATCCCCACCAGTCGTCGCTGTTCGTGGGCATCCCAGGTTGCCCTAAAAAAGCGAGGGTTGCGTGGTCGTTGTGGCGTAGTGTCCAGTAGCTCGAGCAGGGCAGCGGTACTCTCCTCGAACACTGTTGGCTGGTGTTCTTGGAGTTCTTCTACCGTTTCAGATTCATTGAGAATAGGTGGCTGGTGTTCTGTGGTCATTTGCATAGATAATACAATATATTTGCAATAATTAGTAATTTAATGTGGAAAATTTGACTACAGCGCAAATATATATACAATGAGGCAATAACATCACAAAGAGCGAGAACTATATGCAGCAAGAGCACTATCCTTACCCCGAGGAAAACGAAGACATCATCGTGAATCTTCCGAGAGAAGGTCGCGAAGACTTAATCCCAACGCCAACAAGCGCAGAGCTTGAGCTTGTCCGACGACGCGAGCTTGCCGTGCAAGCAACTGCTGCCGTCGAAGAAGTGCTCGACGAACAGGTAACGGTACCCGAGCTCATGCGTCTGGCCGATGCCAATGAAGCAACCCCTAGCCGCTTGCGAGCTCGCCGCGCGCTTCGCTGTGTCTACGATATCGGCGTAGAGAACTCTCCTGTTGTTGCAGCTGTTGGCGAAACCAATCTCTACCACTATGTAGAAGGTGTTTTGCAATATGGCTCCAGCCGCACCACCTACCTCGGCCTCATGGAAGCTTTTAGCCTGACCGCCGAAGAAGCAACAGGTTTATACGCACTCCGTGAGCTTATCGCCGATGAGTCAGACGGTAAGCGCATCGGTTTTCCAAGCCTCCGAGATGCACTTTCCGAAGTTGGCATCTCAATGAAACAGGCAGCCAACAACCCTGACGCTGCATTGGCAGCATTCGTTGAGGCAGACTTCTTCGTCAACTACAATGGCAGCAGAGTGTACGACCAGACCATCTTCTCAACCAAGATGGCACATGCCGACCGCAAGCCAGGTCACGACTTTGATAGCATTCGAGACAGCGCGGTTCAATTTGCCTGGATCCGCGACTATGTTGAAGATCTCGGAATCGACCTCAACGAAGACAAAGAGACAGAGTAGTGCCACCACGACGACGCCAACTATTTGAAGATTTGGGTCTGATGGATGAAACGCCACAAACAAACCCCTACGAAACACTCGGTCTCGACGGGACATTTGTTGATGAACTTCTCAAGGAAGACGCTGAAGGTGACGCCGTACGAATCGTTGCGGGTGGTATGTTCCGTGTGCTTTCACGCCGTTATCATACTGACGTCGAGGAGACCGGGAATACCGAGCGTTTCCAAGCCATCAAAGACGCAAATACACGTATTGATGGCGCTCCTGCTAGCCAGCTCAAACGCTGGACCAAGGTAGAACGTGCAGCATCTGCCATACAGCTCAACAAATTGCGCGAGGAAGCTAACGGGCGCATTGATAAGGTGAGCGAGCTGGTGCAGCTCAACATGGAGCTGGGCAATAACCCACGTCACTTTTCACAATTACGCTGGGCCCAGGGCGTGCTCCTCCACCACAACAAATCAACACTGCTAGCGCGTGCGGATGGTCGTGGCCTCGAGATAACTCGGGGTGAGCGGTTCACCGATGCCCAGCCTGGACATTCCATGACAACGTTCCAACGCTTCATGAAGGGTAATAAGTTCTTTGGGCTTGAGCGGGGCAGGCGCTTTGCGGCATACATAGATGAAACTGGTCGCACTTCGCTACTCGAGAGTGACCTTAGCTATATTATGGACATTTCTGATCCTGCGGACCGCTTTAAAAATCGCGAGAGAAGTCGTGGTGAAAAAGGAACGGATCTTGATATATTATGGACCAATACGACCGAGCCGCTACTCCTCACAACCCAGGTTCCTAGTGGTCTAAAAGATGAAGAACCTGCACCGAACCAGATGATTGTGTTCCGCGATGCCGTTCGCCACATATCGACCAGATGGCATATACCCATGGACGTAAGTGGCTCCATTTCTGACCCTAATTTCTTTGGACGCGTTCGGCACCGCAACACAATTGGAGCCGCGGCAATCACCGGCAGCACCAGCGGTAGTGGTAGCTACTTTAACGTCATTCCTACAGCCGTGCAGGAAATGGCTGAGCAAGGTGCCGGATACTCGCCACTTGTCGACCCTGGTAATTCGCTCGTTCTCTTTGACCCAGACAATCGTACGCCCGTTGTTACCGATGCGCGCATCCTCGGTATGATCGGCAACGGTCCACAATACGCCTAAGGTGAGGCGGTAGCTTTTCGCCATAGTCCGTAATTATGGTATAATAATCCAGTCTACACCCAGACAACCAGGGTATCCTGGAACAATCGAGTGATTGGAAACTACGAATGACGCGCACACTGAGCCTCAGGGCCCTCGGCCGAGCAATGAGCATGCTCGATCCGCAGGCGCTCGACCTCAGCGACCGGTACTTCCACGCGAACATCGCGGTTGGCCCCGAGGCCACCGACGACAGCATCGCGCGAGTGGTGGCCGAGTTGCCGCGGACGCTTGCCGTCCACGTCGGTGGACCGGCCCAGCAGTTCAGCTGCACCTTCCACACGGAAGGCAGCTTTCGCTGGGTCACCCTACGACGGCAGCTCCTGCCTGGTACACGTCGGATCGAACCGGGGATGCACTACATCGAGGAACTCCTCGATGACAAGGTCTTCTCGCTTCTGGAGCAGCTGGTCGTTCCGCAGTACCAAGGCGCCGTCTACGGTCGGATGGAGGCGTATAAAGCCCCCAACGGCATGATCGTGATGAAGCTCGTTCGTCGGTGCGGCAGGTGGCGGATCGCACTCAGCGACCTCGATATCCACCTCGCGGACCTCATCTCGCACCCCTGTTGCGAGGGCGAAAAACTGCAGTTCCTGATCGACGGCGACGCCACCAACGAGCGCATCCTGGACATCACGCAGCAGGTCGCAGCCCACCTCGAGCTCTACTTTCCGTCCTACATCTACCTGGAGGACACCACCGAGAGGCTTCCGTACCAGGCGCTGACCGGCAAACAGGGCAACTACCGCTTCTGGATGGACCTCGTCACGACCTAGTTCTCACTCGATGGGTGACCCTCGTCCGCTTGTCGGTATTTGATTGCGCTACAGCGTGATTATACCGGCAAGCGGACAGGGAAGAGATTAGCGATACGAACTACAGACGTTGTATAATAAGCTGTGGTCAGTCTCAACAGATAGCCACTCTTATGACCCGATCAAAATCCAAGAAATCTAAACTTATAAAAATAGCCCTCTGCATAGTAGGGCTGTTTGTGGCGTGGCAGTTCTTGAGCTTGCCAGAAATGCTCGACGCCATCCTCACATTCTTTTTGGCTGGTGTCGTACCAGGCACGCATATTGTGCTTTCGCCCGATGCCGTTATGCGACTTTCAGCCATCGGTGTGGGTGCCGTTATCTTGCTCGCCATACTTATTCCCGTTGCCAAGAAACTGTTGCGGAAGAACAAGGCGGAAGAGATCGAGCCGGTCACACCTGATGCTACACGCATCGAGGAACAGTCGCTGCTCCCCGTAGAAGAACAGCCCGCGCTTCCCGTTACCCAGGCGGAAGCGTTTCAGCAACAAATGTACGTTGCGGCTGCAACTACCGCAGCAACCAGTAGCGAGCCCAGTACCGCTACGGCGATCTGGCTTAATCGCACCAGTGATAGTGCTGTGGTAGTCCTGGACCGCGTCATGCCACAGCTTTTCGCTAGGGTCGTTAAAATAGCAGTCTGGCTACAACCCAAGGCACTAGCAACACAGAAGAAGCTACTTCAGGCATACCATATTGCCAGAATCTATAGTGGCAAAACACTCCGTTGGCTAGTTCGCGAGCTACAAGCCTTGTGGCGTTGGATGGTACCGCATCTCAAACAGTTTGATAGATGGCTCGAGCTACAAATACGCTCTATTGAGCATCGCGTCCAGAACAATGCCGACCGCAGTAAAACTGCAAGCGTCGTTACTGGAGTCAGCAAGAGTACTGAACGCGTTGTAGCCAAGGCCAAACCGCACGCTCGCAAGGCGTATACAGTCACCAAAAAGACAACCAAAACGGTCTACAAAAAACTAAACAGCAGGTGAAGAAACGCCAGCCGCCACGCTAACAGTGGTAGCTTTTTCGAGAATAGTAATCAGCTGCTGAGTTTCAGTTTCGTTAAGCACTTCCAGATTAGGCAAACGAGTACTAATTGTAAGGTCTAGGAACGTATCGCGTAGTTCTAGGCCTTTTTCAGTGAGGGATAGTTCTTTGATTCGACGATCGTGTACGGCTTCTTTGCGAACCACATGACCTTCGGCAACGAGCTGTTCGATCATACTCGTAACATTACTCGGGTCGCAGCTCATGAACGTCGAAAGACTCTTCATCGGTACTGTTTGGCCTGGGTCGAGCAGGCAGAGAATAAGGGCTTGCATCATCGTAAGATTGTTAGCCTCAGCGGTTTCAACAATCGCATATTTACCCTTCATGTTTGAACGGATTATAAGGAGACTGAGCTGCTGTTGCAATTGCTTGCTTATCATGGCCCTAGTATACCCTAAAATATTTAGTTTGACAATATACATAGTTGAGCATTATAGTTAGTTGAGTTATCTAAACTATTAATGAGAGGCAACTAAATGAAACAACCTTCCAAATGGCTCATCTTTGTATTGGTGGCCATTGCCCAGTTTATGGTTGTGCTCGACAATGCGATCACAAATGTTGCTTTGCCGACCATTAAACAGCAATTACACTTTACCAGCAGTGCATTACAGTGGGTAGTAACCGCGTACGCACTCAGCTTTGGTGGCTTTTTGCTCCTAGGCGGACGCACTGCCGACCTGTTCGGACGCAAGAAGACCTTGCTGGCTGGTATGGCCGCTTTTACGACATTCTCATTGCTTATTGGCTTGTCGCAAACCTCGGGTGAGATCATCGTACTTCGCGCCCTACAAGGGCTGAGCGGGGCATTTATGTCACCGGCAGCTCTATCGATCGTGCTCGTAACGTTCCGCGATGGTGCAGCGCGCAACAAAGCGCTCAGCTTCTGGACACTCGTGGCAACCGGCGGAGCAGCCCTAGGTATGCTCTTGGGCGGCGCACTCACAGAATACGTCGGCTGGCGCTGGAACTTCTTTATCAACGTGCCCATCGGCATTGTTATGGGAATCTTGATCGCCCGAATTGTACCTGAACATGAGCGTGAAGAAACCAGCAAAACGCTCGACGTTCCTGGCGCCGTACTTGCTACGACCAGCCTTATGCTCTTGGTCTTCGCATTTAGTCAGGCACCAGAATGGGGCTGGCTCAGCCTCAAAACTTTGCTGACTATTGTCACCGGTTTCGTACTGCTTGCAGGCTTTATCGCCAACGAAGCACGAGCTCGTCGGCCACTTATGCCGCTCAGCATCTTCAAGGTGCGCAACGTGCGCGGTGCAAACATGATTATGGCACCGCTGTACGCCAGCATGCTTGGTGTGTTCTTCCTCATGACATTGTATCTTCAGGGCGTCATGCACCTGTCGCCATTTATGACCGGATTGGCCTTTATACCGTTCCCGCTGGCAATCGCGTTCATGTCAACGCGCATGCCAAAGCTCGTTGGACAGTACGGCTTTAAGCGATTCCTCGTTGTCGGTCCGCTTGTCGTAGTGGTTGGCTTGCTATGGATGAGCCAGTTACACACAGGTAGTAGCTACTGGCTGGGGATATTGCCGGCTGCGATTATCATGCCGCTGGGCATTGGTATGACTATGATGCCAACCATTGCTGCCGCAACTTCTGGCATACCTGCGCATGAAGCTGGTATAGCGTCCGGGCTCATCAGCACATCACAACAGATGGGTGGAGCACTTGGTCTGTCGATTCTGTCGGGGATCGCTGCATCTGTTGCAGCCGGATCTGTGCATGTAAGCGCTACTGACGCTGCCATTCATGGCTACCACGCAGCATTCTTGACGGCCAGTGGGTTTATGATGCTCGCATCGCTTGTTGCAATGTTTGTCATCCGAAGTCCCAAGACCGCCCCGTCAGCTGCTGCTGGTGCCCAGGCACAATCTGCCATGAGCCACTAGACGCCGAGGTCAGCAATCTTTTGGCGCTGGCAATCAAGCCGATTGACGATGCTCTCTGTGATGTGGTCGAGTTCGCCGGGTGTATAAATCTCGGCGTCGGCCGCCACAGAGTCACCGCGTTCCGCAAGACAGCTATCGACAATGGAAACTGTGTCGTCGAATCCAAGCTCTCTAGCTCTAAGGAAAATAACGCCGGCATCATTATAGTGGCTTGCCGAGCCCGTATTACCGCGTTTTATCTGGACGCGGTCTTCTGGTATCGCAAAACGTGTAGCCTTTGGGTCTTGCGAAAGACCGGTGTCCCAGTTTTTGTTATGGCCCTTCTGTGCCGACAGGCTGCCATCCTCACGGATCAGCGACATCCGGCCAATATACAAACGTGTCTTGTGGATCTTTTCGGCACGAGCAAACAAGAGGAGTGGAGTGAATTCAGCCAGAGTCCCATAATCTGACTCTTCATAGACATATTCGATAGCTGCATTCACACCATCCAGCATAGTGTCATAGCCCATTGCTACGTCCTTGGACTGCGCGGCCTGCTCCCAATGGGGAAGCTCAGCACGCTGTAACGACGCTGTTACATAATGGGTGGCGTTCTTTTGCGCATCATTCTTGTAGCCATAGTTGTAAAGCGCGTCGGCCGTAGCCAGCATCTCATCAATGTTAGCGCGCGCTTTGTCGAGATATTTCTGGGCATTCTCCGGATCTGCGAGCGCCATATCTTGCAGAACATTTGTGTGCAAAACGTTGAGGTGCGGCCTGATTGCACCCGACAGCGCCTCATCGTACTCGACAAGTTTAACAAGCGGCGGACTTGTGTCACCGTGAGCCATGTAGAAGTCGGTGGGGTTACGTTGGTATCGTGTGCGTGCGCCAGGCATAATCAATATTTTTACCATATTTCTGGCAAAAAAGCGAGCATACACGGCAAGAGCGGCAAGCTTAGCTTGAAACTCGTTGGCGGCCTAGATCAGCAACCGACAGAATCATATCTTCGTAAGAGATACCTTCGTTGATAGCAAAACATCGCAACAGATAGCCGTGGTCGGAAAGACCAGGCATAAGATTAGCCTCGATAAAGCTCGGTGCACCAAAAGCGTCAAGACGCATGTCAATGCGGCCGTAGTCGCGAGAACCAAGCGCCTCAAATACGCCAACCGCCAGAGCGTTGAGCTTGTCCTTGAGTAGGGTGTCGTCGACAGCAAGAACTCGTTCAGAGTCCGCATCTTTGACAGCTTCACTCAGGAATGTATTACCTTTGGTGTCGGCGGGACTGGTTATTTCGATAGGCATGGCAAGCAGATTGCCCGTACCAGCCTGGCGGATAACTGCCACACTAAATTCTCGGCCCGTAAGATACTCTTCTACGAGAGCGTCGGAACTACATTCTGTGTGAATAGCCGTTATTTTTGCTTCCAGTTCCGCCTGTGAATAGACGACTGACATCTCATCGATGCCCTTACTATCGCCGCGGTTGGTTGGCTTTACAAACAACGGGAACTCAAGGTTATGTGCAAAGACAGGCTGCTTGATGCTTGATATAAAATATGCCGAGCTTTGCAAACCTGCATCTATAACCATTTGTTTGGCGACTGGCTTGTCGAACTCAACAGTCAGGGCTGTTGTGTCTGAGCCGGTATAGGCAATGCCGTGCTCTTCGAGGTAATCAGAAAGCCACATCTTAGGACTATCGTCATAGGCTAAGCTAGGGTCCAAGAGGACGAGCTTCATGCCCAATATGACAAGGTCTGGCTTTTTGGCTACCAGTTCTTCGAGACCACCCATGTCGTCTACAATAGTAACGCCGACTTTGGCGTATTTTTGGCGTAGTACTGCGAGTACAGTTTCACGGGCATCTGGTGCCATAGCGTTCAAGCGTGGGTTACTTGACCCAACAACCTCAATATACGTATCACATAGATCGTTCATATAAAGTCTTTCTCAGCACTGCTGTGATTAAATTCCAAAGGGAGCGCAGAACGTGCGAAAGTACTCGTGAACGTCACTTTCAATGCTGCGATAAGATCCGGTAAATTGTCTGTTTATTTTGATACAAGGGCTTATGCACCTAGTATTGGCGCGCAAAAGTAGAAATGTATATAAGACAATTATATCCTAATCTTAGCAATATAGCAAACTACGTGCATCTCGAGGATGATGTGCACGTGCCCAATCTTGCCATAAGCGCACCTCATTCGTCGGTGGGTCTTTGATGACTTTGACATAACAGTACTAAATATGGTATAATTGCGCTGCTTCTAGGAAGTTACGGCTTCTTGAGAGCACTTTGACAAACAGATACGCATACGAGATGAGATTCATGCAGTTTAGATGGTATCTAGACTCTATAAACCTCATCTTGTATCTCACATGGAGAAGATACAGCCAAGCTTTCGAGCTTGGAGAGGACCCCTCTCAGCATGGAAAGGCACTGCCATGAACCCCTGGTTCAAGCTGTTCTACGTCACCCGCGCCCTCCTGATGGCCGCTCAGTCCCGCGACATCTACCTGTTCGGTTCGACCGCGCGCAGCCTGCGCGAGGACACCCACGACGGAATCTTCCTCGAGGACTTCAGCTTCGGTGGCAACGACTTCGACCTCGCCGTCACGGTGACGCCGGACGTCTACGCCAACTGGAACTGGGAACTGACCCGGATCCTGGAGTGCGACGCCGACTGCAAGGCGGAACACGACACCTACCACGACTGCAAGGACCAGCGGTTCGAGCTCGCGCTCAAGCTGCTCGGCATCGGCACGTGGGGCAACGTCACGCCGCTCTACGGCTGGCTGGCCACGCTCAACGAGATCACGCGGCTCGACATCCACCTCATGCCCGAGAACTGGAGGAACACGACCGCCGACATCCAGGCCGATCTGCCGCACCGGGACCCGCAGTTCGTCAGCAACATCGCCACGGACGCGATCCTCCTCAGCGGCAGCGGTACCGAAGACATGCCCCTCTGGCAGAACAAGGTCATCGAACCGCTCCGTCAGGAGACCTTCCGGCTCATCGGCAACACCGCCCTGCAGGGTCTCACCGCCTAAACCAAGGAGTCCCGACAGCAAGTTCTGCACAGAGCCCAAGCAACTGTCCGATGACAGCAGGTAAGGGCGGGCGCGAGAAGCCAAGCATTTTTCGGTCTTCGAGCGCCCGCCTGCGCCCGCTTTATCTTTGTTTAGTTTTATCCCTCCATCCCCGTATCTGTTTGTCCGCCTTCCACGAATGGCGCATACCTGCGCAAAGCCGTGCTGATGAGTAGATTTCGAAGACAAGCGTGTCAAATGTATTTACATCTTTGACCATTTGTCGAGAAATCTGACTCCTATTGCGTAGCAATATGAGTTCCTCTCTGAAGAGGGAGGAATGAATGCGAAAGCAATACGAGTTCCTGAAAGGACGAAAAGGCCCAGATAACCTTACAAATTTCGCGCCGGATAGTGCGAGATTAGCTATTAGCCAAAAACACGCTTATACTTTATAGACATACTAGAGCTCAAACAAAGGAATCACCATGTCCAAAGACAAGGGACGCAAAGAAGTCAAAAAACCTAAACAAGCCAAAGTCGCTAAGTAATACAAAGCGAGTGGCATCTCGCTCATGGTTTGATACTATAGAGTGATGGGGAAGTCACGATCACCGCTCAAAAAGAGCCTTAAGAAGCTCAAGAAAATCAAAGCACGAGACTATGGTCTGGTGCTTATTGGCGCGCTCATCGTACTCACTGGGCTTGCGCTCAGTACTGCGTTCACAAAACCCAACTCCACCGTACCGCTTGCTGCAGGACAGGATGCGATTACATCGCCGTGGATTCCTGCGACGGTCAAGCAATGGAGCGCTACCATTCAAGAAATGGCGCGAACCTACAACATCGATCCTAACCTGGTAGCTATTATTATGACTATTGAGTCTGGTGGTAATCCTCAGGCTAAAAGTGGTGTCGGTGCGCAAGGTTTGCTGCAAATTATGCCAGGTACTGCCCAGGATATTGCCGCTCGGCATCTTAAAACACCTGTTACAAAATATGACATCTATGACCCCCGTACCAACATCGAATTTGGCACGGCATATTTGGCATATTTACGAAATACGTTTGGCGAAGCAACACAAGGACCAACCTGGGATGAAACTGCTGAGCTTATTGGCGCTGGCTACAATGGTGGACCTGGAGCGGCAAGCAACCTCGAAAAAGGCCTCGGCCTCAAAAGCCTAGAAACATCATCATATTCACGTGACGTTTACAATATGTGGCGTGAGCGCAATGCGCCGCTGAGTCCAACGTACAATCGCTGGTTGGAGCGCGGCGGCTCAACGCTGGTAGACAAAGCAGCAGCAGTAAAACAGTCCTAGCGCTAGGACTGTTTTACGTTTTTACATCTCAGGATGGTATAGTACATATAATTATGAAGACTGATACTCTCTCGCACAGTGCAAGTATTACGGGATAGCGCGTGACGAACTATATCGAGTCCATACCAGATATACGCTCCTTTGAGGAAATGGCTGAGCCGTTGGACACTGTGGCGGGGCTCGTAGCGCCAGCAGTCGAATTCGATCAAGGCCTCTTATATGAACCAGTGCGGGATGATAGGGAACTGCTTGAAAAAGCGCATGCCGTACGAGATGAGCTCAGCAAGGATATTGCCCGCCAGAAACAGGCTATCTCCTTGGCAATCCCAGAGTCGGCGCCCCGTATTAGAGCTGACTTCGTTGATCTAGATGTCGCTATTGACTATGCCATGCTAGGAGATTGGACGTATTTGTCACGAAATGGCTTCGCAGTGGACGCACAATGGCTCGGTGACATCACCCGAAGCATGCTGCGCAATCGACCAGTAGAAGTAGAGGTGGCAGCGGTACGGCCATTTGATCGCATTCGTAGCGGTTCACTAGGCGAGGCAAGCCTTTACCGCCAAAGAACTGGCGTAATGTTTGGGGCAATGCTGCGACGCATGCAAGCCTTTGAATACACACGGCCTGTAGCAATGATCGATGATAGAGCCATGCGCGTTCCCGCCAGTCAAGAGCCGAACAGTGAAGATATCGTCACGAGTACCTATCATCGTTTAGAGCGTGCCGGCGTCATAAAACCGGGCGACGTACCAGGGAAAGATTTCTTGCTCCTGTCGCTCAGTGCAAGTGAAGCACAAACTGACGAGCTCATCGAGCGCATAGACGCCAGTGAGTCTGGAATGATCGCTACATACGGTGACGGACAAGTTTTTCTTCGCCCAAGCAAACGAGTATACGAGAGTATGGTTGAACACTACAAGAGTGGTGATGCCGAGCTCTACCGGTCGGGTGTGCTCCTTCGAAAAGCCGACGGTACGCCCACCCAAACAGCGCTAGAAGCCGCGACCTACCTGCGTGCAATAAACACTCAGTTTACTCATGTGCGGCTGCGCGACACCCCAATTGTAGATGCTCTTGGCGTATACAACGTTAAAAAGCGCGATTCTGAAAGCCTGAGTATCGTTCTACAGTCGCTCAATATCACCCATCGAGATCGTGACCATACCATTTATTATGATAGTCAATTCACAGATCCAAACAGGGCTGTCTATGCACTAACTCGATTACTACATCATGAAGTGAGTAAGATTATTGAGTCGCTCAGTGAGCTCGATGATGTCGCCAAGGCTATGAAGCCAAAGGATTACTTCAACCATAACTACAACAGCGAAAAAGGAATGTGGCCAGAAGATGTACAGGGTGTACGAGCGGTCGGCTCTGAGCTACCATTGCATTTTGAGCCAGGCGAAATAACAAGCGCCGCCATAATTGGCTACGGTCCATTCTCATATCCAGGTATCGCCATTGCGCCCTTCATGGCTAAAGGTGCGAAAATCGATATCTCCGACTTGCTTCCAAGTAACATCACATTTGCTGAGGAGTGGTTTAGCGGTAACGCCGAAGAAAGCCACGATGATGTCTATCGTCGTTTTGCGAATCAGTTTAGACAGGGCAAGCAGTCGGGACGATTCTATGCCCACGCCGAACAGCAGCTCCGTGAAGCGGGCAATCTCCACGTTGCCGCACTTGAAGACCTACCGGCTGATTCCGCGCAAGTCATATTAGAGAGCTTTGTGTCATGCTCGAACAATATCGAGAAATATGGCTTCTATGAAACCATTCGCCAGAAAGCACGCATAATGACCTGGACGCCACGCAGCATGATGGTATCCGTTCATATGGTTGGCTCTGGTGGTTGGAATAACAGCGGCGACCATGAGGGCGTTAAAATTCCTGCAGCCAATCTAACAATTGGAAACATTGAAGATGGCTATCGCGCATCCGGACTACGCGTCGTCAGTTGTGTGCCGCTCCATGCCGACTCCAACTTCCGCGAAGACTACAAGGGTATGGTCGTGATTTTTGCCAAGCCAGACACCATCGATCGCCCTCTATCACTTGTTGCATAGCTACTCTATGAAGCCGCCGCTTTGGTGGGCCCACAGTGCTGCATAGAGACCTTTGCGTCTCACGAGCTGCGCGTGCGTACCGTCTTCGACAATTTTGCCGTTGTCGAGCACGAGGATACGATCCATTTTCTGAACAGTGCTGAGGCGATGGGCAATAACGATTGCCGTACGGCCCCTGCGAAGTTCATCAAGCGATGTCTGGATGTACTGCTCACTTTCGCTGTCCAAGGCGCTGGTAGCTTCGTCGAAAATAAGGATAGGAGCGTCCTTGAGGATGGCGCGGGCTATCGCTACACGCTGTCTTTGGCCGCCACTGAGTTTAACGCCGCGCTCACCAACTAACGTATCAAGACCGTCAGGCATTGTCTGGATAAGACCCCAGATATGTGCTTTTTTAGCCGCCTCAATAATACGCGGTACGCCGAGCCGAGCATTGCCATAGGCGATATTTTCACGAATCGATCTATGAAACAGGGAAGGATCTTGCGGCACGTACGATAGCGCTTCGCGCAACGAACCCTGAGTTACCTTAGAAATATCTTGGCCATCTATGGCGATAGTGCCTGATTCGAGATCATCAAAGCGAAGCAGCAAGTTGGTAAGCGTCGTTTTGCCGCCGCCGCTTCGGCCGACAATGCCGACTGATTGGCCCGCCTTAATATGAAGGTCGAGTTCATCAAAGAGTGGTTCGTCTTGGCCATAGCGATAGGTGACTTTGTCGAATACAATCTCGCCATGTGGGACACGAAGCTTCTTGGCATGTGGCACATCAATAATGGCGCGCTCACGCATGAGAATCTCACTAATCGGTGCAGCGTCCATCAGGGCACCTTGGTAGTTTTGCACCAGTGGTCCAAGCTCCATAAGTGTCGAGCTGAGTCGCTGAAAATACGAAGCAGCATACACTGCGAGACCCAAGCTAATACGACCTGTGGAAACGAGCCAGGCGGCAGTACCAACACCCACAACTTGCATGGCATTAATACTGCCAACATTGGTGGTGTGGTGCTTACCAAAGATGAGAAGGTTGGCCTGCGTTGCCTTACGCCATAAGAATTGTTTACGGTCCAAGCCTCGCTGCTCTTGCGTTTCACCGGCAAACGTTCGCACTGTTGCATTGTTGCCGATAATATCGCCGACAAGTCCATTAAGGGCACTCGTCGTATCTTTCCGTGCCCGCCGATAAGGAGCACGCGCTCGCGAGTTGATCAGAATTTTGGCAGCAATACTCAAGGCAATAAGCAGTAGCAATCCGGCGAGTAAGAGTGACTGAAACGCTACCAACGCCATACCCACGAGTAATGGAAGGAACATGTTGAGGCCGCGCATAAAGATAGATTCCTGTACGATTGCGTAACCGTTGGTATAGGCTATGACATTGCTCGTCAGTGAGCCTGTCATGGTACTCGCATAGAAGGCGGCGCTTTCGCGTAGCAAACGATTCATAACCTTATTTCTAATATAGTTCTGGGCATTCGTATCGAGACCACTAAAGCCCTTCAGGCCCAGGCCATTGCTTACAGCGCCGACCACGACAGCCGCCGCAGCAATACTCAATGTTTGTGCGAGCGGCCCCGGCCAAACGAGCGCATGGCCAGTGCTCACCAAATCAAGTGCATGCGACAGCAAGTAGGGGAGCACGACCCCAAAGCAGATGGTCGTAACCGAAAAACAAACGGTCAGTGTTATGACCGCAAGTTTAAACTGCATCATCGCCTCAAAATATTGTTTGAGCGTAAATTTGTTAGTTGCATCATCCGCAGTAAATGCCGGATCACGTTTCCAGCCACGCAAAATAGCCATGGTACTACCACCTCCGTTTTGTTTTATAGATGTTTGTTTTCGTCAAGAGACGAATAGTTTTAAGCCTCTCACAGCTTATTGTCATAGTAGCATCACGAGCCGAACTCGCATACTGTAATATTTAGAACAAAGCATAAGCTTGCTATACTTGGGGCACATGGCAAAACAAGCACACAAAACCGCACACTTACAAAAGAAACAACCACACGACCCGATGGACCTTCTCGTCTATTTCTTCACGTTCGCAACGCCGCTCTTTGAGGCGCCCCAACTGATTGAGATCTGGAGCAAACACAGCGCGCAAGACGTGTCCGTCTGGACATGGGCGTTTTTCTGCATTGATAACCTCGTCTGGATCGTCTACGCCTATCGCAAGCATTTGACACCGGTGCTTATTACATCGATTCTCTATGAGATTTTCGAGGTCAGCATTTTGGTAGGCATTATCTTATATCGCTAAAAGATGGCATGATATCTATTTACACATACGATGTGTAGGTCTATACTATCGACACTATGAGTACTTCACAATCTACTTCCGCCGTCTTGATGGTTCGTCCAACAAGCTTCGGATTCAACGAACAAACTGCCAGGACTAACACCTTTCAAAACCATGTGAGCTTGAGTCCAGAAGAGCTTCATAATCAGGCTAATCAAGAATTTGATGCTATGGTTACGAAACTTCGCAGTAATGGCGTACACGTTACCGTTTTCGAAGACACAGACGCCTTGCGCAAGCCCGACGCCGTTTTCCCAAACAACTGGTTCAGCGCATGGCACGACGGCCAGGTGTATCTCTATCCAATGGCTACAGAAAGCCGTCGCATCGAGCGCAGCTACATGGCGCTCCACGCACTTTCGCAAGACTTCAAGATCGCACAAGTAACCGACATCACCGAAACCGAAAACTACGGCTTCGCGCTCGAGAGTACCGGTGTTATGATTTTTGACCACGAGCACAAAGTCGTTTACGGCTGCGTCTCACCCCGCTGTGATGCCGGTCTCTTTACTGACCATGCTCTAAAGCTCGGCTACGAACCAGTAGTATTCCACGCATTTGGCCAAGATGGCACCGCCGTCTATCACACCAATGTTTTAATGGGAGTTCAGAGCACGACCGCTGTTATCTGCGCTGAGGCAATCACCGACGAACAGGAACGCACACTAGTACTCGAAACACTTAAAAATACCGGCCACGAAGTCGTAGAAATCAGCCAAGAACAGATGGCTTCTTTCTGTGGCAACGTCCTTGAGTTGCAAAACAATAAAGGCGAACGCTTCGTTGCTATGAGCCAGGCTGCGCATGACAATTTTACTGACGAACAGCGCGCAGTATTGAGCGCCGACAAGACGCTACTCCCATTCGATATTACAACTATCGAGACAGTCGGTGGCGGTAGTGTACGTTGCATGCTCGGCGAGGTCTTTTTGCCTCGCAAAGCTGACGTTAAACAGCTTGTGAGTGAAGTTCTCCAAGCATCCAGCGACGCTGTTATCGCCTAAACATATTCTACAATCAAAAAACGGATGAGGTATTCGCGTATGTGCGCAGATATCTCATCCGTTTTGGTTACAGACACGGGTTAGTTATGAAAACGCCCCAGGTATCTATCGCTTGCGCGAACTCGATGAACGAGTGATACCTGGGGCTTGCTTTGCATCTCAGGGTGAGGTGCGGCGTGTTTTCTGGTTCTACAGATCTCTTGTCTGGTCAGCCGGCCGTGGTGGTCGTGGTGATGGCGAACGCCATGGAGTTGCCGAGCGCGGTAGCGCAGTTGGCATACATGAAGCTCTTGGCGTTGGCCGCGAACTCCTGCTGGGGCTTGTCGGTGAACGCACCGTTGGTGTTGCTGAGGTACGTAGCGGTGGCCAGAGAGCGCAGGTCAAGCAGTTGCTTGCTGACGCTGTCGAGCTTGCCCGTGGACTCAGCCAGGTGCAGTTCGTAGGCGTGAGCCAGGACACGACCGACGTTCGACGAACCCTGCTTGTTGAGCGTGAGCTCGTGCAATGCGTCGTAAAGCGGCCGACATGTCTTCTCACCAGGCAGCACCCGGGGCAGGTTCTGCTCGAAGGTGCCAGTGTTGGCGTTGAACTGCGCGACGTAGTCCTGGGCCAGGTCGTACGGAAGCTTGCCGTTGAGGCGCAGCACCCAGGGGCCGTTGTAGTAGGCATACTCCTTCGGCGCGCCGATGTGGCCATCGTTCTGAGCGTTGCTGAACACTGCGGCACGGGCCACGGTGGCATTGCTGTGCTTCTCGACGATGCTGCGCGTACCCGTTGACTTGGACTTCCACGAGGCAGACTGCTGCGAGGTGTCGTGGGCGAGGCCCTTGACGCCGCTCGGCAGGGTTGCCGGCTTGTCGGTACTCGTGAACGAGCCGTCGATGTCGGGCGTACCGGACTCCTGCATGGCTTTGACGACACCGAGGGCCGCATTGTTGGTGTCGGGCACCTTGTGGTCGTCGTGGCTGCACGCCGTTGCGGTCAGAGACAGCACAGCGGTAGCCGCAGTGGCAACCAGAGCGCGGGTGATGAGCTTGATGGTCATGCCGGTCCTCCTGTGAGGGAATCGAACGAATAGATTGGAACCAGAAGTAGTATTCCAGAGGAATACTCACACACGTTAAAGTACTGAACCATACGAGGTTGTACAAAGTATTATTTTAACAGCTTATGCTTTACTTGTCAATGAATGCTGGGGGCTGTTTCTCGTGCTCAAACCAGCTATACTATGCATATGTTTATGGCACTCTTGGGCATCTCGCTACTTATCAATATGAGCATGTTTTTGGTAGCATATCGCTACAAAACAGATCGTTTAACAGATATTTCGTATGCGCTAAGTTTCGTTGTACTTGCGTTATGCGCACTGCTGTTTCATAAGATTACGATAGAACGGGCACTCGTTGCTGCTCTGGTGTGTACCTGGGCTATTCGCCTCGGCACGTTTTTGCTCGTTCGCATCTGGCACATAAAAGTTGACCATCGTTTTGATGAGATGCGCGATTCGTTCGGGCGATTTGGTAAATTTTGGTTATTGCAGGCTATAAGCGTTTGGATAATTCTCATTCCAAGCCTTCTAGCGCTATCTCACACCGAGATATCGTTCACCATACTCTCATACGGAGGAACGGCAGTGTGGGCAAGCGGCCTACTTCTTGAGGCAGTTGCTGATCTGCAGAAATATCGATTCAATCAGGACGTGGCAAATAAAGGGAAGTGGATAGATCACGGCGTTTGGCACGTCTCCAGACACCCTAATTATATGGGTGAAATGCTGGTATGGGTCGGCATATATCTCGTTGTTCTGCCGACACTCACTATAACCCAATCACTCATCGGTGCTGCCGGGCCGCTGTTTATTATTTCATTGCTACTCTTTGTAAGCGGCATTCCGCCACTGGAAAAAAGTGCTGACATGCGCTGGGGAGATAATCCTGACTACCAAGCGTATAAGCGTCGAACGAGCATACTTATTCCGCTGCCTCCACGCAAGTAATCGCGGCTTCTTTGCAACAGGTAAAGTTGCTATATAGGTATAATTATGGTAAAATATATCTATCCAAGCGACACCTGTCACTCGGTATTAACAAGTAGGTGTCCACCCCTGAGGAGGGAGTGACATGGGAATGCTTCCCAAAGGCATTGACGCACTCATCGAGCGCGCCGACACTTTCGTCGAGCACGCCTTCGAGAAGGTCATGCCGCTCGTCCGTTCGCCCTGGCGACTGTTGATCTACATCTTCGTCAACGAGATGATCTGTGCGATCCTGTACAGCATCTTCGAGAAGAAGGGAATCATCGCGTCGTTCTGGTGGACCATCGTGACCGTGTTCACGGTCGGCTACGGCGACATGTACCCGGCAACAGTGCCCGGACGCTTCGTCGGCATCATCGTGATGGTCAGCGGCTGGCTCTTCCTGAGTCTGCTGCTCGGACACATTCTGACGGCATTTCTGCCGGACCCCAACGTCTTCACGCACGAAGAGCAGGAGTTCATCAAGAACACGCTCGCCCAGCTGCTGGAGCTCGCCAAGAAGGCCATCAAGCTGCTGTACGCCATCCTCGGCAAGATCGGCAAGATCGCCATCGACCTCAACCAGATCAAGCGACAGCAAGCTACCATCCTGGAGAACCAGAAGCTCATCATGGAGCAGCTCAGGATCACACCCTGGCAGCCCGTCACGACGAAGGCCAAGGAGGCCGCGGGCCGCATCAACGTCTGACCACTCGGTAGGAAACACACGCCCTGCGGCGCGACAGCATCTCAACCAGATCAACCAGCTGTCGCGCCCACCGCGCAAAAATCCACCCACGACACCTACTTGTACAACCCTACGTAATTAGAGAACTTTTCCACCATAACTGCAAAGTTGTGGTATTTTTGTATAAAAAGGGCAGTAATCCATATAGTGCTCATGTATAATTAGTCCAGTCTATTTGTTATATAAGTACTGAGGGATTATTTCGTTCGTGCAAGAAAACCAACCACGAAGACCACAATATATCGACGGTTTTGTACATAACCGACAACGCCGCAGTGTTGCCTACTCAAAATCGCACACTGGTGCAGCGATGCCTACCTTGGGCACTCAGCGACCGCAAACAGCAACCCCCACACGTCCAATTGGTGATTTCAAGCCACACACGAACGTCCCAAAGCCCACTGTTGCCATCGCATCAACCTCACTTCCAGTACGTAAGCCAGGTGAACGTAGCCGCAGCACGACAGCAAAAGCAGCACCCCAAAAACGCTCCTGGAAACGAATTACAAAGCGCACAGCCCTTGTGGTCTTGGCGCTTTTTCTTGTGAGTGGAGGTTGGCTTGGTTGGAAAGTGTACCGCAACACGGCCAAAATATTTGGCAACAAAAACCCGCTCCACATGCTTAGTGCTTTTAAACCCGTTCCGTTGAAGGGTGAAGGCAGCGGTCACGTCAACATTCTGTTGGCGGGTGACTCGTCAGACCGTGATGACGGCAGTGGTGGCGGCAGCCTCACCGACTCTATTATGGTAGTCAGCATCAACACCAAAGAGCACACCGCGTTTATGTTGAGTATTCCACGCGATATGTGGGTGAATGTTCCAGGCGTAGGCTACGGCAAGATTAACACCGCTGGTACTGCCACAAGCTTCGACGAAAACGGATATCCAAAGGGCAATATGGGCGCGCTCGAAAAGGTCATTGGCGATAACTTTGGCATTGCTATCAATTATTATGCGTTAGTCAACTATACTGCGTTCAAGCAATCCGTCGACAGCGTCGGTGGTATCGACGTAAATATCCAGAGTGAAGACGCGAAGGGCCTTTATGACCCGAGCTTCCGTGCAAATGAAGGTGGGGCACTAAAATTGCCAAATGGCGTGCAACACCTTGATGGTCAGACTGCGCTCAACTTAGCACGCGCTCGTGGCGACCCCTTTAACGGTAAATATGGCGCTTATGGGTTCCCTAAGAGCGACTTCGATCGCACCGAGCACCAACGATGGATGATGCTCGCGCTCAAGAACAAGATTATTAGTGCCGGTACGCTGTCTAACCCTGTCAAAATCGGTAACCTTATGGATTCCGTTGGCAACAATGTTAAGACCGATTTCCAGATGAATGAACTCGCCAGCTTGTATTACATGATGAAAAAAGTTGATACCAACAACATTCAGTCACTCAGTCTTAATGATGCCGAAGGCAAGAACCTGCTCTCAAACTACACTGCACCTGGTGGTCAGTCTGCACTCGTACCTGCGGCAGGTCCAACTGATTACAGCCAGATCCAGAAATACATCACCAAGGTACTCAACAGTAATAAAGTCAGCAAAGAAGGCGCTAACGTGACAGTCTTGAATGGCGGCCAGATTGTTGGCCTCGCAAAGCGTGAGGGCGACCTACTAGCAACCAAGGGCATCAATGTGACACAGGTTGGTGATGCGCCAAGCTCAGCCACTACCACTACTGTTATCGATAATTCGAATGGCAAAAAGCCAGAAACCAAGAAACTGCTTGGATCACTCTTTAAGAACAATTTCTCAACAGATGCTGCACTCGCTCAGAAATACAACACTGAGTTCGTGATTATCCTTGGTAGCAACCAGCCAGACGTTCAGAGCTCTACGTCAGCTGCAAGCACCGAAACAGCTCCAACGGCCCAAGATTAGGCTTTAACGAACAGCTTAAACGTCGTGTAGTTATGCTTTTCGGCCTGGATGTTTGATGCAAGCACGGTCATGCCGTAAAGGTCAGCGGCGGCTTGGCCTGCGATAGCTGCAGCATGAATATCCTTCCAGGTTGCAATGTCAGCAACAGCGCCGGCAGTGTCTGCGTGAGAAGATAGGAGGGCGCCTGGCAGATGCTCTGCGATGTAGCCTTTGCACTGAGCAAGAGCTACGGGATGCGAATAAACGTGGGTGATATCTTTGAGCCTTGCGCCCGGCATAGCAATAAGACATTGGCCTACGAGCACATCTGTGGTGTCCAAAACTTGTACATCGTACTGAGCAAACAGGCCTTGGCTCTCGTGGATCGGGCCATAGATACTATTCTCAACTGCCGTAACTCCATATGTGGCGGCACCGCTCATAACTGCCTTAAACACGCCCACAAATGTATCGCACGGTACGATTATGATATCTTCTCCGAGCATCTGGTGGGCGGCTACGTCATGGAATGAAGCTTGATAGCCTTGGATGGCAACTTTCTTGGGCATATGTATCAATATTACCCTATTTTAGTACTGCTATTCTTGGTATAGCTGCGGACATCATTTGCGTTCCAATAGGCAGGTTTGATAGTAAAACGACCTTGGCCGGCATCCTGCACGCCGAGCTCTTGAAGCTTGGTTGGCCGAATAGGCGCAGCCGTATCTACCTCAAAGATTTCTCGCGTCACTGACGCCACACCAAAATCCTTACCCGTGCTGCAGCTGTCGAAAACAACTTTAGCATCGTTGGCAAAAAGCCCAGTAACCCGCTCCTGAAACTCTGGGGCGGTCATGTACATCTTATCTGAGTACATACGCGCATCTGGGGTCAGCGCATCACCAAATTGCACGCTATTTTGTCGGCCATGACCACTTACGAGCGCGAAACGCAGTTCTTGCTCGTACTTGTGGCGCGCCTTGAAAAGAGCTCGCAGCACAGCCATCGGCGTATCAACCTCGTAAATACGAATTTCAGTATCATGTCGCTTGAGCTCCTCTGCGAATCGATCGATCATTGTGGACTCGCCGTTACTCGCATGGAATGCGCCATTGTGGTCTGAACGGGCTAGGAGCATTGCACCATAGCTCTGATCTTTGTTGTCGCGGTTGCGGTACTGCGTACGGAGCACAGAGATTGGATAGCGGGCAAAGTTATGTATGCCAAAATCATTAGCGAGTACTTGAGCGGCGCCGGGGTCGGCATATTCGAGCGCGACAATAGCATCGAGGTTCATTGCCTTGTACTCCCTAAAATTGACCTTGTCGCCACGACCTTGTTCCCAAGATTGTGCCAGTTCAGTGGTATGGCTAAAGCCATTGTTCATCACTGCGTGGTCGATGCCGCTCGCAAGTAGCGCTCGATCCATGAGTGGCGCGATACGCGACTTGTTCGCCAGGCTGGCAGCATATGCAAATACGCTACGCGCAAACGCAGCTTTCAGTGCTTCGCTGGATTGTGCTTCTTGATAGAGAGCATCAGAATCATAGCCAAGATCACCATTGCCAGTCGCAGCTCGCTTAATGCTTAGCTGGCGAATATATTCACCGACACGAAGTTTGTAGGAGAGTAGTGATGGATCTGCTTTGTAGGCATCCATATTCTCTGGCTGTAGGCCATGCTCCTTATCACCTTCAAAGGCCCGTTCGATCAGCTTCTCATAGACAACGGTGCCGACTTCAGCTGTTTCAGCCTCGACCATGGCATCACGAGTAGCCTGGATCACTCGGTCCATTGCAGGCTTTTCTTGGGTAAGAGTACACGAAGCCATTGCCGTAGCGATACGTTCTGGGCTATGCAGCTTGTTGGTAGGGTCTAGGGTGGCATTCCATGAAATGCGAGAAAGATTATCGGCGAGAAAGTCCGCATTCATGCCTTCGGGGAATCGTGCTGCGGTAGCGTAAGCAAGGCGAAGTGCCGGGCCTGCAAGTGATTCATCTTCATGAGTCGCAAGCTCCATAATTTTGTCTTTGTTTGTAAGCACCATCTGGCAGCCACGATGCGCGATATCATCAAGATCGCGATCGGTAAGCTTACGAGATTCTAGCGTAACGAGTCGCTCAAGAGCGGTCAATGCCTGAGGCGCAGTTGCGTCTGAAGCAAGGCCGTCTCCAATAAGAGAGCGCTGCTCGTTAATCTCATTGATCTTGAGAACAAGCTCGTACCGGGACGTACCGAGGGGTGGCTCTAACAGGCTATCGATCTGCTGATTAAGGTCAGTGAAACCTTGGTCAGCATCGTCGTATGCCTCGCGCCAATCTGGATAGGTATTATTCAATTCCATGTATAGTCTCGTGTAAAACTATACAATTATACCATAATTATGACCTAAAAGCAATATACGCTATTGCTAATAGTGTTCACGGATGTGCGAGAAGCTGTAATCCCAGTCGGCCGTAGCCTTTTTATGAGGATTAAAGATGTTTTGCGGGTCCATGATGTGTTTTGCGTCACGGAAAAGGGCTAAAACCTCAGGGCCGTACATTTGCTCTAACCATGGGCCGCGAATCAAGCCGTCATTGTGCTCACCAGAGAGAGATCCGCCATAGCTCAGCACGAGCTCGTTCACTTCTTTCATAGCTGGCAAGATTTTGTCGCGCTCGGACTTATCCTCAAACTTCATCAGGGGAATAACATGGAAGTTTCCGTCGCCCATGTGGCCGGCAATTGTGGCACCCAATTTATATTTGCGAATGATAGCGCGGAGCTTGGGCCAAAATTCAACCAAATGGGGTGGGTTTACAACAAAGTCATCAATAAATGTAGCTGTATGCTTGTCTTTGACCTTGGAGCGCAAGAGCTGGAAGCTGTAGCGGCGCATAAGCCAGAATTTCTCACTCTTTTGAGCAGTGTCGTCTCGCTCCATCGCCATACCATACGGCTTGAGTATGTGGTGCATGTCGTTTATCTTCTGGTCGACTTCTTCTTGAGTTTGGCCATTGAACTCGATCATAAGGATAAGTTTTGGAATACCGCGGAGGAGCATAAAACCATCAGGGATGAGGCTAATGAGCAGCTTGATAAAGCCAACCACGCCGAGCATTTTGAGGAAGCTCGGCATAAAGCGGATCGAGAGCCACAGTGTTACGTCATCGAATGATTCGAAGGTTGCTGGCTTCTGCGCGACAACCTTGTTAATAACTTCGCCGAGCGGGGCAATATCTTTCATAAAACAGACGAGGAGGCCTGTGTAGGGGCGAGTTGGCACCAAGCCGAGGTGAATATCAGTTACGAAGCCAAGTGTGCCCTGAGCGCCCACAATAAGCTTGGTGAGGTCAAAGATGCCTGTTTGGCGGTCCCATACATCCCACAAATTGTAGCCAGTTGAGTTCTTGCTAACGTTTGGCTTAGCCGCTTTGATCTGGTCGTAGTTCTTCTCGACGAGGTCAAAAATCTCTTTGTAAACCTGGCCTTCAAAGTCCTGCTGCATCATCTTGGTAGTAAGTTCTTGTTTGTTCAGAGGTTTAACGGTGCGCTCGATGCCGTCGGCAAAGACCACCTTAAGCTCAGTAACGAAGTTCTCAGTCTTACCGTATTCTAGTGATTTCTCACCACCGGAGTTATTGTTGACCATACCACCGATAGTACAGAGGTCACGCGAGGCGGGGTAGGCTGGCATGATGCTTTTGTGTTTGAGGGTTTCAACCTCAAAATCACGATAAAAGACACCGGGCTGAGCGTGGGCACTCGTGGCAGTTACTTCTTCGATGGTTGTGAAGTATTTGTTAAAATCAACGATAACGGAGTCGTTGATAGCACCACCGGACATATCAGTACCGGCTGAGCGTGCCGTAATGGACAGCCCAGGGTTGGTTGCTTTGGCGTCGCCAACAGTTTTTACAATAGTTGCAACATCAGCGCCATCTTTTGGCGCAATAACAAGTTGCGGTTTGATCTCGAACATCGAGGCGTCATGGCTATAGAAGTCGAGTGTTTTGGCGTCGTCCTGTATGTCGCCCTTAAAGCCCTTTTGTTTTAGTGTCTGTATAATCTGATCCATACACCTAGCTTAAGCGTATTAGGCAACGGCGGCAAGTAGATTATCAGCGACGTTAGACGGCAAAGATTGTTTTGATGCTCGGACGAGTAAGGTAGACAATAACGCCGGCGCTCTCAAGAATATAAAAAGCGGAGATGCTATAGGTATAGGTGATAGCTTTACCAGCTTTGTTTTCGGCATCCGTCAACTCCGTTTGAATAGTGTTGAGCTGTCTCTGCTCGGCAGCGGTCAGAGCCTTGGTATCTATGTTGCTGATAGCCCGATCATAGCGCTGGTGACTTGCAGCGATTCGCCCCTGTAAACCAGCTAAGAGAAAGGCGCTTACAATTGCCAATACTATTGTGATTACCGAGAGCACGATCAAAGTTTTGCGTGCTGCCTCTAAACGAAATAGCAGACCAACTGCTGTTAGTAACGATAGCAACATTGCGAGAGTATATATAAGACTTGTCTGTGATGTATCGAAGAATGTTGCGATAAAGCCGAGAACATTGATACCCGCAATGATGTATAAACCTCTGGGGGTGTGTGGCTTCTGCTGAGCCATTCGCGAACCAGTGAGGCCATAGAGGCTATGAGGGTCTTGTGGATTCATGCTTACTAGATTACCTCAATTCTTGCACTGTCACCAGACGTCCACCGCGACGGACGTGCAACAGGCTGTGTCCCGTGATAGCTGCAGCCGCAACAAATGCCGCCAATCCGCCGATCAAAAAGCCGATCTGAGCATTGCTATGCTGCGAAAGCCAACCGATAACTGGACCACCTATGGGCGTCGTTCCGATAAACATCATGCTCCATAGTGCATTCATACGACCACGCATTTCGGGAGCAGTGTGCAGGAGCATGAGAGCATTGGCGCTTGAGGTCAGGATAATCATCGCGGCACCGGTGGCACCCAGCAAAATGACTGCCGTCGCAAATGATGGAGCAATAGCCACGCCGCACATTGCAGCGCCCAACGCGAGCGTAACGTGGCCCATCGTAATGAGGTTGGCATTCTTGTGACCGGCAGCAATAAGTCCGCCAATGATAGAGCCGAGACCCATTGCGCCCGCAAAGGTTGCATAGGCATCAACATTGCTATGAAACGTATATTTGGCAAGGAGTGGTAGGGTGACAGCAAATTCACTTACAAACAGCCCGACCAACAGCATCGCCAAGAAAATAGCCTTCACAGTGCTATTTTGCATAATATAGCGCAGTCCGTCCCGAATTTGACCGCGTTGCTTGTGGGCCAGGGGTATTTTGACAAGATCTTGCTTGGTCATCATGAGAAGCGCCGCAAACGAACCGATGTATGACACGGCATTGGCGAAGAAACAGAACTCTATAGAGACACCTGCAATCAGCAGTGCCCCCAGCGCTGGGCCAATCATGCGTGCAACATTCGCGATCAAAGAGTTTAACACCACCGCGTTTTTGAGGTGCTCCTCACCGACAATTTCATACACAAACGTCTGGCGGGCGGGAATATCGATTGCCATAACGATACCACCCAGGAACGTAAATAAGAATATGATTGGCAGACTTGCGTGATGCGTTGCCAGCAGAATTGCAAAAAGTGATGCCGAGATCATGCCAACTATCTGGTTGTAGACGATGAGCTTCCTGTGGGGCAAACGATCGATGTAGACGCCAATCATGGGTCCAAAAATCAGCGATGGCAAGAACTGAGCGGCCATAAGCAAGCCGAGAGCCGTACCGGAGTTGGTGAGCTGCAAAACGAGCCATGACTGAGCAACCGCCTGGATCCATGTACCAGACTGAGAGATGATTTGGCCAACACTATAGATCCGATAGTTTCGAACCGCCAGCGACGAAAACGTACGATGAAAGTACGTAGTTAAATACTGCATACACGCTTTTTATGTTAGAGAATAAACTACTCCTTAGTAAAAAGGTTTTGCTTTGTTTTTGCAAGGTTATTGGACAGCTGGCCAAGTACCTCTATAATCATAAGCATGCAAGAAACTCCATCCCACACTCCTTCACAAAAGCGCGTACTCATTGTCGGCGGCGGCTTTGGCGGTATCAAAGCCGCGCTAGAGCTAAGCAAAAATGATGAATTCGCTGTAACGCTGCTTTCAGACCAGCCAACATTCCGATACTACCCAGCGCTGTATCACACCGCAACTGGCGGCTTGTACGCACAGTCCAACATTCCACTCGAACAAATCTTGGACACTGCGCGCATCACTCTCGTTCAAGGTAGTGCCAAAACCCTTGATCGCAAGGCGCACAGCATCACTACAACGGACGGCCAAACCCTGAGTTACGAAGTACTGGTACTCGCTTTGGGCGTTGTGACCAATTACTTCGGCATCAAGGGTCTCGAGGAGTTCTCATATGGCATTAAATCTTGGGAGCAAATTCAGCGCTTCAAGCATCACCTCCACAAACAGCTCAGCGACGAGCATGCACCAGACCCGCACTATCTCATCGTGGGTGCAGGCCCAACGGGCATAGAACTTGCAGGTGCATTGCCAGCTTATCTGGAAGAAATCATGGCCAACCACGGCATTACCGGCAAAAAACCGAAGATCACCATTATTGAGGCCGCGCCACGTCTCCTGCCGCACTCTGTCGAGAAAGTATCGAAAGATGTCGAGAAGCGACTCAATAAGCTCGGCATCGAGCTACGATTGGGTCAGACCGTGGAAGGGCAAACCGCAGACAGCCTGATGGTTAACGGTGAGCCGATAGAAAGTCGCACCGTCATCTGGACAGCTGGCACCACAAACAACCCATTCTTTAAGGAAAATAATTTTGCGCTTACCGACAGGGGCAAGGTTCAAGTTGACGAGTATCTGCGCGCTGAAGAGGCCATCTATGTTATTGGCGACAATGCTAATACCCTGTTTAGCGGGCAGGCCGAAGTAGCCGTGCGTGACGGCTGGTATGCAGCCAAAGACATCATTCGGCGTGCAGCGGGCAAGGCTCCTGAGGCTTACGTACCAAAAGCCCCACGACCAGTTATCCCTGTGGGCAAGGGTTGGGCGTCAGTTGTATGGGGCAAGGCTATCTTTAGCGGCCACATTGGCTGGTGGCTCCGCGAGGCAGCCGACTGGGTTGCCTTCAGCGATATTGAGCCCTGGTGGAAAGCTAGCAAGCAATGGATGACCGAATTCGGTTCCCAAGAAGATTGCCCCGAGTGCGCTAAGCGCTAGGTTCGTTCTGCTCGATCCACAATTTGTAATGGAGGAGGCCAGTCAGCGACTGGCCATCTTCAATTGTGCCGTTACGCGCAAGAGCGAACAACTCGTCTCGCGTAACTTTTCTAACGGTGCGAATGGCTTCGCCCGGCTCCCGATTATGATCGCCTTGGACGCAATTCCTCGCGACAAAAATGTGCTGACGGTCGCGCATTGTGCCGCCAAATGAAGGCGAAAACTCGCCAAGCTTCACCCAAGCGTCACTGGTGAGTCCGAGCTCTTCCTGGAGCTCCTTTTGGGCGCACACTTCGGGTGTATCACCAGGCTCGATACCACCGCTAGGAAGTTCCCATGCCCAACGCTGCGTCGGGTAACGATAGGCTTCCATAATATGAACGTTGGTATCGGCATCTTCAGCAATCAGCAACACGCCATCTTTTACGTCAACAATGGTGTACATGCCAGGTGAGCCGTCGGGGCGGGTAACTTCATCTTCTAGGACTGTAATCCACGGGTTTTCATACGCCACATGTGAATTGAGTGTTGTCCAGGGATGTTCGTTCATAGCGCGTTACCTTTTTACATCATCTTTAGTGTCTCATTTATTGGGAATCGCGTACAATAGATATATCTATGGGGAGTTATAAAGCAGCACTCGCTGGGCTCAATGAAGCTCAAAAATTAGCGGTCACCACGACTGACGGCCCGGTGCTTGTTATCGCCGGCCCAGGCACGGGCAAGACACAGCTGCTAACCACGCGCATTGCGCACATCCTGACGACGACCGACACAGCGCCCGAGAACATTCTGTGTCTGACGTTTACCGAATCGGCCGCTCAAAACATGCGAGAACGCTTGAGTGGCATGATCGGACAGGCAGCATACAGCATCACAATCAGTACGTACCATGCCTTTGGTAGTGACCTGATCCGTCGTTTCCCGGACTATTTTACAGAGATGGGTGAGCTCGAGGCAGTTGATGACCTTGGTATCGACACTATTTTTAGAACTATTATTGCCGGGTTGCCCTATGGCAATCCACTCAAATTTGCTGATATGTATTTGAACGATATCAAGTCGTTCGTCAGCGATGCCAAACGAGCGTTGCTGACGCCTGGTGATATCCAGATTGTTGCGCGTGAAAACCTGGCGTTTATCGAGAAGGCGCAGCCCCTCGTTCATGAACATCTAAACGGCCTTACGAGAATCACCGCCAAGTCTCTTGTATTGTTTGAGGATCTGGAGCGAGCACTGTCACCATTGAGCTATGCGTCAACACTGCCACAAGTTGCGCCGCTGAGCAGTGTGCTGTTGACCGAACTCCGTGAAGCTATTGAGAATGCCCAAGAATCGGGCAAAACTATGGCGCTCACCAAATGGAAGAACGCATGGCTCGCCAAAGATAGCGATGGTGCATTTATTGTGGATGGTCAAAAAACCAACGAAAAACTGCTAGCCATGGCTGATGTCTACGCCAACTATATTGATGAGCTTGCTGCGCAGTCGCTGTTTGATTACGATGACATGATCTTGCGTGCCGTGCACGGCTTGCGGACCAATGATGATCTGAGGTTTACGCTTCAAGAGAAGTATCAGTATATTTTGCTCGACGAATTTCAGGACACCAACGGGGCACAGTTGCGTCTTGTGGAGCTACTCACCGATAACCCCGTCTGGGAAGGTCGCCCGAACGTACTCGCAGTGGGTGACGACGACCAGGCAATTTATGCATTCCAGGGTGCAGACTATTCACATATGTTGCAATTCCAACGACTATACCGTGACGTCCTGCTGGTGCCACTCACCAAAAACTACCGCTCGCACGCAGACGTACTCCATACCGCTCGGGGCATTGCCGAACAGATTGAGGAACGCCTCCATCATCATTTTCCACAGATTGAAAAGACACTCGAAGCCGCCAACCCGAACATCGCGAAGACAGCAGTCATCGAACGCCGCGAGGCCAAGAGCGATGTCAGTCAGTTTGCCTGGACTGCCAAAAAGATCCGCGAGCTCATCGACAACGGCATCCCAGCTAACGAAATTGCCGTGCTCGGTCCTCAGCACAAATATCTGGAGCCACTTGTACCGTATTTGCAGCATGAAGGTGTGCCAGTGCGCTATGAAAAGCGCGAAAACATCCTCGACGACGCTGCGATCAATCAGCTACTTCGCATGAGTGAGCTCTGTCTCAGCTTGCATGACGGTGTGTTTACCCGCGCCAACGCCCTCTGGTCGGAGGTTCTAAGCTTTGCGTTCTGGAAGCTGCCAACAAGCCTTATTTGGAAGCTTAGCTGGCAGGCGAGCGATGATGACGAACACTGGACGGAAACGCTACTCGAGTACGATGAGCTGAAGCCAATCGCACTGTTCTTTATGCGCCTGAGCCAGCTCTGCGAGACCGAAACTATGGAGACAATCATGGATTACCTCGTCGGCATCACGCCGCTTGACCTCCAAGAACCAGATCACGCTACGTATACTTCGCCATTCTACAGCCATTATTTCGAGGAGCACAGCCCCACAAAATCCGACAAAATTCTTGATATCGAGAATGTTGGGTCCTTCTGGGATCTACTGACAAACCTCACGGTGTTGCGTGCTCGATTACGCGAGTACAAGCGAGGTGAACCCGAGCCGCTCAAACTCCAAGACTTTATTAGCTTCGTTGAGGCGCACCGTGCAGCCAACATCAAAATCCTCAATACTAGCCCTTATCAAGAGTCGGACAAAGCTGTCACGCTAATGACCGCATTCAAGGCTAAGGGCATGGAGTTTGGCAGCGTCTTCGTACTGGCTGTCAACGATGAGGCCTGGGGCGCTAAAACCCGCAGTCAAGGATCGCGACTCAGCCTACCGGCAAATATGCTCTTCATGCGCTATGCTGGTGCCACCAATGACGAACGCTTGCGCCTGTTCTACGTTGCGCTTACTCGTGCTAAGACCCAGCTCTACATCCTGAACTACACGAGTAACTTCACAGGCAAGGCCATGAATCGCTTGCGGTACCTTGATGAAAGTTCCGAGAACGGTGCCATACATTCTCCGCTATTGCCCAAGTCTGAACAGGTCGTTTTGCCAGCTGAAGGCGAAACAGCGCTCAACGCCACAGCAACAGACCTAGCAACCTATTGGCAACAGCGCCACACCCACGCACTAAACGGTGAAGACGTTAAGGCACTCTTGCGTAGTCGGTTGGATATGTTCCAGCTCAGTCCGACGCACGTTACAGCCTTCATCGACCTCGAACATGCCGGGCCAGGGTACTTCTTTATGAATACCATTTTGAGGTTCCCGAAAGCACCAACGGCAAACGGCCAGTTTGGTAACGCCATGCACGAGACGCTCGAATGGATTCATGTTCAGAACAAACAGCAGGGTAGCATACCGAACATCAACGCTGTTCTTGGCACGTTTGAGCGTCGCCTAAAAGCCAAGCGACTCAGCGAGCAGGAGACCGCACAGATGCTAGAGCGAGGCTCTACGGCACTTCGCGCCTATCTTGCACAGCGCACTCACACCATTTCCGCGACAAACGAGAGCGAGTATAACTTCCGGCGAGAAGGCGTATTTATCGGCAAGGCTCACTTGAGCGGTAAAATTGACAAGCTCATCATCGACAAAAAAGCCAGGACCATCCAGATAGTGGACTACAAAACGGGCAACAGCCACCACCGATGGGAGCACACTGTTAAGCTCCATAAATACAAGCAACAGCTCTACCTCTACCGTGCACTTATCGAAAACTCACGAGCTTACAGAGGTTATACAGTTACTGACGCGTATCTTGAATTTATCGAGCCCGACGACCACGGTGATATCGTGGAGCTCCATATCTCGTTTGACGACCAGGAATATCAGGCAATAAAACGGCTGGCCGAAGTAATTTGGGGCAAAATACATGCAATCGACATTCCAGATGTCAGCGCATACGATGCCACCATCAAGGGCGTTGAGCTCTTTGAAGCGTATTTACTCGAGGATCAGGCTATCGAATAAGGGCTTGGGTCATAGCCACCCGGGTGAGAAGGTGTATAGGAGATAGCGTTTGCAAGGCGCTCTAGGCGCTTGGGAGCGAGCTCGTCACCAGATTCCTTGGCAGACTGCAAAAGCGTGTCATAGCGGGCTAAGATCGATCGACAAGCGGTGTCGACGACATCAGGACTGACATCTTCGAGCATCTCATGCATGTAGGACATGCCTTGGTGATACGACACAAGGTTGCGGTGCATAAATGAGGGAGCTTGGACAGCAACGAATGAACGGCTCGACTCGTCGCCGCGGGCAAATACAGCAAGCATAGCTTGTGCCTTCTCGGGGTTGTCCATCTTGGCTGCATCCATCCAAAGCGTAACGCCTTCTGCAAAAGCAGGCTCTGCTTGCAGAGCATCTTTGCCGTATACCAATTCCATCATGCCAGCTTCGGCGGCAAGGTATTCGTAATCATTTCTGACATCCAGCATCTCACTTACGAGCTCTGGGTCGATTCCATCAAATATTTTATCTGGGCCTTCTGGCCAAAAGCGTTCACCGCTCATATAAACTCCAAAATAATGAGCATATTATACCATAAACGTAATGGTATTTCAATTGCCTCGCATCAGAGAGAAATCCGTACACACAAAAAGAGAGTTGCCACATGGACAACTCTCTTTTGCCTAGAGAAAGTTCTACTTCTTCTTTTTGACGGTAGCTGAGGCTTTGTCAGCATCAGCGTATGGCGCAAAGAGCAAACCGTAGAGGTTGAAGCCAATGATCGAACCAAGTACTGGACCAAGCACGTATGAGCCCCAAACCCATGAGCGAACACCAAGTGCTACTGCAGGGTTTAAGAATGCACCAGATGCAGCTGAAGCCACAATGATACCAAGTGTCAAACCAATACCAACAACGGTAGCGGCCTTAGCTGTCTCAAGACGCTGATAAGCAGCAGCGGCCCAAGCCATGCTGAATACGAAAGCACCGACGGCTTCTGCAACCATTACCTTGGCCTCAAAGTGACCAGTGTTCTGCCATGATTGACCGATGAAGTAACGGAAGAGAAGGTATGCAGCGCCACCACCGAGCAACTGTGCTGCGATGTAGACGATTGCTGGCAATGTCTTAACTTTGCGAACAGTCCAAAGACCGATAGTAATCGCTGGGTTAAACTGCGCTCCTGAAACGTTGCCAAGAACAAATGTCATTGCAACAAGTACAAGACCCGCAGCAATAGAGATGAAGTAAGGCAGGCCGACTGCTGACTTGCTAACACCTAAAACAACTAATGTTAAAACGCCGGTTCCCAAAAACTCAGCCATGATCATGGCGATTTGTTTTCTTCCGAACATATACCCTCCGTATGGATTTACTTATTATCATAAGCGTACCAGAAGTACCGAGGGTTTGTAAAGAATTGCTTATCAGGGGTGAGGTCTAGGCAGCTAGCGCAAATTGTGGAGCAATAGTGTAAACAGGGAGGTCGCCCTTGGTCAAAACAGCAGCGGTGGCCAATGTGTAAACCAGTTCGCTCAAGAATGCGCCTTGTTGTTCAGCAGGGTCATCGTAGAGTTTTTCGGCAAGTTGCTTGAGGCGCCAAACATCTACGGCGAAGACCTGTGCACGACCGCCAGTGACATCACGGACATAGCCTTGGTCAACAGTGTAGCCTTCGACCATGTTGAGCATAACCCGAGTTTCGAGATGTCCATCGGCCAGCTCTTTGACGACTTTACCAGCGTCAACAATGCTATCCATGCTCTTGCGACCGCTGTATGGCTTGTCTTTGATGGTTTCTGCGTAGGCATCGTATGAGTCCTGTACGTGGTCTAGACCAGTCGTATCAACGCCAAGTGCGGCAATAGTGTTAGCGATATCCTCACGGAAGTGACTTGCAGCAGCAACGATACTAGGTGCCTTATCGATAGCGCCACAGCCACAGAGTTCGCCATGAGCATGGTTATCAGTGTGAGCGCCAAAATCGAGCTCGCGGTCGGCAAGCTGGTCAATACTTTCATCGACTGTTTCGTTGATAGACGCAGCTCCACGGCTAAGGCCGATACGCGTCGCAACAGTCATCATGGCACCACCGCCAAATACCTTGGCGCGGTTAAGACTACGCTCAAAGAAGCGCTTAACGCCACCTAATTTGGCGGCAACGATGTTTACTCGACGCCCGTCGCCACAACCGTCGTCTTCGATCATGTTGCCGTCATCGTCTTTGTCGACTGGCACGAGAATGTTAGGTGATGTGATAGCCTGGTCGGTAAGATCAGCAAGGTCTTCGTTACCTTCTTTTTGCTCTTGGGCGGCAGCTGAGATAGTACCTGTTCCGTAATCCATTCCGAGGCCATCAACAACTTTGGTAATTTCTAATTCGGGCATGACTTCGCCTCCCATATCATTAAATCTTTCACGCATCAAACACTTACTCCTACCAGAGTTTTTTCATTTTATATAAGCTACATAGTAGGATAATCCCGCCTAGCCAGTTTTGCAAGCAATACCGAGTTGTGAAATAATGCGTTGTAGAATGAGCCACGAAGTACCACACATACCACCGGGTCGTGAACATCGCAGACATGCGATCGAGGCGTTGCCGGTCGTAGGACAATTGGGTATTTTGGGGATGAGGGCTGCTTTGGCGGCCCTCACTGATATTAAGCACACAAATCCTCAGCTCTACGAGCAGATTCGTGGCCAAATACGAGCTAACCAACAAGACTTTGCGACCGCTCTAACTGATACAGAAGACGACAATGGCAACTACGTGCTCCCGAAAATGGCACTCAATGGTATTATTGCGCGCAGCGTTATAGCCGGGGCTACGCAAACAGCCTACGGGATCGGGGATGCGAGCGTACAGGTACAGTTACTGAATGAAATCGCCACCTTATGGGGGCCAGAAATAGAAACAGGACCGGAAACCGGTCCTGAAACTGAGAAACTCGAAGGAGAAGGCGAGCTCTAGCCGCGGCGTTCGCGGTGGCGACGGCGGATGCTTGCAACGTGCAAACGAACCGTCTGGCGATCAACCATAGCCTGGGCCTTATCAAGCTCGACTTGGTCTTTGGCATCCTTGCGGAGGCGCATAGCTTCGTCGTGGGCTTTTTGGGCTTCGGATTCATTGATCTCATCACCATGAGTGGCCTCATCGACCAACACACGAACGTTATCGCCAGTTACCTCAAGAACACCACCATACGTGGCGAAGTGTTCAAGATGGTAATCAGCGTCATTCTTGTCTTTGCGAATGGTGATAACACCTGGCACGAGCAGGCTCAAGAGCGGCTCGTGACCAGGAAGTACGTTAATTTCACCGGCAGCAGTTGGCAGAATAATCGAATAGGCCTCAGCGCTGAACTTCACACCATCGAGAGATACCAACTGTAATTGCATTATTTGACCTCGCTGATGTCACCCTTCATGTAGAAGGCTGATTCTGGCTTGTCATCGTGTTTGCCATCCAAGATTTCCTTGAAGCTCTTCACGGTGTCCTTAAGTGATACATATTGACCAGGGTTGCTGGTGAATTTCTCAGCTACGAAGAATGGCTGAGACAAGAAACGCTGGATACGACGAGCGCGGTTTACAACCTGCTTGTCTTCGTCAGAGAGTTCGTCCATACCAAGGATCGCGATGATGTCCTGGAGGTCCTTGTAGCGCTGCAAGATACGTTGTACTTCGCGAGCAACTGCGTAGTGTTCTTCACCGACAATCTCTGGGTCAAGCACTGTTGAGCTTGAGTCGAGTGGGTCAACTGCAGGGTAGATACCAATGTCAGTCAACGCACGGTTTAGGGAGATAGTTGAGTCAAGGTGAGAGAAGGTCGTTGCAGGAGCTGGGTCAGTAAGGTCGTCCGCAGGAACGTAGACGGCCTGCACGGAGGTAATAGAGCCTGCTTTGGTAGAGGTGATGCGCTCTTGGAGGGCACCCATCTCTTGCTGCAGGTTTGGCTGGTAACCTACAGCTGATGGCAAACGGCCGAGCAGTGCAGATACCTCAGAACCGGCCTGGGTAAAGCGGAAGATGTTGTCGATAAAGAGCAACACGTCTTTACCTTGGTCGCGGAACGCTTCAGCCATTGAGAGGCCGGAAAGACCAACGCGTAAACGAGCTCCTGGGGGTTCGTTCATCTGGCCGAAAACTAGTGAAGTCTTGTCCAAAACACCAGCTTCTTTCATTTCTTCGTACAGGTCGTTACCTTCACGAGTACGCTCACCGACACCGGCAAATACAGAGTTACCTGCGTGGAATTTGGCGATGTTGTTGATGAATTCCTGGATAAGAACGGTCTTACCGACACCGGCACCACCGAACAAACCAACCTTACCACCCTTAAGCACTGGACAAATAAGGTCAATAACCTTGATGCCTGTCTCGAGGATTTCAACTGAGCCAGCTTGCTCTTCGAGTGAAGGTGGTTGTTTGTGAATTGGTGCAACTTCAGGGAAGTCGTTGTTGTCGAGGCCGTCAATTGGCTCGCCGACAACGTTGAACATACGACCTGAGGTCTTGTCGCCAACTGGTACTGAGATAGGTGCACCGGTGTCAGCTACTGCATCGCCGCGCTTCAAGCCATCAGTTGTGCTGAGGGCAATCGTGCGAACAGTGCTTTCGCTAAGGTGCTGTGCAACCTCGAGCAAGAGTGTCTTGTCGCCAAGTGTAATCCTGAGAGCGTTGTTGATAGCAGGCAATTTGCTCTGCTTGAACTCAACGTCCACAACCACACCAACAACCTGGACAACTTGTCCAGCGCCGGTCTTTAGTTTTTCCTTTTGTGCTGTTGCCATTATTTAGTATCTCCTTCTAAGGTTGCCCGTGTAAAAAGCATGGTTATCATTTCATCGCCTCTGCGCCACCGGTAATCTCGGCCAATTCCTGGGTAATCGCGGCCTGTCGGGCGTTGTTATATACCAGGGTAAGGTCTTCAATAAGATCGGTTGCGTTATCGGTCGCATTTTTCATTGCCAACATGCGCATTGAGTGTTCAGATGCAACTGCGTCCAAAAACGCCTGGTAAATCTGAGCCTCGAGTAAACGCAAGGTTGCTGCATGCAACAGCGCTTCGGCAGACGGTTCAATGTCAGCGTCAGCACGTGCAATTTCATCTGGTAAATCGACTTCCTCAAAACCAGCAGGCAGTAAACGTTGCATGTGTACCTCCTGCTTGATGGTTGAAGCGAAGTGCGTATACAAGATATCTACAGCATCGACTCTTTCGTCAGCAAACAAGCCGACAACAGAGGTCAAAATTGGGCGGAGTTGGTTGGCGTCTGGGTGGTCTGGAAGCTCTTGATAGACAGCTTCTGTTTCAACACCAGCAAGACTAGCGGCAGCGTGAGCCGCCTTGCGGCCAATAGCTACAACGGTCGTCTTAACGCCGGCCTGTTGGTCGGCACGAGCTTCTTGGATCATACGACGAATGATGTTGGCGTCATAGGCACCAGCAAGACCAAGGTCGCTGGTAATGACAATCATCAAACGGTTTTTGACCGGGCGTTCGGTGAACAAGCGATATTCGCTGTCATCGGCAGCCAACTGGCGCAAACGAGTCAAAATTTCGCGCGCCAAGTTAGCATACGCGCTTGGACCGACAACTGCCTCTTGAGCACGGCGCAACTTGCTGGCAGCAACGAGCTGCATCGCACGAGTAATCTGCTTGGTGTTTTTTACCGAGCCGATGCGCCGCTTAATTTGTTGTCGACTAGCCATGAGTTATTACTCCTTGGCCTTTGCGGCTTTGTGACCGGTAAATGAGTGAGCTACTTTTTCAGCAACCTTAAGAATAGTCTTTTCGGCTTCTTCAGTAGGCTTGTCACCCTTGTTGAGCGCGTCCATAACCTTGCGGTGTTCGCCATCCAGCGCAGCGATAAGTTCAGCCTGAGCTTCTTTCATCTTTTCGGTTGGGATAACGTCGAATGCACCCTTGTTGGCAGCCATCAGCGTAGCAGATTGCTCGGCGATGCTGAGTGGTTGATACTGTTTCTGCTTGAGAAGCTCAGTGAGGCGTTGACCGCGCTCGATGCTGTGCTTGGTTTCTGGGTCAAGGTCAGTAGAGAACTGTGCGAATGATGCAAGTTCACGGAACTGAGCCAGCGAAAGCTTAAGGCCACCAGAAACACTCTTTACGGCCTTGGTCTGAGCGGCACCACCAACGCGTGATACAGAGAGACCAACTGAGATAGCTGGACGAATACCCTGGTAGAACAGGTTGGTTTCGAGGAAGATCTGACCGTCGGTGATTGAAATCACGTTGGTTGGAATGTATGCCGAGATGTCGCCGGCCTGGGTTTCGATGATAGGAAGCGCGGTAAGTGAACCGGCACCAAGTTCGTCGTTGAGCTTGGCCGCGCGCTCAAGAAGGCGTGAGTGCAAGTAGAAAACGTCACCTGGGTAGGCTTCACGACCTGGTGGGCGGCGGAGGAGCAATGACATCTGGCGATATGCTACAGCATGCTTAGAGAGGTCGTCGAAGATAATCAAAGCATGTTGCGCGTTGTCGCGGAAGTATTCACCCATAGCTGCACCGGCGTAAGGGGCCAGGTAGAGCAATGGAGCCGGATCGGCTGGGCTGGTAGCTACGATGATTGTCTGGTCCATCACACCTTCGCGCTTGAGGCGTTCTACGAGTGCTGCAACCTTAGATGACTTCTGACCAACAGCGACGTAGACGTTGATAACGCCGGTTTGCTGCTTGGCCTGGTTAATCATGGTGTCGATAGCGATAGAAGTCTTACCAGTTTGGCGGTCACCAATGATAAGCTCACGCTGACCACGGCCAATTGGCACCATAGCGTCAATTGCCAAAATACCAGTCATAAGAGGTTCATGAACTGATTTACGGGCCATCACGCCAGGAGCGGGACGTTCGATGAGACCGTGTTCACGGGCTTTGACTGGACCTTTGCCATCGAGCGGGCGACCCAGTGGGTCAACAACGCGGCCAACAAGCTCAGGGCCAACAGGAACCTTGAGGACTTCACCAGTCAAGGTTACCTTAGCGCCCGCAGCTACAGCTGCATCATCACCAAGCAGTACTGCACCAATTTCATCCTCAAGCAAGTTAAGTACGAAAGCGGTTACGGTACTACCTTCAGTAGTTTCAATTTCAATGACTTCGTTATAACCTGCAGAACGCAAGCCATAAATCCAAGCCACACCGTCACCGATGCGGGTAACGATACCGGCCTCTTCGAGGCCCTTGGTGGTGCGCAAGCTTTGAATAGCATCACGCAGCTCGTTTGATAGTTCTTGTATGCTCAAATCACTCATATTATTTCTCTATAATCTCCTTACATCGATTAGATGCTAGCTAATTGTTTCAGCTTTGTGCGTACACTTGCGTCGAGTTCTGCGTCAGGGGTACGGGCAATAAATCCACCCAAAAGATCTGCGTCAGTTGATTCGGACAATACGACATCTTGAGCACCGGTAGCATGCGCAATTTCGCGCATGATTTCTGTACGCAAGCTGTCGGTCAGCGGTCGGGCAGTCGTTACGTCAACCAAGAGCTCGCCACTGAGGGCATAGACTTCCCGGACAAGATCGTTAACCATGAGGTCGACGTCATCTTGCATGTTGTTATTGACCATGTATGCAGCCAAGGCCTTAAGCCAATGTGCACGACGCGTAGGGTCGTTGACCACTTTGAGCGCAACGGTTTGTGCAATAACTCGGCGGGAAATCTTGTTGTTCATGGTTTACGCTCGCTCCTCTTTAAGGGCTTTTTGGATCAAGCCAGCGTCTTTTTTAGCGTCTAATTTTTCACCGATTACGTGTTCAGTTGCAGTTGCAACCAACGCAATAGTGTCGTGTTTGAGCGCTTCGCGTGCTTTGCGAACATCGTTCTCAAGCTGCAAACGGGCGTCAGCCACGATTTGCTCGGCGCGCTGTTTGGCCTTAGCCTCAGCCTCGGCAACAATCGCACCAGCTTCTTGGTGTGATCGGGCAAGTAGTTCGTCAGCGTCTGTGCGAGCAGTAGCGATAAGATCGGTAACTTTCTCTTCAGCCTTGACGAGTGCAGCCTGTGATTCTTGAGCCTCTTTGAGCCCAGCCTCAATCTGTTCACGACGGGTGTCGATGGACTTGATGAGGGCAGGATAGACAAATTTGCCAAGAATCCACACCAAAATCAGGAAGGCAATACCTTGTTCAACAAGGAGCTTCCAGTTGATACCAAGCGCCTCAAGGATGCTTGGTGAATTCGTACTAGCTAGTATCAAATCATGCATGCAGGGGAAACCTTTCCCGTGTGACTATTTCAAGAACTTAATAATAAGGGCAACAACCAAACCAATGATAGCGAGGGCGTCGATGAATGACATAGCCACGATCATAAGGGTTCGGATCTTACCGATTGCTTCAGGGTTGCGGCCAGATGCTTGCATAGCACCAAGACCAACAAGGCCCAAACCGATGCCACAGAAACCTGCAGCGATTGCGTAGGTCAAACCAAATGCGAGTGAATCCATTATTTTTATTACTCCTTAATTACTACTTATTTATACCATATATGATTTATATGACTACTGCGCAGGCGATTCCATAGCCTGGCTTTCCGATTCTGTCCCATTTCCATGGGCGTCCTCGGAGCTTGGCAGTCCTAATGAAATAAACGCAATAGTCAACATAAAGAACACATAAGCCTGAACGGCACCAACAAAAAGCTCCAGACAGTAAAACAGAGGGAGAGCAATTGGTGCTGCAAAGCTTGTCAAAAACGCGATAACGCTCAGGAGAACTTCACCTCCAAAGACGTTACCAAAAATACGGAAGGCCAGGGCGGCAGTACGAGAAAACTCAGCAAGTAATTCGAGGACACCTTCAAATGCGTGCATTGGGTCCTTGATAGGGTTGTGGATGTAGCGGCCAAGGTTGCCGAAGAAACCACGACGCTTGATAGCCCAAATCTGGACCGTCGTCATAGAGATAATGGCGAGAGCTAACGTGGTATTGAGGTCGGCCGCAACACCGCGGAACAGTTCGTGACCGTGCCATGAGACAGAGCCGACGATCGGCAGAATACCAAGCCAGTTGTTGATCATGAAGAAGAGCATCAAGGTGACCGCTAACGGTAGTACCTTCTGGGCGGTTTTTTTGTCGCCCAAGACTTCAACAGTTGTGTCATACAAGTTCTCGAACAACCAAACAACAGCATGGACAAGACGGCTGCGGCTGCCATTGCGAACACCGACAACTACGCGGGCAAGAAGAGCCAGGAGAATCAAGACACCAATAGTCCCCAAAACTTGCGAGTTGGTGATTACAAGTGGGCCAACATGAAATAAGCTCTGGGGGGCAAGGCTAATTTCTGGAGTAGTTGAAGCGAATGTCATGAATTTTCTTCCTTACTATTAACGCGGGCAAGCTGTTGACGCACAAGCAGACCTGCAAATACAAAGCCCACAACACAGCCAAGAAGGGTGAACCAGGGCTGTGTTTTGAAATGCTTATCGGCGAATATGCCAGCCACAGCAAACAACAATACTGGTACAGCGATACGCCATGCAGTGTCGAGGAGGTCGAGTGCAATTGCCCCTAACGAGAGGGAGTCATTATCCGTGGAGGGTTTAGTCGTCGAGTCGGCGGCTTTGTTCATTTCTATCCTATTCTATCAGATATGAGATAGTCTGCGCAATCCGAGATATGGGTGTATACTAAAAGCATGGATACAAACGTTACAATTTATAGTGCTGACTGGTGTGCATTCTGCCACGCAGCTAAAGACTACATGGACAAATTAGGCGTCAAGTTTGCAGAGAAAAACGTCGAAGAAGACCCTAAAAACGCGCAAGAAGCAGTTGAGAAATCTCAACAAATGGGAATTCCGGTTATCGACATTGCTGGTCAGATTATTATCGGTTTTGATCGCCCCAAAATTGATGCTGCACTCAAAGAGCACAAACTTATATAACTATTTGTGATATTTATCTCCTTGCCTCCGGAGAGCAAAGCCCTTTATAGTGGAAAGTACAACCATAAGGGGGAGGACGCGTATGAATGCAAATCGCCAAACGGTAAACAGTGAACCACAATTGTCTATAGTAGACGGATCGGGAATTGACTCGGTCCGTTTTTTTAATACGCTCGCAAAAGATGAACCTGGTATATTGCGTTCAATTATTATGAGCGACTCGGTCATCAAAGAGACGCCGCCCCCTTCACAGGAAGCATCTGACGCAAAAATAGCGCAGGCGACTACTGCCCTCCGCGGACTGCTCAAATTCGCTCATAACGGCAAGCGTATTGATTATGATGGCGACACATGGTCTAACTTGATGCAAGATGACGGCTACATGAAAGAGGCCTATGCGCTTCGTGGCATGAGTGAGCGTGATCCTGGTCTTGAAGACCAACGACGCAAGGTTACGGCAACGGGGCTCGGTATTTACGCTACGCGTTTACTCATATTCGAAGCCCAGGAAGCCGAAGAGGATGAGGCTAAGCCAGATGCGACCGAGGCGCTCATGCAGGAAGCCCACGCTGAAGATGTTATGGCACTCGTTGACCCCTTACCGGATATAGCGTAGCGTAAAGCGCTACGCCGTTCTATTGGGCGTGGTATATAATGGCTGCATATGGCTTTTGAGGACTACCAGACGAAACAATCCGTTGTCGTTGTATATACCGGTGACAATAAAGGTAAGACGAGTGCCGCACTTGGGCTTATGGTTCGAGCTCTGGGCAATCGCTGGAACGTAGCTTTTGTTCAGTTCATCAAATACTGGGGCGTCGGTGAGCACGTGTTTATTCACGATATCCTGCCGGTTTTTGACGACCAGCTCTATTTCTATAAGGGAGGCAAGGGCTTCTACAATGCCGGTGATATCAGTGCCGAACATATCAGCGACGAGCAACACCAAAAGGCTGCCCAGGAAACATACGACGAAGCTTACCGCGTCGCGACAAGTGGCCTCTACGACCTAGTTATTTGTGATGAGATAAATAACGCCGTAAACGATGGGCTGTTGAGTCGCGAGCAACTCGAAAAACTCATCAAAGACAAATCACCAACGACCAGTCTGTGCCTCACAGGTCGCAACTTCCCAGACGATCTCCTTGACCTTGTCGATATTGCCACCGAGATGAAAAAGATTAAACACCATTTTGATGACAAGTTCGTCGCCAACAAGGGGATTGACTTCTAGCCATGTTGGACCGCGACCGTTCTGCAGAACTTTACGACGACCCGCTGTACGTTATACATGGGCGACAAGAACAGATTGAAGAAACACTACAAGTGGATGAGGTTGCCGCTATCTTCAATCCAAACAGCATCGATGCGATTCGAGCCTTTAGGCGTTTTGAAGGATCCGTGGCGCTGCCGATTACCCAAGTGCATACCGTGGCTGGTGGCGCGCTGCCGAACACCGATATCATTCGGAAACATGGCGAGTTGCTTGGACCGCAGACACTCTTGGCAGTTATCGGAGGCGACGGATTGGCGCATGTGGCGACCAATGCCATGGCGCTCGTAGGCCGTGAAGAGCCACGTATTAATGAGACGAAACGCCTCTTTATTAATGGCGGCACGGCAGGCGATACGGCCAAATCGCTCAATAGGCCAAACATGTTAGCCCACCCTGATCGCATCATACGAAATGGTTGGCTGCGAAATATCTATCCCATGGAAATGCTCATCGAATTCCCAGATGGCGAGCAGGAAATCATGCAAGCCCTTGGCTACAACAGTGTGGGTGGATTTACTGGCTTAGCTGCTGAATACATCAACTTACCGACGCACAGAGACCGCTGGCTTAACCGCTACCGCCCGACTAAGCGGCTCGCGCAGTTCGCTACTGGGATGCAGGCTCTCAAAAATGCCCAGCCCGTTGAAATGACCATCGACGGTGAAACACGCCAGACGCTGGACGTTCACTGTCTGAGCGGCCCCATTATGGCGACCATACAACATCGATCGACAGAACTCACCGAGCCCGGCTTTCACGTCGTTGAAAATACTCACGCGGGCGTTGCGTATTTGGCTTCGCAAGCGCTTCGCCTTCAACACGGTGGCCTTATAGACAAAACTGATCCGCTCAAAACAGAACTGTCCGTTATAACTCACGCCGCGACAGTGCTTCAGGCCGGTGGTGAGACATGGCGCATACCAGCAGAAACAAGCATCACCGTATCGCCAGGCGACCCAATCGCTGCCGTAACAACCCGCCCCGAACTACGTCTATAAGCAATTGACGGTTGCCCTATGGGCCGGTATAGTGGCTGCAAATAAGGGAGCTATTATCCATGGCATTCGATGCTGAGCAACGTGCTTTACCAGAGTCTGATACTTTTGAAGAAATACCTGAATCGATTAGGGAGCTTGCCGCGTTCGCGCTTGGTCAAGAAACCTCGCCCAGCAAGGACCAGGATGACGACAGCTTAGATGAAGCCACAATAGATTGGCGCGTTGAGACTGATCCAACAGATAAGGTTGAGGGCTTTCTGGAAACAAACGCTCATCTGTTTGGAGCCGTTACAGAAAGCTGGCGAGACGTTAGTGCCGCCCAGGGTAATTATCTTTCATTTGCCTCTACCGGCATTACCGGCCTCGGGCGACAAGAGCGCCGACAACGTTCCAGGCAGCTCGGTGCCCTGGGCGATCCTAGGGCAACCGTAGGGCTTATGCGCGTCCAGAGCCAGACAACTGCAAAAGAGATAGCCGGAGGCCATGTACTACGCGGCGAGAACCTCCCGGTTGTTCTCGCGGATGTCAACAGGCTTATTGGGCAGAGCAAAGAGAATAAGGACGATAGCCTTATAAATACGTTTCCTGAGCCTGTACGCACACATCTTTTTGAGCTTGAACGACTTGGCTACGAGGTTTTTAGCACACGCGTTCGATCTCTCATAGTTCAAGAGACGGCTCTCAATGAGCTCGATGACCTACTTGATGACGAAGGTGCAGCTCCAGTGATGCTAGAACGCATCCGCACGATGGCGAGCACGAGCACCAACAATCACGCAGAATATCCCGGCTTCCTTGAGCTTGTTGCGACACATGTCCAACAAGAAGGTCCCGCCAATATGTTGCACGCGGCATATCGCAAAAGTGCGCCAAATGTTAGCACCTACGCAAAAGACTTTCTCGCACACCAGCTTGCCGATGGATCAAACGAGCACAAGCGCAAAGAACTCTCTGCCGCATTTGGCGTCATGAGTCTTATGAGCTCACTCGTTGAGCGTGATTTTGAGGTTCCTGCTGGGCGACTTCACGAAGCGTTTGCCGAACAAGTAGACGCCTGGCCAGTGGAGCTCCGCAATGAGCTACAGCTCTTTGCAGCTAACAGAACTAATGCAGCGTGGGAACGAACAAAAGCCGCACTGACGCCTTTCATCCGCGAAGGCCGTATGCACGTCGAGGGTGTACAAACCACGCTACAGGTACCTCAGAACACCGGAGCAAGCGGTCCTCAAAAGCGTGGGGCAGCCCCAGCTGGAGCCATGCGGGCAAAGAGTGGCAAGAGTCGCGGCGGCCTAAGCCTTGCAACGACCAGCCTCGAGGTTGACCACAATGCGCTTCTCGATCCAACCGAGCGCCAGCCTATCAGCAAGTTTGGCATCCTTGTAAATACTGGTCGCAAGAGTGAGCGATACACCTATGAAGAAGTCGACACGCTCGAAGAGCTTTTTGAGCTTTCAAATCTTGGCGACTACGTTGAAAAGTATCGATCTGACCCCTCTATGAAACCAATGCTTATGAGCGCGTTGGAGCACCTTACTAAAAATCCTTTTGACCCCTCATGCACACGACGACTTCATTTTGGAAGGTACACCCTCGAGACAGATGGCGTAGCTAGCCCTCATAATGCCCGTCGATTTAGCCCCCAACATCTACCTGGGATTCGCAAGGGTACGCCAACCGCAAAAACACGTATTTTCTACGATGTTGCCAATGAAGACGGCCAGCAACGATTGCTCATGTATGGCGCATTCTTGAAGCAAGATATCGAAACATTTACGACACTTCCGCGCCGCTAGCCAAACTCCCCACAGAAAAGCATTTGCTTTTTGGGGAAAGATACCTATACTGACTGTGTTATGAAATTTCGTCTACGCAAGAAACATATCTCGCTCCTTGGCCTTGTTTTGTTCGCCTGTGTAACAGCTTTTCAGTATGGCGCGCGTGGCTCGTCTCCTGATGTTGCACAGAAAGCCAGCGAAAATCAGCCCGGGCTTTACGCCATTGATCACTTTGTAGATGGCGACACTATTGCTGTCAAAATGAACGGCACGACCGAGTCTATCCGCATGATCGGCATCGATACACCCGAAACCCACAAGCCCAACACACCCGTACAATGTTATGGTCCGGCAGCTTCGGCGTTCACGAAGAATCTTATTGGCACGCAATCTGTTCGCCTAGAGTCTGATCCCAAAAGCACCAATCGAGACCGCTATAACCGCTTACTCCGCTATGTCTATCTGCCAGATGGTCGCCTTGTAGAACACGAGCTGATTGCTGGCGGTTATGGCTTTGCGTATACGCAGTTTCCATTTACTAAATCTCAAGATTTTGTTGCTGCTCAGGATTCGGCTAAGGCCACCAATAAAGGTCTTTGGGGCAATTGCGCCCCTTACCAGGAGACTAATGGGCGGTGGCAGACCAACAATGCCGGCTAGCTCTCTTTGAGTAGGTTCTGGATGTGAGCCAATAGCTTTGTGGTCTGAATGACTTCGGTGTATTCAGCAGCTAGCTGCTTGCTGGCTGCTGAGAACTGAAGGCGCTTCTTTGTATCTCGTAGCAACTCGAGCGCGGCATGGGCAAATGCCAGCGGATCATTACCGACAATAAAGCCGTTACGACCGTCGCGTACCACTTCAGTAACTGCACCATCTGTCATAACAACAGGTAAACCAGCGTGCACGGCTTCGTGCACCACCAGCCCTTGCGTATCGGTAGTCGAGGGGAAAATAAACATGTCAGCCGCTCCATATACTCCAGCTAGCTGCTCTCGGGGGATTTTGCCTGTGAAGTGTATATTTTTGCCTGCGGAAGATGCGTGTGCTTTCTTCTCAAGTGTCTTTTTGTAGTCAAAATCACCGACAAATGCAAAGTGGGTGAGCGGCTCTTCGCGAAGAACGTGCTCCATCATCGGAATAATTACATCGAGGTTCTTCTCGCGGCTAATGCGACCGACATAGAGCAGGAGCGGTACGTCTTCTGGAATATGATAATTAGCGCGAAACGAAATGTTTTGGACTGGCGTCAGCGCATCGACACCAACAGGTATCGTCACGACAGCCTCCGAATTGACATAGGGCATACGTACTATCTGTTGTTTGGATTTACGAGAGAGGGCAATTGCGGTCTCAGAGAGCCCGTACCACATGCCTAGGCCTTCGTGGATGAGTTGTGTGCCCCATGTGTTCAAGGACGGCTGTGGACGCCAGGCATGTCGCCATGCGCGCCAATCGATTGCTTTGGTGCCTGCAAAAAGAGGCAGCCCAAATAGCACCGCCATGGCGGCGAGCGGACCACCCATATATTGGGTTATATACTTTTCGAGATCAGTCGAATGTTGTGCGATAACAGGAATGCGAGCGTGGTGAGCTACGTCCATTGCCATCAGTCCCAGCTGGCCAGGTGTGAAAAATATAATAACGTCGAATTTTTCGGCAAGTAGCTTCTTGCGAAATTGAGGCGGCCAGAAAAACGATATGTCGTATTCGCGGTAGGGCCAGCCTTTGATACTCGGCACCGTTATGACAGAATCTTCGGTTTTGAGCACTTTGTGCGCCCCGTGTGTTGCCGGGCAAACGATGGTTACCTCGTGGCCGGCAGTCTCCATTTGCCGCTTAAATGTATCAACCACCACCGATATACCATTAACAGTAGGGCGGTAGGTATCGGTGAATAGCCCTATCTTGAGCTGATCTTTTTGAACTTTATTGGACGAAATCATAGTAAAGTAACAGGAATAGCTGTTATAAATAAAGCAGCATTATATTTGCCGCTTATTTTTATTGTAACGTATGTCAGACCATTCATCTTCTATTTTTGCAAAATCTACAGCTGTCCTCAGGCAAGCACTTTTAGCCGGTTGGCGTGCTTTTTGCCGCTATTGGCGCAAGAACGTGTGGCACAAATGCGTCGTTATTTTGTGTGGAATCATTCTGTTGTTTGTGGGTGTTTCGTATGGCGTTGCTCGGTGGTACATTGCCACCGAGCAGAGCAAGCCCTTGGTTATGGGCACCTCATTTATTCCAGCATACGCCCAGAGTCTCGGCCTCGACCCCGAACAAACCATGGACGCCATGCTCAATGATTTGCATGTCAAAAATTTCCGACTCGTAAGTTATTGGGATCAGCTGGAGCCAACCAAAGGCACCTACGATTTTAGCTTGCTTGACTGGCAGTTTAAGAAGGCGGAGGCGCATCACGCCAAAATTACGCTAAGTCTCGGTTTGCGTCAGCCGCGTTGGCCAGAGTGCCATGTTCCATCGTGGGCTGCCGGCGAGCCAACCAGCCAGTGGGAACCCCAGCTCAACAGTTTTATTACAGCAGTTGTTAACAGATATAAAGATTCACCAAGTCTGGCGAGCTACCAGCTTGAAAATGAGTACTTCCTCAAAGGATTTGGCGAATGTACGAACTTTGATCGTGATCGCTTGGTTACTGAATATGCGGTCGTCAAAAAGGCTGATAACCATCATCCGGTTATTATGGCGCGCAGTAACAACGCACTCGGTTTGCCTGTCGGAGACCCCAAGCCAGACAAATTTGGTATCTCGATTTATAAGCGTGTATGGTTTGTGCCGCTCCAGCGCTATCTTGAGTATCCTTTTCCAGCTTGGTACTATGCTTCTCTCGCAGGGTTCCAAAAAATCTTCACTGGCCGCGATATGATCGTGCACGAACTCCAGGCAGAAGCCTGGCCGCCACACGGGCAAAGCATCACGACGACCAGCCTGACTGAGCAGAATAAGTCATTCGATGCCGAAGATTTCAAAAATCGTGTTGCATACGGCAAGGCTACTGGCATGCGCGATATCTATTTATGGGGGAGCGAGTACTGGTATTACCGCCTCGTGGTACTCCATGACGACAGCCTGTGGAACATCGCCAAACAAGCGTATAGCCAAAACTAAGGCGTGAAAAAGCCGCCCGTTCGTAGATCTTCGCTGGTTGCGAAGTAACGATTGAGCGGCGGTTCTCACCTCCAATAGTATGTGTTGTGGACCGTCAGGTCAGATGGGCCGAGCGTGGGTCTTGCGGCGCCAGTTGTTGTACCAGTCGGCCTGGTGGGCGTCTGCCGACTTCAGGGAACGCTGGGTCTGCGACAGAGCGTTCTGATCGAACCACGCCAGGAAAGCCCATGGCACCAGACCCACGACCGCGCCCAAGGTGTAGTACCAATGAGCGAAGAGTGTGCCGGTGGTGATGAGCGCCAGGAGCGTCGAAGCGATCGGGTAGCCGTACAGGTCGTAGAACCCGACGTCATGCAAGAGCTTGGTCGGCGTGAGGATCTGTCCGATCGTGTACTGGCCGCGACGGTACTCCACGCGAGTGGTGTACAACCCACCGATGACGCAACCGAGCAGCACAACGAACGGCCACCAGCTGTTGTTGTACCAGTGGTGCCCGGCGGGGAGGTCACGAGCCAGCATCAGCAGGCAGGTGGCCCCGAAGCCGAGGAACAGATCGCCAGGAAAGCACGAGGCGAAGTTGTCCTCCGGCTTGAGGCTGATCCGACGACGCTCGACGAAGAACCGAACGGCCCAAAGCGAGACGGGACTGATGGACCAGCAGATGGCCAGCGTCGTGATGAAGCTGTGGCCAGCGAGCCAGTCGAGGGCGGGCAGAAGACCGATCTTGTCCGCGACAGACACAGAGCAACACCTCACAGTTAGATTGGGGATGAGCGAGCAATCACGAAGACCGTGAGAGTCTTTCAAACGATACAATATAAAACCGTATTTTGCAAAACAATCACCTCTGTTTATAATAGATACCAATGGCTAAGAAAAAACAAAACCAGACCAAGCAAATCCTCAACCGTCGCGCCAGTCACGATTATGAACTCGGCGATAGTATTGTTGTGGGCGTTGCCCTGACAGGTGCCGAAACCAAAGCGTTACGCATGGGCCACGGCCAGCTTCGTGGCGCCTACGTCACGGTCAAGGACAATGAGCTCTGGCTGTTCAACGCCGCCATTATTGGCACGAGCGGCATTCCTATCTCTGACACCGACAAAACCCGCAACCGCAAGCTCCTCGCCAAGCGCCGCGAGATTGATGCCCTTATCGAGGCCAAACAGCAGGGGAGAACTATCGTACCGTTACAGGTCATCACACAAGGTCGCTACATCAAGATTCGTATCGCAGTCGGTAAAGGTAAGAAAAACTACGACAAACGCGAAACCCTCAAGCGCCGCGATGCCGAACGTCGCGTGCAGCAAGTTGTTCGTTAAATTCTCATTAAATATAGCGTCTCGAACAGCGCGTCGAGCGCTATATAATGTATATACACATTTACTGTGCAACACCACATGTGCTTAAATGTAGTGGTTAGCTGGGTTATATTTTAATGAACATTGCTATGATGGTACGCGGCTATTTGCCAGTACCCCGTCCTAAAGACATAATTTATGCACCTGTAGATTTGGCGATTGCCCTTAGCGAAGGTCTTGTCAAACGAGGACACACTGTCGACTTCTATGGTCCCTTGGGCACAGAAGTAGGTGGTGGCGTTACAGTTCGCACTCGTAATTTGCGACCTCTTATACACAATCAACCAGAGATGCGTGAGCTATTTTCTGATACCAATCGCATGACACACTATGTGCCTGAACTCTGGGATAAGTATCTGGCCACCGATATGTTCAAGCGTGCCAAACGCGGCCAATACGATTTGCTGCACTTTCATCATCCTGAGGTTGCCCTGGCAGAAGCCTCAATCAACCCTGATATACCCGTGGTCTATACACAGCACGACCCGGTATTCCCCTGGTACAAAGAAATGTATGAGCTGTACCATACACCAAATCAACACTTCATCTCGATCTCTAACAACCAACGACGCGACGCTCCCGACTTACCGTATATCAAAACCGCCTACAACGGTGTAGATGTCCAGCATTTTCCGTTTTGTGATGACCCTGAAGACTATTTGCTCATCGCCGGACGAATTGTGCCGGAAAAGGGCTTCAAGGAAGCAGTCCAGGTGGCTCGTCAGACAGGCAAGCGATTGCTTATCATCGGCCCCGTCTATCCTGACACGCAAGACTACTTTGACCAGTACATTAAGCCGTATTTGAGCGACCAAATTCTGTACCTCGGGTATATTGAATACGATCAAATGTGGCGCTACTACCAGAAGGCTAAGGCATTCCTGACGCCAGTGCAGTGGGAAGAGCCCTTTGGCCTTACGACAATTGAAGCGATGGCCTGTGGCACGCCAACTATTTCATTGCGTCGTGGTGCTGCGCCTGAGATCATCAAAGATGGCAAAACTGGCTTTTTGGTAGATAGCATCAGCGAAATGGCCGCCGCGGTCGACAAAATAGGTTCTATTAGCCGTGCCGACTGCCGTGACCACGTTAAGTCGATGTTCTCGATTGACCAGATGGTAGACTCGTATGAGCAGGCTTTTGAAGACGTTTTGCGCAAACACCGCAAGCACCAGACACCAGCTCAGCGCGGTCGCTATGTCGTCAAGAAGCTCAAGCAAGTGGCCTTGCCGAAGAAACTCAAGGTAGCTTTGCCGGTAGCCAAGAAAGCTGCCTCATTGCAACAGCTTGGTGTCGACTTCAAGGAAGTTGTGCAGAAAATCGCCAACGCCGAGCCCGAAAAGCCATCTGACAGCTAGCATTTGCGGCTGTTTATGGGCCTTTACGCGACCAGGGGTCACTTAGGCATTGTCAAGAAACAGTTTATTCGCTATAATCACCCTTGTTACATAAGTTGAGCTGTTCTTAACTTGTACATTCATTTTTTGGCGAATAACTCCCTGGTGTGCTCTTGGAAAAGAGCAAATTGTTCCGGGGTAGCTCAGCGGTAGAGCGGGTGGCTGTCAATGGCAGCCTGTGCGCGTAATCGCATAGTGAAGAACGAGGTGAATTGCGGGAAAGCTACGTCTATATAGATATGCCAATCCGCAGCCAAGCCCTGCGATGGGAAGGTTCAGAGACTATTCCGCAAGGAAGTACTGTTCTTATTTATAAGGACGGGAAGCGCCTCGCACCCTATCTACTTTTGTAGAGGGTGATGATATAGTCCACACGCATATGAAAATATGGGATACTGTGTAACCACTAGGTCGCTGGTTCGAATCCAGTCCCCGGAGCCAGGGAATTGTTCGTCAAATATCAGAAGTCGCCACCACGGCGGCTTTTTTGTTTCGCCCAAAAATCCGTGTGCAACTGTACGACAACTTCCTTTTGTATCAGGCTCATTTCTATTTCCCGGTGACAGTTAGCGCACACCAAAACGCACTTTTGTAATTCTTCATATATTGATTGCCAAGAGTGAGAAAATCCACCGCTGCTCACGCCAAAGCTCTTCGTCTCCGCGTGTACATGATGAAATTCAAGCACACCGACATGTCTGTCATATTTACAGAGCATACAAGCACCGCCCATTAGCGTGACAGCGCGGTTCTTGAGTGTCCTGCGCCGCTTCGCGACGGCTTGTCAAGTATTCCGCGCGATCTGTGTAGTTTCGTGTGTCTGCTCTTTGCTGCATGCCGTGAATGTAGCACGTGCTCCCAGCAAAAACCACTAGATAGATTGAAATCAGAAATTACTCCTGCTTTGCTATAATTTAGATATGCAAAAAATTACTTCCGGGCTGACAATATCTCTTGATGGATTTGGGGCTGGCCTTAATCAAAGCTTCGAAAAACCATTTGGCGATAACTTTGATTCAGACTTGCTGGATCGTTGGATGTTTGCCGAACCGGAAAAACATAAACACAAGAAGGAAATTGACGCAATTCTTGATGCCGGCGCATTCATCATGGGTAGCAATATGTTTGGGCCCGAAGATAGAAGAGACAACCCGGAGTGGAAAGGGTGGTGGGGTGATAATCCTCCATACCATGCACCCGTTTTCGTACTCTCTCACAATGAGCGAGAGCCAATTGAGATGCAAGGCGGTACGACGTTTTATTTTGTAACCGACGGCATCGAATCGGCGCTTGAAAAGGCGAAAAAAGCGGCCGGAGACCGAAACGTAAAGATTATGGGCGGAGCAAATACGGTGAATCAGTATTTGGCTGCGGGTCTTATTGATGAACTATGGCTGCATATTGTCCCTGTGACTATCGGTAGAGGTGCTCGACTTTTTGAAGAAGTACCTGACCTAAAACTTGAACCAGTAGAGATAAGCGGCACGAGTGTCGTAACGCATATCAGATACAAAGTGTTAAAGTAGGCGAAGAAAAACAGCAAGCAAGCTATACTAGATAGTATATAAAAGAGGGGATTAGTTATGCAGGCAATTTTGAATCCATATGTCAGTTTCAACGGCAAGACTCGTGAAGCCATGGAGTTTTATAAATCTATCTTTGGTGGCGAACTCACTATTAGCACGTTTGCGGATCAGCACGTACCAGATGCACCTGCAGACGGTGTGATGCACGCCCAGCTAGCAGTTGATGGCAAACCTATCATTATGGCGAGCGATGGCATGGACGCTCAGAACCTCAGCGGTTTTAGCCTCTCGCTCAGCGGTAATAACGCCGAGGAACTTCGTGGTTATTTCGAAAAGCTATCTCAGGGCGGAACCGTCACAAAGCCCCTCGAAAAAGAATCGTGGGGTGACGAATTTGGTATGGTACAAGACAAATTCAGCGTCAACTGGATGGTCAACATCTCAGCCAATGCCTAAATCCGAGCGTATCGACCTCGTAAATAGCTCTGGCGAAATTGTCAGGCGCGATGTCGAACGGGATGACGCTGCACATTATGATGGTCTGCACATGCAGATCATCATTGCTATTATCCGCAACGCGAAGGGCGAGTTTCTTGTGCATGAACGGGCACATACCAAGAAGGTAAATCCCGGCGATATTGACCATGTTTGTGGCGGTATGCATGCTGGCGAAACTCCGGAGGAAGCAACTACCCGCGAAGCCCTCGAAGAGGGCGGTGTGCATTTATCTGAAGCAACGGTCATATGGGCTGGCATCAACGAATACAATCGTTGGAGATACCTCGTCGTAGCTTTTACTGATGACAGTCCTGACATCAGCCTGACTGACCCTTCAGAAGTTGCAAGCGCAGGATTCTACTCGTACGATGACCTGCGCGCCAAGCAACAATCTGGCCAGTTCACTTTCGTCAATGGCTTCTTTGAAGATATCGACCTTGTTATGCGAGAAGATCAGTAGCTAGCTACTGGGTTTTTGCTTTCAGGAAGTCAACCGTTGCCGCAAAGGCTTTTTCGCCATCGCTATTGAACGTGAACTGATACTCGTGCGGCAAGTTCGGCTGATGGTTCGCAGGGTAGAATAGCGTCGTCACGTCCACAGAAAGTGACGTGAGCTTGTCAGCCAGAGGTTTCGACTGGCTGTCGGTGAGCGGGTCGGCGTTGCCACCGCTGATAAATGTCGTTGGGAAGTTCTGCGTCACATGATAGTACGCCGACATTTGGTGGATCACTGGGTCCGTCTTGCGGCGCTTACCGGTGTATGCCCACACCGAAACGTCGTCCCCCCAGCCGATAATCTTCGGCAATGTTGGGTTAGGCTGCGTCAGGCCTTCCATCTTGTATATGCCACAGAATAGTACCACGCCAGCAAGTCGCGAGGAGTCGAGCGATGGACTCACGCCAACCTCTTTGGCATACTGTGGGCTCGTAATAATAGCAGCCATCTGACTCGAGAGTTGCGCCCCCGCAGAGTCACCAGCAAGCACAAATTTGTTCTGATCAACATGATAGGCGTCAGCATGTGTCTGAATATATGTATAGGCATCATTCAATTGGCGCACAGCAGTTGGATAGGTCTTTTCGGGTCCCAATGAATAGTTGAGCGAAATAACCACGAAGCCCTGGTCGGCGAGTCGCTTAAAGTACGGCGCATCATCTGCCTTGTCGCCAGAAACCCATGCACCACCGTGCGTCCACACAATAACCGGAAGTTTTTGACGTGTCCGTGTTACAGAGTGAGGGATGTATACGTCAAGGAGCGCATCCTTGTCGCCTGTGCGATATCGCTGATCCGACAAGACCGTCACGGGATAATCAGGAAGCTTTTTCTCCATAGCAGCGAGTGTCTGGTGACCATTATGATTAAAAACTACGCGAATGAGCAGCGCTCCGGGCCAGGGGCTCACGCGAAAGGCAACACCCACAATCAGCACCAGGGTCACAAAAACACCAATCGTCCAGAGGAACGCTTTTCTTCGATATAATGGTGGTTTTGCTATGTTATTTTTGCGCATAACTGCCTGCTTATGCTTAAGTATACGACCTTTTGCGTCAGGTTCAAACCACGAAGCACTGTACGATTATGTAGTCTTCGGGAGTACGCCTTCGTGCTGGAGCAGCATCTTTTTGCTCTCGATGCCGCCGGCAAAACCGGTTAGCTTGCCACTCGTCGCGATAACGCGGTGACAAGGAACCACGATGGAAATCGGATTACGGCCGATAGCCGAGCCCACGGCACGTACAGCTTTTGGCGATCCAACTGCATCTGCGATCTGTTGGTAGGTACGTGTTTCGCCAAGCTTGATGTGCGACAATTCGTCCCACACTCGCTTCTGAAAGGGTGTGCCAGTAGCCTCAAATGTAAGATCAAACTCCTGACGGGTGCCAGCAAAATACTCATCGAGCTGGCGAAGAACGTCCCCAAACTGCGAAGTGTCTTCCACCCAGCCGGGCTGTGGAGCAGGGGTGTGTTGATATACCTGCCAATAGATTGCATGCAGCGCAGAGCCATCGCCCACCAGCATGACCGGGCCAGCTGGGCTGTCGAGATACATATAATATGTCATATTATCCTCCTTTATTAGCTAGTGATTTCCAAAGAAGCATCGTCGCGTAGCTACGCCATGGCCGCCACAGTACCGATCGTGCAGCAACTTCTTTGGCGGAAGCTCGAACCCCGTCGAGTGCCAGAGCTTTCTGGATGCCCAGGTCACCGGCTAATATAATGTCAGGCCAGTGAAGTACGCGCATCTGCAAGTACTCCGTCGTCCATGGACCAATGCCAGGGACAACGATGAGCTGCTCGAAGAATTTCGTTGGATCGCGTTCTCTGAGATCGATCTGACCATCCAGGACCATGCAGCCAACTGCATACAGCGTCTCGGCTCGTTTGGCTGGCATGCCAACGGCAGCGATGGCGGCGGGTGAACTACCGGCAATCGCTTTGGGAGTTACGCCGATACGGTCAACCAGCCGACGCATGATAGTTGTCGCACCAGCAACACTAATCTGCTGGCCAACGATCACGCGAAGCAACAGCTCAAACTTGTCCCAACACCCAGGTACCCGCGTCCCAGGATACTGGCGGACGAGATCCGCTATAAAAGGATCGTCTGCAAGCGCGCGTTCAATGGCACATGGATTAGCGTCGAGGTCAAAAAGCGTGCGCACGGTTCTGAGAATGGTATGAGCCTGTCGCGAAAGCTCGGTCGGTACGCGAATGAGCAAACGATGTTTGGCTGCATCGTTAACCACTGTTACGGTCTTGTCGCCAATAATTCGGCTATACGTACCATCGTCCACTGATTCGAGCGGTGTTGATCTGCCTGCAAGAATTGAGAGCAGCCCGTCCCAGTCAAATGGTGGGCGATAATCAGCACGTAGTGTTATGAAGTCGGACTTCTGCTTGACCCGTTCTTTTCTAAAACGCTCAGGTGTAAAACCATATGATTCGCGCATACTAATCGTTAGTCGGGCGGGTGTATTGAACCCGGCTGAATAGGCTACATCGGCAATCGGCAATGCGGTATCTTGCAGCAGCTGTTTGGCAAAAAGCAACCGTCTGGTCGTTAGATACTGTTTGGGATCAACGCCGTATGCCTCAACGAACAATCGGCGGAGGTGACGCTCGCTCACCCCATATTTGCTGGCAATGCTGCCGAGGGTTTCGTCCATCAACAACGTTTCTTCAATGTGTTTACCAAGGTGGTGTGCAGGCGAATCATCTGCCAAGCGAACCAGTGGCGCAAGCTCAGGACGGCACCGCAGACAAGGTCGAAAACCGCGTTGCTCAGCTTCTGCAGCAGTTATAACAAACGAGCAGTGCTCAATTCTGGGAGCCGCAGTGGGGCATATGGGTCGACAATAAATTCCCGTCGATGAAACGCAGGTAAAAAACATCCCGTCAAAGCGAGTATCGTGTGAAACCAGTGCTTTATAGTAGTCTGTCGCGGTCATTTCCATATCTATAGACTACCATTTTGTAGCCCCCTCACCATTCGTTTTCGGACATGAGTGTAAGCACGATCATTGCGCAGAGTTTGCTATGATAGAAGAACTAACTAGAGGGAGCAGCACTATGGTACAAAAAATTACACCCAATCTATGGTTTGACGGTAACGCACAAGAAGCAGTTGAGTATTATGTGGCTGCATTTCCCGACAGTAAGATCCTGAGCACCGAATACTACCCGAACAGTGTCGAGGAGGGTCTCGCCGACTTTCAGCAAGGCATGGCCGGCAAACCGTTGGCTATCGAGTTTGAGCTAAGCGGCATGCATTTTACGGCCATCAACGCTGGCCCTGAGTTTAAGTTTAACGAATCCGTGTCTTTTGCGGTTAGCTGTAAAGACCAGGAAGAAATTGACTACTATTGGGAAAAACTCTCGAAAGTTCCCGATTCAGAACAGTGTGGCTGGTGCAAAGATCAATTTGGCCTAAGCTGGCAAATTGTTCCCGAAAATATGGGTGAACTCATGCAGCGCCCTGATGCTTACCGAAAATTGATGAGCATGCACAAGCTTGTCATCGCTGACTTCTAGTATACTTGAGGGATGGAACACGTATCAGCTAGCGAAATATTCCCGTCTACACCGGGAATACATTTCGTCGATCCCGCCGTACATGCAGCAACATTATTCGAATTAGACTGCGCTATTGCAGTTGGGGGCAGTATGTTGCCGTTCGAGAGCCAAGAAGAACTTACCTCATTCCTTACGGAAGCTCACGTCAGTGACACATACGTCATCAATAACGAAGCCGGCTCTTCAGTTGGTTGCATGTCTGTTATGGAAACTTCGCCGGAGACGCTGGAGGTGTTAAGCATCGGCGTCCTGCCCGAGACAAATGGACAGGGCTACGGTACAACACTCATGCTCTGGGCAGAAGAGCTTGCTCGCCAAACTGACCGGCAGCGGCTACATCTTGTGACCAAGGTTAGCAATGAACATGCAATCAGGTTCTATGAAAAACTTGGGTATAAGCAAACGGGAGTTGTGGGCGATCATTACAGCGAATATGGCGATAATGAGCCGCGAGTACGCCTCGAAAAGCTCATAGGTTAGTCCTTATTGATTCATGAAATCACGGGCTGCGTGCAGCACGTCTACTGCCGACATAGTGCCTGCGGCATAGTGCTCATTGAGCTCAACCATAAACTGCACGTTTTCCGCACGCCCTGGGAACATTTCGTCCAAACGGGGGTCAGCAGGTGTGAAGTTTGCAAAAAATCCAGCTTGACCAGCCAGCATCTCGGTAAAGCGAGCGCGCACCGCTGGGTTACTATCGACGAAGCGCATACAATCTTCGATAGATACGTCGTTGAGCGAGAACCCGGCGGCATCAGCCTCTACAACAAATAATCGGTTGTTCATACGTTTACACATGTCTTCGATAACAACACAAAGGCCTTGGTATGGGCCGCTCTTTTCGAATACGGATAGCAAGTCGGCGACCGCGGCTACGCGCTGATATTCGACAAATGGCTGTTCTGCGTTCACTGCCTGGGCATTGTTGTCTGCGTCCCATGTCGTCGCTAGAACACCAGCCACTGTTGGCTCATCGTCTACCAAGGTAAAGCCTAGGTCTGTCATGAAGCTGGCTGCAAGTAACGCGCTCTGGCGTTCGTCATTTCCGCGCCCATTTCCCATAACAAGGTCATGAAACGCGCCAATGCCTGGGAAGCGAGCGAAAGCGTCGTCGCCATATGTGTCTGGTTCGACTTCGTTTACTTTGGCGGCGTATTTGAACATGTTGCGGATAAACATACGAGGGTGACCACCGTGGTGGTATGTCGCAAGTATGCGATCTTCGTATGAGCCACCGTAGAGTTTAGGGCTATACTCGTCATGGCCATAGCGAACCTCGGCTAGCGCTAAACCGGCAGCGCCAATGATTTTTCCAGTCATGCGGACACGTTCATCTGCTTCGGGTACAAATTCATCGTACAGCTTATCTATATATGCGCCGGCATCGAAGTATTTTTCTGCCCATGCGGTGTCGGAGCCAGTGCGCAGGTGCTCCTCAATTTCAGCAAGCGCATCAGCAACGACTTGTTCGTCGAGCTGTTCTTGGGGAATGGTTTTTTCAAAGTTTGTCATAGCTAGGGTTTTCCTGATTACGGGTGGTTTGTAGTGATATCACAGGGAGTGTACTAGGGAAGTGCCGCAAAAATATATCTGTTGCGCAAACATGCACAACTGTTAGACAATGGAGGCTATGCCGAGCGATATTAAACCAATGCACCAATATTTCGCCAAACTTGGCCTCGAACCGGAAATCGCCGATATTTATCTAGCTCTCCGCGCGTATGGGGCGCAAAGCCTTTTACAGCTCTCGCGCAATTCCAAAATTGAGCGTACGCGCCTCTATCGATTGCTTGATAGCATCACCGAATACCATCTCATCGAAATTCACGAAGAGTACAAACGCAAAACCTACAAAGCCGCTCCAATTAGTAATTTGCAGATTTTGCTCACCCAAAAAGAACAGGAACTTACCGATCTCAAGAGAGAACTCGACGACCTTCAGGATATGTATCAGCCCGATACTGGCTCCTCGCCACACACCCACGTGCAATTTTTCCGTGGCGCAGAGGGCGTAAAGCAAATGTATTGGAATCAAACCAAGGCACGCACCGAGGGCTTATCTATTTTGTTCGAAAACATGCAGAACAAGACCAATCTGGCATTTTTTGAGCGATGGGTGGCACGATGCAACGAACGTGATTTGCACTTTCGTAGTATTGTCAGCGACCACTTCCTCGAAGGACAACGAAATTGGTACCAGACAAACACCAACGAAAAACTCAAACATTGGGAAGGCAGGCACTTGCCTGATGCCGTATTGCCAATTACACACTCCATGGTCACCTATGATGATGTCGTAGCTTATTACAACTGGAAAGATGGTGAAATCTTTGGATTAGAAATCTATAATCAAGAAATTGCGGACGCTCAGCGTAACCTCTTTGAAATGCTCTGGAGTCAGGGCAAAGCGATACCTGGCCACGGCGAGAAATAACGCGTAATACACCATCAAATCGGTGGACATGTGTTATAATAAAAACAGCAAGTTATTCTACACTCTATCCCAGCGTAAGTGCGGCCATCAAGCTCATTCTATTCTCGGCTACAGCGAAGACACTATCTCGCGTAACATCAGCTTATAGAAAGGCTTAACAACATGGCAACGAAATTATTCGTAGGCAAACTCTCATACAACACTACTAATGAGGCTTTGCTTGCTCTCTTCACTAAATACGGCACTGTCGTAAACGCAAACGTTGCCTTTGACCGCGACACAAACCGCTCCAAGGGTTTTGGCTTTGTTGAGATGGAAGACCAAGAAGCAGCTCAAAAGGCTATCAACGAACTTGATGGCAAAGAATTTGAAGGTCGTCAGATCGTCGTTAACGTCTCTCGCCCACGCGAAGACCGTCCACAAAGTGGCAACAACAGCTTCCGTGGCGGCTTCCAACCACGTCGTTAGAGCAACTAAATACAGGCGCTCAGCGCTCGAAAGGTACTAGGTCACAATGAAACATCATGTCGGACAAACGCGTAATGGTATTCCGGTGTATGTTGACCTCATTACTTCGTACGCAGCAAAGCGCATAGCGCTGCAGCCCAGCCTGCTCATTCTTGCGAAAGAAGCATTGCGTAAAAAATCGCCGCGCGGTCCGTCTATCACTGTCGAGTACGACATGGGACGACCAATCGGCTACAGCTCTATCGTCGATACCGGCGAAAAAGATGCCGTATTTTACGCACAGCTTCTGCAGGATGATGTCTACACAAGATTTGTGAAAAGTGGTAAACCTACCGCTACACAATATCTGACGCTTCGTCTGACAAATGACGGTGAAGCCTACCATCTCCATGACATTTGGATTGGCAAGGTTGCACCGCCTCGTCCAGGCGCTAGCGATGAGGCACCAGAGAGCAAGGATTTCTGGACAAGTCACGCTTTTGTATTTGCGAACCAGCAGCTCAAGATGCGGACCACAACCAAAGAGTGTCCGTACTAAACGTACTAAACTACGCTTAGAGCAAAAGACGTCAGCCTAAAAGCTGACGTCTTTTTTGTGCCACAAATATGGTTTTACTTGCGTAAACGCTTCAAGAAATGAACAATACTCGGCGCTCCAAAGATAATTTGAGTGGCTATCGTGTAGGCGTGACCAAACGAGAAGAGCACCTGGTTTTGGGCACCTTCGACAAAGCTATCCGCCTTACTAACAACACCGTCGATAAGTGCATAGCGCGATAAAATACGCATCCGCGCTGATCTCTTTACTAATGCCAGAGCAGTGGGGGACTGTTCTGCAGCAGTAACAAACATCGGGCTTGTTCGTCGATACTGCTCACCAATAGCCTCAGGCCTGTTTACTTTGCCTGCGATGAGGACACATCCAACCAGGGAATCAGTTCGCAGTGCGTACGCCTGTATGACGGCTACCGCACCTGCGCTAACCCCAACCAAGCCCACCGGAATGCCCTGAGCCTTGAGTTCATCAATTCTCTTGAGCAATCGGTGTAGCTGCTCGTCCCATTGCATCGTGCCCGACCAATGCATTTGCATGATTTCAACATCAACATTCAAGAAACGCCACATGCTAAGCACCAAGCGCTGGCTGCCGATATTCTCGTCGCCCAGTCCGGGTATATAGATGATGTGGAGCTTCTTCATATATGCAGCATAGCATGAAGTCAGATCGCTTTTCGTCGTTTACGACTCGTCGGCACGGCTTTGCGCAGTATGCGCCATTCGTGGAAGCGGGTGGCGGCAGGACAATGACAAGATGTGAAAGAGAGGAATATTCCTCAAAATCTACATCGAGCATTATCCTGCCGACCTGAGTTCTCCGTTAAGGGAGCTGTTCTCAGGATTTCTTCTATGGTGCTATGGTGCGGTGACTTTTGTCAGATACCTCCAAACGGGTGAGTCTTTCGACTGCTCAGTGGGTGTGGGACCCGGACAGCTTCGCGACCGCGGCCGTGAGGTACTCGGGGAGCTGCGCGATGCGGCTCGACAGGTACTTGTCCGCGTCCGGGAACTGGAGCGCCACTTCGATGTCGGACATCGTGGTGCTGCCACCGATGAGCTTCTCAGCGGTGACGTCGCCCAGGGTGAAGTCGATCGCGTTGTTGTACAGGTAGTACTTGACGGCGGTACCCGAGGCGAAGCCCTTGGTGTCGACCGTGACCGACGCGTAGCCACGCATGGTGTCCAGCGAGTTGCCCGTCCGGAACTCCGGGTGGGGGAACAGCAGGATGAGCTCGGCCTTCTGCTTGTACTCATCGACACAGATGCCGATGCTACGCAGGCCGAGTGCACCACCACGTCCGAACACCGACGATCCCTTGGGCTGTGAGCAGCCGCATCCGGGAACGTGCGGGTTGTCCGCGATGATCAGCAGGCCGTTCTCGAAGCGGCTGTCGGCGACCCGGACGGAGCGGTCGATGTCGTAGATCCGTACCATCGGCTTGTCGGACTTCTTGGGGTCCTTGTTGAGCCGGCGGCGCTTCTCGTCGAACTTGGCGAGCTCCATCAGGGCGGCGGCGACGTTGCGAGTGGCGGATGCCATCTCGTCGGCGTGGCGGTTCGCGACCCACTCCTGGAGCTCACGCTCGGCAGCCTCACGGCCGGAGTTGATGAGGGTCTTGGTGTAGAACCCTTCCTTCGCCGAACGCATGTCGTCGAGCCAGGTGTCCAGCCGACTGTCGAGCGTGCCGGTCTTGATCAGGGTGCCGAGCAGGTTGGCTGCACGGGTGGTCTCTGCGGTGTGCTGCATGGTGATGCTTCCCTTCAGCGAGTGGTCAGCGGAACGATGGCGGCGCGGATCTCGTCAGCGACAGTGCCCATGTACGGGTATGCGCTGAGCGTGTTGCGCCAGTGGAACAGTCGTGCGGTGTCGAAGTCCTTGCCGACCTTGCCGTCGCGGTAGATGGCGTAGTCGTGCAGGGTCCTGACCGCTGTCGGGAGGAAGGAGGAGAACTTGCGGTTCGGGCCTTCCTCGTCCTGGCTGTACCGGTAGTCGAAGTAGTCGTGCTCGAGGCAGTAGTCGATCAACCACCCGAGGGCGGTGACGACATTCTCGTGCTTGACGCTCGACATGTACTCCACGCAGCGCTCTGCGAGGTAGAAGTCGTCCCAGGTCTCGTCGTGCGAGTCGCCGACCTCTTCGAGGCGTGCGAGTCGCACCTTGAGGGTGCTGAAGAGCAACTCCATGTACTCGTCAGTGGTGAACGGCGGTTCGTCCAGGTACCTGAAGAGGTACGACTGGTCGACGCGGTCCGGCTTCGGGGCGTTCGGGATCTCACCGTGGAGCGCGCCGCGGGCGAATTTCAGGAACTCGTCCTTGGTGAGCTCGTCGGTGTTGACTCCGTAGGCCTTTTCCAGCGCGTCGCGCTCGTAGGAAAAGCCGACGATCGGTGCGTGGACCGGGGCCATCCTGGCGATGAGGTTCTTGAGCTGCGTGTGCTCGTCCTTGGTGAGGGCGAGTTTGCGCAGTTCGGCGTACATCTTGCGCGCGCGACCGTGTTCGACCGAGTCGATGAAGCTGCAGAGCTCGTCGAACTTGCGTTCCACGCGGTCGCGCAGCAGGTCGTACTTGTTCTGGCGGTTGTCGGACGGCTTGAGGAGCCTTGCGTGCCCATGGCCGATCGTGATCAGCCGGACGCCGTCCTGGAGGACAACGTACACCGTGGCCTGAATCGTCTCGCCGATCTGCGCCTTCTGGCCCTTGATGTTCTCCAGGCAGCCGCCCTCGTAGGTGAGGGGGTAGCTGAAGCCATTCAGGACATACAGGGCACCGTCGGAGGTGACGATTTCGACCTTGCTGTCACTGCTGTATTTTCCCGGGATCTCGCGCATGCCCCTGAGCACACCTTCAACCTGGAAGGCGGTGTCAATGGGCAGAGCTGCGATTTCCTCGGGAGTGGGGTTGACTGGCTCAGTCATCCCATAGCCTCCTTGTAGAAGATCTTGAAGATTCTGCGGATGCAGCCTTCATGAGATGAAATTATATCATTTTTTGTTTAATTTTCAAGTATGTGTACTAGGGGTTTTCTAATAACGTTGCAGGAACATAATTTTGGTTGTATAATATGCATAACTTTGTGGTCATGCGAGTCTCTCGCTTTCTATAAAAGTACGTTGACAAGTAGACAGACACAAAGTGAGGTGCGCGTGCAGCACGCAAGCCGCATACACACCTCACTTTGTGAACTCCAATTAGGGAAATCACCCAGACATTGTCTGGAACGCACGGTTAAGTGAGCCCACTCGAAAGAGAGGTTGCACGATGTCCGACACCGCAGTCGCAACGCCGCCCGTGACGCCCAAAGGCTGGCAGCTCAGCAAGAACCGCAAGAAGATCTACATGATCGAGCTGCCCGCTCCGCTGACGCACGTCAGGTGGAACAAGCCGATCACCTGGATCAAGAAACTGGCCAACACCGGCCAAGGACTGGCTCTCGTGCTGGTCGCCGGCTATCTCGGGATGTTGATGGCTGCCGCCGTCTACTACCTGGTCTTCCAGACCTACGCCCCGATCACCGAGCTCTGGCACTTCGTGGTCTTCTCCGACTACTGGCGGCACCTGGTGCGCGACGGTGGAGAAGGGTTCATCGGTGGACTGTTCGCCATGTTCGTCGGCTGGAATTACTTCAAGCCGCGGAAGGCACAGCCCAACTGGATCGACAGCATCATGAAGGACAAGCTCAAGCTGGCCACCATGTACGACGATGACCCGCTGTCCGGCAAGCAGCTCTTCCTGGCCTACTTCTGGTGCCCGTTCTTCGCGGTCCCGGGAGTGCTCATCGGCATCGGCCTCGTCGCGCTGTTCCACTACCACGTGGTCACCGCACAGAGCCTGATCGACACGGTCGGCTTCTCGCTGCCCTCGAACGCCACCGTCCCCGGTGCGGTCGTCGGCTTCGCGCTGACCGGTCTCCCCGTGAAGCTCGTCGGCCTCCTGGCCGCCCACTTCTACGGCCGCCGTCCGCTGCGTGGCGTCTTCGACGACCTGCAGGTCTGGATCGTGGAACTGCTCATCGGTTTCGGGAAGCTCGGCAAGAACATCACGGAGACCTCCAACAAGGTGGCCATCCGCCTGTTCACGCCGCCGGCCTTCCAGGCCCGCTACAACCTGCTCGTCGAGCACCGCGAACTGGGTACCGCTCAGTCTTCCGGCTTCATGAAGTTCGTCCTCGTCCTCATGGGCGCGGGCTACATCTTCCTGATCGGCTTCGGGGCCTACGTCATCTTCTGGAAGGCGCGCGGCCACTGATAGCACACGAACACCCTGAGAGGAGTTGATAGAACAACACCAAACGTACACAAGCGACGGAATGTGATGAGTAGACAAGGTAATAGGGATTTCCTATGAATTGCAGCCATCCAGGCGCTCTTCTATCCCCAAAAACCTGTCTACTTGTCACTTTCCGCTTCTAGGCACAAGAAAGGGCATGTATCTACACGCATTTTCCAGGTCTAGAACCTCCGGAACCCGGTATACTAGATGTATGAAACTCCAACGTCTGGTTAGCATGTTTGAACGCAACAAGGTTTTTACAGATAGTGAAGCCTGGCTGCTTTTTAGAATAGGCGCAATCGCCGAAGCCGTTGGCTGGACACTCCTTATTACTGGTATCGCTTTGCAGGAAATTACTGGCAGCCACATTCCCGTACTCATAGCTGGGCAAATCCATGGCATGCTCTTTTTTGGGTACGCAGCCGCTGCCGCAGGTCTCTATCCGAGTCTGGGGTGGTCAAGATGGCAGGCATTTTGTGCGGTTGCGGCGAGCGTACCGCCCTATGGCTCACTCCTGATCGAACAATGGGCACACTATCAGCGCATGCGTCGACAGGCCCAAGTCTATAGCCACGCTATGGCATGGACACTTCTGGCGCAGGCCACCGATGAAAAAACAGGGTAGTCATGTGATTTTACGGGGGTGTCTGTAAAATTGCACACAGCTACTCCTACAGTGGTGGTTATGCACAGGATTTCACGAAATTGCGATATACCTTATATAGTTAACTATGTTAAATTGAGATTAATATGAGTACGGGACACAACGAATATAAGAAGTGGATGGCGAGTCCTGCTGGAAGTCATGTCGTAGCATACTACGACTCCGACAATTCGCTTGTGCAAAGTCTTTGCGACTTTCTGAGCGCCGGAACTGCCGCGGGTGAAACGTGCATTGTTGTCGCTCGTTCAAATATAATTACCAAACTATACCGCGAATACGCCTCTACGCCAGGCGTCCTCCACACACTGAGCAACGACAAACATCTTGTTTTCCGCGCCGAGGCAGTACTTGATGATTTTATGGTAGACGGCATGCCCGATCGCACAAAATTTCTCAAGACAATCAAGGGTCTCGTTGACGAGGCAGACAGCAAAGGTAAACCCGTTCGAGCATACGGCGACATGGTAGCGTTGCTATGGGAAGAGGGCAACCACGACGGAGCAATGGCGCTTGAGAAGCTCTGGAATGAAGCAACGCAAAAGTACAACTTCTCGCGATACTGCGCGTATCCACATAATGACTTTATGGATCACGAGGCACATGCCGACATCACTGCGGTACACAATTTGAGCACACACGCCCTCCCAGTCTAAAATAAGTTTCAAAAATGCCTGCACAAATCTGGCATTTTTTATTTACGCGCGAAATATCACAGACATGTTCCTCATAATGCGCTATGGTAAGCCTAGAGGGAGGACATATGAACGCGCTTGTGATATACGATTCCTGGTATGGCAATACTCGGTATATCGCTGAGGCAATTGGTCAAGGCTTAGCCAGCAATGCACTTATCATCGATGCTCATAATGCCCTCAGACTTCCACTTCATCACTTCGACCTACTCATCGTCGGCTCTCCGACACACGCCAGTATGCCGACACCAGCCATCCAAACATTTCTCAATAAAATTGGCGACGATGAACTAAAGGGCGTATATATAGCCGCATTCGATACGCGTCTTCCGAGTCGTTGGCTTAGAATAATTGGCTTCGCAAGCCGGCGCATCATTATTAGCCTCCGGGGTCGGGGAGGCTGCACTATCGTGCCACCGACTGGCTTTTATGTAGGGTCACGGGAAGGGCCCATTAAAAGGGGCGAAGTAGAGCGTGCCCAAAAATGGGGTCGCGAGCTTGCCAGCATTTGGCGGCTCAGCCGGGCGCCAGAAATGCTGCCACGGACCGAAGAAGCAGGGACAGCACCAGAGATTAATCCCGTAAAAGAAATTGAGCTCGAGGCTTAGACCTTCAGCATGCGCGCTAGTGCCGTAGTAATCTCTTTGGCCTTCTGCTCACGCTCGTCGGGGTCAGTGGAGCTCATGCAGTGCACGGTGTGATCGCGCACAAGTTCCAGGGCAACAGTATCGAGTGCAGCGCGTGCAGCGGTGATCTGCGTAAGGATATCGATGCAGTATCGATCGTCTTCAACCATACCGGCAATGCCGCGAACCTGGCCTTCGATGCGACTTAGGCGCTTTTGTAGTGCTGGTTTGTTGGTATCATATCCGTATTTCATAGTCTCTCCTTATATATGATGTTCGTGATGAGCATGGTGCTTGTGCATAACCGCATGGCCTTTTCCGCGAGCGATCAGATATTTGTTCACAGGGAAGGCGGCCAAAAACGCCACAACGAGTGAGATACCGAGGCTTATCCAAAAAAGTGGCGTCGTTAGGCCTGCATTAATTGCCCCGGGGACTGCCAAAACAAATCCGTTGTCAGCAAGCTCCATAACCGTGATGGATAGGGTGTCCGCGGCCAGAGCTATGAGCAACGCTTTGCGTAAACTCAAATGTGATCGTAGAAGTGGCGCCATACTAAATGAGTAGCCAAACATGAACGCTAGTATGATAGACAACGCAACGCTTGGCGCGGCCGACCACGCAAATGCAGTCGTAATAATCATACCGACAACCTCGCCAACAGCACACCCGGTAAGACAGTGGAGCGTAGCCTGTGCCGCAGTCTTATTAGTTGAGTTTTGCATGATGTTCTCCTTATATCTATAGAGATAATATACCCCCTTGGGGTATATTTCAATAGGTCATCTACTATGTGGGTAATCTTAAGATTGGCTTGAATTTTACGCACATCAACGTGTATACTGCGCTCAAAGCTTAACCGAAAAGGACCACGTATGGCCACCGCGAGAAAAGTTCCAACAAAAGCTAAGCGATCGTCTTCTCCTAAGAAGAAATCCACCTGGATGACTCGGTTCGCTGCCCAGCGGTATGCGATGCCGCTCGTGTTTATCGTAGCCTTTGCGGCCATCGGTGGCATTGTAACTATGTTCCTTACGAGTGCGGCGTCTACGTCAGGCAGCACCATCAAGGGTGTGGCCAGCAAGTGTTTGGACAACGCCGGCAATACCAAGGCCAACGATAACAAGATTCAACTCTACACCTGTAACGGAACAGGTGCTCAAGCGTGGACCGTCAACAGCGGTGGCACCATCGTTAACGCCAACGGTTATTGTCTTGATGTAAAGGGTGCTGGCAAAACAGCTAAAACCCTCGTGCAACTCTACACCTGTAACGGCACCGTTGCACAGAAGTGGACCGTCAAATCTGATGGTAGCATCGTAAATCCGAACTCTGGACTTTGTCTCGACGACCAATACTCTGGCACTGCTAACGGCAACCAGATTTGGATGTGGACCTGCAACAGTACGGCTGCACAGAAGTGGACTATCAGCGCGCCAGGCACCACAACCACACCTCCACCAACAACTGGTGGTGGTACAACAACGCCCCCAAGCACTGGCGGCGGCACTACAACACCTCCGACTAGCGGTGGTGGTACAAGTACAGCCAATCCGTCTGGCGTAGCCGCTCCAACAGGCAACTTGGCTAGTTGGAAGATGATCTTCTCCGACGACTTTACAGGCACAGTTCCCGTAGGCGCATTTAGCGACTGCAACCACAACACCGACACGCCACAAGCCTACTGTGGTGGCCTCAAGAACTACAGCAGTTACTACAAAAACTGGTGGGCTTACCCGAACAACTGGGATGATACTGCAAAATCTGGCGCAGACGGCAACGGCGGCGCACCATTTGGCGGTACCTACCACCCAGAAGACACTGTCTCTGTGAGCAACAGCGCAATGCATGTTAAAATGTTCCGACCCAAAGCCGGTGGCGACAACCATGTTGCAGCTCTCGTACCTCGTGCTTGCATGGACCGCAAGTACGGCCGTTACGTCGAGCGATTCAAGGTAGTTCAGGCTGATCCTGGCTTCAAGAGCGCACACCTGTTCTACAACGGTGGCTACGAAATTGACTACCCGGAGAATGACTTCGGTGACACAATTAGCGCATACACCCACCCAGGTGAAGCTAACTTCAGCACAGGCACTAAGTACACTTCATGGCACACAACCGCTATCGAGTGGACTGCAAGCTCAGTTAAGTTCTACATGGACGACAAACTAGTTGGCACAACCACTAAGAAAGTTCCAAACATCAGCATGTCTTGGGTACTCCAGAACGAATCATCGATCATGGGGCCATACGCCAAGGCTGGCGCAACCGCGCAACTCGACACTGACTGGGTCGCCTGCTACGCACCTATGTAAGAGAACAGCGTTTCTACGAAAAATACCCTGGAGCAATCCAGGGTATTTTTATGTACTAAAAAACCGCCTCGTGGCGGATAAAATGCTTATTGGGGTTGAACGGGGTGGCTTCTCGGGATTGTTTTGTCGGCTATTAGCCACAATCTCAAGAAAGCCACCCCTACGCAGATGAACGAATGAATAACGACCTAGGGTCGCAATCAGTCGCACACACTGCGATATGTTCAACCGGTGTTGCCACCATGACCATCCGATGGTTCCGCCAGAGCTCAGCTCAGCAGTTCATCAGAGTGGTCATCCACCTGTTCGCCGCGGCGAGGGGGAATCAGCGGTCCGGGTGCTGGTCGTTGACCGTGAGACCGAAGTCCTGGGCGATGCCGGACAGACCCGAGGCGTAGCCCTGGCCCACGGCGCGGAACTTCCAGTCGGTACCGTTGCGGTACAGCTCGCCGAAGACCATGGAGGTCTCGGTGGCCGCGTCCTCGGTGAGGTCGTAGCGCGCGAGCTCCTGGCCGCCGGCCTGGTTGGTGACGCAGATGTACGCGTTGCGGACCTGGCCGAAGTTCTGCTGGCGGGCGTCCGCGTCGTACACCGACACCGGGAAGACGATCTTGGCGACGTTCGCGGGGACCGCGGCCAGGTTGACCTTGATCTCCTCGTCGTTGCCCTCGCCCTCGCCGGTGAGGTTGTCGCCGGTGTGCTCGACGGAACCGTCGGTCGACTTCAGGTTGTTGAAGTAGACGAAGTTCCCGTCACCGCCGACGACCTTGTCGTTCTCGTCGAGGAGCAACGCGCTGGCGTCGAGGTCGAAGTCCGTGCCGGTGGTGGTACGCACGTCCCATCCGAGGCCGACCGTGACGGCCGTGAGGCCGGGGGCCTCCTTGGTGAGACTGACGTTGCCGCCCTTGCTGAGGGAAACACCCATGATGGATGTCTCTCCTTTCGTGACAGTGAGGCTCCTCTTGTAGGAGTCTCGGGTGGGGTTGAACATACCGTTGCAGTTGCTGCGGTACAAAAAGAGATTCTACGGACTTATTGCAGGCTTGTCAAGTAAATATTACAACAAAACATAAGCACGATTAGTGCAACGCTAAGAACAAGACCCCAATGAGCAAAATAATACTGATGACAACGACCATTGCACTAACGGTACGTTTGGGCTTCTGCACCTTTACTGGCGGAACGATACGCGACCCGCCGCTATCTGCAACCAGTGCGCTCTGAGGAGTGTGATGTGAAGACTGCTGGATGTCAGCGCTCATACCAGTAATGGCGTGCTGTGCGCCGTTATGGCCAGTGGTATCAAGCCGTTCAGGTACTGTTGTCTTGCGCCGCTCATAGCTGAACATTTCGGTGTTCAGAGCCTGTTCAGTTTTGCCTGTTCGAACGTGTTCGGCAAGTACACGGCGCATACCTTGCTCGCCAATGCGACCCGATTCGAAATACTTCTTGAGTGATGTGCCGCCAATAATAACAGATTCAGAGGCTTTTATGAGCGTCGGCAATGGCATGCTTTCGACAGTCCTCGGCGTCACTACGCGTTCCTGCTGTTTGGTTGGCGTCGCGATGATATCAACAGCACCGCCAGGAGATCGCTCGACAGTTTGCTGGTACGAAGCAACTTCGCGCCGTGCCACTTCGGCATGCAGTGCAGGGGAATGTTCAAGCGGCTTCGCTGGCGCCGCCAAGATAGTATTGATGGCGCTGTCTTTGATTTCTTCAACTGTTTTTTGGCCCTTAGCCGAGCTTACAGAACGAGCTGCGCTGGCAGGACCGTTCTGCGCTTCGGTAACTGTCTGGGCAAGTGCCTCGGTGACAGTTTGCTGCAAGGTCGACTTCTCACGAGCCATAGATCGGATAGTTTGTTCGTGTGTCGCAACAGCCTTTCGCAAACCATCTGCCTCTTGCTGAAGTTTTTCCTGAACCGGCTTAAACTTTTGCTCTGTCTTGATACGACCGCGACGGCGCCCAACAATATAGCCGATCACACCACCGACCAACATGCCCCTCAGCATATCCTGTTGACGCTCTGCGCCCCGCTGTGCGCGTTCGAGTCGAATATTCGGAGCAGGTGGCATCGGATTGATCTCACGGGCGGGCTCTGGCTCTACGTGGCCCAAACCGATATGCGGCGGCATCCCGGGTTCATCATCACCATCAAAGGACGGCCGTTCGGCAGTCACTGGTGGCTCGCCTCCGTCACCATCTTCAGCCGTGTGATGCATATCTGGCATTTCTGGCAGCTCCGCACTTGCGTGTTCTGATGTATCGGGCAGGGACATTTCAGAAGTAGCATCATTCGGCTCGACATCTTCAGCCTCTCGATTAGCGACAGTATCTTCTAGCCCAAGCTCACGAATAATATCGCCCATAGCCTGATCGATAAGCACCTCTGGTGGCGCCTCGGGCACTTCTTCCTCACCCAGCTCTGTCTGCATGCGCGTAAGAAACGCTTCGTTCGCATCGATGGCGGCCAGCTCATGAATATCATCCCGGGATTCTGTTCGCTCTTGCTTGATGATAGGCAAGCGGTGGTCAACATATTCAGCCACAACTGAGAGCGCTTCGCCGTGAGTTAGGTGATCTACATCATTGGCATAGTGTGCCTCGGATTCGTGAGAGGTGTCTGTTTTGTCAGTATCTGCGGCAGTGACAGCTTCCGGCTGTTTGTCGTCATGCCCGTGATCGGTCGAGCCGAGCCACGTCTGCTCAGCTTTAAGCCCATCTGTATTGTTCTTGGGAGATTCAGGCACTCCCTCCGGACGCTTGATATCCTTAATAGCAGTAGCTGCGAGAAATTCATTGGAGTTTGCAGACTTCTTATTTTTGGACTCTTTGGATGTAGCGTCAGCCCCTTCGCCTGGCTGCGAAACGTGCGGCATACGCTCACCCGGTACATTGCGAGGTTCCATATTCTCTTTAGTATAGCAAACAGCCTCGTGCTGGCGAGCCTAAAATAAAAGATCAGCCTGCTCATGTGCTGGCTGATCTTATTCCCTGAAACGTCGTGACTAGCTTGTTTCGAGAATCGATTTAATTGGTGCAGTAGGGACTGGGTGCGTAGTATTCAAAATAGACTCACCGCCCCAGTGTATGCTGACGAGACTTTTTTTCATAAGACCCTCCTTGTGCTTTCGTTACTGTTGTAACGTATCTTCATCATAAGCGTATTAATTGCTTCGTTCTATGAAATTATGACATCCAAGCTGTGAAAATATATATAGAAACACCGTACACGCTGGAACTTGAAATAAATATTTTTTATGATATAATAGCTTGGTCCCAACCGGGATTCTGTATTTCCAGAAGTACACGCACCAAGGAGTGATTCCTTTGACCAGCTCCGACGACACCACTCGCCGCAGCATCGAGCTCTTCGACCGCCTCAGCAAGATGGACAAGAGCGAACGCGAGGCGTTCCTCAGCCTCCTGGAGGCGAAGCAGGCCCACCAGCTGCTCGTGACCGAGAACATCGGCCTCGAGCTCGCAGCCTACGCCGCCCCCAACAAGGCGAACGTCGCGCTCTGGGTCGTTCACACCGACACCATCCTCGAGCCGTCCAAGCAGGCGCTGGGCCTGAAGGCCTACGAGCTCCTGAAGGAGACCGTCGTCGGCCACGCCGCGGACTTCCGCGACGAGCTCACCGCCCTGGTGGACGACGTCCGCGAGAGCGTCTCCGGTCGTGTGGCCTCCGCCCGCAACAAGCTCGCCGGCCGCCTGGTCACCAAGTAGGGGAAACCCTCGCGAGCAGTCATCTGGAAAACTGAGACCCGGTCTACATAGCTGAGCACACGCTCACTCTCGGGACTCTGGACCTGGAAGCAACATGTATATGGCACCCGCCATAACCCCACTACATGTTGCTCTCCAGGTCCTTTTCCATTTGTACTAATAATGTGATCGAGGCTATTGCCGACCGCATGAGTGGGTGCTATGGTTATGCTATACGTAATGTAGGATCATTCCATGCAAAATAAACGCTCAGCAATCATAGTCAGTATACTGGCACTGGCTATTGTCATAGCAGTTGTCGCTCTCTTCGTCGCCAAAGCACGCAACAATACCACCAACAACAAAACTAACACTTCAAGCTCATCCAACATGGGCTCTATGAACGAGAATACCGGCAACGCTTCCGACACTCCTGTCAGCACCAATGCTGTCGCTATCAAAGACTTCGCATTTTCTCCTGTAGATGTAAAAGTCAAAGTTGGCACTACTGTTACATGGACCAACAAAGATTCAGCCGCCCACACAGTGACCTCCGACAGCAGCTCAGACGACTCATTTGATAGTGGTTCGCTAGCTCAAGGCAAAACATTTACACACACGTTCAAGAAGGCCGGCACATTTAGCTATCACTGCAATTTTCACCCAGATATGATGGGTAAAGTTGAAGTCACCAACTAGGCATGACCGGCAGGACGCATGACCTGGCAGCGATTACTGCACTTGGCGCAGTTGTACTCTTGAGCCCGGCGCGTACCATAACCCTTTCAACTGCGCTCATCAGCATTCTTGCTAATCAAATTGGTGGTATTGCACCAGACATAGATCAGCCAACCGCACCGTTTTGGCGAAATTTACCAATCGGCGGAGTATTCGGCAAAGTTGTTGGCAAACTACTTGGTGGCCATCGGTTTTTGACACATTCTATTCTCGGACTAGTAATTTTGGGCGTCCTGGCACATCTCCTGTTAGTGGCGCTGACGCCAGTTATGCCACACGTTGATACTGGTCTTGTGTGGTGGGCTTTTATGATTGGCATGTTCTCGCACCTGGTTATGGATTCATTTACACGTGAAGGCGTGCCATGGTTGCTGCCGATTCCGATCAAATTTGGATTCCCGCCGCTCAAACGATTGCGTATTGCAACAGGGAAGGCGGCCGAGATGCTCGTCGTCTTTCCAGGTATTGTGGCACTTGATATTTGGTTTTGCACCAGCCACTACAATCATATTATTACGCTGATCCATACATATATCGTCTAGCTAAAGACAACAAAAAACACCCGTTCTCAGGGTGCACATAGATATCTGGGTTGGGGGTTAACAGGTGGAAATACATTTATTTCTCCTTAAATATCTGCTACGATAAGTCCGTTAATTGACACAAAGTGCGTGGGTTGTAACTGTCGCGATGTCGCGGCATTTCTCATGCGTAAGGGTAGGGACATGTTCAGATATAGAAAAGCGGCAAAAAACTACAAAAATCATAAGGACAACGTTTGTCCGTTTTGCGAACCGCTTCCTGAATATATAATCGCCGAAACTCCTCACAGTTTTGTGGTCAAAAGTATGTTCCCCTACGAAATTTGGGAGCTCCGCGACGTAATCGAACATTATCTTGTCGTACCCAAGCGCCATGTCAAAAGTTTTGCGAACCTTACCCGTGAAGAGCGCTACGATCTCATGGATATCATTACTGAGTATGAAGGGAATAACTACAATATCTATGCTCGTTCGAGCGATAGCATACAGCGTACCATTCCGCTTCATCAGCATACGCACATCCTCAAGACGAGCGACAAGCATGCTCGCGCCGGCTTCTATTCCAAAAAACCTTACTTCGTAGCCAAGATCTAGGGCTACTGGCCGATAGCAATAGTCGTGCCGCCGAGCATGCCTGCAAAGTAGCTGTCGTGTGAGATAAAGATAATTGCACCGTGGTAGCTCTTGAGTGCATCTTCAAGTTCTTCAATGCTTGGCAGGTCAAGGTGGTTGGTTGGCTCGTCGAGGATAAGGATCTGTGGGTCATTAGCCAGCATAGCTATGAGCTGGAATCGAGCTTTTTGGCCACCGCTGAGACGCTCTAGTACAACGTCGCCGTCTGCGCCTGGGTTAAAAAGATAGTCGCTCAAAAGCTGCTTGATGCGTTGTTCGCTCACCGGCAAACCTTTATCTTCGTAAATCTTTTCGATAGCATCGTGCAGCGTTAGGGGCAAATAGCTGGCATCGATTTCCTGCTCGTAGTAGCCAAGTGAAAGTTCTTTTTCGGTAGAGATGTGACCAGCAAATTTGGTGCATGGCATATCGGTGTCACGAACACGCGACATGATAGCGCGTACTAGCGTCGTTTTACCAGCACCGTTGCGGCCATGCAAACGGATACGTTCGCCTTCGTGAAGCGCAAAGCTCACATCTTCAAACAGCGGTGTATCGCCGTAGCCAAGGCTAAGCTTAGAGACTTCGACCAGCAAACGATGTGACTGCGTTTCTTTGGTGCGAGTACGGATGCGGATAGTACGTGCCTTGTGCTTTTCGTACGCTGCGGTCAGATTATCGTTCATAGCAGCGGTTGACTCGCGATCAATCCAGAATGAAGGTTTTTCCATCTTCTCAAGTTTGGCGAGCTCTTTGCGAGCGCGCTCTTCCTGGCCCTTAAAGCGGTGAATTGTGCCTGGGTCGCGAGCTTTTTCCTTCATACGGCGGAAACGTACAACGTCGTTTTTGAGGTTCTCGATACGGCGCTGCGTCACGTCATATTCATTTACTTGAGAAACAATTTGGCTCTTGTTGGTGCGCAAGTATGCGTCATAGTCGCCCTTAAATGGATAGGCTTGGCCATCTCGAATTTCGATAATACGATCGACCTGCTTGAGAACATCTCGGTCGTGAGTAATCACAAGAATTGCCTCTGGTGAGTTCTTGAACCACTGAATAAATGCCTCTTTGGCGATGTAGTCCATGTGGTTGGTTGGCTCGTCGATGAGTGCGATGTCAGCACGGGAGCGCTGCACCTTGATAAGCTCAACGAGGCGTTTCTGCCCACCACTGAGTTCGCCAAGCTTGACGTGAAGCTTGGAGGCGTCGAGCTGATATTCAGCAAACATTTGTTGCACTTCGTCTTCAACCTGGTAATAACCAAGCTGTGCAAAGCGCTCTAGTGCGTCAGCGTACTGCTGCATTTTGCGATCGCTCTCGCCCATGTGTTCGGGATAGGTGGCAATAATATGGCTCAGCTGCGCGTACTCTGGCAGGTCACCCTGAATATACTCAAGCACTGTTTTATCTTCGTGTCCGTGGTGCTCCTGGCGGCTTGTAACCAAAATAGAACTGCGGCGGGCAACAATTTCGCCTTCAAAGTCTTTGTCATCACCACTAATCATATTGAGTAGGGTGGATTTACCCGTACCGTTACGGCCAATAAGACCTACTTTTTCATGCGGCTGCACAGAAAGGGTGAGGTCTTGGTAGAGAATTTTGTTGCCGAATGACTTTTCGGCGATGTCAACAGAGAGAATCATTCTTTCTATAGTACCATTTACCCCTGATAAACGATAGCCCTACAATCTGTTAGAAAACTACACAATAATATGGTAAAATTTACAAGCCTATTCTGGCATATCCTTCGACGAAAGGAAACAAGGTGCGCGAAAAGACTACTAGAGTCAAGTTCAGGTATCTCCTGGTCTTGGCGGCAGTCATCGCACTCGTCTGGTCATTCTGGCCTTCTGGCGGCACACCGTCCGAGTCGCTGAGCTCACTGCAGAAGCAGGTCGCTCAGGACCAGGTCGTCAGCGCCGACATGAACACCAAGGACCACGTACTCACCGCAAAGCTCAAGGAGCACAAGACCTTCAAGGTCGCGTACCCCTCGAGCTACGAGGATGACCTGGTCAACCAGCTCCGGGCCAAGGACGTCAGCTACAAGATCAGCAAGGGCGGTTACGACTGGGGTTGGGCCTTCGGCATCTTGCCGCTGATCCTGATCTTCGCAGCCATGCTGTTCCTGCTTCGCGGCGGCGCGTCCGGCGGTCTCAGCATGCTCCCCAAGCTCGGGAACTTTGCGGCCGAGCGGCCCCAGGTTCGCTTCGCGGACGTCATGGGCGCAAACGAAGCAATCGCTGACCTGCAGCTGGTTGTCGAAGCGCTGAAAGATCCCGAGAACTACAGCGGTCCGGCCATCGATCAAGGCGTCATCGTACACGGCGAAACCGGCACCGGCAAAACGCTGCTGGCCAAGGCGGTTGCAGGTGAAGCGGGCGTCCCGTTCTACTACTTGAGCGGTCCGGCCCTCACCAGCATGTTCGTCAACCACAGCGCACGGCTGGTCGTCGAGTTCTTCACGAGTGTCAAGAAGTCACTCAAGGACTCCGGCGTCGTTGCCGCGATCATCTTCGTGGATGAACTTGATGGGCTCGCCCACAAGCGCTCGGTGAACGACAACACCTTCGGCGGTCAGCAGGAGCGCAACACCACAACAGATGCACTCCTGCACGAACTCGGCATCCTGTTCGAGCACTACCCGTACGTCGTCGTCATCGCTGCAACGAACTATCTGCAGAACATCGATGATGCGATGTTGCGTCCTGGACGGCTCGGCAAGCACATCCCGATGCCCAAGCCGGACGTCCTGGCACGCCAAAACCTGTTCGATCTGTACACCAAGAGCCACGAGCTCGACAAGGCCGTCGACCTGCAGTCGCTCGCGCAGCTGACAAGCGACATGACCGGAGCTCAGATCGAGGAGGTCGTCAAGGAAGCGGAACGGCTCACATACCGTGTGACAGGAGGTAAGAGCAAGGTCCTCACAATGGACACACTGCGTACCGCGGTGATCCGTGTGGCAATGGGCGTACCACGAGAGTCGGCCGCCGTTCACCACGAGGATGCCACGATCGCAGCGATCCATGAGAGCGGGCACACCGTAGCCGCGCTCAACACCGAACGGTTCACGCTGCAGCACGTCACGATCATCCCGATCGCGCAAAGCGGCGGCAGCACCTGGCACACGCGAGATGATCGTCAGCTCGTTACGCACGAGATCTTGTGCGATGAGCTCACGGTCCTTCTGGGCGGGCTGGCAGCCGAACAGCTGTTCAACCCCAACCAGAGCCCGAGCGCCGGCTCGTCTCACGACCTCGCGGTCGCGACGGACATGGCAGTTCGGACGGTCTGCACCACCGCCATCGGCGGCGTGCTGATGAGCATCGACCCGGACACCTGGGAAGATCATCCGCAAGCCAGCCTGGTCGGACACGTTGTCCAAGGCATGCTGGACGAAGGACTCAACCGAGCCACGGAGCTCATCACCACCCACCGGCAACTGGTCGAGAACCTGCGCGACAGTCTGCTGAACGTGAAGGCACTCGGTCGAGAGCAGGTGTTGGAGATCCAGCGGCAAACACTCGGCGCCTAAACAAAGGCACCATGGCTAGCGCTAGCTAGCAAGTTCGGAGATTCCGGGCGACGACAGATGGGACCGTGAGGTCAGTGCACATTCGTGCATCCTCACACCCATCTGTCGGCAACAACTATCTGACTTGTATCCGCCAGCAAGGCGGTTTTTTAGTAGCAAAACACCTCCGTATTTCAGGAGGTGTTTTTTTATCGCAGACCGAGTCTAGAAAGGCTTGGCGAGCTGTGGGTTATCAAGCTGTTCTGAGATACGCAGAAGTTCGTTGTACTTCGCAATACGATCAGAACGAGAGAATGAACCAGTCTTGATCTGGCCCGTGTTAAGGCCAACTGCCAAGTGGGCAATTGTCGCATCTTCGGTCTCACCAGAACGATGGGACATCACCGTGTTCCAGCCGGCCTGTTGTGCCATCTGGACAGCACGAATGGTTTCGGTCAGGGTGCCGATTTGGTTTGGCTTGATGAGAATTGCATTGGCAGATTTCTCAGCAATTGCTTTCTCAAGCAGCTTAGTGTTGGTTACAAGCAAGTCATCACCCACGAGCTGGAGCTTGTCGCCCAACGTTTCGGTAAGCTGCTTCCAACCGTCCCAGTCGTCTTCGCCCAAACCATCTTCGATAGAAACAAGCGGAAACTTTTCCGCCAAATCTTCGTAGAAGGCAATGAGCTCTTCGCTGGTGAAGATGCGACCTTCGCGTTCAAAATTGTACGCGCCTTCGACCACGAGCTCGCTCGAAGCAACATCAAGCGCTAGCTTGACGTCCACGCCCATCGTGTAGCCAGCTTTGGCAACAGCTTCTTCGATAAGCTCAAGAGCTTCGCTAGAACCACCCTTGACGCTTGGTGCATAGCCACCTTCGTCACCAACAGTCGTAGCGTAGCCTTTGGCGGCCAAAACCTTGCCAAGTGCGTGGTAGATCTCGCTCGCCATTTGCATAGCGTGAGCGAAGCTTGTGGCACCGACAGGCATAATCATGAATTCCTGGATGTCAGTTGAGCCAGAAGCGTGCTTGCCACCGTTCATAATGTTAAGCATTGGAAGTGGCAGCGTGAACGTAGTGTTGCCAACGAGGTCACCAACATATTTAAAGAGTGGTTTGCCTTGGCTGGTAGCGGCAGCGTGCGCGAGTGCCAACGAGACGGCCAAAATAGCGTTAGCACCGAGCTTGCTTTTGTTTTCGGTACCGTCTAGGTCAAGCATTGCCTGGTCGAGATCAAATTGGTTTTCGACGTCTCGGCCAATAAGAGCCGGCGCGATTGCGTCATTGACGTTTGCGACTGCTTTGCTAACACCTTTGCCGTTAAATGCGCTTTCGCCGTCACGAAGCTCGAGTGCCTCGCCGGCACCGGTTGATGCGCCCGAGGGCACAGCAGCGCGGCCAAGCGTGCCGTCTTCGAGTACGACATCACACTCGACTGTTGGAAAACCACGTGAGTCAAAGATGGTTCGCGCGTGAATACTTTGGATTTTCATAGACATGCCCCTTATACTACTTATGTTATGGCTATTATTTCATTCTACGACACCGACACAACCGACAAACAAAGGTTTACCGAATTATTATCTGGCTCCGAACATGAGTACGAACTCAATAGCGAGTCAATAAGCCTTCAAAATAGTAACTCCGAGGCAGAGGTAATTTCAATATTCGTGCATAATAACGTTACCCGTGAAGTTATAGAAAGCATGCCGAAGCTCAAGCTCATTGCCACCCGATCGACTGGGTTTGATCACATCGACCTCGAGGCAGCGCGCGAAAAGGGCATTACTGTTACAAACGTCCCACGGTATGGCGAGCAGACTGTTGCGGAATTCACGTTTGCATTGCTTCTGACAGTATCGCGCAAGGTCCTTGAGGCGCAGGCTAGTATTGTTGAGAATGCCGTCGACCTATCGACGCTTGCTGGCTTTGATTTGCAGGGCAAGACGATCGGCATCGTCGGCACCGGGCGCATCGGCCAGCACGCTATTACAATTGCCAAAGGCTTTGGCATGAACGTCATCGCCTACGACCTCTATCCAAACCAGAAGGCTGCCGACGAAATGGGTTTCACCTACGTTGGTCTTGCTGAACTTGCCGAGCAGAGCGATGTCATCTCGCTGCACGCACCAGCCACGCCAGAGACGCACCACCTAGTTGACAGTGGTTTCTTGAAGCGAGTAAAATCACATGCTGTACTGGTTAATACAGCCCGTGGTGAGCTCGTTGACACATCAGCACTGGTGGCTGCACTCAGCAAAAACCAACTGGCCGGAGCAGCCCTCGACGTTCTTGAGCATGAAGAACTACTGCACACCAAAGCCTCCGAGCTTCACGAGAAAATCTCTCCAGAGCTAGCACAGGCAATCGTTGACGTGGCTGCGCTCAAGACCATGGACAACGTTATTTTGACGCCACACACAGCGTTCAACACCGTTGAAGCCGTGGATCGTATCCGTCAAACAACCGTGCAAAACATTATTGATTTTTATAAGGGCGAAACGCCCAACAGAGTTAAGGTATAAGATTATGGCAATGGGACAATTACTGATTACACGCCACTGTGAATCCGAATGGAACGCACTCGGTAAATGGACTGGCACGACTGACGTTCATTTGTCGGCAAACGGTTTTCATCAAGCTGGTCAAATTGGGGAAGCGCTCAAAGGTATCAAAATCGATGAGGCATTTTGTTCGTTGCAAATTCGCACCAAAGAAACACTTGAAGGCATCTTGGACGGCTCTGGCCAGATCAGTGTGCCATACGAGCGCAGCGGTGACATCAACGAACGTGATTACGGTGACTACACTGGCATGAACAAGTGGGAAGTTCGTGACAAAGTTGGTGAGGCAGAGTTCAACAGCATCCGCCGAGATTGGAATCATCCGATTACCAATGGCGAGACACTCAAAGACGTTTACGAACGTGCTGTACCATTTTACCAGCAGGTTATTTTGCCACGCCTTAAAGAAGGCAAGACTATTCTTGTAGTATCACACGGCAACTCCATCCGTGCGCTCATGAAATTTATTGAATCTATCAGCGACGAAGACATCGCAGGTGTCGAGATGCTCTTTGGTACCATCCTCGACTACAAAGTCAAGGAAGACGGCACCGTTGACGCCAAAAGCCTGATGCAAATCGAGATGACTGCGCCACCAGCGTAATAGTACTGCGCTCCTGCACGAACCAGCCCACACCCGGGCTGGTTTTTTTAGTACAAAATCTCGCCGAAAATGCGTGTGCGCATCATGTACAAGCGGAGCAAAATCAAATAGCCGTGAAATACGAGTAACCAGGCCCCTAAGCTTCTTAGGAAATAGGGGATTGTTTCGGGGAAACTAGACGAGAGTAGCATGCGGTAATCATTCGTAAGGCAATAGTGCATCACAGGCATCACAGCCATTGTGAAGACTGCCAAAGAAAGCGCCACTGCAAACCGCCAGGCGAAGCGGACAAGTAAGGTTCGCTGCATGGGACTACGCACGATGGTACCGCTCGCAATACGAACTTCGCTCCGCGCAAGTCGCCACTCGCTAATACTCCCAGCTATAAGCGCCACCCCAGCATATAATGCCCAGCCAAAAATACCCCAGAACACAACGCCCAGCCCATTGTTAAGCGCGCTGCTGTTCGTGATACGTAGCAGCGGGTCAATAATTGTGGAGTTATAGGCGTCGAGCGCGTGGGCGTCGAATGTGCCCGGGCTAGCTTCACCATTCAACGTCACCAGTAGCAAATGACCACCCATAATAGTGATGGCTAGCAAGAACCCGGTGATGATGCTCGCACTCGAGGGAAATAGTGTGTGGATGAAGAGCTTAAGTGTTGTTGTGAACGAAGATTGCGGCTGAACGGACATGATACCTTTAGTATACCGGTTGTGGTATATATTCTCTAAATTAGATTGTTGACTAATACCGCTCATGCTACTATATGGGCAACAAATATCAAACAAAAATGAAGGTAAGCTGAAAATGACTGCAAAAAGTCGGCCAAAAACTAGTTCCAAACCGAAAACCCGTGTCAAAGTAGTCTCTAACCGCAAGGCGAGCGATAGCACTTCTTGGCTCCGCAAGAAATGGGTTGCACCCCTTATTATTCTTGTCGTGGTTGTCATCGGAGTCGTCACGCTGGCTCTCAGTCGAGCAGCGTCCATAGCTGGACCCGTGACTGGGGTAGGCAACAAATGTCTCGATAACAATGCCGCCAAGATCGTGAATGGCAACAAGATTCAGCTGTACGACTGCAATAAGACAGCCGCACAAAATTGGACAATTCCAGGCGACGGCACGCTCCGTATTCAGGGGTACTGTTTGGATGTTCCAGGCGCCAGCAAAAAGCAGGAAACTGTTGTGCAGCTCTATCAGTGTAACGGCACCGTTGCACAGAAGTGGACCATCAACAGCAATGGCAGCATCGTGAACCCGAACTCTGGCCTCTGTCTCGACGACAAATATGCGAGCACTGCCAACGGCAATCCAATCTGGATGTATGCCTGTAACGGCACCGTTGCACAGAAGTGGACTGTCCCTAAACTGCCGACGACTACGCCAACGAATCCACCTACTCCGCCTACTGGTCCTACCGCATGCAGCCCGCTACCAATAACACTGCCTGCCGCAAAAACCATGCAAGCAACTAAGAAGAAGGTCTTTGCATTCTATTTCCCACCATTCCCAGTTTCCGTAGACAACAAAGCGCCAGCCAATGACAGCTATGCTTCTTGGCTCTACTCACTCAATGCCCAAGGTGGTAAATACGACTTGCGCGATCGGCCAATTACGCGTAGCCCATGGAGCCGATCAGATTGGAAGCAAGCCGATTTTGAGGTTGAAATTCGTCGAGCAGAGCAAGCCGGCATCGACGGCTTTATGTGGGAATATCACACATCGAGCGATGCACGTTGGAATCAGCTTCCAGCGATGCTCGCAGCCGCCAAAGCGGTTGACCCTGGCTTCAAGATTATGTTGAGCCCGGACTTCAGCCTTGACAGTGGTGCCAGCCCAGACAGCGTTGTCAACGACGTCCTCAAGGTAAAAGACGAGTCAGCGATCTATCGTAATGATAAGGGTGAAATCGTCCTTTCACCGTTCTATCCAGAGCGTCAACCTGTGTCATTCTGGGATTCTATGAAGAGTAAGCTCGTAGCGAAGGGTGTCAAAACGGCGCTCGTGCCAATGTTCCTCTCGTGGTCAGGATCGACGAGCGAGAAGTCTGAGTGGACCTCCAGCCACGTCTACGGCTATTCGCAGTGGGGAACACGCTCTCCTGGCGGGATTTCTACACTCGACAAAGATGCCGCAGAAGCACATCGTCGTGGTGGCATCTGGATACAGCCAGTAGCGTTTGAAGATACGCGTTCATACGACGGTCGCTTCTGGGAGGCCAACAATAGCACACTCCTGCGTGACTCATTTATGTCAGCAATCAACAACAACGCTGATATGGTAGTTATGAACACATGGAACGATTACACAGAAAGCTGGATGTCACCAACGCAAAACCGCGGCTACGCTGTAACTGACGTCGCTTCATACTACATCGACTGGTTCAAGACTGGTAAGGCACCGACTGTCACTCAAGATGCGACCTATTGGTTCCACCGCAGTCAAAACACCAACGCGGCATACAGCAAGACTCCTGTGGGTCGCAATGGGCAAGCCGTCAAGATGGCCGTGCCAAACGGTGGCACTGCCACTAACGATGTCGAAATGGTAGCGTTCCTCACGCAGCCAGCGACACTCACGATCACCCAGGGTTCAGTTGTCAAAACCATGAATGCACCTGCAGGGCTCACTTCATTCAAGACACCACTTGTTGCTGGCACTACGCCAAGCTTCTCGATTACACGCAACGGAAAATCGGTTCAAAGCATCAAGAGCAATACGCCAATCAAAGCCAGCGTAACCTTCCAAGATATGATGTATCACGCCGGTGGTGGTACTGCCGTAAGCTGCGCTCGACCATAACATTTGCATACCAACACAAATAAGAGGAGGGAACACTGATGGCAACCAAGCCCCGAGCTAAACGGACAGCTAAACCACGGACGGCCGCGAAAGTCGTTACCAACAAAAACGCCCGCATGACATGGGTGGGCAAACGATGGATTGGCTCCTTTGCCGCAGTAGCTGTCATGATCGTCGGCATCACCACATTGGTGCTGAGCCACGCTGCAAGTATCACAGGGCCGATTAGCGGCATTGGCAATAAGTGTCTCGATAATAGTGCAGCCCGCATCAAGGACGGCAACAAAATTCAGTTGTATGACTGTAATAAGACGGCCGCCCAGTCCTGGACACTACCCGGTGACGGGACAATCCGCGTGCAGGGCTACTGTCTCGACGTGCAGGCCGCAGGCAAAAAACCTCAAACATTGGTGCAGCTGTATCATTGCAATGGCACGGTAGCGCAACAGTGGAAGGTCAACAAAGACACGTCCATCATGAACCCGAACTCTGGTCTTTGTCTCGACGACCAATATGCAAGTACTGCAAACGGGACTCAGATCTGGATCTGGGCTTGTAACGGGACAAATGCGCAAAAGTGGAATGTTCCAACGGCAAGCACCACCCCAGTACCAAAACCTAAGCCAACTCCGACGCCTACACCCACTCCGACAAGTGGCAGCCCAATTGGCAAAGCGCTTTATGTAAGCCCAAGCTACGCCGACGCTGGCCGCCCAACGGCACTTTCTAGCCAGCCAATTTCTGAATGGTTTGGCGACTGGACGCCAACGCCTAGTGGCGCCGTTAAAACACTTGTAGATAATGCCACGAGCAAGGGTAAGCTCGCACAGCTCGTTGCATACGATATTCCACACCGCGACTGCGGCAGTTACTCAGCAGGTGGTGCTAAGGACGCAGCCACTTACAAAGCCTGGATTCGCAGCATTGCTAGCGGCATTGGCAACCGTGAAGCGATTGTCATTCTTGAACCAGATGCTCTCGCTCAAATGGACTGCATCAACGCCAACGACCAAAACGAACGAGTGGCCCTCATTTCCGATGCAGTGAATGTCTTTGCTAGCCAAACAAAAGCCTACGTCTATATCGATGCTGGCACATCAGCTTGGATTAACGCCAATGATATGTCGTCACGACTGAGCCGCGCAAACATTGCCAAAGCTCGAGGCTTCGCACTTAATGTGTCGAACTTCCAGACCAACGACAGCAGCATAAGCTACGGCAACACTGTGTCTGCCAAAGTTGGCAACAAGCCCTTCGTCATCGATACCAGCCGCAACGGACAAGGTCCTACAGCCGATAACCAGTGGTGTAATCCTGCTGGGCGTGGTCTCGGCAAAAAGCCTACCACCAGCACTGGCCAAGGCAACGTTGATGCATATTTATGGATTAAACGAGCAGGTGAGTCTGACGGCAATTGCAATGGCGGACCAAACGCCGGACAATGGTTCGAGTCATACGCGCAAATGCTTATCAAGAACGCTAAATACTAACCGAACGAAGGGCCACAAAAGTGGCCCTTTTCTTGTAAAATTCTTACAGCCCTTACGGGAGCTAACACTTTAGACTTACTCTATGAAAAACAACACAAAACCATTCAACCTAGGTCTTTTCATCACTGCACTTGCCGTACCGGTCGCAGCCGGTATTATTGGTGCATTCGCAACAAACAGCGAGATCACAACATGGTATGCCAGCCTCGTAAAACCCGGCTTCAACCCTCCCAACTGGGTATTTGGACCCGTTTGGAGTTTTCTATATGTGCTGCAAGGCATTGCCTTTTACGTAATCCTCAATCAACGCCACCATGCACGTAAACTCGCGTGCGGTCTCTTTATTTTTCAGACAGTTCTAAATCTGCTTTGGTCACTGACGTTCTTTGGCTGGCATCAGCCAGTTTGGGCACTTGTCGATATCGTATTCCTATGGGGCTCTATCATATTGACGATGTGGAGCTTTAGCTCCATCAATTTCAAGGCAGCGCAGCTCTTGTGGCCATACCTCGCATGGGTAACATTCGCGACCGCCCTCAATATTGGCATCATAGCACTTAACTAATGGCCCTGGTGATCGAGCTCAACTGCCGAAACATCACCGTCTGAATCTTCAGGATCGGGGGCATATCCGGCCTCTTCAGAAATACCGCCAAAATAGGTACCGCCCGGGTCTTGCGTTTGATTCTGCCAATCTTCATCACGCAAATTCTGTTCATTTTCTGTGTCCATGGCTATACTCCTTATCCATTACAAGTGCCTCTACGGACCACTATAGATCTCCGCCAAAAGACGAGCTGTGAAATATATTGCATCTCGCCTATACTTAAGGCATATGAGGGCGTTTAATGAACCATTTGTTTTTGTAGATATTGAGACCACCGGGCTGAGCGCTATCCGTGAGCGTGTTATTGAAGTGGCAGCAATTCGCGTAGAGCAGGGCACTGTCGTCAAAGAGTTCAACAAGCTCATTGACCCGGGCACCGAGCTACCGCACTTTATTAGCCAGCTGACAGGCATCACACCCACTGACTTGCGAAATGCTCCAGTGTTTGCAGATGTTGTCGACGAGCTTCACGATATTCTGGATGGCGCAATTTTTGTTGCCCACAACGTCAACTTTGACTATTCTTTCCTGGAGCAAGAGTTTGCTCGTGCTGGCAAAACATTTAGCCCGCGACGGCTCTGTACCGTTCGCTTGTCTCGTGCGCTCTATCCGGAGCACAAAAGTCATAAGCTCGCTAACCTTATTGAACGCTACAATTTTACCTATGCCGCACGCCATCGTGCCTACGACGATGCGCACGTGCTTTGGCAGTTCTTGCAACACGCCGAAGCTACTTTCTCTCAGGATATTATGACGCAAGCATTCGCCAAGCAGCTCAAATAGGAGCTGCACTCGGCAAAATCCGCTCAAGCTATCCGGCAAAAATTGGTATGATGTATCTATGAAAAGCCCTGTACGTTTAGTGCGGAATATCGACGCTGGTCGCCTCTTTGATACATTTCTTGTGAGCTCAGTCGTGACAGTGCTGAGCGTTAGGTTCTACCTACATCTGTCTGGCTATCCACAAATTGGTGGTAACGGCCTCCACATAGCCCATCTGCTTCCAGGAGGCATCTTAATGCTGGCTGCGATGCTTATTATGGTTGGCGCGATCAATCGAAGCTCACGTGACCTGGCAGCCTATCTGGGTGGTATCGGCTTTGGGCTATTTTGGGATGAACTGGGGAAGTTCATAACCCAAGACAATGACTATTTCTTCAAGCCAGCGGTCGGGATCATGTACGTTTCGTTCATCGCGCTCTATCTCATAACACGGTACATCATACGGCGAACATATCATCCAGCAGACTACCTTGCTAACGCTGTTGGACTCGCCATGGAGGGCGTCATCGATGAGCTTGATGAGCGTGAATACACGCGCGCTCGAGAACTGTTGGCTAAATCCGACCCGAACCATCCGCTATACAAAAGCGTGGCGGCGTTCATCGAGCAAGCCAAACCCACCAAAAAGGCCGAGCCATTTATCATAGATCGTTGGCTCAGCAAGTTTCACGCATGTTTGCAGACCATTATTCGCAAACCTCGGTTCGCTGCCGCGCTTCTAACACTATTCTACATATATGGGCTTGGCATCTTGCTTGTTGTTGTCGGCTCACTCGTCCTTAAAGGTCATGTGAACGACTCGATACTGGATCTTGTCGCACCCGGCAATCAGAATAATGCCGTCAGCCTCATATCTTCAGCAGTATCGGCAGGATTCATCGTGTGGGGTGCTTGGTATGTCCAGACCAATCGCACACATAGCGCATTACAGAAATTCGAAACAGCAATCCTTATCAATATCTTCGTGACTCAGGTCTTTTTGTTCTTTAGCTACCAGCTTACAGCAATCTTGGCGTTAGCCGTCACGGTGAGCTTACTTGTGGCCGTACGCATGCTGCTCAGCGAGACTGCGCACACAAATACATAAGTTACTGCAATAGTTCAGCATTCTTTAATACAAAAAGCATATAGTTAGGTATATGAAACGTTCTGTTCTTAGAACCGGCAAGATTCTCGTATGCGTGACTATTGTAGTTGCTGCTATTTTGGCGTCCGGCTATAGTATTACCAAGAAGACGTCAGCCCACACGCGCACGGACACGAACACCGCTAAAGAATCAGAGGGGGATGGCACCATCAGCTCAGCAGTATCAGCAGCCCAAACCGCAGCTGCAAAAGTCGCTTTTATTGCGAGTGTGCAAAAAGCAATCAACGAATATCCTAGTGCAGACATAGGAATTTCGATGGTAGACATTGACGGTGGCTCACAGACCGATGTTGGTGAAACCGCGGCCTTTACCGCCGCCAGCACCACAAAAGTTCTCACCGCTATTTTATATATGCACCGCGTGGAACAGGGCAGCGCAACACTTGACCAAACAATTAATGGGTCTACCGCACAGGCCTTACTGCAGAAGATGATCAATGTCAGTGATAATGACGCTTGGGCCGATCTAAACGAGTTCCTGGGGAAGCCACAGATGCAATCGTACGCTGCCAATCTGGGGCTCACTTCCTACGACCCTTATGAGAACACAATCACACCACATGACGAGGCGCAGCTACTCGCCAAGCTCTATAGGGGTGAACTTATCACCAATACTCATGCACAGCTCTTGTATACGTTTATGCAGCACACTAGCAACGAAGACCTCATTCCTGCCGCACTGCCGAGTGACGCTACCATCTATCACAAATATGGCTACCTGGGTGGCGAGCTCCACGATGCTGCAATTATTACCTACAAAGGTCATCACATCGCGCTGACCATATATACCAAGGGAACTGATCTGAGTGATTACGATGCACGTACTGCCATTTTTCACACAATTACCGCCGCAGCCACCACCTATATGGAGGCAAAATAGGCTTATTCTCAGCTTCCTTTCAACTAAGCAGTCTACACTTGTACTTATGAGAATTTTAATCATCGAAGACGAACACAAGATTGCTCGAGCCATCAAAGAAGGCCTTGAGGAAGAATCCTACGCTGCAGATATTTCATTTGACGGGCAAGAAGGCCTCAACGCCGCACGCTACGAAGAATATGACCTTATTATTTTAGACCGCATGCTGCCTGGCGGCATGGACGGTGCCGAGATTTGCAAGACGCTTCGCGCAGAGGGCAACCACACACCAATCCTTATCCTAACCGCTCGTGATCAGGTGCGCGATCGTGTAGCCGGCCTCAACGCTGGTGCTGACGACTACCTGGTTAAGCCGTTCTCATTCGAAGAATTGCTGGCACGCGTTAAGGCACTTTTGCGCCGCCCACATGAAACACTCGGGGAAGAGCTTCGCGCCGGTGACCTCACCCTCAATGCCGTTACGCACGAGATTCGCCGCGACGGCAAAGCTATTGCGTTGTCCAGCAAAGAATTTGCGTTACTCGAATACTTAATGCGCAACAAAAATAAAGTCCTCAGCAAGCACAACATCATTACACATGTCTGGGACTTCGATGCCGATATCTTGCCAAATACCGTCGAAGTGTTTATGGCATATTTGCGCGCCAAGATTGATAAACCATTCGACGGGCCAGCGCTGCTACAAACAGTCCGCGGCTTTGGCTACAAAGTAGGCGACTAATACATTCATGAAATTCAATACTGAACAAGTTAAGCTTTTCCTGCAGTCAAGTACCGCTCGGCTTACGGCATCATACCTCGGGATTATCATGGTCATGAGCGTTGGGTTCAGTATGGTTTTCTATAACACTTCATTTCACGAGCTGAGTCGTCGTGACCCGCCGCCTACATTCATCAGTCAGATTAGTGGCGATATGCAGTCTGGGTACCACACGTACGTTGTGGATCGCATTCATGATGCCCGCGTGCATCTACTGTGGAATCTTGTACTGCTCAACGCGCTAGCACTACTTGGTGGCGCATATGTCAGCTATGTTCTGGCTAGACACACTTTGGAACCAATTGAGGAAGCCATGGAGGCCCAAGCACGTTTCGCGTCTGACGCATCACACGAACTTCGCACACCGTTAGCTGCCATTCAAGCTGAGAATGAAGTCGCTCTCCGTAAAGAACATCTATCCGAAGAACGTGCACGCGAGCTGCTTCAGAGTAACGTTGAGGAGGTCAAAAAACTCCGTGAGCTCGCCGAAGGTCTCTTGCGCTTAGCCCGCGAAGATAATCAAGAACTTCAGATGGAACAGGTATCATTGAGCGATGTCACAACTGACGCGATCAATCGAGTCATCAAAGCAGCGCAGGCAAAACATATCGAGATTGAAGAAAGCGTTCCTGCGCTTTTGGCCATTGGAGACATGCCCAGCCTGACGCAAATCGTGTCGGTGCTTCTCGATAACGCCATCAAATACAGCGATCGTAAGAAGCACATCTATGTTACAGCCGAGCAGCAAGGGAAGTTTGTCTACCTGCACGTACGCGACGAAGGACAGGGGATTGCCAGCGAACATTTGCCACATATCTTTGAGCGATTTTACCGAGCAGATAGTTCTCGCTCGAGCCAACACGAGAGCGGCTACGGTCTTGGCCTTAGCATCGCTTACAAAATTATCCAGCAACACGGCGGAAGTATCTCGGTTACGAGCGCCCCGAAGCAAGGTTCGACATTCTCGGTTAAACTTCCTGCGGCCATAGAAAATACCGAAGACGCACACTAGTTTTTAGTGATTTTGCTATACTTAAGGAAACATAAGCGGGATTCTAGAAATGGCAAAATCATCTTCAAACAACAAATATGGTGCGAGCGGTGCAGCCTTCTTCGGCTGTATGCTTCTTGGCACAGGAATCGGATATGCGGTTGACCCAAAGCATGCCGGAGCAGGTTGGCTCATTGGCACTGGCATCGGGTTTATTGTGATGGCGATTATGCGCTACCGCGGCTAGTTAGTATTTATTTGGCATTCATTGTATAGTAGTAGAACTTTGTGCAGCCGCACATTGTGTTTTGTGCCCTAGGCACATGAGAGATTAGGACCCGGGGAATCGTGACAGCAAATCCCACACCGGAGGACCTCGGCTGCGTTGACAGCCCCGCACACAGCGCGGCACTCGACCGAGCTTACGCCCAGGGCTACCAGCGAGCGGTATTCGACATGCAAGGTCAGCTTGCAGCGCTGAAGCCCGCCGATGCCCCGAGCTACACACCGTTGCTCGACCGAAGCATCAAGAAACTGGCCATCGACGTACGCGCGCTCAACATCCTCGACCGCGAAGGGGTCAAAACTATTCGCCAACTGGCCAATAAGACCGAGGCGGAAGTCAGCGACTACCGCAATATGGGAGAGGGGACGATGCGCTGCATCATCCAAGCACTGGCAGAGCACGGCCTGAAGTTTGGCATGAGTCTCTGAGAACAGCATATGCCGATAGGGTGCAAGCAAAGATGATGCCGTACGATACGCGTACAAATTGCATATCTTGCACCCTCGATCCCCAAAGCCTAATCTCTCACCCCCAACCCGAATAGTCTTATGAGTGAGTTAATCAACCAAGTCAGTTGCCTCCATCCAGAAGATCGAGATCCCTATCTTGATGCTGAAGCTTGCATTAGAATTGGTGCCTTGAGTGCTCAAAGTACTGTCTACTTGTTACCCAACGCATATAATAACGATATAATCGTCAACCCCGAAACGTGGGAGGACGTCGAAGTAAACCGCGTCCTTAAAATCGCGCATTCCTTTACCCGGGCAGAAAACGCCGTAGCATTACTCGGGCTCGTGCCCGATAACCGTCGAAGCGAAAAAGCATCCGAGCTCGTAATCGATGGCCTAAACAGCATATCTCGAGCTATGGAACAGGTCATTCGCTCGGATTATCTCACCGTGTTATTTGGTAATCCACGTCTCTGTCGAGATGCAGGATATGCTTGGAATGATAAGTATCACATGGCATACACCCAGGATTACGCAGAGCCATTGGCCGAAATCATTCCCGAACTCGACATGAAAAATATCAAAGATATCCGTACAGGTATGGAAATTATCGATGCCTGTGTCGATACACAAGTCCGTATGGCTGGATATGGATTATTTGAGAGAACATTTAAGTTTGTAGATAATTTTGGCCTTAGTACTGTGGAAGAGCTTGGGTCTATCGACACACGTATGCGTCTTCTCGATCTTGGTGAGCTCAGCAATGACGAAGCTCTACTCCACAAGTTTATCGACGATAAGGAATGGACGAAAATAACCGGTCGCCATGAATATACCCAGCTGCCGCCATTCTTACAGGCATATCTCAATAGACAATGCGAGAAGCTGATCACCCACGAGACCGTATCGCAGAGCTGGCGGAGAAGCCCGTTGGATAGACCTATAGGCGTTGACGGTGCAGTAGGACTTGCGTACGACAATCGGATACCGCATAAACTCGCACGTGTTCTCTGGGAAAAAAGCCCTGAGGGTTCCCCGATTGCGCGACAAGAATAAACACCTCTCGTTCGAAAGGTGTTTTCATAGGCGAAATGTGGCTAGTTTTTAATACCTTGAATAGGTATCAGCGACACTAGCCGGTCACTCGTTGATTTGACAGCATGCTGCCCAGGAGAACGATTCCTCACTCGTAGGGATTGTTGCGACTACAGGCTGCTACCAGCTCGGGTGTTCGCCCATCGTGCCGCCGATGCCACCGCCGTATTCCAGCTGGACATCACCGATGATGGTGACATACTCGCGACAGTGACACTGCATCCTACCCCAGCTGGGACAGGTCTCGCATTGCTTACTGTCCTGTAGCTCCAGATGTTCCGGAACGTCACGGCCGTTCATGCGCAGAATCTGAAGGGCTGTGCCCTCGATCCACTGCATGAGCAAGGGACGAAGCAGCGCGCTCCGTTCATCCTGCATCGTGATGCGGTGCAGCTCTTTGCCCGTGCCCACGTAGGCCGTGGTCCAGATATCCAGATGCGATGACGTACGCTCTCCACCACCGACCTTCAGTGATCCTGCGCTTCCGTAGCTGATGGTGGTCTCGTGTTCCATCGTGACGGGGTAGGCCGCCTGGATGAGACCGGTCAGAGGACCGAGCGGGCTCGCGCCGAGCTCGAAGAAGTGCTGATCCCCAGGTTGCAGCGGAGCCATGAGCTCCTCGGACGCATACCACCAGCCGGCAAGCGTATTGGTGATGTCTTGCAGACGAAGCGTCAGCACGGTACACCTTTCGTTGCGGTATCACACGGGTTGCATGACGCATGTATTACAACACGAATGAGCATATTTTGCAATCGGCCACAGGGCGTAGGGTAGCTCAGCTTGCTTTAATCAAAAGTTATTACACTCTAGTCATTACTAACTATAAAGGAAGACTATGAACGTAATAACAAGGGGTATTCGGAACGCGTTCCGCAATACTATCCGCACCGTTTCTATCGTGATCATCCTGGGGCTCAGTATCGCTCTGGCGCTCGCTATGCTTATTGCGCGCCAGGCAGTGAGCGACAAAATAACATCAGTCAAAAGTTCAGTAGGGAATACTGTCAGTATCTCACCAGCCGGCGTACGCGGGTTTGAAGGTGGTGGCGATGCCCTGACAGAAAGTCAACTTGCAAGTGTCAAGAAGCTCGCACACGTCAAATCGGTCAACGAGACCTTGAGCGATCGCCTTGATACAGATAACACAAGCCTTAAGTCAGCCGTCGACGCGGGTAGCCTCGGCAAGCGGTTCTCAGGCAATAGCGGCCAAAAAGTAGAAGGTCCGGTATTTATGACACAGGATAAGAGCAGTGATGGCAGTGTGACAACAAGCTTCACGCCACCAGTAACCGTGCTTGGCACAACCGACCCAACAGATCTGTCATCAACGCAGGGTGGTGGTACATTCACCCTCAAGAGTGGGAAAGCCTTCGCCACTGGCAGCGCTGAAAACGTAGCTCTTATTGGCTCATCACTTGCTACTAAGAACAGCCTTAAAGTAGGCTCAACATTCACCGCATACGGCAAAACCATTACTGTCATCGGTATCTTTGACGCAGGTAATACCTTCTCAAACAACCAGGTAATCATGCCGCTTGCGACCGTCCAGACCTTGTCCGACCAGGCCGGCGCCATTACCAGCGCGACCGTCAATGTTGACTCGATCAACAATGTCAGTAGCGTCACAAAGGCCGCACAGAGCGCTTTAGACAGCAAGGCAGACGTCACTAACGCAAGTGCTGAAGCCGAAAGCACCATCAAACCACTTGAAAACATCCAGACAATTTCACTCTACAGTCTGATTGGTTCAGTTGTGGCCGGTAGCGTAATCATCCTGCTAACTATGATCATGATCGTTCGCGAACGCCGCCGTGAAATCGGTGTCTTCAAGGCCATCGGCGCGCCAAATACCACTATTGTCGGCCAGTTCATGACTGAAGCGATCACGCTCACTTTGCTAGGTGCCGTCATCGGTATCGCACTTGGCGTCGTTGCAGGCAACCCAATTACCAAGATGCTCGTCAATAACAGCACAAGCTCAACAGCCCAAAGTGCCGGCGGACCAGGCATGCACATCATGGGCGGCGGTGCTCTCCACGGTATTGGAAATAGCGTCACTAACGTAACAGCAAATGTCGGTTGGGATATCATTCTCTACGGTCTTGGAGCGGCAGTCATCATTGCGGTTGTTGGCAGTGCGATTGCGTCATACTTCATCGCCAAAGTCCGACCTGCAGAAGTAATGAGGGCAGAATAATGTTAAAAGTTTCAAAGATATCCAAAGTCTTCCCATCAGGGGACACTAAAGTTAACGCGCTGAAGGATGTAACCTTCGGCGTCCCGGAAGGGCAGTTTGCCTCAATCATTGGCCCCAGCGGCTCAGGCAAGTCGACCCTGCTCAGCATTCTCGGGGCACTCGAGAAGCCATCATCAGGCAGCATTGATGTCGATGACAAAGATATCACCAAGCTGCACGACCATGCGCTCATTAAATATCGCGGTAAGAAAATTGGCTTCGTATTTCAGAACTACAATCTCGTACCGAACCTGACTGCCATCGAAAATGTTATGCTCCCGATGGAATTTGCAAATATTCCAAAGAAGCAGCGCATGGAACGTGCCAAACAACTTCTTTCACAAGTGGGGCTGGCCGAGGACCAACAGCTTCGCAAGCCAGGACGCCTTAGCGGTGGCCAGCAACAGCGTGTCGCCATTGCACGCGCGCTCGCCAACAAGCCTAAGCTCATCCTTGCCGATGAGCCCACAGGTAACCTCGACAGCCAAACCGGCAAGATGATCTTCGATCTTCTACACAATCTGGCTAAGACAGAGCAGACGACCATTTTGGCCGTGACTCATGACCTGTCGATTGCCGGCAAAACAGATAAGACATTCAAGCTCCAGGATGGGGAGCTACGAGAGGAATAATCATGGAAAACACTCCTAACCCCGTTCGAGCACACAAAGCGGACAAAAAGGCCCCGGTCAAGCCACTTGCCATTGCGGCTGTGGCTGTCGTTGGGCTGGCTACCAGTTTTATGGGCGGTGTCCAATATCAAAAGGGCCACACGACAACTCCGAGCACACAAGGTCAAACGGCCATGAATGGCCGGCAGGGCTTTGGTGGTGGCGGTATGCGAATGTCTCGCGGCAATGTATTCGGTGAAGTGACCGCTGTCAGCTCAACAAGCATCACGGTTCAAGAGCACATGATGATGAACGGCGCTGCCGCAGAGCCCATCGCCCTCACTATCGCTGCCGACACAACCGTCACTAACAATGGTGCGACAGCGAGCGTGAGCGATATCAAGACTGGTGATACCGTTATGGTGGCCAAGACAAGTACCGATTCGACGACTGCCAAAAGCATTGAGCTGAATCCAACACTCAATGGTCCGAGCACCAATAGCAGCGACAGTACGCTCGACACCACAACTAACTAACATCACGTAAACTACGAACGACCTCTGTTGCCAGGGGTCGTTTTATATACGTGCGATATGACCCAAGTAGGGCATGATGCGCTGCTGCACAGGATTCCCATAAAAGCCGTGCTCTAGGGAGTCGCTGTTGATCTCGCTCATCCGCCTTCGGAGGTAACGCGCATTAATCGGCGTAACATCCTGAATAGCAGCAATATCTCGAGCATCGTGCTTCCCATTACTGCGCTGCAGGAGGGATTTGAGAATAATACTATCTTCGCTCGCAGCAAATGGTACTCGCCAGTTGCCGATACTCTGCCTACGCGCCGCCTCAACACGAGGAGTCATGCGAAATGCAAATATCCCGTCTGGAGTACTAACATCCATACAGGCCATAAGCTCGACTTCAGCATCACGCTGAACAGTTACAATAGTTCGATCGCTGCCGCTAAAATAGCTAACCTCAATGCCCCTATGGGAAGATTGAGCGTCAAGTACCTCAGCAGCACGTTCGATGTGCGCGTCGGGGACCCACAAGTCTCCGTCACCAGTTACACGATGCGGCGCTCCAGTAGCTGCTTCTTGAAGCACCGCAGCGTGTAACCCTGACATGACTGCATGTGATATACCAGCGTCATCGAGGATTCCATGAACGTCATGCACAAGATCATAGAGCTCAGCCGTCTGAGAGAGGGGTTCAAGATAGGCTGATTCTGCTGTGAAATTTTTCATGATGAAATGAAAGACGGGGCCGTAACCCCGTCACCTCACCGGTATACACACAGTATACTCATATCATGTGTATGTTGCAAGTATCTTTTTATTCTGGTCTGCCTACACTCTTGTACGTAAAGCCTTTTTCGCGCATATATGCGACCTCAAACATATTACGGCCGTCAAAAATAACGGGCTGAGCGAGCTGCTCTTTGAGCGCGCCCAAGGGTATTCCGCGGAATATTTTCCACTCTGTTGCAATAATCAGCGCGTCAGCATCTTTTGCGGCGGCCAAAGGATCTTCGGCAAATTTCGGCATATGCGGCTTAGATTCGAAGAAACGCTTTGTGTTAGCAGCCGCTTCAGGGTCAAATACCGTCACTGTTGCGCCGCTACCCAGAAGCTCATCAATGATGGTTAGGGCAGGCGCCTCGCGGATATCATCGGTATCTGGCTTAAAGGCCAAGCCCCACACGGCAAAATGCTTGCCGGCTACGTCATCGTTATAATAGGCCTTAACATTGTCGATAAATACCATACGCTGTGCCGTATTAGCGGCCAATACGGCATTGATAATCTTAAAATCATAGTCATGTGCTTCAGCAGTCTTAGCCAAAGCCTGCACGTCCTTAGGGAAGCAGCTGCCACCGTAACCGATACCTGCCTGCAAAAAGCGCGAGCCGATACGGGGGTCGGCGCCCATTGCGCGAGCTACTGCCTCAGCATCGGCTCCCAAGCGATCTGCCATATTGGCAATCTCATTAATAAATGAAATCTTGGTAGCCAAGAAAGCATTACTCGCGTACTTAGAAAGCTCCGCAGAATGTTCGTCCATAACGAGGAGTGGGTGATGTTCATCGGTGAGTGGGGCATACAGCTCACGCATAATCGCCTCGGCCTCAGGGGCGGAGGTGCCGATAACCACACGGTCTGGCTCCAAGAAGTCACGTACAGCCACACCCTCACGCAAAAACTCCGGGTTCGAGACAACTGCAAAGTTGTTAGGGTGCTTAGACGCAATACGCGCGTGTACCTGCTCAGCCGTGCCTACGGGCACCGTACTCTTGTCTACGACAACAGTGTAATGATCATCCAAAATGTCACCCAAAGCATCTGCAACAGCCAGTACGGCGGTCAGATCGGCAGAACCATCGGCCCCTGGGGGCGTGGGTAGCGCCAAGAAGATGACGTCGGCGTCTTTGACGCCTCCGCGTAGGTCGGTCGTAAAATGCAAGCGTCCGCGCTCCTGGTTTGCGTGAAGCAAATCTTCGAGGCCAGGCTCGTAAATTGGTACTTCGCCAGCTTTCAAACGATTAATTTTATCCTCTATGATGTCGATGCAGGTAACGTCGTTGCCAATTTCAGAAAAACAAACCCCTGAAACAAGGCCAACGTACCCTGTGCCTATAACAGATATTTTCATACATACATACTATCAGCTCCGGCATGAAAATCTGCTTAAGAAAGCGTATCCATACAAAAAGACGCCCGCGTAAACGAGCGCCTTCCTGGCTTATCGGAGACCACTACGCGAGGGCGCGTGGTGCATCACTTATATTAACGAGCGTCCATGTTGACTCATGAGTGTCAAACTTTAAGCGGTAGTCGGCGGCACCGTCAGTCATATCGAATAACTGGATGAGGTTGTGACCCTTCTGGACCAGGTAGCGAATACCTGACTCGAGAAAAGTGTATTCCTCGCCGTCGAACTCCATGCGCTTAGGGAAGCTTTTGAGTTGAGCGTCATTGCGGAAGTAGACCGCAGTGATAGCAACTTCTTTGTTAACAGATACACGATTAGCCATAATTCAAGCTCCTATGGTTTTTAGTTTGAGGAAGAGAACTGCTGTACTTGTGTACGAACAGTGAACGGCTGTGAGGAGAAGTATTTCGCCAAAGATTAATGCGCCGTCTAGACATGATCTTTTGCATCTAACGAAAAACTGCTTGAATTTTTTAAGAAAGGATAGCAGTGACGCGAGCGCTATGCTCGGTGAGTTTGCCTCCCAAATGCATCTAAGCCTGTGAGTAGGAAGGGCCGATTCGGTCCAGCACTCACATTGCCGCTTATGATTATAGGCTTGTTGGAGCCACTATCACAAGCCTCAGTAGTTGTGAAATATACATCTATTCACCTCTGTTAATTACATATATTCATCCGTAAACATTGTTCTGTGACAAACTTTACCGCACGAAGCAAAAAGTATGTGATATACTGCAGCCTGTTAGAGGATTAGCTGCACAGTCAATTTTTCTAACACCGTTAACAACTGCTTGAGGAGTGTAGCTTTCTGGATGATGCGTTAAATTGTTGCCCAGTTACCTTGGCTTTATCTTATATAAGGAGACCACGATTGTGGCAACAAAACTATTCGTAGGCGGACTGCCCTACAGCGTAACTGATGATGAACTGAATGAGCTTTTTGCTCCATTTGGTACCGTTACTTCAGCGAAGGTCATCATCGACCGCGAAACTAACCGTTCAAAGGGCTTCGGCTTTGTTGAAATGGAAAATGACGACGAAGCAAAGGCAGCTATCGCTGATTTGCACGACAAAGAAGTTGGTGGCCGTAAAATCGCCGTTAACGAAGCTCGTCCACAAGAGCGTCGCGAACGTTCATTTGGCGGCGACCGCGGTGGCTTTGGTGGTCAACAGCGCCGTGATAACTTTGGTGGCGGCCGACGCTACTAAAACCACATCGACCATTTTCAGGTCATAAAAATACCCCCTCATCTCGAGGGGGTATTTTTCATTTTGGAGAAAGCGGTCAGTCTAGCGTTCTACAAAAGTCAGGGCGAAGCCCATACGACCGGCGCGACCAGCGCGACCGATACGGTGTACGTAGTCTTCGTAAGCCTGTGGAGTTGTGTAGTTGATAACATGGGTAATGTCAGCAACGTCGATACCACGAGCAGCAACATCAGTTGCAACGAGGATGTTTACATCGTTCTTCTTGAAGCGCTTAAGGGCGCGTTCGCGTTGACCTTGAGACTTGCCACCATGAATAGCGTCAGCAGAGAAGCCACGGTTTTGAAGTTCGTTGCTCAAAGCCTCTACGCTGCGTTGAGTCTCATCAAAGACGAGAACCTTAGCAACAGCCTCTTGGTTGAGAATGTCGTGTAGTTTTTCGATCTTTTCAGAGCGATCGCCGTAACGAACAACATCTTGTTCAACGTTATCGCTGGTAACACCAGTTTTAACAGAGATCGTAACGTGATCTGGCTTCAAGAAAGTGTGAACCAAAGTTTCAATCTTGCGGTCCATAGTAGCTGAGAAGAAGAATGACTGGCGATCTTCGGCAAGTGAGCCAACGATCTGGCGCATGTCATCGATGAAGCCCATGTCCATCATGCGGTCAACTTCGTCCAATACAACCATGTTGAAGGTTGAAAGGTCGAGCGTACCACGTTCCATGTGGTCTTTGATACGGCCAGGCGTACCGATAACGATACGTGGGTTGCTGCGCAAATCGCGGAGCTGGATGCCCATTGGTGAACCACCGATAAGAAGTGCGCCGAACAAACCACTACGCTTAGCGATTTCACGACATTCTTCTTCAATTTGCTGGGCAAGCTCGCGAGTTGGAGCGATGATAAGAACCTTGGCGTCTTCTTCAGACATCAAGCGGTGCAAAACAGGTACAGCGAAAGCTGCAGTCTTACCAGTACCGGTGTTAGCGATACCAACGATGTCTTTACGGTCAAGGCCAACAGGGATAGCCTGGTCCTGGATATGAGATGGAGCTACGTAACCCTTGAATGAAAGGTTGTTTTTGATAAGTTCCTCAACAGCAAAGTCCTCAAATGAGTGAACAGGAGTGAACTTTACTTCTTCGCGTGGCTTAGCTGCTTGAATAAAGCGGCTTGGGTCAATGTACTGCTTTTGAGGTTTGCGACGTCCGCCGCTACGACCACCACCAAAACCGCCTGAGCGTGAGCCGAAGCTGCGCTGACCACGATTTTGAGAGCGTGAAGAATACGATGATTTATTGTTGTTATAAGGCATATTAGAATAGATCCTTTGGGATTTTAGTTATTTTTTGAGTCGATTGTTGATAAGAATCGAGCAAAAAATACTTATGTACCCACGATCCGTCTAAACAATATACTTATTATAGCACATTGACTCTTTAAAAGCCAGTACTTATGGCTAAATAATTAACTAAATGTTAACTATCTAGGGTCTCTAGAAGGCATTACGCATAAATTGCTGCCATTTTCGCATAAGAAATGCACGGCGTTGGCGACGCACAATCGCGTCTGGCTCTGCATTCGCAGCGCTCACAACTGCCATTCGGCCCATTACATCGAATGTAGCGGAGCCGCTTTGCACTTCCTGCGAACGGCGCATGGTCCATGACCGATATCTATTACGCGCCTGGGCACGGCGGGATTCATACCATTGTGCAAGTGCTCGTCGTTTAGCCATCTTTAGTTCGGTCGGTTCACTACGATCTGGTGGGGCTGAAACAATACGATTACCACTGTTAAATAGGGAAGGGTTGGGAGCTTTTTCCATTGCGCACCTCCTTATTACTAAGCCACCCTTTCGGATGGTACGTATCAGTGTAGCAGCTAAGGTATGTAGCCTGCTGTAAGCTATTTCACACCGATGGCGTCAAGAACGTACATCTACTTGAACGTTTTGGTATAGACGATGATCTTGCCGCCCTCAGCAGTTGTAGCGACAACGCTCACTGTCTTACCATTATTACTCTGCTTGATACTGTATCCTGTGTGATATTTTTGGTCCTTGGCATCACAGGCGCCATCCTGCGTAATCATGCCGGCTACAGGGTCATACACGAGATCTGCCATATAGGTTGGGACGAGCTGTTTACAGAGGTCCAACTCGCCAGATTCCGAGCCGATACCTTTATAGTCTGTAGGTATACCACTCGGCAAGGAGTCTTTGGCGTAATAGTAGCGAGTTATGCCCTGTATCAGAGCCGCCTCGTCCAACTTGCGCGCAGTATTGTTGCGGGAAATCGTCTGTGGGTTCTGGTGCAAAAGCAGCATCGCCGCCACTCCGACAAGAGCTACCAAGAGAAACGCCACTATCAGCTCGGGCAGGGTAAAACCAGCTTGACGGGTAGCAGACGCATGTTTCATAGATGTATAGTACCGTGTCGCGCATACGTGCACAAACACAACTTGAACAGTTCTCAGGAAAATTTCAACTAAACAGGGTATACTATGCTGAGTAATTTAATGAGGTGTTCCGGTGAAATTAATCGTACAGATACCCTGTCTGAACGAAGAGCAGACCCTGCCGCTCGTCCTACAGAGCATTCCTAAAAAAATTAAGGGCATCGACGAAATCGAAGTTTTGGTCATCGACGATGGTTCTCGCGATAAAACAATCGAAGTCGCAAAGAAGTACGGTGTCAAACACTTTGTCATTCACAAGCGCAACCGCGGTCTCGCTCGCTCATTCCACGACGGCCTCCTGAAGTGTCTCGAGCTTGGTGCTGATATCATCGTTAACACCGACGGAGATAACCAGTACCAGCAGGAAAAGATCGGTGATCTTATCGCTCCGATTTTAGCTGGTGATGCTGATATGGTTATTGCCGATCGCCTCGTACAGTCTATCGAGCACTTCTCCAAGGGCAAAAAGATCATGCAGGCCTTCGGAACTAAGGTGCTCAATGCTGCAGCGCGAACAAACGTTCCTGACGCTCCAAGTGGCTTCCGTGCCTATTCGCGCGATGCAGCTATGGAGATCAACGTAGTTACGCGCTTTAGCTACACCATGGAGACGCTCATCCAAGCTGGCAACAAGGGGATATCTATTGCCAGCGTGTCGATCCCGACCAACCCCAAGACACGTGAATCACGTTTGTTTAACTCATCATTTGAGCACATCTACAAGTCGGGCTCTGCCATTAGTCGCGCATTCATCATGTATCGTCCATATGCGGTCTTTAACACCCTGGGCGGTATATTGTTGGTGCTTGGGCTTGTGCCATTCCTGCGCTATCTGTATTTCTTCCTTTTTGATGTGACGCATGGCGCACACCACTTGCAATCCCTCATCGGCGGCAGTGTATTGCTGATTGCTGCGTTTATCGCATTTACCTTGGGCATCATTGCCGATCTGACACGCGTCAATCGCAAGCTCGTTGAAGATATGCTCGAAGAGCAACGACATGCTCGCTACGACAAATAATCAAGCTGTAACCTGAAAGCTACAAAAACGGCCCTCCTAGAGGACCGTTTTTGTTTCCTTGCTGCCCTGGATGATGACAGGGTCTAGCACGCCACGAGCGGCATCATTGACCCGTATAACGGTGTTATTTGGCCAGTACCATGATGCATCACTACGCATAATAAAGGTCATGAGTCCGCCACCCTGTAGAAATAGCAGGAGTACCATCGAGGCAAGGACTGGGCGGAGCACATGCGCGCGCTGGGTAAGCATCCAGAAACCGCGCCAGCCAAGCGCTGCCATCAACGGCAGCACGGGGATGAGATAGCGTCCATTGACCGCGACCGCCCGACCAGTTTCCAGATACATCTTATAGTTGTCGAACCATAACGCGCCGCAATAGAACGCAACTACGATAAGGCTAAAAAGCAACAGCGGTCTCGCAATAATACGTCTAAAGAATACGATAACCAACACCACCATCGAACCGGCCAGAACAATGGCAGTTATCGAGGGGAATGGCAGCGGCGGATAGTTCGTGTAGTTGCGTGCGGAGCTGTTGATCGCGAAGAAAAGGCGCCACCAGAGGCCCTCAAGCCACTCACCGGTGTACCCTATAATATTTTTGGTAGCACTAGGTTTATCTTGCTCATAGTTATAGTCGCGAATCCATGGCCCATACGCGCTACAGTGATCGTAGCTAAGCACTTGGTCACATGATGGAATTGGCGTGTGATATTTGATCATGTTCACGCCAAAGCGCTGGAAAAAGAACAAACCGCCTAGCACCAAGAGCAGAAGCATGCCAATACGCGTGTTCCTGGATATACCCTTGAAGTTCACACCAAGAGCAGCGCGCAGTTTAGCGAACGTCCTGAACGATACCAGCAGATCATATGCCAAGAACACAACCACTGCCGCGAAGATAGGCAGGAACGAGTATTTAACAATGCTGGAGAAAAGACTCACAACGAGCAACGAGCAGACCACGCGGAGGTCGATACGCCCCGCCGTAAACTCTCGATGAATATCTGAGACGAGCAGGCAGACCCACGCCACGAGCACCATTAGCAAATTGTCATAGTTAATATGAGCTGCGAGCTGTGGCACGATAGGAACCAAGATAAAGATACCCAGAGCGACGTGCGTGAACGCAGATGAATGGGTAATGCGCAGAAGGACCTTGCGGAACAACACCAGCGCATAGGCAAAAAGTGCCACATTTATGAGACGCAGGATGATGATTCGCGTCGTTTCATCAGAGACAATATGCGTCAGGAGGCGGTAGGGGAAGCTCATCAGATAGTGGTACAGATAGGATGGGTCGCGCGCAACAGCACCAAAGGCATCGGCACCCTCAGGGTGTTGGGACAGGAATGGCGACCAGTGTGTTGCATACATCTTAATGAGACCAAAATGGAAGTCTTCGTCAAAAGGCATCGGATAGATGGCAGAAAGGGCAATCCAGACGGCTTCGATAACAAAAAAGATGAGTATGCCGACAAAAAAAGCCCGTGAGCCAAAGAGCTTAGTTAGTCGATTGGGGAAGTTTTTCATAGAGTCATTTCATATTATACAGGCGCTGCTGTAGAAAACCTTAAAAGAACGTCATATATGGAATAATTATTGTTTGCGATATACTGTAAGCAATGAAAAAACAACTCAAAACTATACTTGGCTTCGTACTGCTTGCGGCTACCGTTAGCGTCTTTACATGGTACTTGCACGCCCACCCCGAAATTTTACGTCAACTAAAGCATGTTCACCCTGGTGTGCTCGTGGCATTACTCGCGCTCTATGCAGTCTGGTTTGCAGCCTTAGCCGTTGTGTTGCAGGTGTCAATTCGTATGTATCAGAAAAACATGAAGCCTCGTGAGAACTTCTTGTTGAGTGCGTATTCTTCGCTGATTAACTTTTTTGGGCCAGGGCAGAGTGGTCCGGGCCTGCGCGCCATCTATCTCAAAAAACGTCACAATGTGGGCATCAAGCAGTATATCTTTGCGACACTTTTATATTACGCATGTTATGCGATTATTAGCGCTTTCATGATGTTTGTCGGCAGCCGTCCATGGTGGCAAACAGTCGCTCTTGTATTGCTCGCCGGTGGTGGTAGCGCATGTGTGCTTCGCTGGTACGCACAAAGGTCCAAGCTCCATGAGCAATCCACAGTTATGCGATTTGGCGGCTGGATGTTCTTGGCGACAACCGTACAGCTAGTGGCGCAGCTTGCCATCTACTTCGTTGAGGTGCACGCCGTAAACGGACACATTTCGTTCAGCCAAATCGTAACCTATACCGGTGCCGCCAACTTTGCGCTTTTTGCGGCCTTGACGCCAGGTGCCATTGGTATTCGCGAAGCATTTCTCGTCTTCACGCACAATCTACACCACATTGGCAATAACGTCATAGTGGCGGCAAACGTTATCGACCGCGCTGCCTACATCGTGTTTCTCGGCGTACTCTTTGTAGTCGTATTTAGCCTGCATGCTGGCGATAAGTTTAAATTGCGCCAAATGGCAGCTGAAGAATCAGCCGCAACCGACGACCTTACGAAGCATTAGCATTCGTACCTCCACCGAGGTACAATAAGACCTACATAACGTGAGTACACATGGACTGGCTTGATGGAATTATTGTTATCATTCTGCTCGCAGCTATTGTGCGTGGCATCGAAATGGGGCTTGTGCGCCAATTATTTTCCGCGTCCGGATTTTTTGGTGGTGTCTTCTTGGGAGCAGCCATCGAGACACACACGATACGCGCGCTGCACACAACAGAATCTCGTACCATATGGTCGCTTGTTGTCACGCTGGGCCTTGGGCTCATCGGGCTCATTATTGCTGAAATCGCGGCTAACAGATTAAAATCGCGTATTGAGCTGACTCGCATCGACAAAGTAGATCGCACAGTCGGCTCTGTCGTCACTGCGCTCGCGATCCTTGCATGCGCCTGGCTCGGTTCAAGTATTTTTACAAACACACCGTTCCCGGGGCTACAGCAACAGATTCGTGACTCAGCCATTATCGGCGCCATCGACCGTGTTATGCCTCCCGCGCCGAGTGTCATTGCCAAGGTCGGTCACCTCATAACACCAAACGGTTTCCCACAGGTGTTTACCGGCGCAGAGCCAGAACCCTCTACAAGTCAGGTTCAAGCACCAGATCTTGGAGAGCTCGCCCCGGCGATCGCCAAAACCAAGGCCTCTGTGGTCAAGGTGGAAGGCGAGGGCTGTGGCGGTATTGTTGAGGGCTCAGGATTCGTGGCCGGAAACGGTCTCGTCATAACGAACGCCCACGTCGTAGCGGGCGTTGCTAAGCCAGAGGTCATCGACAAGAATGGCACGCACCGCACGACTGTTATTCAGTTCAATCCCAATCTTGACCTTGCTGTTTTGCGCGTGCTCGATTTGGCCGGCAAGCCCTTGGTATTAAGCAATCAGACCTCGCCAAGTGGCACTAAGGCCGTAGTCATGGGATACCCCGGTGGCGGAGACTTCCACGTTGACCCCGCAGCCATCATCGACGCTTTTACGGCGACAGGGCGCAATATTTATAACCACGATACAACGTCACGCCAAATCTATTCCATGAAGGCGGACGTCATCTCCGGCAACTCTGGTGGACCGCTCGTCAATCAGGACGGAGTCGTTATCGGCATTGTTTTCGCCCATTCCGTAACGTACCAACACGTCGGCTATGCGCTCACTATGCCACAGGTGCTGAGCCAGCTCAAAGAGGCCAAGCAAAATATTGAACCCGTCGGGACGGGGACGTGCGCCGAATAGGCAAAAAGGGTATACTGATTTTGTACATGGCAAAAACAAAGACCAACACCCCTGATAAAAAGCGACCAACACTGGAGCGTTTTTTGCCGTGGCTACTGATCATTGGCGGAACAATTGGCCTCATCTGTGCCTTTATTATCATGTACGAGAAAATTTCCCTCTTGCAGAACCCGCACTACACGCCATCCTGTAACCTCAACCCGATTATTAGCTGCGGATCTGTCATGGCATCAAACCAGGCCCATGCGTTTGGTTTTCCAAATCCTATGATTGGCCTCATCGCGTTTCCTGTTGTCATGGCCAGCGGCGTTGTGCTCTTGGGTGGCGCCAAACTAAAACGCTGGTATTGGCTGGGCCTCGAGCTTGGATCGCTCTTCGGGGTGCTATTCGTGCACTGGCTGTTCTATCAGAGTGTCTACAGCATTAACGCACTCTGCCCCTATTGTATGGTCGTGTGGATCGTCACAATCAGTACATTCTGGTACGTTACGCTCTATAACCTCGGTCTATGGTATACGTCGCTGCCACAGCTTTTGCAGCGCGCCACAGCGTTCATGCGCAAGCATCACCTGGACATTCTGCTATTCTGGCTACTCGTCATTGCGTTCTTCATCCTCAAACACTTCTGGTATTATTACTCCCGATTTTTATAGTTGCGCAATTGTTGCTACAATAAGATGGTCTAGAGCCAAAACATATGGCAAAGAAACAAAAAAACTTTCTCACAAAAACAGCTGAAGCCCCCGCGATAACACTTGCGAGGACTGTTCTTGCTGCCCAATCTGCCGGCAGTAAAGTGCGTGATGGCCGTGTTCTGCGCCGCACCAAAGATTATTGGCATATGTTGGGGCCCGGCCTAACAACGGGCGCGTCAGACGACGATCCATCTGGCATTGCAACCTATTCTCAAACCGGAGCCCAGTTTGGCTATCATTTCCTGTGGTTGGCAGTATGGACACTGCCACTTATGGCGTTCGTCCAAGAGATGTGTGCTCGTATTGGCATTGTGACAGGAAGGGGACTCGCCGGGAACATTCGCATCCACTTCTCCAAACGTATTCTGTACGCTTGTACACTGCTATTATTTATCGCCAACGCTATCAACATCGGAGCCGACCTTGGCGCCATGGCTAAGGGTGTTCAACTGCTGAATCCTCATCTTAATTTCTCATTCTTGGTCGTAGGGTTCACTGCCTTTAGCTTGTTACTCCAAATATTTACACCCTATGTTCGCTATGCCAAATACCTCAAATGGTTGGCGCTTATCTTGTTGTCGTATATTGGATCGTCCATTTTGGCACACCTTAATTGGACCGACGTGCTTCACCACGCCTTCAAGCCGAGCCTGAACTTTGGCAAGGACGAGCTACTGATCTTGTGCGCCATCCTTGGTACGACCATTTCGCCCTACTTATTCTTCTGGCAAACGTCACAAGAAGTCGAGGAGCAGATCTTGCAAGGGAAGACCACCGTTCGCGCTCGCAGACACACCGACAAAGCCGATATTCGCAGTATGCGCATCGACGTATGGTCAGGTATGCTGCTCTCCAACATCGTAATGTTCTTTATCATCGCTGCCTGTGGAGGCATCTTGTTCCCGAACGGTATTACGCATATCGAGACCGCAGCCCAAGCCGCAGAAGCCTTGCGCCCGTTCGCTGGTGACGCCACCTACTTCTTGTTCGCGATCGGCCTTATCGGCACCGGTTTGCTGGCCATACCCGTTCTCGCAGGGGCAAGCTCCTACGCTTTTGCGGAGAGCTTCAGGTGGAAAGAGGGGCTCTACCAGAACCTACAGCAGGCGTACGCATTCTACGGCATGATTATTATCTCCATGCTTGTAGGGCTTGGCATCAACTTCATTGGCATCGATCCGATTAAGGCCTTGATCTATTCAGCAGTCGCCAACGGCTTGGTTGCGCCGCTCATCTTGCTGCTCATCGTGCTTATCAGTAGTAACAAGAAGATTATGGGCCACTGGGTCAACAAAAAGCCTGTCACCATCATCGGCTGGGTTACATTCATTCTGATGCTCCTTGCCGGCGCTGGCACCATTATCTCGTTCTACCTATAGTCTCTCGCTTTAGTTACGCACCAGTCGCTTTGACCGTATCTTAAAATCCCCATCGTGTTCTTCAGGCGCAGCCAAGAGGATTGCGAACTTGCCTCGGAATGCGCGAGGTATGCTACAAAGAAGCATGCCAAGTGACCCGCAAGCAAGAAAGCAAACTCTGGTAGAGCCAGGGGATGATATGCCTGAAAAGCACAGGAGATACAGTTGCTGCTGGGCTATTCGTGGCGAAGCGCTTCGATGGGATCTTTGCGAGCGGCCTTTATAGCAGGCGCGGTGCCGAAAACGATACCAACAACAACTGATACGACAGTGGCGAGTGCAATCGCGCTCCACGAAATCACAGGGCGATACGAAGTGTAGGCGTGCATCAGACCGTTAACTAGCAATGAGATTAGAATACCAAGAATGCCGCCCGCAGCGCTAAGAACGGTACTCTCAAGGACAAATTGGCTCAGAATCTGCTGATTTGTGGCGCCCACAGCCTTGCGGATACCAATCTCGTGCATCCGCTCCGTAACAGATACAAGCATGATGTTCATGATGCCGATACCACCCACGAGGAGTGAAATAGCTGCCACAGCCGTGATAAATGTCGTCAGCAAATCGATGATGCCGCTACTCATGCTGACGCTCTTTTGCTCATCGAGCACAGTAAAGTCTTGCTCGCCTCCATTTTGCTTCTTGAGGCTATCGGTAATACTGCCAATTACTGGGTGGAGCTGCTTGACGTTGGCGGGCTTTGCAAGGATGGCATAATATTCAGTTGTGTTGCCGGTCAGATGGTCGGCCATCTGGTGTGGTATAAAGATTGAGCTGTCAAAATTTGCCGTTGGCGACAGGGGTGGGGCATTGAATTTAGAAAATATGCCGCGCACCGTAAATGTCTGATTGCGAAGGGTAAATGTTTTGCCGAGTGGGGCAGTTTGGCCGAAGAGATCGTATGCAACCTGTTGGCCGATAACAGCACTGCTGAGGTCAGAATCGTCGGTGAAAAAATCACCATAGTGCATTTTTTGGTTTAACACCTCAGGCAGGTCGGGACTTGTTGCAACAATAGAGGTGTCGGGCATTTTTACACCGTCGCCCGATACAATGGAGCCCGTTACGAGGCCCAACGGAGCAACCTGCTTGACGCCAGCAGTACTCTTGACTGCCTCGTAGTCTTTTTCGGTCAGACCACTCAAAGAGCTGCGCCCAAATAAAAGGTCGCTGTTAGCAAGCATTTGCTTGGAGCCTGCCTTATCTATTTTGCCGGGGCGAACAGTAATGAGGTCTTTGCCAAAGTGACCGATCTGTTGAGAGACCTGTTGCTTCATGCCATCGCCGATGCCGATAATTGTTACGACAGCGACAATACCAATAATGACGCCGAGCATCGTGAGTGTGCTACGCCACTTGGCCTTACGCAGACTGGTAGTTGCCATCTTGAGGTTGCCTCGAGCTGCACTCATTTTTTAGCCCCCTTCGTGCGGCGCGTTTTGGCCTTAGTAGCTTTTTTGGCGTGCTTCTTCTTGGCTGGTTCGTTGTGTTCTTTTACATGCGGCACAGCCTTCATGAGAACAGAGACACCGGCAAGGTCATCATCGACTGTCTTCTTGGGTACGGTGTAGAGAGCCTTGCGAGCAGTAGCGGCGACTTTGCCGATTTCAGTTTCCTCATCGTGCACAATGCTGCCGTCATGCATGTATACAACGCGCGTGGCATAACGAGTGAGTTCAGGGTTGTGGGTCACAAAAAGAATGGTGTTGCCGGTTTTGTGAACTTCGCTCAGAAGCTCCATGACAAGGCGTGAGCTGGCGCTATCGAGGTTGCCAGTTGGCTCATCGGCGATAATAATCTTAGGCTCATTTACGAGCGCGCGGGCAATAGCGACACATTGAGCCTGGCCACCGCTTAGCTGATTGGGGTAGAAATAGGCACGATCGTGCAGACCGACACGCTCCAGCATGTTACGTGCACGCTTAGCGCGTTGGCTCGCACCGACACCCTTGTAGGCAAGGGGTAGGGCAACATTCTCGAGAACAGTCATACGAGGCAAGAGATTGAAAGACTGGAAAACAAAGCCAACCGTATCACGACGAGCTTTGGCCCGTTGGGTTGTACGAAGCTTGGCGACCTGACGGTCTTGGAGCGTATACAGGCCATGCGTTGGTTTGTCGAGCAGGCCAATAATGTTCATAAGGGTAGATTTGCCGCAGCCGCTTGGGCCCATGACGGCCACAAACTCGCCTTCTTTGATATCTAAACTGACCTCATCGAGTGCTACGTTAGTAGCATCACCGAAGCCGTACAGTTTGCTGACGTCTTGAAGTTGGATAATTGGCATTTACCTTAGTGTAACCTCGTCTTTACTATCTTGCCAAGGTGATTTCGTAGTAATTTTGGCAGTATATACGTCACAAGTGTGTAGAACTCGCAAAAATATGCCAAAAATTGCATTCTTATGCTTTGTAGTATTTGCTATAATACGGTGAGTTTTACGGAGAGGTGTCCGAGTGGTTGAAGGAGCACGCCTGGAAAGTGTGTATGCGGGCAACCGTATCTGGGGTTCGAATCCCCATCTCTCCGCCAAACTAAAAAGCCCAGGTTTATCTGGGCTTTTTAGTTTTTCTGAGCTAGTGGATTCGACGGAGAATGGGCGAAAGCTCCAGTGAAGCTTTCGCTGCATCCAGTTGGAATCCCAAATCTCACTTGAGGATGAGCAGGTTCGTCATGCAGGGAACGAATCCCATTTTAGTAATCTTCGTGCAGTTTCGACTTCAATTTGTCTCATCAGACAAGGATGGTACCTTGTGACTGCGAAGTAGAAGATAGCGTGAAAGGAAGTTGGTAGCCGCATGGCTAATCCGAACGTTCCGTTCTCATCCACCCCACAGCCGCGCTGCAACTCGTAAAACGAGGAGTTAGCGCGTACTAAGCCGAAGCTTAGCCATTAAGCGATGTCGCGTCAGGCGGCGGGCTCGGTACAGAGCTGGCCGTTGATCGAGACAGGACCCGAGCCGATGAGCTCAGGCTCGCACGGAGTGCGTACCTCTCGGAAGGCCATCAGGCCGGTGCCTTCCTGGCGGATGACAGTGCGCCCAGCCATGGTGCCCATGTGCAGGAGCTGACCGGCGTCGAAAGCCATGAAGTGACCGTCTGTGCCGATGCCGTGCCGGATGTTGAGCTTGGCGCTCTCGGACGCGTAGCTCCTGATGGAGCCGTAGGCGCGGTCGACGACGAACCTGGCGTTGTCGTTCACGTCGGCGCTCAAGGAGTGGGTGACGGCACCTACTGCGGCGATACTGTGGCTCAGAGCCTTGACCTTCAGGTCCTGGACGCACTCGGCGTAGAACCGGGTGTGGCCGTCGAGCTGAACACGCAGGTAGTCGCTGGGGAGGCCGCCGATGCCGATCATGCCGCGGAAGTCCACGTGCGTGCTCAGCGACAGGCGCAAAGGCACCGTCAGCACGATCAGGACCTCGTAAGGCTCGGCGCTGTCGGCAGTGAAGCGTTGGCCGTCGGACAGTGCCAGATGGCCCTGTCGCGGGTCAACAACAACCCTGTCGGCGAACTTGGGGTTGCCGTAGGTCGCGATTGCGACTCCCTTGCGGTAGGGCTCAGCGATCACGGCAACCTGCGCCTGCATCGAGTTGAAACTGATGCTGGTGACGTCGGCGAGAGCCGGGTGGTCGTCGAGCTGGAAGACCGGGACGGCGGACGACAAGTCGCGCGGAAGCGCGAGCTGCTTGGGGGACTGGGCGAACAAGCCATTGGCGATCATGGTCATGCGGGTCACTCCTTCTGCTGCTAGATGGGCTAGGCCGTGTAGGTCACGCCGTTGATGGTCGCTTGACCGCCAGGGGCGATGTCCTTGATGACCTTCGTGATGTCGGCTTTGCCGATGTCCAGCTTGCCGTCGCGGCCAAGCTTGAGTGCAGTGTTCTCGAGGATGTCGTCGATCGTGGCCGAAGCCTTGTCGAGCAACAGCTCTGCGGACCTCACGGCCTTGGCCTTGAGCTCGAAGTGTTCGACCGCCCGGACGTTCAGCTTGCCGTCGAGGTTGCCCTCGATAGCAACCATGCCGTACAGACGAGCGATGCGCAAGGTAATGCGCTCGGGCACGACCAGCACCAGGAAGATCTTGCGCTTGGGGTCAAGCGAGCGACCTTCGACGGTGATGGTGGTTGCGGCGAGCTCTTCTTGCTGCTTCTTGTACTCAGCGAGCGGAATGCCGTCGATCGTGGGATTGGGCCCACCGAGGTTGACACTGCCGATACTCATGGCTGCGACAGAAGGTTCGCCAGAGGCGACGATGTTGACGCTGGTGACACTCCCGTTCGAGAAGTTGTTGATCTGCACGTTGGCGGCGTAGGGCAGACCGGCGATGACGGTGAGCAGGCCTCCGTAGGGGTCGAACTCGATGTCATCGAGGATCCGCTGGTCGCCGTAACCATGCAGCAAGATCTCTTCGCCGTCCTTGACGGTGGCGATGACAACATCGGCGTACATCAGCGAAAGCGCGATGCGGTCGACATTGCGAGCGTCACAGCGCAGGATGCGCTGGGGCTTCTCGGGGTCGTAGGGCAGCCCTCCGGTATTGGTGGCCGTAGTCATGCAGATCACTCCTTGATGTCGATGAGACTAGCGGGTGTAGATCCGGTGGTTGATGAAGGCCATGGCGCTGTCGGCGATACGGCGCTGGAACTCGATTTGGGTCGGGTCCATGCGTCCAATCTCCAGATAGGCGTCACCGCTGAGCACCGGAATGGCGTCCTCGAGCACTGCGCCGATCTTGACCGAAGCGTCGCCGGACAGCGCCAGTGCAGTGCGTCGCACCGTTTGGGCGCTGAGAATGAACGCTTGCTCGGCCTTGATACTGAGCGTGCCGTCAAGCATGCCCTCAACGAGAACCGTGCCGAACACGTGGTTGAGAACCACCGTGGTCTGCTGCGGGATCACGAGGATGAGCACCGCGCGGCGCGTGAGGTCAACCTCGTAGCCGTTGATGGACACACCGTCGTGGTCTACGTCGACCTGTCGGGCGTCTTCGAGGAGCGCGTTACCGCTGATCGATAGGCCATACAGGTCACGGGCCAGCGCGTCGAGCACCTCGAGTCCGTCGAGCTGTCGCTGGTCGCCGTAGCCACGGATCAACACGTCGGTGACGTGCGGGTGCGTAGCGAATACGACGTCGCCAACCACATTGCTGAGACGGATACGATTGGTGCCCTGGGTGCTGGTACGCATTTCGAACTGAGGCTTGCTGGGGTCGTACGGCAGTCGAGGCTGTGCGCCAAGACCGTTTGACGTGGTCATGCGAGGTCACTTCCTTTGTGTTGTGGGGGAATGGATGTTTTTCGGGAAAAGGCTGGTAACCACCAGTGATGGTCGCAAGCCTTTTCCCGAGCTATCTTCTACTTGTAAATGTACCTTTGGAGAGCAAACTAGAGAGCTCATCACAAAGTGCGTATATTATATAATTTATATATTAGATCGTCAATTATTTAACAGGGGTGTGGCGCCCAAGGTTGCATCATCAGCTATACTACATAGTAGTAAGAGGTTCTCATGATGAAGATCACCAAATATGAACATGCGTGCGTGGTACTCGAAGAGCAGGGCAAGAAACTTGTTATTGACCCAGGTAGCCTGACCCCTGACTTTGGGCCACTAGATGCCGTTCTAGCAGTAGTTGTCACGCATCATCACTTCGACCATTTCAACAGTGAACATCTGCTAGCAATTGTTCAAGCAAACCCGGATGTCCAGATTTTTGGTGCTATCGAGGTTGCGAGCGACGCGCAGAAGTCATCGCTTTCGGTTACGGCAGTTACCCACGGACAAACTGTCACTGTTGGCCCGTTCAACCTAAAGTTCTTTGGGGAAAAGCACGCTTTTATTCACGCAGGTTTTCCACCAGTTCCTCATAACGTTGGCGTGCTCATTAATGATACGTTCTATACGCCAGGCGATTCGTTTACGCTGCCTCAAGTGCCCGTTAAGGTGCTGGGAGCGCCAGTTGACGCACCGTGGCTCAAAATCGGAGAGACTATCGACTTTATCGATGCTATCAAACCTCAAACTTGTTTTCCGATCCATAATGGGTTTCTGACCGAGACCGGCCAAAAGGTAACTGATAGCTGGCTCAACCCAATATGTGACAAAGTTAACGCTCAGTTTGTATCACTTAAGCCAGGTGAATCGATAGAAGCCTAGCTGATGTACGTACCGATGGACTCGCCCTGGACAGCGTGAAAAACGTTGTCGTCCGTGAGCGCATCGAGCACGATAACCGGCATCTTTTGTTCCATGGCGAGGCCAAGGGCGGCCTTATCCATGACTTTGATAGCCGCACTTTCGAGTGCCTGCTGATAGCCTAGCTTGTCGAATTTAACAGCGTCTGGGAATTTCTTGGGGTCTTTGTCGTACACGCCGTCTACTTTGGTAGCCTTGAGGACTACATCACAGCCAAGTTCAAGGCCGATACTGACAGCGGCGCTGTCGTGAGTGAAGTATGGTCGGCCAAGCCCACCGGCAACAATAACAACCCGGCCGCGCTGAAGGTGTTTTTCGGCCAATCGGAATGAATACGATTCAGCGAGTTGTGTCGCATAGATGTTGCTCATACAGCGAGTTTTGAGACCTTCGCCTTCGAATATATCAGTAAGCGCCATGGCGTTCATGAGACCGCCGAGCATGCCCATCTGATCGGCGGTTACACGCTTGATACCGCTCTCTTCGGTAGCAATTTCAGCGCCGCGCACGACGTTACCAGCACCAACGACCAAAATAAGCTGGGTGCCAGCCTCGATGACCTTTTTAGCTTCGTGTGCGATGTAGCGAGCAACAGCAGGATCGATACCGAACTCATGCTTGCCGGAAAGCTGCTCACCCGAGAATTTGAGTAGCACACGTTTATACATTGCTCCTACGTTACCAGACGCTCCTCATGACTGCAAGACTTTTTTACATCACCCCTGACATATACCTAGCAACCTCGGTATGATACGGTACAATAAAGTGTAGATAAGTGAGGGAGCAGGCAATGATAAAAATCTATTCATGGAATGTCAATGGCATACGCGCCGTTGTCCGCAAGGAGTTATTCAAGCCGTTTATCGAGTCCGAGAAGCCAGATATTGTCTGCTTGCAGGAAACAAAAGCCAAGCAAGGGCAAGCCGAGATCGAGCTCGACGGCTACGAAGAATATTGGAACTCTGCCGACAAGGCAGGGTACTCGGGCACAGCGATCTTTACCAAGATCAAACCTATCGCTGTTATCAACGGCCTCCCCGAAGATATTCTCAAGAAATATGATATGACCGGTGATTCGTACGGTGACCCCAACTCAGAAGGTCGCGTGACAACTGCCGAATTTGAGAAGTTCTTCGTCGTAACGGTCTATACCCCCAACGCCAAAGACGACCTCAGCCGTTTGCCGCTTCGTGAAAAGCATTGGGATCCCGCGTTCCTCGAATATTGTCAGCAGCTCGAGAAGACTAAGCCGGTCATATTCTGTGGTGACCTCAATGTCGCGCACACCGAAGATGACCTTGCCAACCCTAAGCCAAATCGTGGCAAAAAGGGCTTCACGACCGAAGAACGCCAAGGTTTCCAGAACTTCCTAGACCACGGGTTTGTCGATACATTGCGCATGTTCGAGCAGGGCAACGGGCACTACTCGTGGTGGTCTCATTTTGCCAAAGCCCGCGAACGCAATGTCGGCTGGCGTATTGACTATTTCCTCGTGTCAGATGCGCTCAAGAAGCATGTCAAAAAGGCCAGTATCCATGCAAAAGTCATGGGGTCCGACCACTGTCCAGTAAGCATTACATTAGATATTTAAGGAGCATGTATGGCAGATTTTGAAACCACCCAAAGCGACAAAACATTCGCCGAAATCGGCGATATCATCACAGAATATATGATTGCTCGCGACTGGCTCAAAAATGATTCGCGCAGCCTTGTGACTTCGATCACGCTCGAGGCAGCAGAGCTACTGGAGCACTACCAATGGTCGGATAAGCCCGTTGGTACTCGAGAAGAACTCGGTGAAGAGCTGGCCGATATTCTTATTTATGCGTTCCAGTTTGCGCACATCAATAAGATCGATATTGCTGATGCCATGCTAAAGAAGCTCGATAAAGCTGCTAAAAAGTATCCGGCAGAAGCATTTAAAAACAAGAACAGTGAAGAACGACGCGAAGCTTGGATGCAAGCCAAGCTCAACCATCACAAGGAAGGACTCTAATGACTACCAAGGTTTGCACCTTACTATTTTTACGCCGCGGCGACCAGATTCTGATCGCCATGAAGAAGCGTGGCTTTGGGGAAGGCCGCTGGAACGGAGTGGGTGGCAAAGTTGAGCCTGAAGAGACTATCGAGCAGGCCTTAGTACGCGAGTGTCAAGAGGAGATCGGCGTCACGCCTACGAGCTATACCAAAATTGCTGAACACGATTTTGTCATTAACGCAACGACTGAGCCATGGATGCAAATTGTCCACGCCTATTTCTGCGATGAGTGGGAAGGTGAGCCGTCTGAGTCAGAGGAAATGGCGCCGCAATGGTTCAATATTGCTGACGTCCCGTACGACGGCATGTGGCAAGATGACCATATGTGGTTGCCACTTTGTCTAAAGGGCAAGAAATTCAAAACAACATTTCGTTTTGACGAGAACGACGAGATTATATCAGCAACGCTGAATGTCGTCCCGTCCTTCGAAGAAACTGCTTAGTTAGAACACGAATTTGGATTCAGCGAGTGTCAACGCTTTGGCACTCGCTTTTTTGTTGGGCACGAGCATGAGTCCGCATACAGCTGCCGAAGCAACCCCGCCGATAAATGACTTGGCTTTAGCGCGAGCCTTGGCCTTGAAGCTGGACTCGGGATTAGTGCCGCTTGTAAACATCGAGGACTCCGAGAAAGGACTCATCGCGATAGCCTTAGCCGCTCGACCTAGTCCCGTGAGCGTGGATTGCTCGGGGTCAAGGGCAGAGATAGCAGCATGACGCCGCGCGGTATTAATTTCCCACTGATGCAAGAACTGCAGGTCTGCGCCATCTGTAATTGCTAGCTGGCGCGCACCATCTGATGCCATTTTGATATGTCCTGCAGCAATGCCATATTGCCCCTCGGCATATTCACGGTCACCTTGACGGTCGTAGTCTATGGCAAGTCGCGCCACAAGCGCACCCGCATGCAGGGCCGAGGCGTACGATTCTCGGCGAGCGATAGCTCGGTCCTCTGGAGAACGGTTCTCGTCAGAAGCGACATCAAGGCCATCGTCCAAAGCCTGCTCGGCCATATCTACTAAATTGTGTAGTGGCTGCTGGCCAAGCAGACGACCGGTAAATGCATAGGCAGCAACGGCACCAGGACGGTGCGGATCGTCCATACTCATCTGTTCGATCGCCGCAAAACGTGCGTCTGCGGCACCCTGCAAATCTCCTAAACCATGCAATGTTACGCCCTCTTGAAGCTGTTCGTACGGATCGTGTTGTGTCATGCGCACATTATAGCAATGGCGCGGTACAATAGGTATATGAACGGTTCCACCTGGCAGAAACAGACCAAAAGCAATCCACTCTTTCCTGAGATGGAATGGAGCAAGCCCGAAAACAAGATGCACGCTGGCAAGCTTTTGATTATTGGCGGCAATGCCCATGGCTTTGCGGCACCGGCCGAGGCCTATGCCGAAAGTGTTACGGCAGGCATCGGCACATCACGCGCGCTATTGCCGCAATCTATCCAGAAAATCGTTGGCATTATTATCGAAAACGCTGATTTTGCACCGAGTACGCCGAGCGGCAGCTTCTCGCAGCGCGCCTTAGCAGAGTTTCTGAGCGCCAGCATGTGGGCCGACGGCATTCTGCTAGCCGGTGACTTCGGCCGCAACAGCGAAACAGCTATCGTGCTCGAGAAGTTCCTGGCGAAATGTCCCTTGAGTGTCACGATCACCAAAGACGCCATAGATTACTGCACATCAGCTCCGCAGGCTATCCTGAACCGTGAACGAACAACACTCGTTCTGAGCTTGTCCCAACTGCAGCGCCTGGGTGTGGCCGCCAAATTTGAGCGGGCGATCACCTTTAAGATGGACCTCCTGAGACTCGTCGAATGGCTCCAAGCCTTTACGACCAAGTTCGCACCGCATATTGTCGTGAAGCATCTGGATACTATTTTTGTAGCCGTAGATGGTCAGGTGAGCACCACCAAACTTCGCAAAGAATTACCCCTGTGGCGTCTGCGCGCAGCAACCCATGCCAGCGTCTGGTGGATTCAAAACCCTAGCAAACCATATGCCGCACTCTCCATGGGCGTGCACGACATCGTGTAGTCTAATGGCCTTCAGTTGCGATGCGCTTTTCGAGCTGATCCATATTGCGCATAAATTCAGCAGCGAGGTCGATCTTATACTTATCGGCCAAAACTAGAACTGACCACAGGCAGTCTGCGAGCTCATGCGCCAATTTCTCGTCGATATTATCCATCGTACGCAGGCCATGTTTTGCCATAATGATCTTTGACAGATCACCGACGTCGCCGACAAAACCTGACATAAGATTTTGCTCATTCCAGTTAACGCCTCGAGAAGTGTTAAGCTCATCATATTTTGCGCGCACTTCAGTTGCACGTTGAAAAAGATCTTCAAAATCCATTTTTCGCTCCATAGCCTTAGGTCTTTAACCTATAGTATCAAACGTAAGCGGTGTAGCGATAGCGAGCTGCCCATCATTTAGCGCTCAGTACCAGACAATCAAGCCTTCTGCGTCTCCGAGCGCCTGGATATTCTGCACGACGTTTTGGCTCTGTTCGCAGGTAACATATATAGATCGACAGCTTCTTGGGAGTAGTTCTAAGTCGCGCGGAGAGATAAATAACACTTCGTAGTCCGCCGTGGTTTCCGGTAGCTTGGTCGTCATCCGAAAATGCTCCATACGGCTGAGCGTGCGTGAAAACTCACGAATTTTGTCGGCGTTGAGCGTGCTCGCTCTGTCACGACGAACTTTATTGCTCAGCTGGACCCACTGCTTCATAACAGATGAGGTGAGCGCCTTGGGATTGTCACACACGACCACGGCCTTGCCGTGCCACTGCCGTGCATACAGATGACGTGCAATATCATGAGACAGCGAACTGTGCGTAACAGTCCGCCGCTCAATCTGGAGTTTTGCCATAGTGAGTTCCATCAGTACCCCTTTGACAGGCGACGAATTGTAATCGTGCAGGGCACATCGCCATAGTTATGGAACATATAGAGCACCATGTATTTTGACTCTCCGTGAATATTGAGGCGCTCCGGCGCAATGCCGATTTCGTCCTCCATATCCGGGGAGAATACAAGATCAAAGTCTGGTTCCGGTTCTGACGCCGCGTAGACGCCCAGGCCTACAGCTCGTCCAGCACCTGGCTCAACTGTGATTGTCTTGCGACTCACAGGCTTATGAAAATCTTCGGAAATTTCGCTCATGGCGATAGGTATCCTTTCTCTCGCGGGGTAGTCCGGCTATGCGGAAACTACTCAGCAGCTACGTGAGTTAATAGGCGTACCAAACCATATCTGGAATCCCGCATCTCTGTTGGAACTTTCGAGGACCAAACGGAGGCCAGGCAAGGTTAGGTGAGAAGAAATATGTCTTGTGATGGAGAAATTCGAGCGATTTTCGCACAAATACTCTATACTATGGATGTATCCGTTTTTGCCGGCAACATAACGTTGTGCAGGCCGGAATTCGGGACATTCCAGCAAGCAATGATGCTTGAAGAATGACCGAAGAGATGTTACGGTTAGTAACTGAAAGTATTTATCGTAGGTTGATAGCAGCTGCTAGCTATATGTTACCGCTCAAAGCGGAGAGATGCAACTATAATTTTTATGTTAAATCGAGCTTAAATAAATGCCATATTTCAAGAACACAGAACTTGCCGACACATATCATGTGTCTGATAGAACCGTCCGATACTGGATTAAGCTCGCCCGCGAAGGCAAACTCAAACTAGACCTTCATGTTGAAGGTAACAAGACCTATCTTGCCAAAAATTCCGGAAACATAAAAATCATTGAGCAACATGTAGCCGAGAACCGAAAACACCGGCCGCGTAATGCCCATAAGCTCATTACGCCTGAAGCTGAATTCTACCAATTATTTACACAGTCACAAATCTACGACATCGTGCGTAACCTAGAAATGCACCATGAAATTCCACGCCAGTACAACTATTTTGACGGTGGCGCAACTGAGTGGGATTCTTATATTCAGAAACTCGCCGATGAAGAAGTAACTTCGATCTCGGGCAGGTCTATTGAGCTCATTAATGAGAGCATGAATTATCTTGATAAACGACTGGATAATTTTGAAAAAGTTAACGTCGTGGATGTCGGCGTAGGCAATGCTTTGCCCTCTAGGGATCTAGTAAAGCACCTCCTTGACACAGGCAAACTCGGTCGATATATCGCCATAGATATTAGTCCGGAGATGCTAGTCATTGCAGAGAAGAATATATTAAAGTGGTTTAGTGGCCGTGTGAATGTAGAGAAATATGAGATGGATATTACCCATGAACGTTTTACAAACATTCTCGCAGAAGACTACTTAAAAGGCGAGGATAATAAAACAGCGAACCTCGTATTATTCCTTGGCGGTACAGCGGCTAATCTGAGAAACCCTGACGACGCTTTTCGCACTATTAACGAAAGCATGAACGCGAATGACTTTCTCGTTTTCACGGATAAAATGGAAGCCGACAAGCTACAGCCCGAATGGTTCAAATATACGGCAAAGCCCGGTAAACTTGAGCTTGCCCCAATTCACCGAATCGTATTCGACCTCTTAAATATCGATCCTTCGTTCTACGACGTTGAGATGGGATTTGATCCAGTCATGCAGCAACGTTTCACACAAACTAGGCTGAAAGTTGCACTAACCTTAAAGTTTGAGTTTGATGACGGGGAGCGAGTATTAGAGTTCGAAAAGGGCGATACCATTCTTCTATGGAGATTGTGGCGGTCCTGGCGAACATGCCCAGAGCACATCCACAATCAGTTCAAGCGCAACGGCTTCTACACGCTTCACTCGACACAGTCGGATGACCGCGAGTATCTTTTGACCGTCTCGCAAGTCAAGCGCGACTGACATCGGTGATGCAATCCCGATATTAGGGCTAGGCAAGAACGCGAAAATACGGTTTGCGACTCAGCAAGACTAGAGACTTCGGAAGTCCCTCGGTCTTTATAAGATGCGTATGCTGGTGCGCGACGGACTTTATCTTAGAAGCAGGGGCACGGGCGTAAACATTGTAGCCCTCACTCTCATATTTGCTTAGCAGCTTGTGCATTTCCAACACCATCTCGTCAGTAAAATGAGCGATGGAGTCAGTGTGCTCCTTGGGCGTAATCATAAGATGGTCGACAACTTTCTGACCATCCCACAGGGAATAGCCAAAAATGTTCTTAATTACCTTGAACAGCTCGCCATCCTCGACAAGCTTCTCGTTGAGCCCCTCGCAAAACACACAAACACCCTTAGGCAGTGTTTTTAAGTATGCCTTGTAGTCTTTTTCTTCTTTTCTTGAGCGCGTTGCTGACATTATTATCCCACCTCGTTTGTTTTATGATGCCTGTCCGAGACCAACTCCGCCGATACGACGAGCTAGTGCGGTCGTGCTAAATGGCTGACCCAATTTTGTATCCGAGTACAAGCCATCGCTGTTCTCAATAATAATAGCACTTGTTGTGCTGAGAAGCTTTTTGTCCGCAGCATCAACACGAATTGCATCAATAATATCTTGCGACTCATGGTAGATAGCCCAAACGTCTGGCTGTAAGCCAAAGCCGATTTCCATAATGCCTGCATGTGGTGTGGTGGCGAACGTAGGCTCAACCCGATCGTGAATAGTTACAGCGTCAGCCAAAAAGCGGGAACCGGTACCGTCGGGCGCTGCAAAACTAGCGCTCAGCACATCGCGCGCACGACTCTCCCACCCATATACGGGTCGCGCCATATTACCCTTACTTGGCGTAAAACCTTTACGTTCAGCTACTGCAGTGTCTCCATCAACACTGACAATCTGGCGAATAAGGCCAGTGCTCAGCACGTGGTGAGCGTAGCGACGCTGCGCGGGAGCATCAATCTTGCTCCATGCCTGCTTGTCACCATCAGCTTCGTGTGTAGCAAAGTGAGTTGCCACCCCGCTCAGGCGAGTCGCCAGCAAGTAGCCTCGGTGATTGGCGTGCATAACGTCAAAAACACCTGACGTGAGAACGACAGTTGCACCCTCATCACGCCATTGATCCCGCATTGTTAAAAGACGACGCGTTGCTGCGTCGTCTTCAAGGGGGTTAAAAAGGCGAGGGGCATAGCCATCCTCGAAATATTCTCTTAGCTGATCTGCGGACGTGGTGTCAACTGGTAATATTCTATCTGTTATATCTACCACTTGTTCTAGATTCGACATAGTGTATACCCTCTTTTATGTATAGTATAGACCTGTTTTACTCATTTGCTAGATGTAAACGTATGTAATAAATTCTACAGATTAACAGGGGTTATTGGTCGCGATCGATTTCGCGATTTAATAATTCGCGAATGATCTCGGACTGGGGTTTGCCGGTTTTGTATGATACCCAGCGCAAATATGTGTGGATTTTTCGATCAATAAAGAAGTTGAAACGAAGGTCTTTGGGGCCGATGCTATTCTCTTGCAAGAAGTGCGTCACAGCTTCATTGAGCTCATCCTCGTTGGTGTACTCAACGTTTCGCACAAAGTCCGAGGAAAGGCTAGAGCGGAAAGTACCACCGAGGGGTCCACCGCGAGTAAGGAGGAGGGTAGGCTTTTGGGACTGGATGGCTAAACAGGCTTGGTAACCTGACGAGAAGCTTCGAGCTGAGGCTTCTACAATTACGACATCAGCTTTGCCGAGAGCATTAATCTGGGCCTTGTTTATTTTTTTCCAGTCAGCCTTGCGAACTTCTTCTTCGTATCGATTCTCGACAACCATACCGTAAACTTCTTCAATCCAGTCTCGAGTCAACTTGTGACCGCTATGTTGGATTGTATTTTTGATTGCCCGAAAATATGGCATATCTTGTTTCATGTTTGTTCGTGAAGCAATGAAGTTTACTTGCATATTTTCGAATATGTTCCCTTATTAATTAATAGCCTCTCTGGTTCTACTTATAGAGTAGTACTTTTCCACAGCTAGAACAAGCCTTACGTAAGCTTTATGTTGCGTTGTGTAATATTACTATGTATATATGTAATAGGCTTACACACATTCAGCACATATTAAAGAAAGGAGCGTTTTTGAAGCGGAAATGTGTAGCCACATGTTCAAGTCGTTTGTATACAGAAAAGGCCCGTGAGCGGTAAACTCACGAGCCAGAAATGTTGTCTTGTGACCAAGACTCGTCAATGGTATCACAGTAGTAATACCATGACAATGCAACTCTGTAGACAATTTAGCGACCTATTCTACTAATGTTATGCACGGAGTTGTATATGATTAGACCATTAAAGATGCGTAATAGTGTGACTTGCGAGAGCCACCTATGATCGCAGTCGCACCCATAGTACCCACGGCGTATCTCGAGACCATGTCCGAAGCGCCGCGTTCTGTATATCTCGCCCTCGCGCACCAAGTGCTTGGCGACCCTGTGTATCGAGATTTCTTTAGGCAACAAAAAGCCTACGTGGTCCTCGATAACTCAGCGTTCGAGCTTGGGGCAGCCCTTTCGAGCAAAGACATTCTCCAAGCGATGACTCGCATACAACCACAAGAAATAGTTCTCCCAGACGTACTCTACGAAGCAACGGAGACAGTTCAACGTGTCCAGGATTTCTTAAAAGCCTATGTACCCTTGTTGCCGACAGGGATACGGTATATGGCCGTGCCCCATGGTAAGACCATGCAGGAATATGTCGAGTGCTACAAAAAACTTGCGGCCATGCCTCATGTTCACACACTTGGTATTGGCACAATCTACAACTCTGCTTTTGAAGGCGGGAGAACGGCAATCTTCCAGACGCTTCAAACGCAGGGCACGCTTTCTTCGAAGCCACATCATTTGCTTGGACTCGGTGACAGCGGCAATCTAGAGCTAGAGAAACTAAAAAAATATGCTGTCATACGTTCGTGCGATAGTAGTGCCGCCTATATGCAGGCACGGCACGGCGTCCAACTAGTAGAAGGCCAGCCGTACAAAAAAATACGGGAAAAGATTAATTTCAGCGACCCGTACGACGAGACTAGAGCCGTAGCGATGCGTACTAACCAACACATACTGCAGGAGGCTTCAAGATGAGACAAGGAGTAAAAATATCCCTTGAGGGTATTGATGGAGTGGGCAAGACTACTCAAACCCCAGTCGTAGAAGAATACTTGCAAGATCGTGGCTATAGTGTTTACTTCAAGCCATGTCGCAACAATATGTTGGGCGAAGGTATTGATAATGACATCGTGAAGATCCTCAAGGGTTCACGGAAAGCGCTGGAAGAGGTTCCCGCAGCTGAAGTGCTACTCAATGCTGCTCGTACCATGTTCTTACACGAAAAATACATCAAAGAACAACTAGAAAAGGGTGAAGCGGTGTTGTGCGATCGCGACATTGACACCGCGCTTGCATACAGTATGCCGAGCCTGCGTCGGCAATATCCGGAGAAAACAACACGCCAACTGTCCAAGTGGATGTTAGGCGCATACTCCATTGAGCCAACCGTGCCTGATTTGACACTGCTTCTCGACGCCAACACAGGTGTCGCGCTCGGCAGAGCCCTATCGGATGATGTTCCAAATGAACGTGCCATTTTCGATGAAGATGGTGTAGCATTCTTAGAAGAAGTGCAGGATAACTATCGAGAATTACATACTATGTTCCCGGATCGTATCAAAAGAATCGACGTCACCGACAGAAGTATTTCAGAAGTAAGTGCTGAACTCATTGGAGCGGTAGGGTTGTTCCTCGACCAACACGAAGGTGGAATGGCATGAGTACAGAACACGATCTAGAAAAGATACTTGTGGACCGTCGGGGCTGGAGTTTGCGCCAACCGCGCAATGAAAATATCGTACTGATGTTGACGGGTGGCCTCGACTCATCGCTTCTAGCGGAAATGTCTATTTCGGAGCTTGGCGCTCGCGTCTTTCCGTTTTACATCCGCCGCGGTGCGCAAGCCGAAAAGCACGAGGAAGCAGCAGCGCGTGCGGTCGTGCACTACCTTCAAGAGAAATACGACGATCGCATTGCAGATCTATATAGCGTTGACGCCGACATACCACCCCAGCGTCTGAAAAAATCGCTCGATCCCGCCTTTGTTAAGCGTCATGGTCACCCTATGCGTAATGCAATTGCCGAGTTATACGCCGTGCAGTATGCCACCATGCTTAGCCAAAATGGTGAGCCCAGTCATACTATCGCGGTAGGCTCTATCGATGGTGATGTACGACCAGATTCTCAACCTATTAGTTTCCTGACAACGAGCCTCACTGCCTGCCTCCATATGGATGACTGGCAATGGCAGATCATGTCGCCGTTTATGATCGATGGCCTCCTTCCTGGCAAGAAAAAAATCAGTAAGAAGGATATACTTGACTGGGGAGTGGAACACCAATTTCCGCTGCATCTTACTCGTTCCTGCACAAGTGGAACGGCACAGCCATGCGACGAATGCACGGCATGTGTACGACGTAACGAACTATTTCAACAGCAAGGGATTACTCTATGAAAAAAATGCTCTACGCGACAACCAACAGCTACAAATTGCTAGCTGCGAACACCGCGCTCAAAGATTTTGAAATTACCCTCGAAAAGCTAGCAAGCGAAACACCTGACGTTCCTGAAATTCAGGGCGAAAGCCAGGCAGAAGTCGCGCTCGATAAAGCCAAAAAATACTACGAGGTGCTCAAGCAGCCTCTGATCGTTATGGACTTCGGGTTCTTCATTGAGGGGCTTAAAGGCTTCCCCGGTATTTACACAAAGCACGCTATCGAAACTATCGGCGTTGAGGGGCTCATCAACCTGGCAAGTACTATCGAAAATCGACGCGCTTATACAGAGCGCACCATTGTCTACACTGACGGTGATGTATATAAGACGTTCTCGTATCGTTGCCCGGGCACGATTCTCCTAGAAAAGCGAGGCACCGACGGCCGAGACTACGATTTTGTATTCTGCGTCGACGCTACAGGCAAAACGCTTGCTGAAATGACAGAAGAAGAAAAAGCAACTGTTTCAGGCGACGCCTGGCGTGAGCTTGGCCAGTGGATAAAGGACAATACTGATGACAACTGACACTGAAATCTCAACAGCAACAACCAAACTTCAGGCGGCCATGTCGGGCTACCTCCAGGCTCTTGGCGAAGACTCACGGCGAGATGGACTGGAAGAAACACCGCATCGATTTGTGAAGCAGCTTAGCGAGTGTCTTGCGGGCTACAATGACTCGCCTGACAACCACATGAAAGTCTTCGATAACGACGGCTATCACGATCTGGTAATGGTACGAGACATTACATTCGGTAGTCTGTGTGAACATCACATGCTCCCGTTCTTTGGAACGGTAGATATTGCTTATCTTCCGAAAGATAAGATTCTAGGCCTCTCGAAATTCGCACGTATCACCGACGCACTCAGTAAACGATTGCAGGTGCAGGAGCGCATCACCCAACAGCTCGCCGATCTCCTCGAGAAAAACCTAGAGCCAGAGCTGCTTATTGTAAAAATATCGGCTAAGCACATGTGCATGGGTCTCAGGGGAGTAAATCGCCGTAATAGCATCACTGACACAATGATCATCCGCGGAGATGCTAAGAAATACGCAAACTACGTGGAGCAATTTCAGGAACAAAGCAAAGGAGCAGTGAGATGACAACTGTTACTAGGCAATTTGAATGGGATATGGGACACCGTGTCACGAACCATGAGTCACTCTGCAAAAACCCGCACGGACACCGTTATAAGCTCATGGTAGAGGTTACTGGTCCACTCAATGAAACACACAACCACGCTGCCCAGGGCATGGTCCTAGACTTTGGTGCACTCAAGCAATTGGTCAACGAGACCGTTGTCGATAGGCTTGACCATTCGTTCATGTATTGGGGCAAGGATGCGGTCATGAAGACATTTGCCCAGGCCAATAAAGATCTCAAGCTTGTTGCTGTATCATTTGTTCCTACCGCAGAATGCATCGTGTCCTACATTGCTGAGCAACTACAAAAGGCACTCGATGTCCACATGCCTAACATCAGTGTGAGCCGGTTAGAGCTCAATGAAACACCGAACTGTAAAGCAATTTGGGAGCGATAATGGAAGCATATATTCCAACCGATGAGGAGCGTTTCACGACGCTAGAACAAGGAGACTTCCTGAAAGTCAGCGGTGACGGAGTTTTTGCAACATTGCAAGGAGAGGGAATGACGGCGGGAGCACCCGCCGTCTTCCTCCGGCTTCAAAACTGTAACCTACATTGCGGGGCCAACGATCAAGGCTGGAAATGTGATGCCTGGTATACCTGGGACAAGACCACGCCAGAATATTGGCAGGAAACCACCAACATTCCAGTGGGGGAAATGGCGGAGACCATTGCCACTTCTTGGCAAGAAACATTCAGGGATGAAGGGCAGCCCCGACTTGTCGTAACGGGTGGCGAACCATTATTGCAGCAACGTAAAGTCGCCTCACTTGTAAGTCGACTTCCTGGCTGGGCAGTTGAAATTGAAACCAACGGCACTATAGCCCCAATTGATGAGCTTAAAGATGCTCAGATAAATTGTTCACCAAAGTTGGCGTCAAGCGGCAACAGCCTGAGAGCTCGTTACAGACCAGCAGCGCTTAGAAAAATTACAGGCTTCGACAATCACTGGTTCAAATTTGTTGTAGCTAATGAGGCAGAAGATATGCCCGAAATTCAACAACTTGTCGATGAAATAGGCGTTGATCCTGCACGAGTACTACTTATGAGTGAAGGCACAACTCAAGAAGGTTTACGCCAAAGTGACGAGAGAGTTGACGCAATCGCGAAAGAGCTTGGCTACGCCACAACAGCCCGTAACCATATTTTCTGGTTCGGTGACAAGCGAGCTACCTAAACTATCTATAGGTGGGCGAGGAGGGAATCCTTCTCTTGTTGAAGTAAAAGTTTCGCTGAAGCTTTTACGCATTTTTCATCGATCCCCTCGACTTACCTCAAGAAAGAAAAAGAGCCAACAGGGTGTTGGTTCTTTTTCTTTGGTGGGCGAGGAGGGAATCGACACTGTCAGACCGCTGAACTGTCACTGGCAGTTCAGCTTATATTCATTCGATTCTGCCAAACTTCACAAACCAATAAAAAATCGCCTCTGTTGAGACGACCTTTTATTGGTG
>CAZCCP010000003.1:0-154006 GCA_964497565.1 uncultured Candidatus Saccharibacteria bacterium
TGCTGGTTACTACCCATGAGTGAGCGGTACACGTAGTTCTTTTCGATGAATGGAATCAGACCAGCTGATGAACCAATGATTTCGTTGCGGGCGGCGTCCATGTGGGTAATGTCGCCAGCGTCAACTTCACCTGATTTCAAACGGTAACGAGCACTGACGCGTTCGTGTACAAAGTGGCCCTTGTCGTCGATCTCAGCACCAGCACCAGCGATAACAGCGTTTTCTTCTTCAAAAGCGTCCAAGTAGACGACTTCATCAGTAACCTTGCCGTCAACAACCTTGCGGTATGGAGCTTCGATGAAACCGTAATCGTTAATGCGAGCGTAGTTAGCCAAGTTCAGCACCAAACCAATGTTGGCACCTTCTGGAGTTTCTACGGCACAGATACGACCATAGTGAGTTGCGTGCGCGTCACGAACATCGAGACCAGCGCGTTCGCGTGAAAGACCACCAGGACCCATTGAGCTCAGGCGGCGCTTGTGAGCAAGCTCTGAGAGTGGGTTAATCTGGTCCATGAACTGTGAAAGCTGTGAGCTCGCGAAGAATTCACGTACAGCAGCAACAATAGGACGAGCGTTGATAAGCTGACCAGGAGTTACTGATTCGATTTCACTCATAGACATGCGGTCTTTGGTGTTGCGTTCCATGCGGAGCAAACCGATGCGGAACTGGCGCTGAACAAGTTCACCTACCAATTTAACGCGGCGGTTAGCCAATGAGTCGATGTCATCTGCAGGTTCTTGGCTGTTGTTAAGGCGCATAAGCTCAGAAACAATCGCGACCAAGTCTTCGATGCGCATAACACGGTTTTCAACAGTGTTTGGCACGTCGAGGTTCAAGCGCTTGTTGATCTTGTAACGACCAACGCGGCTGAAGTCAAAGCGCTTGAAGTTGTAGAACATGTTCTCAACCAAGCTCTTTGCGTTGTCAACAGTAGCCAAGTCACCTGGGCGCAAACGGCGGTAAACCTCAATAAGAGCGTCGCTTTGGCCACGAGAAGTGTCCTTGTCCAATGTTGCTTGCAGGTGGCTAGAAGCACCTGTGTCAACACCCTTAAAAGCTTCCTTCATTGCGTTTTCGGTCATACCGAGTGCACGCAGCAAAGTCGTAATAGGGAGTTTACGCTTACGGTCGATCTTTACATACAAAGCGCCGTTAGCAGCGGTTTCAAATTCCAACCATGCACCACGGCCAGGAATAACCTTAGCGCCGTAGAGGTTGGTTGCACCGTGCTGGTCGCTTGTAAAGAACACACCGCTCGAACGGATAAGCTGAGAAACGACAACGCGCTCAGCACCGTTAATAACAAAAGTACCGCGCTTGGTCATCCAAGGGTAATCACCGAGGTAGATTTCCTGCTCTTTGATCTCGCCGGTAACTTTATTAGTGAGTTCAACGACAGCCTTAAGTGGTGCTTCGTAAGAAACGTTGTTCTCACGAGCATCAGATTCGGTCATCTTAGGGTCTTCAAAGTGGTAACCTTTGAAGCGCAATGATAATTTAGCACCAGTGTAGTCATCGATTGGACTTACTTCTGCAAGTAATTCGCCCAAACCTTCGGTAACAAACCACTGAAATGATTTATTTTGGTGACCACCGAGGTCATCCAGCTCAACAGCGTCATCACGTGTGGTGAAATATACACGCATGCCGTCGTCTGATGTTGTCTTAGAGGTTTTAGCCACTACAACACTTCTCCTTCTTTATTAGCTCCCGTGAAATCTGCCGAGGCAAAAGACACAAAGAACCTCTATCCATGCCATGAAGAATAGAGCTGACTCATTAGTATGTTAATTTTATCGCGCGAAGGTTCCCTAAGTTGGATGTGTTTGGTGCAGGTGACGCGTCTCTACGCCCACTACACTCACCAACTTACACTACTTCTTACCATAAGATTATGATTAGACAAGGGTCAAATGTCAAGTAATTTAGACACTGGCGTGGCGTAAACTATGCGATTTGCATTTCAGCAGATAACTCATAGGTGCGTTCTAGCGCATGATACACACTAGCAAGTGAACCGGAAGTAGCCATGAAGTTACTGCCATCGGCATACACATTCATTCCAAGCTCAGCATAGAATCCTTGCTCGTTTTCGTGGGCAACACTCACTACAAGCGGTCGATCAGATTGAGCCTCGTCCTTAAGGGCGCAGTATAAAATCCCTGCTGCCGTCCGTCGGTACTCACCCGTTAGTGAGTCGCCAAGTGTAGTGATGTTGTGAGAAAATACCACCTCTTCAAGACTGGTAGTAGCGGCATGCGCAAATACTCTGCCCGTATTGAGCCCGTAGGCGTCAGTCGCGGCAAAGTGTCGATCGTTGGACTGCACCAGGCTCAGCGCAATTGACTCTGCGCCCTCTTGCCTCGTGCTATACTCGCGTATAAATGCAGCGAGACCAGATACTGCTGGGTTATAAGCAGACTGGCCTCGAAGGTTTAACTCTTTGAACTCGACGTAATCGTACTCGTTACTCGCGTTAAGATACGTTGCTGTTGGGGTGTGTTCGATTAAACCATATGACATAGTCTGACTGTACAGACACTACCATATCTATGCAAGTAATTATTTACTAGGGCGTGGTGGACTTGTGATAATATCGTCGACAATTCCGTACGCTTTGGCGTCTTCAGCGGAAAGCCACTTATCACGTTCCCAGTCCTTGTGGATCTGATCAACTGATTTACCAGTATTCTGAGCCATGATCTCTTCCATCAACTTCTTGAGGCGAAGGCCTTCTTTGAGGTCGTTTTCCTGATCAGTGATCTTACCCCGTGTGCCGCTCGAAGGCTGGTGCATCATAACCGTTGAGTTAGGTAGCAAGAAGCGCTTGCCCTTAGCGCCAGAGCTCAGTAGGAATGAGCCCATCGAAGCCTGCATGCCGATGCCAACAGTCTGGACGTCGTTGGTGATGTACTGCATGGTGTCATAGATGGCCATGCCGTCATAGACTGCGCCACCAGGGCTGTTGATATAGAAGTAGATGTCTTTCTTGGCGTCGTCTGCTTGCAGAAATAGCAGCTGAGCAACAATTAGATTTGCTGTGTGTGAATTTACATCTTCACCCAAGAAAATAATGCGGTCTTTTAGAAGACGGCTATAAATATCGTAGGCACGCTCGATGCGGCCATCTGATTCAATAACGGTTGGAACTAGTGGCATCGTTTGGTACTCCTCATTGCTAACGTTTCTGTATTTATAATAGAAAACTAGCACTCAAAGGTCAAGAGTGCTAGTTATACTTATTTTCTGGAAGACACTTCGCTCGCAGCTACAAATACACCTGCAAGGTATTTTGAGCCAAGAATAACCATACTATCGACAGGAAGAACGTGGTTCTGCGGCTAATTCGGGGTCTTTCTTGAGGCCATCAAAATTGCGCTTCCTATCGTTACCGCAAAACTGATCTGTCGACAGGTCGTACTCTACTTGGAAAACTGGCTTCCCGGCCCTTATAACCTGGTCATATACACCGCAGGTATCGCTTTCGTTGCATTGCTCGTTTAGTACCCAATCTATATGTGGCAGCAGGTCGTGGACGAATCTCTGGTTAGCACCATTCTTGAGTCCAAATGACATACCCAGAGCATGAGCCTGCTCGGCTAGATAGGTGTTAAATGCAAGCTGATCGTTATATCTTATTGGGAAGCCCGTAATCGTGCTCGTGGCGGTATAGTCACCGTCGAAATCCTCAAAATAGGCGTCGTCGATATCTGGCTCAATTCCTTGGCAGCCTTTTTGGCTGGCCGCCTCGAATCGCTGAGTTATCAATCTTTTGACTAGTGCACTTCGGATATCTAGGTAGCGCTCATTGTCATAAGGAGGATCTAGCGACTTACCTTTTACATCGGCAGCAAACAGCCGGGCATCCTGGCGATAGCCTTCCCAGGCACCGACCTCCAGATAGCACACTACGTAGAGGTGCTTACCCTTGAGTCGCTGAATAGTGGCGGCATCGTTATTTTCCATATCAATATCGATCATCTTATGAGGATTGCGGTCCTTGAGAAGTATTGCCTCATCGTCAGGAGCTAGAGCTTCATTGATCTGCCACTGCCATGCGGTATTCGGTGTAAGTTTGGTATATGAACGAGTGGTCACCATTTGATGGTCGTGCACGATAAAAAAACCACCTAACAAGAAGATCGACACCGCTACTGCGATGCCGATACTTCGTTTGTCTCTAAACATTTGCCTCAAGCGAATGTTATTTGTCAGCCTTTTTGGCGGCTGGCTTCTTTGCAGGAGCTTTAGCAGCTGGTTTGGCGGCTGGTTTGCTTTCGGAAACGTATTCCTTGAGCTTAGCGATAGTCTTTTCGCTGAGCATACGAGATGCAACGTCACGACGTGCTTCTGGCTTTTCCATCTCTGCTTGCATCTGTGGATCTGGGTATTGACCCTTCAAAAGCTGCATGCGAATTTCGAGTTCTTCAGGAGTAATAACAATCTTTTCAACTTCAGAAATCTCTGAGAGAACAAGACCGGCCTTAACGCGAAGTTCAGCATCACCCTTCATACGTTCGCGGTGTTCTTCGTCGGTCACACCTTCACGCTCGAGGTGTTCCTGCCATGTTTCGCCACGGTACATGAGGTTCTGGCGCTCTTCTTGCTCCATGCGGTCGATCTGCTCTTCAACGAGAACAGCAGGAATAGCCACAGTTGAGCCTTCGGCAATCTTGAGAACCAAGTTGTCTACAAACTCGCGTTCGTTCTGGTAGTCTTTTTCGCTTTCAAGCTGCTTTTTGACGTCAGCCTTGAGCTCTTCAACAGTCTTGAACGGACCAACCTTAGCGACAAATGCCTCATCAAGCTTAGCTTTCTGCACTTCTTTGACAGACTTGATAGTAATCGTGAATGTTACTGCGCGATTCTGTAGTGCGGCAACGCCGTAGTCGCTTGGGAAAGTAATGTCAAAAGTCTTCTCGTCACCACTCTTAAGGCCGATAACTTCTGGTTCGAAGCCAGGGATAAAGGTGTTGCTGCCCAAAACGAGTGGGTAATCTTTGCCATCGGCGCCTTGGATAGCTTCCTTGGTCTTGGAATCAACACCAGCAAAGTCCAAAGTGACTTCATCGCCGTCTTTTGCAGCACGATCAACATCAACTTTGTCAGCTTCACGTGTCTGGAGATTTTCGATAACTTCGTCGATGTCTTTGGCAGTAACCTTGGCAACTGGCTTTTCGACTTTGATCTTTTTGTAGTCAGCAAGCGTAATAGCGCCCACTACTTCAACTTCGATCTCGAGTTCAAGTGCATCAAATGGAACGAACTTAGTAACGTTAACTTTTGGCTGAGCCACTGGACGAAGCTTGTTTTCGTCCAAAGCTGCAACGTAGAGCTTGTTCATTGCGAGGTCGAGAAACTCTGACTGCAACGCAGTTGGGTCGGCGCTTTTCTCTACGAGAGCGAGAGGAGCCTTGCCCTGGCGGAAGCCTTGGAGCTTAACGCTCTTAGCGATATGGTTGAGTGCTTCTTCCTTGGTAGCTTTGAGCATTGCTGCGTCAGCTACAAGTGTAAGTTGCACGTTGGTGTCTGATAGATTTTTTTGAGTCACTTGCATAGTTACCAACTGTAACAGATAGTGGCAGCTTTTGCCAGCGTGAGCAGGCTAGAAATCTTCGTCGCGATAATCTTTGACGATGCTAACAATGCGTGAGGCGCTGTGACGCTCTTCAACACTGGTCATCAGGTTGCGAACAACGTAGAGCTCGTCCTTAATTTCCTTTTCACCGATAAACATCGCGTAGTGAATACCCTTTTTGACGGCAGTCTTGATCTGTTTGTCAGGCTTGCGGCCGGTGGTATCAACAGCAACATTAGCACCCATATCCCGGAGCTCAGTAATAATCTTCTGAGCTTGAGCATAGACATCGCCGATAAGAACGACATATACATCTGTCTCAGGGCGGAGCTTTGGCAATAAATCGTGTACTTCGAGGAAGTTCTGCAAGGTTACGTCACCCATGCCGAAACCAACAGTAGGTACTGGCTCGACGCCGAAGAGGCCGACCAAGCCATCGTAGCGACCGCCGCCAAACATAGAGCGATTATTCTCAGGATGCTTGTCGAACACTTCAAAGACGATGTCGGTGTAGTAGTCAAAGCCGCGCATCAACGTGATATCAAAGACTGCGTTGGTTACGCGATTGTCCTTGAGTGTCTCCATGAGTTCTTTGAGTTTAACGAGAGAGTCGTGGTCTCGTATTGCTTCTGGTAGGTGATCAATTTGCTTGATCTTGAGTAGCCCCAGGAGCTTGTTGCTCGCCCCTTCGTCGCGTTGAGTTGGGGTAAAGACTGAGTCGGCTTCTGCTGCAAACGTCTCGCTTGGCATTTTGTGCATGCGGTCGATGAGCTTCACGATTGTGTGTGTCTGTGTTTCGTTCAGTCCAAGATAGTCGTGCATGATGAAGTCCATGAGCTTACGGCTATTGAGCTTAATGCTATACATATCGTGGGTTGCGCCAAACGCTTTAAGAATTGCATCAGAAGTCTGAATAATCTCAGCTTCTGCGGTTGCATCCGGCAGACCAAAGAGGTCAACATTAAGCTGCCAGTGCTCTCGCAAACGGCCGCGCTGCGGTCGCTCGTAGCGCCACAAGTTAGGAATTGAGTACCAGCGGAGTGGGTATGCCAGCTCTTGGCGCTTTGCAGCTACCATGCGTGATACAGTTGGGGTCATTTCTGGGCGGATCGTTACGGTACGACCACCGCGGTCTTCAAACACGTAGGTTTGTTCGTGAACGATTTCCTCACCAGACTTGGCGAGATACATCTCGATAGGCTCTAAGATTGGTGCATCGTATTCTTCGTATCCATAGCGTTCAACCACCTTACGCATGGTGTTGAACATGTATTTTTGCAAACGTTTGTCTTCGGGGTAAAAGTCGCGTGCCCCTTTGTACGGTTGTGTAGATAATTTCATGTCTTCTCTATTTTACTTCATTTATAGGTGATAGGTATAGTTTGTTCTCTGTATGGAGGATAAAAGAGAAAGCGCCGGGATAACCCGGCACCTGTCTATTCGATAAGAATGGCAAAGCAACCGAGTTAGGCCGGCAGTATATGGCTATGAGATAGGTGCATTTGCTGTTTCATTATCTTTATTATATCACAGGTTTTATGCAGCAGGCCCGAACCGATCACGGTTGTTGCTGCGCGGTGGACGAGGCTGCACGTAAATCTCAGTCTCTTCCTGCATGTGCGGCTTTGGCGCCGGCGCAGATACTGTGCGTGTGGTCTGTATGTATGACACGTTGCCGCTATCGTCAGTTTGGCGAGTCATTGTAGCCTGGTGCTGCGTCTGCGGCGTTGAGTCGCGGCGGATCTGAGCAATCAAGCCTGCAGAATCTGCGCCCTCAGTGTTTGCGTGCACGGTAGCGATGTTTGACGGTGAAGAGTATCGAGCATTGTCTTGAACCCTTGTAAGCAACGCTGTGAGGCGAGCGGAGTTACGTTCGTGCTTCTGACGATCGTCTTCGCTTGTAGCCCGCTCTGCTTTAGTATTGGATTCGACAATACTGTCGTAGATGTCGCGTGATACGTTATCAACACTTTGGTGTTCGTTACGTGCAAAGGTAGCGATATCGACACCTTCCAGTGCGCCAATAGAAGCTTTGCGGTATTCGGATGCAGTTGGAGCTGCGCCTTCGCCCCTATTGGAAGCCATTTGCTTGGTGACGAGTCCGTTGGGGCCAACGTAGGCGCCCACACCAAGTGCCAAGTCATGACGTTTAGCCTTTTTAGTAACATTGTTGATGGTACCAGCCAAGGCGCCCGCAGTTTGTGCATTATCACCAGCTACACGGCTGATGGTCTCCGTAACTTGACGAGCGTTGTCATAGCCCGTACCAGTCATAGCGAGCTGTAGCGCAGCCTGGAACTTGCGCGTCTCGCCGAATCCACCACTAGCCTTAACACCTTGGATTGCCCGATCAACACGTTCGGTATCGGCGGCATAATTACCGGCTCCCTCACCTGCATACGTGAATGTACCGTCTGCATTCTTGGTGTAATCGCCACCTTCCTGCTCGTTGTAGAGGCTGAAGTCTTGGATCATGCTAGCGCGTGCAGAAGACTCATCACCATAGGTCAATGCCCGGTTAAGATCGTCATTCACCATTGTAGCCATGCCCGCGCCCGACTTTGCATAGCCTGCGCCAAGTATGGCTCGGCGCTGCGTGAGTGCAGCGGCATTCTGGGCACGACCTGCCTTGGTCAGCGGGTTACCATGTTTGAATCCGGCCGAGCCAACGCTACCAGCGCCAAAGGTAAAGCTGTTGAGCTTTGAGGCTGCCTTGCCCCGGATAAGACCAGCGCCAAAGAGTTGTCCATTCTTTGCGCGTTCGCCACGTTGCTGCAGTTCGTTGGTGCGATAGTTCTTGAGGCGATCGAACCCACCACGGCTACGGTCGTTCATAAAGCCAACGAGAGCAGCTCCGCCGCCACCAAGCTTGGCGAATACTAATGGGATAGCCACGACTGGGAGTACCAGACATGCAAGCGAGATCATGCCAAACGGATCGCTCTTCGCAGACAACTCTGCCAAAACATGGCCGAGCGATACCATTGCCGTAAAGATTGGGCCCATGAGCATCAGGCCTATAAAGCCATCGCGCCAAAACTTGCCGAGCTTTTCTGTGTTGGGGGCTACGAAGGATGCGATAAAGAACGGCGCACCAATAATTGCAAAGGTGATGAGCATACGGCGCGCGATAAGCGTCAACGCAGCAACCATAAGTGCCAAGAACACCGTACCGGCGTAGCTCAAGATGCCGAATGGCCCAAGTGCTACGATAGCGGTCAAGATAGCAGTCCATTGTCCAACGATAGTCCACGCACTCTTACCATCTTGGTTAAGCGCACCGAACGGATATTCGATAAGATTGCCAATCCAGACAGTGAGGTTGTTAAAGATCTGAATGATTTCTTTCATAGCCCACCACGATATACCGATGAAAATTGCGGCAATAAGAAGGCGCGGCAGTATCTTACGGATTGTATAGGCATCGAATATAGCCAGCCCTATCGCCTCGCTCACAACCATCACGACACCAACGATCATGATGAGAGAAATGGCTAGCAAACGGAACGAGTTCCAGGCAGCATAGTACGCCTTGGAGGTATCACTCTGCTGAAGATTGCCGTCGGCTGTACTGCTACCAAAAATACCTTCGGTGTCAGTCGTAAGCATGCCCGTGACGAACTCTTCAAGCTTATTGATGGCCGTGTTGGCCGCCGCAAACAGTGGACAGGCCACAAACTGCAATCCCCACGATTTAAGCTGTTTTGGACACGCATCGCCAAGGCCGTTATCGTAGCCAGCGGTCAGTTCGTCGGCAGAATTAGTGTCAAAGTTTACTTCGAGAGACTCGCCATCTTTCTTGGTCACGGTCTTGCAGGCCTTAATATCGGGCACGCAAATCTTGTAGTCGCCTGGGGCAATGTCCTTAAAGAGCGCGTGGAGCCATGTTTCGATATCAGCATATTGGGTCGAATCAAGTTGATCCGGCGTCGGTTCGTGGGTAACAGAATCAGTCTGGATTGTGTTGGTCGCACCACTACCATCCGCCTTCACAATTGTTACGTCCGACGGACCAAAGGTACGCGTCGCATTAGCGGCATCACGATATGAAATGCTGATTGTTACAGCGATTGTCTGGTCGGCAATAGTGTTACCAAAAGTGTAGCTGGCCGTCTTGTATTTCTCTTTGGTTATGCTGTAACAAGTATTGAGAATGTTATCAACACACACCTGGTATGTACCCGGCTCGAGCGAGAATGTCGCGTTGTATTCAACTGCACGTTGATCGGAAGTAATGTTATCGCTCTCCCAACCTGGTGTGGACTGCGGAGCTTTTTGTGGGTCGCCAACAACCTTTCCGGCAGCGTCCTTGATGGTTATCGTTACCGTGTCTGGAGATTCGGCGGCAGCCTTAGGCGATTGAACTTTGATGTAAACGGTCTTTTGGTCGGCGGTTTCTTCGGTATTGTTATCGCTGCTGCGGGTGCCGGCAATATCAAATTGCTTGTTGTTGAACTGCTTCATAATGTCTTGGGAACATAGGCCAGGGCCTCCCTGACTGCCGGCATGCTGCTGGTTGAGATCAATAATATAAATACCTGCGGTTGGAATGGTATTGAAGTCAGCATCAAAAATACAGTTCTTTGGCTTGTAGGTAACGGTGCCGGTGAACATGTTGTGCGTGGGGTCGCTCGTAGCCATCTGCAGCGTACTGCCACCGAGATCACCACCAGTAATAGAGATGGTCTGGTAGTCCTTCCAGGTATAGGTTTCGCCTGCAGCTACAGCTTTCTGCGGCATAAGAACAGCAAGCGGCGTCACAATAGAGAGCACGCTTAAAGCAGCAACGACAAAACGTTTGCTGAAAGTCTGTATCCGTTTCATGGTTTTTAGTCTGGGTGACACCAAGTTATTTCCTTGGGTTTTATTATACGCCACAAGTGGCGGTTTTTATAGCGGAATGTGCTTGTGGTTTTACGCCATTAACTTAGGTGCCCGAGGAAACAATTTCAATACCGAACTCCCTTCCCGTAGCATCCAGCTCCTCGAGACTAACGGTCGAAATATGTCCCTGATTTATGATTATCGCCATCATAAATAACGCGGTCATACAGTTTCCTTGATGGATCAGGTCAATTTGCGCCTCTCGAAGCTGAGGTTTCCCTATAAAGTCAATGGCTGCTGGATTAGGATGGCTAAAATAGCTCAGCATGTCATAGACTGTCGCCATAAAGTTACCGACTACGTGCAGTCGGTCATCAATCGAAGCGCTTGTCCACTTGTTTGCCTGCTTTAGTGTTCTACTAGCAAAAACTTCCAACATATCAACTGCAGCTGCCTCTTTTACAGCTGTCTTGTAGGCGTTCCCGCTTGCTACGTATGTCGGAGCGTATTTTTGCGTACTCTTAGCGTCACGAAAAATGTAAAGCATGTCTGATATATTCTCAATGGCCGCTCTAACAGAGGATGCGCCCGTAAGTAGATGCTTGCTATTGAGAGCATCGCGTGCTCCTATGAAATAATCTCTTCCTAGATGGAACGCCGTCCAAGACACTCCGCTCTCAGGGTCTTCTTCGGCTTTGATATTGAGACTACTAAACTCGGCGAAAACTGCATTCATATGCTCAGCGGTTGCGTCGTTAAGCGCGCTCATATCGTGATTTACAATATCCATTAGGCGCATTATACCAAAGATGAAAGGACTTGCTGCTGTGCGAAGAATAAACTGCCGCTGGCAATTTATTCCCATATTCGTTCAAGTCCTACACGCGCAAGAAAGAAAAGAGACCAGCTAGTGCTGATCTCTTTTCTTTGGTGGGGATGAAAGGACTTGAACCTTCACGCCTTTCGGCACATGCTCCTAAGGCATGCGTGTCTACCAATTCCACCACATCCCCGTGGTTTATGCTGAGCATTATACTAGATTGCATACCTGTTGTCATGCAGAAAATACGCCATGTTTAGGTTATACTTAAGATTGATATAAGGACTTCCGAGACATGAAAGAGACAAAAACTACCGAAAAGCCCATTAGGACAACACTGTTGCCCACGTTGCCGAGCGCTTTTACACTGTTCCGCTCGAGTATCGAGACGCTCATTGTAAACTTCTGGACATTTGTGTTGCTCTTTACGATTCCGAGCATTTTTATGGTTGCCGGATCGATTTTTAGCTACCTGGGCGGTGGCCTTCATGGCACTGCACCGTCATTTTTCATTACCGGTGTCGTGCTCATGGGTATTGGCGGTCTTCTGACCATCTTGGCTATGCCGGCACTCCTCATGACCCAAATTAAAAGTGCCGATGGCAAGCTCTACGAAGTAGACGCTGCACTACGTGACGGCTTTCGTATATTCTGGCGCTATTTTGGCCTGATGCTTCTGATGCTTCTTATCTTTGTGGTCAGCTTTTTGCTCCTGGTTGTGCCGTTCTTCTTTGCGATACGCCGCTATTTGCTTGCGCCCTACTATCTGGCAGATCACAACATCGGCATCCGCGAAGCGCTCCAACAGAGTGCTGCCAATTCGCAGAATTTCAAAGGTGCAATATGGGGTCTCATAGGTGTCCAGACGCTCAATGGTTTCGTAGCTTCGGTACCGCTATTCGGTTGGGCAATTAATGCAAGCTTCTACTGTGCGCCAGCAGTTCGCTATATGCAGATCAAAGACGCCACAGCTGCAATGGCGGAGATGAACAAGAAGTTCGATAAAGCCTAGCGGCGATAGTATGCAAGTTGAGCGTCGCCGTATGCGCGCTTTACGATGCAGACAAAACCATCAAACTCAGGTAGCTCCTGGTCACCAGGCCATGATAAAACAAGAAGCCCGTCTTCATTGACGGCGTTTGCAAGCTGCTTAAGCACCTGTAGCTGCACGTTGTCGTATGGTGGATCGAGTAGTACAAGATCGAATCGAGCATCTTTATTGCCGTCTTGCCACGCAGTGCAAGAAGCCCCTACAAGTGTTACTGATCGACCGAGGTCGAGTGCCGCTATATTCTCAGCAATGGTTCGCTGCGCAGATCTGTCGCTCTCGATAGCTAATGCGCTTTTGGCGCCACGGCTTACAGCCTCAAAACTCAATGCACCACTTCCTGAAAATGCGTCAAGAACGGTTAGGCCTTCGATATCACCAAGCGTATTGAACAATGCACCACGTATCTTGTCACCCATTGGATGGGTGCGTTCGCTCTGTGGTGAGCTAAACGACCTGCCGCCTAGAGAGCCCGCTATGACTCTCATTACTGCTGTCCTTTTTTAGCGTCCAAAACTGCCGAGTACCATGCCAACGTCACCGTCTGCACAATGATAGGCGTTAGTTGTCGGCGCACCTGGCGAGCCAACTGAGGCGTCCAGCCATATTTGTAGTACTCATCATACATACCCAGAGCCGCTACTTCTCGAGCCTTGCGCTTGAACAATTCTAGAATACCGTGTTCCGTAAGTTCCTGAAGATCAGACTCCTTGATGGCCAGTACATTACTGTTGCCAGATAGGGGTGCAATAATAGCCGCGATACCCCACTCGAAAAGACCATGTGTCGTCAGCAGACCTTTCGGGCCCCACATTTTCCAGTTGTTACTCACCTGTTTACGACGTGTTTCCCCGGGCATAACAAGTTTTTGGCGAATGGTAGTACGGCCTTCGATGCCTTCGCCACCGCGAAGTTCAGTAAGCTCGGCCTCGTATGGATAGTGATGGGCAGGCGTCAATCCGTCAACAACAGCGTGTGCAAGCCATGCAGCCTCAAATGAAGCACGTACGTCGTCTTTGCCGCGAAGTGCCTTTACGAGGCGAGCATGGTGGCTCTCAATAATATCAAGTAGTTGTTTATCAGACTCGTCAAATGGTGCGTAATAATGCCATGGCTCGTCTTTGGCAGGACTCTTGCGTTTGATAGCGTCAGGACCATTAATGCCTTCGAAGTGAAGAATAGCCCGCTTGGACGGGAAGTCAGTTTTGTTCAGCAATTTAGCCTGTAAGGCTGTGCGAGCCATACGGTCAATCTTCTGGTGCGCCCCGAGGATGCGCCCAGATAATGGGGTTAGTGTTGTTCCAGAATACATAAAACTTAATTAAGGTTGGTAACTGCGCGCAGCTTACGTACGCGCTCATATAACTCAGTGTATTGTACCAAATCTTCGCCTTTTTCGATATAGGCATTAGCGGCGTTGCGTGCACTTGCAATTAATTGCGTGTCAGTGAGCTTAGCAATCCGTAAGTCTAGCTGGCCATGTTGCATAGTGCCATAGATGGCTCCCGGGCCGCGCAACTCCAGGTCAAGCTCGGCCAGCTTGAAGCCGTCATGTGAGCGTTCCAGCGCCTGCAAACGCTTGGGCGGAGAACTCGAGTCACTCATCATAAGATAGCAGTAGCCCTGGTGCTGGCCACGACCAACGCGACCACGTAGCTGGTGGATCTGAGCCAGCCCGAACCTGTCAGCAGCTTCAATGAGCATCACACTGGCGTTCGGGACATCAACGCCGACCTCGATGACCGTTGTAGACACAAGAATATCCAACTCATGGCGAGAGAACTGTTCCATGATATCGTTCTTTTCTTGCGGCTTCATTTTGCCGTGCAGCAATCCCACACGTCGGTTTTTGAAATCGCGCGTCGAAAAGTCTTCGTACACTTTTTCGGCAGAGTTCGCTTCGATAGAGGATGATTCGGAGATGAGTGGACACACAACAAACATTTGGCGACCTGCCTCTAACTCTTTATCGATGGCGGAATAGAGCTGTTTACGAGAATTTGGTGAGGTAATTTCGGTGATAATTGGCTGTCGGCCGGCTGGCTTAACGTCGATAATCGAGATATCGAGCTCGCCATACAATGTCAGCGCCAAGCTACGCGGAATTGGTGTTGCGGTCAGGCTTAGCAAATGTGGCATGTGCCCTGCCTTTGCCATCAGGGTCTTGCGCTGCTCGACACCAAAGCGGTGCTGTTCGTCGATAACCACCAGACCAAGCTGGTGCATATCGACTTTTTCCTGAATAAGCGCATGTGTGCCGATGATGAACTGAGCCGTACCGTCTGCGATATGCGCATAGGCGCGTTCTTTCTCGGCTGTAGTCATACCGCCAACCAAGAGGATGACTTTATTGTGCATATTGAGTGGTTCAAGCAGCTTAAAAATGGTGTCGGCATGTTGGCGGGCCAAAAGCTCGGTCGGTGCCATGAGCGCCACCTGGAAGCCTTCGGCTATCGGCATCAGCGCCGCCATAGTCGCCACCACCGTTTTACCCGACCCAACATCACCTTCTACGAGGCGGTTCATCGCCTGAGTTTTGTTCATATCCTGATAGACATGCCACACAACCTTTTTCTGAGCGTCAGTCAGCGTAAACGGTAAATGCTTGGTAAATAACTGCGCCAACTTTTCGTCGAATGGGATCGCCACGCTCATGTCGACAAGCAGCTCTTTTTTGTTGAGTAACGCTGCGAGCGTCAGCGCAAAAACCTCTTCGAAGCCGAGGCGTTTGCGCGCGCGTTCGAGCGCTTCGTTATTCTCTGGGAAATGCATTGTCTTGAGGGCTGTACCTCGGTCAATGAGGTCCTGGTCTTTGATGAGCCAGGCTGGCAAAGTCTCAGGAGCTGTGAGCATTTCTGGTGTCACTTCCCGGATAATCTTGCGAATCTGCGTACTCGTCAGACCCTTAGTTTCGCGATAAACCGGAATGATACGAGCGGTATTTATAGGAAAGTTGCTTACGAGTTCAGCACTTGGATTCATAATAGCGAACCGATTGTGGCTCAGTTCATAGGTGCCCGAAATAAAGTATTTTTGGTCCGGTTTTAGCGCCGCTGCTCTATATGGCTGGTTGAACCAGATAAGTCGGATGCTATCCGTGTCATCGCTGGCAACTGCTTCTGTAATGTGCATACCACGACGCACATATCGGCCTTTGGCCTGCTTGATAACAGCCTCAATAGTTACGGGGCCGGGATGGATTTCATGGATAGAGGATACGGCGGAATAGTCTTCGTAGCGACGCGGAAAGTTCTCGATAAGGTCGCCGACCGTATGCACACCAAGGATGGCGAATTTCTTCGCCATTTCTGGCCCCACTCCTTTGATTTCTGTGATGTCCCTATCCATTATTCCCTCTAGTATACGGCACTATTCTTCGGCTTCGAGCAGTGACATGCGCCCCAGCGCCGCCTCGATCAAGCCGAGGATCTGCTCTTTGGTGGTTGTTTCACGAGCGGGCAGGTACCTATAGGCGTCACCCTCTTTACCGGGGTCCCGAAACGTTTCATAGAGCTCTGCGTTCTCGATGCCATTACTCAATACGACAAAGCGTGCAAAACGCCCACAGGCACCGTGCGGTGTGTCCTCCTCGTAGTAATGTCTGAGCGTCACCATCTCAGAGCCATGCATATCTCGATCTGTTTCTACGGAGATGCCTGCTAAGCCAGCGTCGGTTACGCCAGCTATATCAGCGTCGACATATCCGCCAAAATCAGCGACAGCATCATAGGCGCGCTGAAAACGACCAGAATCAATTTCTACCATTGCCATACTACTCGTGGCTACTACTTAGCTTTGCGAACCATGAAGAAGACACTTGGCCCAAAGAATGAGTTAGCCAGTGTTGGCTGCAAAATGCCCTCGATAGCAAGCATAGCTTTCTTTGGCATGATCTTCTTGAGACCTGGGCTGCGGAGGTTGGATACAGACAGAATACTGTCTACCTTGAGGCCGGCATGTGCCAGCTGCTTGATAACAGTGTGTGGGTTGTGATTGACGAAAGCAATCTCGCCTTCCTTCTGGTGTTCTTTAGAGCGGATGTCAACAGGCTGTGTTGGCAGCTTTTTGCCCTTCAGAGCAAACTTCAGGCGATTGCGACCATGCGCGTAGTTGGCGACTTCGATAATGGCGTATCCTTCATCAGAAAGAACGCGAGCGATCTCGCTAAATTCTACGCTTGGATCTGGAAGGTGATGCATGACGCGAATCATTGTAATGAGGTCGAGGCTACCGTCCTGGAATTTGAGGTCATCGGCCTGCATAAGCTTCTGGTCTACTTCTGGGTGATCTTTGAGAAAACCCTTGGCGATGTCGAGCTGTTGTTGGCTTGGCTCCGCAAGTGTCACTTTGTCGGCGAACTTTTCGAGGAAGACACACAGGCGTCCATAGCCACCGCCAATATCTGCAGCGGTCTTGAAGTGTTTGCCTTTGAGCAAACGACGAAGTGCCATTTCTTCAGCGGCGTGTTCGTAGTCGCGACCGTCCCAATAACGGAGGTAGTTATGGCTAGGATCGTTGTACTGGTCTGCTTTTTTCTTAGATTGATTGTTTGAAGATTTTGTTGCTGCTGTAGTCATATGTGCCCCAGTATATCATTACTTTCGCTCAATCAGAGCTGAATCTTTAAAAGCTTTACCTTTTCGCAATAAGAGGCGGCCATTCTGAAAATCAGATTCTTCAAAAAGCTCTTTGCTGATTTTTGCGCCATTGATAGCGATAGCGTTGCCTTGCACAAAACGGCGAGCTTCTGTTTTTGAAGTTGCCAGTCCTGTCGCGACAAGAACATCGAGGATGTCGTCGCCTGGGTTTGCGGTAGTGGCTGGAAGCGCTTGGCGGATAGCGGCTAATTCGTGTTCCGTAGCGTTGCTTACGTCTTGAGTAATGAGGTACTCGGTAACAGCCTGTGCTATTCCCATCTCATTTTCACCATGTACAAGCTTGGTTACTTCTTCTGCGAGGCGTTTTTGGGCATAACGCTTAAAAGGACTTTCGCGGTGCTGCGCCATGATAGCGTCAACTTCATCTTTTTTGAGTAGCGTGTAGAGCTTAATGTAATCTTCTACGCCTTCGTCATCTGCATTAATCCAAAACTGGTAGAACTGCGTTGGGGTTGTAAGGTTGGGGTCGAGCCAAACTGCACCCTCCTCGGATTTGCCAAACTTCTTGCCAGTGGCACGGTTGATAACCAGTGGCATCGAAAGCACGTGGGACTCTTTGCCAGTGATACGGCGGATAAGCTCAACGCCGGCAATACAGTTGCCCCATTGGTCAGAACCACATAACTGTAGTGTGGCGCTCTTTTCGCGGCTTAGGTGTAGGAAATCGTAGCCCTGAATGAGTGCGTAGCTAAATTCAGCGTAGCTAATGCCCGCACCGTCTTCGCCGAGGCGAGTCTGCACAAAATCGCGTGAAAGCATTTGGCGCATTGGTACGTGTTTGCCCACTTCACGCAGGAACTGCATGTAGCCGATATCCTTGAACCAATCGTAGTTGTCGACAATTTCAAATGGCTTACCAGCAAATACCTGCTTGTATTGCTCAACGATGCCCGCTTTGTTCTCGGCAATTTGCTCAACAGTCTTAAGATCGCGCTCTTGGGCCTTGCCATCTGGGTCACCAATAAGGCCAGTTGCACCGCCCACGAGCAAGATTGCATTGTGGCCATGGTCGATAAAGCGACGGATCAGCATGGCAGCAGCCAAGTTGCCAATCGTCATCGATGCCGCACTCGGGTCAACGCCAAAGTAAAAAGTTAGCGGTTCACCGTCAATCGCGTTGAGATCTTTAAATGTTGTCTGGTGGAATGATCCACGCCATTGCAGCTCTTCTGAAAGTGTCATTTCACTCATAGTTTTTATCCTTAAATCATCAATAATTGTATACGTCGTTATGCGGAGCGTATATAGAGGTACTGATGACGAATCGGGTCTTGAATATTCATATTACCTACCAGTATAGCGTAGTCTTGTGATTTGCTGCATATCTTGGGAGCGAACCAGTTGTGCCGCAGCGTTTTTTGTCTATAATAGAGTGCAGTAAAACTCACACAGTAGGAGCGAAATAAAACGGATGAATACTCCCCGCAAAAGCCCTGGGCGTCGTCGGCCTGGGAAGAGTACGTTTACCACTAAGAGTGGGAACACGATCAAACTAAACCAAAGCCTCAGCGACCGCATCCGTGCTCGTCGTGATGATAAAGCCCGCCGACGCGCGGCTTATCTCAATACACTGCCACAAAACCGCTGGAAGCGTATCTTGTACCGCTTACACCCTAAACGTGTGGCCAAATACTGGTTCAGCCGTGAAGGCGCCATTATGGCCCTCAAGGTTGCTGGTATCGGTATCGTTGTGTGTTTCATTTTGCTTGTTGGTGTCTTTGCGTACTTCCGCAAAGACCTGCCAAATATTAAGGATATCTCGGGCAATAACCTCGGCGGTAGCGTCACTTACTACGACCGTACGGGGCAGACTGTCTTGTTCCAGGACTACGATGGCGTTAAGCGCGTCCCTGTAGCTGGCAATCAGATGTCTAAGTACATGAAGCAAGCAACCGTTTCTATCGAAGATAAGGACTTCTACAAAGAAGGTGCCTTCAGTGTTCGCGGTACGACACGCGCAGCGCTATCCAACGTCTTCGGCAGTGGTGGTTCAACGCAGGGTGGTTCGACAATTACCCAGCAACTCGTGAAGCTCAACCAGGACTGGACCGACGAGCGTACGGTTACCCGCAAGATCAAAGAATTGATTTTGGCCGTAAACTTGGAGCGTGAGTATTCTAAGGATGACATCCTGACCGGCTACCTCAACGTGGCTCCTTACGGTGGTATTGAATATGGAGTCGAGAGCGCAGCGCGTGACTACTTTGGTACGACGGCCAAAGATCTCACACTCGAGCAGGCTGCTATGCTTGCCGCTATTCCGCAATCCCCTACCTACTATTCTCCGTACTCTTCGCCCGACTTTAACCCTTCCGCCCCTTCTGACGAATTTGGTAGAGAAGCTCTTCTCAATCGCCAGCACTACATCCTCGATCAAATGGTCAAACAAGGCTATATCAAGCAGACGCAAGCAGACGCCGCAAAGCAAGTTGATATACTCGCAGAGATCAAGCCTCGTGAGCAGAAGTACTCTGGCATCAAAGCTCCGTATTTCGTACTTGCCGCTCGTCAACAGCTCGAGAAGAAGTATGGTGCGACTACAGTAAACCGCGGTGGCTGGAAGGTCACAACAACGCTTAACCTCGACCTCCAGAACAAAGCCGAGCAGCTTGTTGCCTCAAATCTGCCAAACGTCAAGAAATACAAAGGTGACCAGGAAGCCATGGTCGCGGAGGATATAAAGACGGGTCAAATGGTAGCCCTGGTCGGTGGTGTCGACTTCTCCAACCCAGACTACGGACAGATCAACTACGCCCAGACCAAAATACCCCCGGGATCCAGCTTTAAGCCGTATGACTATGTTTCTATGATCAACGATACGACCAATACAGGTGCCGGTTCGGTGTTATACGATGCCCAAGCACCCCTTCCGGGATATAAATGTACTGACAAGGCCAAACCAGCTGACGGCGGTAACTGTCTTATGGACTACGACTTCAAGTATCCAGGTGCAGTAACCCTACGCTACGGCCTCGCCGGTTCCCGTAACGTTCCTGCCGTAAAAGCAATGCTTACCGTTGGTACCGACAAGGTTATCAAGACAGCAGATGCCATGATGGCCGCCGACAATGCCTATCAGTGTTATGGCGACGAAACGCTGACCACTGTGATCCCTTGTTACGGCGCATCAGCCATCGGTGACGGTGCCTATCTCCACCTCGATAATCACGTAAATGGTCTATCGACACTTGCCCGTCTGGGCACAGCCATACCGCAGACGTATATCATCAAGATTACCGACGCTGGCAACAAGAACGTCTACACCTGGACTCAGCCAAAGGGCAACCAAGTCGTACGTCCAGATGCCGCATATATCGTCGATGACATACTCAGCGACCCTAAGGCAAGTTACCTACGCGGTAGCTGTACAGACTCAACCTGTACTTCCCTTGCGCAAGGTGGTTACAAATTCCAGCACTACAAGGGTTGGAAGTTCGCAATCAAGACCGGTACAACCAACGACAACTTTGACGGCCTCATGACGAGCTGGTCTACACAATATGCAGTTGTTTCATGGGTCGGCTACCACACCCGCAACGTCGAGATGACCGGTGGCGCCATGGAGAAAATGACAACGCCGCTTACTCGTGGATTCATGGAATACGCACACGATCAGCTCAATATGACACCAGTTAACTGGACTAAACCTTCTAGCGTGAAAACACTCCCTGCCTACGTCTTGCGAAGCTGGAATGTTAGCTCAGGCGCGCAGCTGCCAAGCTCGGCCACCGATCTCTACCCATCTTGGTATCAGCAAAAGACAGGTAGCTCGTCTCAGACTATCGACAAGGTATCTGGCAAGTTAGCAACCTCGTGTACGCCTGACGCCGCTAAGGTAACACAAGGTGGTGCCAACGCCAATATCTTCTCTGCGGATATATTCGTAGGAGGCTCAAGCAGCGATAAGGCGGCGGTCACATCGACAGACGATGTCCACAACTGTGATGATGCTAAGCCGACAATCACACTCACAGCACCGCCAACCTGTACTGTCGGCCAAAGCTGTACCTTTACAGTAACGGTCACCCAGGGGACGCATGCACTCAGTGCGAGCCAGTTCCCGGGCACAGTGAACCTGTACATCAATGGCGATAAGGTACAGTCGCAGAGTGTTAGCGACTCACCAAGTAGCCTTACCTTCAACTACACACCGACAGCTGCCGGAGCGGCGACACTCCGTGCGGAAGTTATCGATAGCGTTCTCTACAGCGCTACGACAGATGCAAGCGCCAACTTCCAGACCGGTCCCGTAACAACTACTATTGAGCCGGGCGGCGGTCGTGGTGGACGCTTCCGCGCACAAACTGCCAGCAGCAACTAGAGCACTGCAGCATATACAAAAAGAGTCAGGTACCTGCCTGGCTCTTTTTAATTGACCATGTCCCAGCAGCAGCCGTATCTCAAAATCACCATCCTCCTTGGCTTCACCCATAATTCGGTTCCATTGCTTGCGGGTCACCCGGTATGCTTGAATAGCATACCGTGCGCATTCCGATGCAATTGCACGAATTGATGGGCTGCGCCTGGTGAACGCTCAGGCTCGTGCGCTCAGGTATGTCGGATCCAAGTGGGTCAAGCGTAACGCAACCGGAGAAGCACTAAGCTTCACCGCGTGAAAGTGCACACTTGGAGGTGATATGCCTGGAGAGCACAGGGAGGAGATGCGGTGCTGCTTCTGTACCGAATTATGGTGAGGCGAACTCCGGCAGAGCCAGAGGGTGATATACCGCAAAAAACAGAGTATGGAAAAGCCCTGCCAGCTTTCGATGTACAGGGCTAAGATATCACGTCTCGTGGCTAGACTACATGATGCGAGGTGCACGGGCGCGGCCAACAGGCTGCTTCTTGGGTGGAATAGCGAGCTGTTGTGCTGCTGTGGGCTGCACAGGGGCACTCTGTTGGGCTTTTGGCGCTTGAGCCGTCTGTTGTTGAGGCTGACGAGTACGCAAACGCTCCTGGAGCTTCTGTTTTTGAGTATCAGCAGGAGAGGCATGATTGCTCGAGCGGTTTTGCTGGTGAGGTTGGCGCTCTTCTTCACGAACACGGCCAAAGACCATCTTACCAGCAACTGTCTGGTGCATGCGAGTTACTGTAACGTCAACAACCTTGCCTGCGTGGCGGGCGCCGCCCTCTACAACAATCATGGTACCGTCATCGAGGTAGCCAACACCCTGGTTAGGGTTGCTGCCCTTCTGGACAATCTTGATCTTAAGCGTTTCGCCTGGCAATGCAATGGGGCGCAAAGCTTGAGACAACTCATTGATGTTCAAGACGCCTACTGCTTCGATAGCCGCAACCTTAGATAGATTATAGTCAGTCGTATAGAGGTAGGCCTCGAGCTTCTTGGACAAGTGAATAAGCTTATCGTCTGTGGCGGGCACTTCTGGGAATGGTGTGCGGTCAATAATCACCTTTGATGTGAATGCCGTATCCTGAAGTTCGTGCGCAATATCAAGACCATAGCGAGCTCGCTCACGTTTGTGGCCATCGTTACCATCTGCAAGCAACTGAAGTTCATTCAGCACAAACTGCGGAATAATAAGTTCGTCTGCTATGAAGCTATTGCGGACAAGCTCAACAATGCGGCCATCAATAAGTGCGCAGCTGTCGAGAATAATTTGGCGCTTCTTGCCGCCTACAAAGGTCTTCAAGCCGTCTTTAGATTGCATCACGAGAAAACCAGCGATGAATAATAGTAGTAAAATTTCGATAAAAGTTGCCATAGGCTTTTGTTTTAAGAGTCCTTTTCCAAAAATTGGTTAAGTGCTGCGCGAACGTCAGGCACTGATTGTAATAATGATGATGTGGTGTCGCCCTTAAGGCGAGGACCGATAGCGCTGTCGAAGCCCATTTTTTTGGCTTCTGCGAGACGCTTTTCCATGTATGGAACGTGACGAACTTCGCCACTTAAGCCAACTTCGCCAAACACGACAGCGTTTGATTTAAGCTGAAGACCTTTCGCGGCCGAGCCGATCGCCATACATACAGCTAAATCAGCGGCTGGCTCAGTGATCTTCATGCCGCCAACGATGTTCACATAGATGTCTTGCTCACCGAGACGTAGCTTGGTACGACGCTCGAGCATAGCAATCAAGAGATTGACACGATTTAAATCTATGCCGCTTGCAGCTCGTTTAGGATACCCGTAACTTGTTTTATTTACAAGCGCTTGTACTTCTACCAACAAGGGGCGCGTGCCCTCAATTGTTGCAAATACTACAGAACCATCACTTACCTGGCGCTCGGCAAGCAATGCTTCGGAAGGATTCAAAACAGGCTTCAGACCTTCGCCTACCATCTCAAAAATACCCGCTTCACTCGTTGGGCCAAAACGGTTTTTGATAGCGCGTAACACCTTGAAACCGCCATATCGGTCGCCCTCTAGTTGGAGCACAACGTCAACAACGTGCTCCAATACTTTTGGACCAGCGATGGAGCCCTCTTTGGTCACATGGCCGACCAACACCACGGCCGTACCGCTTTGCTTAGCGGCATTCAAAATAAGATGCGTACTATTTGTGATTTGCGAGACGCTGCCGGCGGCAGAACTAACCGCAGCGACCGTTACAGTCTGGATAGAATCGACGACGACAAGCTCGTACTTTTTGGTAGCGACGGTTGCGGCAATGTCATCCGCGCTCGTTGAGGTAGCAAGCTGTAAATGCTCAGTATCAACGCCCAGTCGCTTTGCGCGCAAACCTATTTGGTGGCCAGATTCCTCACCGCTCACATACAAGACGCTGTGGCTTTTGGCGATTGCATCAGCCAATTGCAATAATAATGTGCTCTTACCGATGCCCGGTTGGCCAGCGATGAGATTAACGCTGCCGGCGACGATGCCGCCACCCAGTACAACGTCAACATCATCAATGCCGGTTTCGAGGCGTTTTTGGTCTTTGGCGATCATGCTCCCAACAGATGCTGGGGTTAGAATACTGCCGTTACTTACTGCACCGCCAGCAATACCGCTGTCGATGACGGCTTCTTCTTGGAGGGTGTTCCACTCACCACAATTGGGGCAGCGTCCAGCCCAAGCGCTCGCTGTGCCTCCGCAGTTAGTACAAACATATCGTGATGAACGCTTTGCCATAGGTGTTTATTGTATCATTCTCCGCCCGCCGTTGGCAGGCCTTTACTCGATAAATTCTGTTGGAGCGCCTGCTCCTGGTCAGCAATCGCATTTCGTTTGGTGACAGTATCATTATAGGAAGCGATAAGGCCCTTAAGTTTCTCGAGGTCGGCATTGTAGCCGTCGACACTCTTGTTGTACGGACTAACGAGGGCGTTGTAGTGCTCGTAGTCGTTGCCCCGCTTAGCGGTATCGAGCTGCACTTTTAGCGAATTGAGTTGAGCAAGCTCGATGTCCAGACTCTTTTGCAGGGTCTCAATCGCCGGTTTCTCGTCGGATAGCTGCTTGTCATATGCCATAATTTGCGTTTTACGCTGCGTGAATGCTGCCTGATATGAGGCGTAGTATCCTGCCACGACTGTGCGCTTCGTAAAGTACTGCGCATAGTACGCCTGCAGGCCGTTCGGCAAATTAACAACTTCCGTCCCAAAGAGCGAATGCATTTCATCATGAAGCGCACCAGGCTCTGACTTTTTATATATCTCTATTTGCTGCTTTACGGTTTCGTCAGTCAGCTTGTGCGCATAGAAATCATCAAGCATTGCATTAACTCGCGTTCGCTCAGAGCTGCTAAGACGCGAGTACGCCTGGTGGAGCATCTCATGAGCAGTTGTAACCTCTTGCACGCCATTAAGCTCACTTGCCGTTACATTAAAAATGTAGATGCCCTGCCGGTCACCCAAGAAACATCCCAGCACAACCGACTGCTCTGAGTCATTCGGGCAATGCTTGTTGAACGTGCTTCTATCACTTACTTCCGGGTGATTAACATACAAGTAATGCTTCGCCTTGTCGGTCATCGTGTCTCGCTGAGCAAGAGCCGTGATAGCTGGTGCGGGTACGTAATTGCGCAGTGCAACCCAATCGAGGATAGTATTGCGCTGTGACCAAACGAAGAAATAGCCCAAGACAACACAGAGGAGCAAGACAAACGATCGAATTCGACGTGTGGTATTCATTGCTCCTAGTGTAGCATTTTATGCTGTGACTGCTTACTCGTTTTCAGTGGTTGGCGTGTAGGTCAGCTCACCGTTCTTGGCGCTAACTTTGAGGATGGTTCCCTTGCCGTAACGCTCTTCGAGTAATGCCGTGGCAACATGGTCTTCGAGCGTATCCTGGATGAGGCGGCGCAGTGGGCGAACACCGTTCTTGGCGTCATAGCCCTTTTCGAGCAAGTGCTGCTTGGCGGCAGTCGTAAGTTGGATGCCTAAGCCCTGCTTTTGCAATCGTTTGCTCAGCTCGTGAACCTGGAGATCAATAATGCGGTAGATATCTTTCTTGGTTAACGCTCGGAAAACAATTGTCTTGTCGATGCGGTTAAGCAGCTCGGGGCGCATTTGTTTCTTGAGCGAGTCCATAACTTTGTCGCGGTTGAGATCGTGCAAAGCATCAAGATCATCGAGGTCGCTTGGACGCTTAGCGCTAAAGCCGAATGATGCCTCTTTTTGGAGTTTATCAGCACCAATGTTGCTCGTCATAATCACGATAGTGTTCGTGAAATCAATCTTGCGACCTTTACCATCTGTAAGTGTGCCGTCCTCGAGGATTTGCAACAACATATTAAAGGTATCTGGGTGAGCTTTTTCGATTTCGTCGAAGAGTACCAGACTGTATGGGTGGCGACGGATCTTGTCGGTCAATTGGCCGCCTTCCTCATAGCCAACGTAGCCAGCTGGAGCTCCGACTAGGCGCGATACGTTGTGGTGTTCACCAAACTCACTCATGTCAATCTTGACCATAGCATCTTCGGAGCCAAAGAACTCACGGGCTAAAACGCGAGCAAGCTCGGTCTTACCAACACCCGTTGGCCCAAGGAAGATAAATGAACCAATTGGGCGGCTTTCGCTGCTGATGCCAGAGCGGTTGCGGCGAATCGCACGCGAGACTGCCTCAACGGCCTCATGCTGGCCAATAATGAACTTGCCGAGATTCTTCTCGAGGTTAAGCAAGTATTTGGCCTCGGACTTAATTACTTTCTTTACAGGGATTCCAGTCATGCGAGCTACAACATCTGCTACATCTTCATCGGTAACGGTAATGCGCCGCGCGGTCTTGTCAGTCGCCTGAAGGCTTGTAAGCTCATCATTGATCTGGCTAGCGCGAGTCTTATATTGCGCCGCCTTTTCGTAATCTTCGGTGTCTACCGCATCGTCAATGCGAGTATTGATCAGCTTGAGCTCCTTCTGGAGCTTACGCACTTCTGGGCTCGTCTTGCCCTTGTCTACACGCAAATGTGCGGCAGTTTCGTCCAATAGGTCAATTGCCTTGTCGGGCATAAAACGGTCGTTGATATAGCGCTTAGCGAGCTGCACGATGTTATCGAGCACGGCATCACTTACTTCTACGCCGTGGAATTCTTCGTAGTGTTTGCGAAGACCTTTCAAAATAGCCAGTGTCTCAGGGACAGTCGTCTCTGGCACCTGAACAGGCTGGAAACGTCGCTCTAGGGCAGCGTCTTTTTCGATATGTTTAGTGTATTCATCAGTAGTCGTTGCGCCAATCATCTGGATTTTGCCACGAGCAAGTGCTGGCTTAAGAATATTACCCGCATCCATGGCACCTTCGGCAGCACCCGCGCCAACGAGCAAGTGCATCTCATCGACAAAAACGATAGTTTTGCTGTCTTGTTCCAGTTCTGACATGACTTTCTTGAGGCGCTCTTCGAACTCACCACGGTATTTAGTACCGGCGATCATGCCAGCGAGGTCGAGCATAACGATGCGCTTTTCGAGTAAGCTATCGGGCACGTCTTCACTGATGATACGTTGCGCGAGGCCCTCGACAATAGCAGTCTTACCAACACCAGGCTCACCAATAAGTACAGGGTTGTTCTTGGTACGGCGGTTCAGGATAGTTACAACACGGCGGATCTGTGGGTCGCGGCCAACAACCGGGTCGAGTTTGCCGGCACGTGCTTGTGCAGTAACGTCGGTTCCATAGTGGTCGAGTGCTGTTTTGCGGGCGCCCTTGCGCGCGCCACCACGGCGGCGAGTATCAACTTCGCCCTCTTCTTCGTATTGCTGACGGTTCAAGAATTGCTCGAGTTCGCCCATAAGGCTGTCCACATCAATGTTCATATCACGGAGTAGTACTGTTGCACGAGCATTTTTCTGTCCGAGGATGCTGTAGAGAATGTGCTCCGTACCGCAGTAGTCTTGGCTATAATCCTGTGCGGTGTCATACGCCATTTTGAGTGTCAATTTAGCAGTTTCGCTCAGGCCTTTGGCGCCTGCATTCATAACGGCTGTTTTAGCAGTCAAGTTTAGCGCAAGACGGGCTCGGTCTAGGGTTACGCCAGCACCTTCAAGAATCTTGGCACCCATACTCGTATCTTGTGCGAGTACACCAAGCAATAAGTGCTCTGTACCAACATACGCGCTCCCAAAACTGCGAGCGATTGCATCGGCATGCTTGAGGCTATGCAATGCGTTGTTGGTCAAATGATTCAAAAACTCTTGGAAATCAGCTGAGTCAGGTGGCATCATCGTATATTTTCCCTCCGGCCCGTATGGCCAATTAGACTTCGTTGTAAGCTCTTCAGCTTACTGATAGATGTTCAAAATAAGGTTGAATGGAGCTAAGCTCACATACATAATACCGCTATTGGCACTCGGCAGTCAAGAGTGCTAATAGACTCCGTTTTACTCATGCCAGATTGGTATATTAAAGGCCATGATCGCATCAAAGTCTGCTCTATTTCCGATAACGTCGTGCCCCTTCGTCTCGTGAAATATAGATCGTGCAACAATATATGCTTTGCGCAGCTGCTCAACCTCTTCCCCTGCAAGCTCTGCCTCATGGACCGCACGGCTCATGCGCATATATAAGGCGTGTCTTTGCGCTCGTGCATCTGCATAGAGATCTAAGCTGCGCTCGTTCTCGAGCGACTCAGCAAGCTCAGGGCTAACTGGTACGATAAGGTCATCCTCGTTATATTCATCAGGAATAAATGCGGTTACTTCTTGGTGAGTTATTAATCGTTCGTGCATTACGTTTCTCCCCCTATACACAAAGGAGCCGCATTCTAGCGACTCCTTTGTTGTTTTGCCTACGTACGGGCTTATTCTCCGTGCTCTTCGATAGCTTCGAGGAGGCTATTTTCAAGCTCAGTTTTCTTCTTAAGCTTCGGTGTGGGCGAAAGTTTGCTCACATTTTCATGTGCGACAGATACTGGCGCAGCTTCCATAGCGGCAGGTGCTTTTTCGCCCTCGATGTCGAGTTCGTAACCAGTAAGCTTGCTAGCCAAGCGGACGTTCTGGCCGCCCTTGCCGATAGCAATGCTTAATTGATCTTCTGGAACAGCAACACGAGCTTTGTGCTCAGCTTCGTCCAAAGTAACCTTTGAGACCTTGGTTGGGCTCAATGCGTTCGTGATGTACGCTTTAGTTTCGTCGCTCCATACGATGATGTCGATCTTCTCTTGCTCACCGATTTCGCTCATAACTGCGTTAACGCGAGTACCGTGGCCACCAACGAAGGTACCAACTGGATCTACGCCAGGAACAGTGCTGTGTACAGCGAGCTTGGTACGAACACCAGCTTCGCGAGCAATGCTCTTGATCTCGACAGCACCAGACTCCATCTCTGGAACTTCAGCGCGGAAGAGCCATTCGATAAATTGTGAGCTACCGCGTGACACAACCAATTGTGGACCACGCATGCCACGTTCAACGTCCTTCAAGTAAACCTTAAGGCGTTGACCTGGGTAGTAGCGTTCGCCTTGAATCTGCTCGCTGCGTGGCATGATGCCCTGAGCTTTGCCGAGGTCAACACGTACGATGTTGCCTTCGACACGAGAAACGAGCGCGTTAATAACGGTACCGATTTTGTCTTCGTACTCGTTCATAACAATTTCGCGTTCAGCTTCGCGCAAACGCTGCAAAATAACTTGCTTGGCAGTTTGAGCTGCTACACGACCGAAGTTCTTAACTTGTTCGTGCACTTCAAGCATGTCACCAATCTGAATGTTCTTTTGCATAACTTGAGCGTCTGTGAGGCTGATTTCGTATGCTGGGTCACCAACACGCTCTACAACTTCTTTGCTTACGTACGCGTCAACATCACCAGTGTTCAGGTTCATAGTTACGCGAACTTCTTGTTCACGGTCACCGTAGTCGCGACGGTAGGCGGCTGCCAAAGCTTGCTCAACAACCTCTTGGACGGTATCTTCGGGAAGGTTCTTCTCTTCTGCAATAGCTTTGAGGGCCAGTGCCATCTGCTTAACATCTAAATCCATGTAAGCATCCTTTCTTATTAAATTTCTACTTGTCTTGATACGAAAAAAGTCGACCAACGCGGCCGACCAATCCCCTTAATAATAGCTAATCTACACCGTATTGTCAAATTACAGGGTGTGCGGCCAGAGTCGTGCTAGAATAAAATAATGAGCAAAAAAGTAAAACGTCTCTTTGAGGGCTTTCAACCAACGAATTACCAAATTACGCTAAATCCTGACCGAGATTCTTTGAAAATCAGCGGCACCGTCACCATCCGTGGTAAAAAGGCTGGCCGCCCGAGTCAGCGACTTACGTTCCACCAAAACGGTCTTACTATTACGAGTGCTACTATCACCAAGCACGACAAAAAAGGCGATACCGAGGCCTGCGAAGTCAGTCGTATCAATCACCAGCGAACATTAGATGAAGTGCGTATTCATTCAGATCATCTGATTTACCCTGGTGAATATACTGTAACCATGGAGTTTACTGGCGACATTACTCGCCCAATGGATGGCGTGTACCCTTGTTTCTTCAAGCACGATGGCAAAGATAAGCAGCTTATTGCTACGCAATTTGAGAGTCATTTTGCACGCCAAGCCTTCCCTTGTATCGACGAGCCAGAAGCTAAAGCTACGTTTGACCTCACGCTTACTTCGCCTAAGGGTGAGACTGTTCTTGCCAACACTCCAGTAGCTACGCAAAGCACTGAAGGCGACAAGCTTATCACCACTTTCGAGACCACTCCGGTCATGTCGACATACCTTTTGGCATTCATGTATGGCGAGCTCGAGCACAAAGAGGCTACAACCAAAAACGGAACCCTCGTCCGCACCTTTGCTACGCCGGACAACATTGCACACACCGAATTTGCGCTCGAAGTTGCCGTTCGCTGCCTCGAATACTTTGAAGATTACTTTGCAATTCCATTCCCGTTGCCAAAATGTGACTTCGTCGCTTTGCCTGACTTTGCCGCTGGAGCTATGGAAAACTGGGGACTCATTACATTCCGTGAGCATGCACTACTCGTAGACCCTGAGAACACCAGCCTGCCATCAAAGCAGTACGTTGCTGAGGTTATCTGCCATGAGCTCACACACCAGTGGTTCGGCAACCTCGTCACCATGCGCTGGTGGACCGACCTATGGCTCAACGAGGGCTTCGCGAATGTTATGGCTTACATCGCTACGGACAAACTCTTCCCCGAATGGAAGATGATGACCAACTACATCATCGAGGAACAACAAACTGGCCTTAAGCTCGACGCACTCGAAAACACGCACCCAATCGAAGTGTCAGTACAGCACCCTGACGAGATTCGCACTATTTTTGATGCGATCAGCTACAACAAGGGTGGTAGCAGTATCATGATGCTCTCACATTATCTTGGTGAAACTGACTTCCGCGATGGCCTTCGCCATTACCTCAAGCAGCACTCATACGGCAATACCGACACTGTTGATCTCTGGGATGCTCTTGAGACAGTATCCAAGAAGCCCGTTAAGCAAATGATGGCCGCTTGGACGAGCCAAGCTGGTTATCCAGTCGTCAGGACCACTGTTGATGGCAATGACGTTACACTTTCCCAAGAACAGTTTCTCGTTAATCCTCTGGCACGCAAGCATGAACACGAACAACAACGCTGGCCAATTGCGCTCAACGCTGGACCAGAATTGCCCGATATGCTTGACCGTGATGAGGTCCACTGTACTGTTACTGACGGCAAAAAGGTCAAAGTCAACCAAGGCCAAAATAGCTTCATCCGCGTCATCTACAACCCCGAACACGTTCGCGTACTTGCTGAACGTGTGAAAAACAACGAGCTTGATCCACTTGATCGCCTCGGCATATTGGGCGATGCCTTCGAAGCCGCCAAGGCCGGCTACAGCGATACCGTCTCCGCGCTTGAGCTCATGGAAGCCTACAAACACGAGGATAATGACGCTGTTTGGGACATGATGGTTGGTGCATTTGCCGCAATCCGCAATATTATGGACGACGAGGAGCTGCGCGAGGGCATGAAGCCGTATGGCCGCAGTCTCGTACACGAGCAGCTAGAGCGTCTTGGTTTGCACGCTAAAGACAGTGATACGCACTTTGACCGCCTATTGCGTCCTACGATTCTCAGTGTTGCAGCCAGCTGCGACGAACAGAGTGTCGTTGACTATATCGAGGAGCGATTCCGCACCATGACCAAGTCCGAAAATGTTGATCCCGACATGCGTGGCATCATCTATACCACTGTGGCACGTCGCGGTGATACGGCAGAGTTCGACAAGCTGCTCGAGCTACATGACACCAGCAGCTCACCAGAAGAACGCGTGACCATCGCAGCAGCCCTTACCAACTTCAAGCAGCCAGAACTCATTGATCGAGCACTCAAGCTCATCACTACTGATACTGTCCGCCTGCAAGATGTTGCCTACTGGATCGCGTATAGCCTCGGCAACCGTTTTGCGCGCCAAGCGACTTGGGAATGGGTCAAGGAGCATTGGCAATGGCTCAAGGAAAACCTCGGTAGCGATACATCATTTACACGCATGCCAGCCTACGTAGCGCGCTCAATGAGCCACACTGAATTCCTGCCTGAATACAAAACATTCTTCGAATCAGTTATGGAGCCTTCGATTGATCGCGCCTACAAGCAAGGTGTTGAGATGATCGAGTGGCAATCAGAGTGGCGCACTCGCGACCTTGAATCCATCAAGACTTTCTTTGAAAATCACAAGTAAATATCTTTTACGACATTCGTTATCTGGAAGTTTACGCCAGATACTTCGATGGCACAGAGCTGAGATTCACCGTTCCAGCCATGTGCATGTATCCAACTTGTTGCCGCAAAGCGCATTTGCTGCACTTTTTTGGTGGTCACATATTCTATACCCGTACCCTGTCGTGCGTGTGCTCGATATTTGACCTCACAGAAATATACGGTGCCGGCACGCTCGGCAATGATATCAATTTCGCACATGCGCGTGCGCCAGTTCTGTGCAATGATCTGGCAATTTTTGCGCACTAAAAAAGCGGCCGCAGCCGCCTCTGCTTTTCGCCCTGTCTCAAACGTCGTCATGGTATGAGCTCTGCTTGCTCCAACGCCAGCCGCACTGGTGCAAAGCTTCTGCGATGCAGCGTACTCACGCCGAGCTCGGCAACTGCAGCTTGATGTGCCCGCGTGCAATACCCGACATGCGATTCAAAGCCATAGCCCGGAAACTCTTGAGCAGCCTCGATCATCCAGTTGTCTCTCGCCACTTTAGCCAAAATGCTCGCAGCGCTTACTGCCGGAATGAGGTCGTCCGCTTTGATAAGCGTTTCAGTTTTGGGCATGTGCTTCAGGAAGTTGAAGTTGCCATCGATAATGACCTGTTCATAGTCAGCTTCGATAGCTAACAGTGCCCGCTCCATAGCCAAGCGTACAGCATGCGTCAGCCCAACAGCGTCAAGTTCTTCTGGCATGACCCATCCGAGCCCAAACGCTAGCGCTCGCTTGCGAATTTTGGCATCAAAAAGAACACGCTGCGCGCGAGTAAGCTTCTTGGAGTCTTTGAGACCACGCATTGGCTTGTCAAACAGCACTGCGCCCGCAACCAGCGGGCCAGCCATGCAACCACGGCCAACTTCATCAATACCCACTATCATAAGTACAGCCTATCACGACTTGCCGATATAAAAAACCGCCCGGATTGCTCTTGGGCGGTTTTTTGATAAACGAGATGTTTACGCTTCGGTCTTAGCTTCTTCAGCTGGTGCTTCAGGCTTTGTGTCGTCAACAGTGTTAACGGCATCGCGGTCGAAGTCGCGGCCAGTAAGACGAGCTGCCTTACCAGTACGAGCACGCATGTAGCTAAGGTAGTTACGGCGGACCTTGCTTCGCTTAGTCACTTCAATCTTAACGAGGAGTGGGCTGTGGAGCAAGAAGCTCTTTTCAACACCAATACCGCTCGCAATACGACGGACAGTGATACGTGAAGTGTGGCTACCTTTGCGGTCAGTGCGGATTACCAAACCTTGGAAAATCTGCACACGCTCTTTGGTGCCTTCTTTAATTTTCTGGTGAACCTTAACGGTGTCGCCGCTCTTGACGTCGACAACAGCTGGCTTCATGAATTTTTCGTTGATCTTTTGAATAACAGATTGCATAACCTGACCTACTTTACACTAATAATTGCTTTAACACAAGTATAACACATCTGTTGTGACGCGCCAAGTACTACTCTGCGCGCCAAGTAAGCTACCTACGGTGTTAAACATATTATACCATGTGTTTGTTTTATATTTTTGACGTAATATCCACATTATATATCGCAGGTGATATTAAGACGTAGGGTGTACAATTAGCAGTATGGATTATTCAAAACTTGCACTCGAAAAACATAAAGAACTTAAGGGCAAAATTACTATCCAACCACGTGATGTCGTGGACAGTAAAGAAAAGCTCAGCATCTACTACTCGCCCGGCGTAGGCGCAGTGAGCAGCTATGTAGCTGAGCACCCGGAGGAAACTCGTGACTACACATGGACCAATAACAACGTAGCTGTCGTCAGCAACGGCACCGCCGTGCTTGGCCTTGGCAATATTGGGCCTTACGGTGCGCTGCCGGTCATGGAAGGCAAAGCAATGCTCTTTAAGACATTCGCTGGTATTGATGCTGTGCCAATCGTACTCGACGCGACAACCGCCGACGAGATCGTAGACACTGTTAAGCGTATCGCACCGAGCTTCGGTGGCATCAATCTTGAAGATATTGCAGCTCCCCTTTGTTTTGAGGTAGAAGAGCGGCTCAAGGCCGAGCTCAACATCCCAGTAATGCACGACGACCAGCATGGTACCGCTATCGTGACGCTTGCGGGCCTCATTAATGCGATGAAGGTCACTGGGCGCAACCTTGCGGATGCCAAGATCGTTGTCGTCGGCGCAGGCGCAGCGGGTGTCGCTATTATCAAGTTGCTGCATCAATATGCCAGTCCACGAATATTCGCGGTAGACAGCAAAGGTATCATCAGCAGCAACCGCACAGATCTCAACGACGAAAAGAAAAAGTTGCTCCAGTACACCAACTTGTCGGGTATCGATGGCTCGCTCGCAGACATACTCGAAGGTGCTGATGTATTCATCGGTGTCTCACAGGCAGGCTTGCTCACCGCCGATATGGTCAAGTCCATGGACAAAGACCCGGTTATCTTCGCCATGGCCAACCCTGTGCCGGAAATTATGCCCGATGTTGCACGCGCTGCAGGCGCAGCTGTCGTTGCGACTGGCCGAAGTGACTTCCCGAACCAAGTAAACAATTCATTGGCGTTCCCCGGTATTTTCCGTGGCGCACTCGACAATCGTGTACAAAAGATTACCGACCAGCACAAAATTGCTGCAGCAGAAGCGCTTGCGGCGTTAGTCGTGAATCCCACTGCCGACAAGATTATCCCTGGGCCCTTTGACGAAGGTGTCATGACTGCAGTCGCCGACGTTATTCGATAGATAAACGAACACGTATTTTACAGGTCCGCAATATTGTTTTGCGGACCTTTTAATGCTATAGTTGACGCAAATATTTGAAGGAGTTTCTATGGGTTTTTTCGGCGAACTAAAGCGTGACATGTTTCCACCTATCGATGAGCATACTACCGTCCCAATGTATGAGGATGATACTAATGCTGGCTATGACAATGTCGACCGCTTAGCAGCCAATCGTGGATACAATCGCTCAGGACGAACCTTAAAAATTGCCCTCACTGCAGTTGGCGGCTTGGCGGTACTCGGCGGCATCGTCTATGCGACAGCTGACACCGGTTCACGCCCTAGTGCGTCCGCGGAGGCAGACCCGAGCAGCGACGCCAACGTTGATTCCGGTGAAACTAGCCCAACGCCAACAGAATCTACCAGCGGCTCTCCATCACCTTCTCCTTCCCCAACACACACCAAAGAATCTGCCAGTCCAACGCCCAAGGAAACTATGAGTGCCACGAGCGTGCCTCGCCCTACTGCGAGCCATCGGGTTGTAGTGCCAGTAACTCCCAAACCGACTACCTCCTCACCAGCCCCAGAAGGCGGCGCATGCCACATGAACCCAAATGCGTCTTCGCCAGATTATCGTCATCGCGAAGTTATCTGTAACGAGCCGGCACAAACCTACACCAACTCAGATGGTGCGACACCAGCTTTTGAGATTAATGGACCTGCCCTGATTGACTGCCTAGACGCAGAGGGTGGCTTTGCGAAAGCCTCAATCAGCAATGAAGCTGGCTGGTTAGCGCTTACCTATCTCGGCACTGACGTTTGTAACTAGTCTACGCAACGACGCGGTAGACTTCTTCGATAGTCGTGATGCCCTGAATCGCCTTCAAGATACCGTCTTGGAGCATCGTGAGCATACCGTCTTGAACTGCACGCTCTTGAAGCATATCAGTCGTAATTTGGTTTGGTGGCATCTTTAGAATTTGCTGAATACCAGGTGTCATTTGTAGCTGCTCGCGGATAGCGATCTGACCTGTGTAGCCAAAAGGATTATCGTCTGATGAGCCAACTTTGTAGAGTGTAACATTGCTGAGGTCCGGTCGGTCAACTCCTGGAGGCAATGTATCGATAACAGCCTGAAGCTGCGCGCGTAACCCGTCGTCGGGCTGGTATGGCTGCTTACTATTGTCGTCGAGGCGGCGAACCAAACGCTGTGCCATAATAAGGTGAATTGCGGATGCAAATAGTGGGTTTACGCCAATAAAATCAATCATACGGGTGAGCGCAGCGCTCGTGTTACTTGCGTGGAACGTGCTGAGCACCAAGTGACCAGTTAGGGCCGCCTGCAAGGAAGTCTTTGCAGTGTCTTGGTCGCGAATTTCGCCAACCATCACAACGTCAGGGTCCAGACGCAGTACGGCGCGGAGCTTCTCGGCAAAACCAGTTGTATTGGTGTCGCCGTGAACAGGAATCTGCACAACGCCAGGCATAAAGTATTCCACTGGATCTTCCAGCGTAATAATCTTGCGCTCATCACTGTTGAGGGTGTTAATGAGAGAGTACAGCGTGGTGGTCTTACCTGATCCAGTCGGACCAACGATCAGCACCAAACCAGTTGGGTGACGGATAATATCATCAACAACATCGCGTTCGCGGTCTGACAGTCCGAGTTTATCGAGATTGAGGAGTTCCATTTTCATGGTGAACAAACGCATAACAACGTCCTGGCCATAGGCCGTAGGAACAGTCTCGACACGCAAGTTAACCGTGATTTCATCGCCAGTGGCCATTTTGTATTTGCGGTTGATGTGGCCCGTTTGAGCTTCGTCAACACCGGTAGAGACGTTGGCCGCCACAGCGATCGAAGACAACAGCGAACGATACTTCTCATTTGAAAGAATTGCGATTGGGTGCAGGACACCGTCAACGCGGAAACGAATACGAACGCCATTCTCTTGGTTCTCAAGGTGAATGTCTGACGCCTTCAGATTGTAGGCTTGCTGCACAAGATACGCCAAGATGTCGTCAGAGCGCACCTGATCAAGCGTTGTCGTGACGCTATCAACCAGACTCTTGCCAGCTGCCGCACCTTCGCTAAACGAAATCTCCTGGTAGCTAATCTTCTTAGGCGGATCAAATAAGCGCATGTACTCGCGGTACCCAGTATCAGAAATAATTGCAAAGTTGAGACGGCGCTCGTTGAAACGTTGCTGTAAAGCATTGATAGCTTGCTGTGAGGTCGTGGTAGTGATACCGAACAGAATGTTGCTCTGGTCTTCCTGGATCGGAACAATGCGAGTCTGGTACATTTCCTGGACGTCAAGTATGTCTTTGTAGAGCGTCTTTTCTGGTAAAGACGTTGTATCTAGATAGTTCAGTCCCAAAAGGGCTGCGCGTCGCTGAGTAGCGACTTCTTCATCGTGACGAGCGGACTGTGGCATATTGGTTTTAGTATAGCATGAGCATGATGAGCATCGCTACACCTATACACGGTTTTGAGATACGGTTACTGCTCCTGTTATACTAGGGCAATGCGAAATATTATCCTCATAGCGCACAACTTGCGCAGCTGCCACAACATTGGTTCGCTCTTGCGTACCGCAGAAGGCCTTGGCGTCAACAAAGTCTACCTCACAGGCTACACGCCATTCCCTACTGGGCAAGCCAACGACCCTCGCCTGCCACATCTTGCCCTCAAGATTACCAAGCAAATTCACAAGACTGCTCTTGATGCCGAGAATCAGGTCTCCTGGGAGCGCGTGGAAGACATCAAAACAGTTTTTGAGCGTCTCCGTGCAGAAGACTACCAGATTATGGCAGTCGAGCAGAGCGACACATCAATCGCCTTGCCAGACTTTCATCCAAATGGCAACATCGCCCTCCTTATGGGCCGTGAGGTAGAAGGCGTTGAGCCGGAAGTGCTTGCGATGTGTGACGGAGCTTTAGAGATCCCAATGTTTGGGCAAAAAGAATCATTCAATGTCGTACAAGCTGCCGCAATGGCGCTGTATCACTGCCGTTTCAATGACTAAACGAGTCGAGTAGCAACGACACCCGCCAAGACGATAGATACGAGCGTAAGGTCAAGCATCATATGATGCTGGCGATGCAAGACAAACTCCTCACCATGTGCGACGGCCTTTTGCCACGCAACTGTGTGTCGTGCAACAAAGATAATTGCACACGCCATGACGAGCACAAGCACAACAATGGCAACCATTGGACCGCCATGCGTCCACACCTGTAGTCGTGTGGTTTCCGCGGTGTTCAATGATGCTGTTGTTGTCAGCGAGCTGCTCTGAGCAATGAGTGAGTTAAAGAAAGCTGTCAGCGCAATCATCGGCAGATACGGCCAGTACGTCTTTGCGAAGTGCTTGGAGTGCGATTGGTGCTGACCCGTACGGCGTTTGTGATGAATAGTTTGACGTGGTTTTGGTTTGCTAGCGATTACCATAATAAGTTTAGTGTAGCATATATTACTGCACTACAACGTTCTCGGTGCCAATAATATCGCGCAATTTCTTAATATTTTCGTCGGTATTACTCATGCCGGTTGGCAATTTGATAATCTGTTTGTTCGTGGCTGGGCCGAGCACCAGAATAACATCGGTGCTACCAGGAGATTTATCGATGACGTGCTTCAGGCCAAGCAATAGATCCTGATTGTGGCTATCGACTAACCTGACATAGACGCGCTGAATAGCTTTAGGTTTCTCGATGACATCAGCTTCGGTTTGGCCTTCTTTTGCTTTGGCATCAGCGGTAAGCGATCGATCTTTGGTAGCCGTTACAGATGCTGCCGCCGAACGCTTGCTACCAGGGGCGCGCATCTTCTTGCCAATTGGCTGATACGCCTGGGCCTGCTCAGATGTAACTTCGCGAGCATCATCAACCAAAATTTTGACGTCTTGGCCAAGGTTGCCGTCTCGGTCTTTGGCAGATACTTTACCTCTGGTGATGATGACGCGATCACGCTCCCACAGACCAGCTGTCTGCTGGTAGGCACCTGGGAATAAAATAAGCTCTAGCTCAGCGTGTTTGTCTTCGAGCTTTACGAATGCCATTTTTTGGCCATTTTTGGTAGTAATTTCACGAATATCCGCAATGGCGCCACCAATAATGACACCGCGGCCTTCGTGCTCTGGCTTGAGCTCATCCATGGGCATTGTCTGCTCGCTGAGGAATGTCTCAAACATCTGAAGCGGATGCTGGCTGAGGTACAGCCCTAGGAGCTCGCGTTCCCAGATAAGCTGCTCTCGAGCTGGAACCGGTTCGGGTGCTTTCTCGAGTGCCAACTGTGGCTTCGTCACAATAGTCGTGCCTTCGGCCATGAGGCCAAAGAGATCAGTCTGGCCACTGTTTGCTTCCTTCTGGAGGCGGTTGGCATAAGCCAGCATCATGTCCAGATTGTGCAGGAGGTCGGAGCGGCTACCGAATCGATCAAACGCACCGGCTTTGATAAGACTTTCGACGTTTTTGCGGTTAACGACACGTGGGTTGACCTTCGACAGATAATCTTCGAGGCTTGTAAACTTGCCGTCGATTTCGCGAGCACGCAAAATTTCTTCCACGGCACCAGTGCCGACGTTCTTGATAGCGTTCATGCCAAAGCGAATAGGTGCTTTGCGATTGTCTGGATTCTCTGCGTCACGCACGACAGCAAACTCAAGGAATGATTCGTTTACATCTGGTGGCAACACATCAATACCCATGTGCTTACATTCGGCAATTTCAATCGCCAAACGATCGGTATCGTCATAGTCACTGGTCATAACAGCCGCCATAAATGCTGCTGGGTAGTGTGCCTTGAGATACGCCGTCCAGTATGCGATCAGACCGTAACATGCTGCGTGAGATTTGTTGAAACAGTACGCTGCGAAATCCTCGAGCTGTTTCCAGAAGCGCTCCATAAGATCGCGAGGGATGCCGGATACGCGCTCGGCGCCGTCGATCATCTTGTCCTTCATTTTGGCCATGAGGTCGATCTTCTTCTTACCGATAGCCTTGCGTAACGTGTCAGCCTCACCACCGGTAAAGCCACAAACTTCCTTGGAAATCTGCATCACCTGCTCTTGGTACACGAGCACACCGTAGGTGTTCTTGAGGGCGTTTTCCATGCTTGGGTGCGGATAGACAATCTTCTTGAGGCCGTGCTTGCGGGCAATAAAGTCGTCGATAAACTGCATTGGGCCCGGGCGATACAACGCCACCATAGCAATAATATCTTCGAAGACGGTTGGCTTAAGCTCCTTGAGGTAGCGCTTCATGCCAGCGGATTCCAACTGGAAGACGCCTGTTGTATCGCCACTACCCAAAAGATCATAGGCAATTTTGGTATCGAGCGGGATAGTAGACAGATTAATCTCTTTGCCGTACACGCGCTTAACGATGCGCAAACAGTTGTTAATAATTGTCAGGTTCGACAGACCAAGAAAGTCCATCTTGAGGAGGCCCAGCTCTTCAACGGTACCCATTGGGAACTGAGCTGTTACCACACCCTTCTGCGCCATTTCGAGTGGCACAAACTTCACAAGATCATCAGGTGCGATAATGACGCCGCAGGCGTGCACGCCATGGCTGCGTACAGTACCTTCCAGAATCATTGCTTGGTCGATTACTCTCTTGGAAACTTCGTTGCCTTCGTACTCGCGCCTAAGGTCGGGGTCTTTGACGATAGAGGTGGATAGTGGGATATGACGGCCCTGAACAGGCTGCGGAATAAGCTTAGCCAGTCGGTCGGCATCGGCATAGGGCACTTGCAGCACGCGCGCAACATCACGCACGGCGTTGCGGGCAAACATACGGCCAAAGGTTACGATGTTTGATACGCGATTGCTGCCATACTTTTGGGAGCAATATTGGATAACCTCATCACGGCGAGAGTCCTGGATGTCAATATCCACATCGGGCATACTAATGCGATCAGGGTTGAGGAAACGCTCAAACAGTAAATCGTACTTAAGCGGATCAAGATCGGTAATCTTGACAGCGTAGGCAATAATAGAACCCGCAGCGGAACCACGGCCCGGCCCAAAGATAATCCCTTGGTCTTTGCCCCAACTAATAAAGTCAGACACGATCAAGAAGTAGCCGTTGAAGCCCATCTGGGAAATAATACTCAGCTCGTATTCGGCACGCTTAATTGGTGCTTCGGGCACATAGGTTCGAGCTTCTTCTATCGTCATAGTGGCAGTTTCTTCTTCGGTCTTGCCGCCATAGCGCCACGCGAGGCCGCGCCATACCAGCTTATTGAGGAATGATTCTTCGGTCTCACCTTCGGGCACAGGAAACTTAGGGATCAGAATGCCGCCAAGCTCAATCTCGAGATTAACGCGATCGGCGATCTCGCGGGTGTTGGTAATAACTTCAGGGTGATCTTTGCCCCAACGCTTAATAATCTCGGCCGGGTCTTCGACGTGGAGCGGATAGTCCTTGAGTGACATGCGCTTTTCGTCGCTCAGGAACGAGCCAGTACCAATACACAGCAAGATTTCGTGCGCGTCTTGGTCGGCATGCTTGAGGTAATGAGCATCGCAGGTTACGACAACTTTGATATCGAGCTCTTTACCAAGCTTGAGCACGCCTTCGTTCATCCGGCCTTGTTCGGCATTGTAGATAGGGTTCTCGGGGTGGCCGTGATCTTGAATCTCCAGGTAATAGCGATCGCCAAAAACACTCTTGTACCAGCTGGCAATTTTCTTGGCTTTTTCGAAGTCGCCGTCACGAATCGCCGAACCGACCTCACCACCCATGCAGGCGCTGGTGATAATCAAGCCTTCGTTGTACTTCTCGAGCAGCTCGTGGTCGATACGTGGGTAGTAGTAATAACCGTCGAGGTTGGCAGTAGTACTCAGCTGGAATAGATTACGCAGCCCCTGCTCGTTCATGGCGTGAATAATCAGGTGAAAGCGCTGCTTGTCTTTCTGGGGGTCCTTGTCGGTGTGCTTGCGCGACGCCACGTAGGTTTCGATGCCGATAATTGGCTTGATATCATTGGCAATAGCCTCTTTATAGAATTCGATCGCACCGCTCAGCGTACCGTGGTCGGTCATCGCCACAGCTTCCATGCCCGTTTCTTTGACATACTTAATCAGGTCCGGAATACGTGTCAGACCGTCCAACAGGCTAAACTGTGTGTGGTTGTGCAAATGCACATAATCACTCGTTTTGAGTTCACTCATAGTGCGTGCGCGTTGTTACCCCTTTGTTATATGTATTATAGCGAACTACTCATGGTTTAATGAAGAGCTAGCGTCTCGTTTTACAACAAAAAATAGCGTGTCCTTGTGTGGCGGACACGCTATAACGTTTTTGGCGCGTAGGTAGCGGCTACTTAGCGTCTTTTTTGAGGTAGGTCTTAAGGTGATCGAGTGACTTGTTAGCTTCAGCGATAGCCTTCTTGAGGTCCTTGTCGTCAGCGCTACCTTCGTGCACTGAGCTGAGTACTTCACGAGCCTTTTCTTTGACAGCAAAGCTCTTAGAGATTGCAGCATCAAGTTCTTCGCGAGCCTTGCCCTTGATAGAGCTAGCCTCGTCTTTGGCTTTGCCAATAACAGTGTTGAGTTCGGTGTGGAGCTTCTTGAGTTGCTTCTCAGCTTCAGCCTTACCCTTGATAGCAGTTTCTTTGATGTCTTCGCGAGTCTCTTTACCACTCTTTGGCGCAGTCAAGATACCAGCGATATAGCCAGCAGCAGCTGCGAATAGTGTACCGAGGGCAAATTTCTTAGCTTTTCCCATGTTATTTCTCCTTACGAGAGTCCTTATGTTTTGAAATTACGTCAGCGGCGCCACGTACGAAGTTGAGGATTGTCATTGGGCCAGAAGCCTTACGGAACAAGTCCGCAACGCTCTCAGCAGATGTAACGACATGCTCTGCTTTTTGCGCAAGGTCACGAATGGTCTTAATCAGCTTGATAACTGAGATAAGCGCCGCGATTGCTAGCAATAAAAACAAAGCTAAAAACGTAGATAGGATAACGAGAATGATTTGTTCGGTGGTATTCATACTATTAAGTATACAGCGTGGCTTAAGGTTTACAAGACAGTGTCACGAAGGTATTTGCGGAAGTCTTCGCCGATGTCCTTGCGGTTGAGCGCGAAGTCGACAACAGTCTTCATGTATTCCAGCTTGTTGCCAGCATCGTAGTATTTGCTGTCCTTGATCTCTTGAGCATAGAAGTGGTGACCGTCGTTGATCATCTCTTGCATAGCGTCCTGGATCTTGAGCTCTTTCTTACCGTCGTAGCCCTGGCTGATTTTGTCGATGTATGGCAAAATCTGAGGCTTAAACAAGTACGAGCTAACAGATGCGAGATCGGATGGCGCGTTGGCCTTGCCTGGCTTCTCAACAATAGTATTCATCTTGATGAGGCCATCACCTAGGTCGTCACCAGCAACGACACCGTAGCGATCATATTCTTCGTCTTTAGTCAGGCGAATACACGAAACGACAGATGCGTTTGTCTTGTTGTAGACCTCAACCATTTGCTCAAAGCGTGTTGGAGTTGCCTTAAAGAAATCGTCGGCAAAGGTGTAGATAAATGGTTCTTCGTCGTCAATGAGGTGGCCAGCATACAACAGCGGCGCGATGTTACCCATTGGCTGCTTCTGACGAACGTACACGAAGTTTGCCATATCAGAGATCTTGCGCAAATCTTCGAGCTGTTTATGTTTGCCACTGTTTTCGAGGGTGGCTACAAGCTCAGCACTTGGAATATCAAAGTGGTCTTCGATGGTGCGCTTGCTGTAGTTGCTCACGATAATTATGTCTTTAATACCTGCGGCAACGAGCTCCTCAACGACATATTGGATAATAGGCTTGTCGATAAGTGGCAGCATTTCCTTAGGCATAGCCTTGGTTTGTGGAAGAAATCGAGTTCCGAAACCTGCGGCAGCGATAACGGCTTTCCGTACTTGCATCAATGATTCCCCTTTTACTTACAAAAAATCAGTAAGACCTGCACATGTCTGGAAACGCTTCCTGTGCGGTCTTGGATGGCATTATGCACCACCCCAACAAGCCCTCGCAAGGAAATTCTTCACAGCTCAGAGGTGGTATGCAACATTTTTACTACAATCCTACGATGGATTTAAACTGTTCAGTCATGGAGCTGAGCGTGTAGTGTTCCATGCTTTTACGAGCGTGTTCATGCAATGCGCGGCGCTTTTCAAGTGCAAAGAGGCTTTCCAGGCCCGTTTGCAAATCTGCCGGATCTTCTACAAATATAAAATTGTCGTGCGTCGCGTAATCACGATTTCCTACAGAATCCAACGCAATTGTCGGCATGCCAAGCGTTACAGCTTCGGCGAGCGCGAGGCAAAATGTCTCCTTAATAGAGGTGTTGATATAGACATCATGTTCCTGCAGGAATGAGACCATTTCCTGAGGAGTCTCAGCGTGCTTTATCTCAATTGGAAAGGTGTATTTTGAAATATCCTGGCTGATAGCGACGTTACTGACCAGGGTCAACTCAAATGGTAGCTTAATCCGTGCCAGTGTATCGAGGAGTGTGTGCAGGCCTTTGCTCGGCATGCCAAAATTAGCCGCAGTGGCTATAAGGCGCAATGGCTGATTGTCTTTTACGGTAAAATCAGCGGCGCGATACGCGTCGTCAACATAGAGATCTATGCGTGGATATTCCTTGCTATAGCGCTCGTGGAACAGCTTCTGCAGACTCTTGGAGACAACGATGCGCTGCATCGGGAGCAGTGGCAATATTGAGAAGAGTCGGCTTTGCCAAGCCACTGATGCGTCTTCTGGCTCAAAGGATGGGTCACTTTGCACGAGGTGAAATGTCGTGTCGTACGGCAACTGTTGCACCGAGCCGGCGAGCGCCGAAAACCAGCTGTCCAAAATAACTCTGTCGTAGTGGCTGGCATGTGCTGCCAGGTATGCTTGGGCACCGTCGATAAATGCTTTCATCTGCAAAGGTTGTTCGTCGTGTACAGGCACTTCGATGATCTCAATATCCATGCCCGCATACAGCGGTGCACAGCCTGGAAAGTCTTCTGTACCTTGTGGTTTAAATCCTACAAAATCAACATCGTGCCCTTGTCTACGTAACTCTTTGACGAGATTAGCAACAATGATACTTCCGCCTCTGTTGCTCAGGGTACGTGTTACAAAAAGTGTCTTCATTGGATACCTGCTTAGCGTTTACATGGATCGTAGCTGATCATAGCCCAGCAATACTGCACCTGGGTCGGTCATCCTACCCTGCATGGCGTTGGCAATCAGCTGCTCAATACTGATTTCTTCGACAGTTAGCTGTTCTTCGACATCAAGCTTTTGCTCCTCGTCGCTTGGTTCGCAATCTGTTGCCAGGTAATAGTGGCGCTTGCCATTGGTGTATGCGTCGTAGTGGCAGTAGCCTAAATACGCTGTGGATCCAACTTTGTGTCTAGTTTCTTCAAGTAGTTCACGCTCAACCGCTTTAGCTGGGTCTTCACCGGCGTCCACCATCCCACCAGGAATTTCCTGCATAACCTTTTCGGGGCCAGCACGAAAAAGATTAACAACCAGGACTGTTTTTCGTTTTGTTAGAGCGATCACCGCTACGCTAGCAGCATTTTCGCCATCTTTCGTATCAAATGCCAGCACTTCACCGCCCGGGAGTTCAAATGTCTTAGTCACAATTGTGCGACGACCAACTTTTGTTACTTCAGTAGGTTCTTGGCGTTTCCATGCGAGATTTTCCATATTCATCCTTATGTATTAGTGCAGCCTAAACTGTACTATACGGCGAAAATATGGATATATACTGGAGACGGCTAGAGGCCAAGTTGTTTGCGAAGCAGATCTTGGGCCATCTTTGGGTTAGCACGGCCTTGGCTGAGCTTCATAACCTGACCTACGAGGAAGCCGATGGCCTTCATTTCGCCGTTCTTAACATCTTCGGCGGCTTTGGGATTCTCGGCAATAACCTGGTCAACAACCTTAACGATTGCGCCTTCGTCCGATTCCTGGATCATATTGTGCTGCTTGGCAAACGCTTCGACATCTTCAATCACAGGTATGTGGGAAAGGACTTTTATAAGTAACTCTTTGGCGTTTGAAGAGCTCAATTTGTTACCTGCAACAAGTTCATAGGTCTGGCGATAGATGCGTAAACGGCCTTGGTTGGTCAACTCATGATTGAGTTTGGCAGTTTCATCGTGGCGAAGTGGCAGCTCAAGGTTCACGAACCAGTTGGCGAGTGCCTTCGCAAATGCAGCGTCTTCGCTGGCTTCTTCGATAAGCGCCAGGTAGCTCACGCTCGGCTCTTCGACTTCACCCTCGAGCAATGTGTCGATCTGTGCAGCGTTCATACCAAAGCTCTTGAGGCGATCACGCCACACATCGGGCATAATAGGCATTTCGGCCTTTACGGCGTCAATCATGGCCTGGTCGAGCTGGATTGGTGGTAAGTCAGGGTCTGGGAAGTAGCGGTAGTCGTGGGCGTTTTCCTTGCTGCGTTGGCTAAAGGTCTTCTGCTTGGCATCATCCCAACCACGGGTCTCCTGGACAATTTCCTGGCCCTTTTCGAGTTGTTCAATCTGGCGGGCGGTCTCAAACTCAACAACTTTTTCAACAGCCTTAAAGGAGTTGATGTTCTTGGTTTCAGTGCGGGTGCCGAGTTCATCGGTCTTGCTAACAGATACGTTAACATCGAAGCGCATGTTGCCGTAATAAAGGTTGGCATCAGAAACATCGGCATATTTCATGCGAAGATAGAGCTCGTGAGCGTAGACTCGTGCCTCTTCGGCGGTGTGCATGTCGGGCTCGGATACGATCTCAAGCAATGGCGTGCCGGCACGGTTGAGGTCTACAAGGCTATAATCTCTGCCTGTAGGATGGGTGCTTTTGCCGGCGTCCGACTCGAGGTGAGCTTCATGGATACCGATACGCTTCTTTTTGCCATCAAGCTCAATAAAGACTTCGCCGTCTCGAATAATTGGATTCTCGAACTGCGTAATCTGGTAGCCCAGCGGTAAATCAGGGTAAAAATAATGTTTGCGATCAAATGTGCTGTAGGTCTGCGGAGCAGTGCCGAGTGCAAATGCGGCGCGCATACCAAGATGTACGGCTTCACGGTTCAAAACCGGCAAAGCACCAGGCAAGCCAAAACAAATGTGGCTAACGAGCGTATTTGGCACAGCGTCACGTGCATCGTTGCCGACAGCAGCAAAAAGCTTCGTGGCAGTCTTGAGCTGGACATGACATTCAATCCCAATAGTCGTGGTGTACTGGTCGCGAGTCTCTTTACTTATCATCGCCATCGCCCTTCTTGTTATCAGGTAATGCTCCGAGGTCTTTGAGACCCTGGCGGATGCCAATCAAGGCGTCCTTAACGTCGGTTTCTTTGAGCTTCATCTCTGGTTCTGCTTCAATTTTGTTACGCAGTTTGTGGCCGAACCACACGCCATCGTTATCAGTAAATGCGCGTTGGGCTTTGACCATGCGCTCGCCCATTGTTTTACCACCAAAACGCTTCTTGCGCAGTGCTTCGTCTAGTAGTTTGTCGGCGTTTGTAATAGCTTGGGGCCAGGTTGCCTTGTCGCGGCATAGCTTCTGAAGATCTTTCCAGGCTTCCTGGAAACGATCCGTATTAATTGGGCGTCGACGGCGCAATAGGCCGAAAACAACACCCGCTACAATAAGTGCAGCTACAACGATTGCAATGATAGTTATCATGCGATTACCTCTTCTGCAGCTTTAGCAATAGATAGGAGTGCACGGTCGTGATGTTGCGGTGCAATAAGCTGAAGGCCTACCGGTAAACCATCGGTTGTGCCAGCTGGGATGCTGATAGCTGGGGCGCCAACAAGGCTCACTGCTACCGTCATGATATCAGCCAAGTACATCTGGAGTGGATCATGGGCGTTTTCGCCAATCTTGAAGGCTGGCATTGGCGCAACTGGGCCAACCATGAAATCGACAGTCTCAAAGGCTTTCGCGAACTCGTTAATGAGCTTCGTGCGAACCGTCTGAGCCTTGCGGTAATACGCGTCGTAATAGCCGCTGCTCAGTACATAGGTGCCGATCATAATGCGACGCTTAGCTTCCTTGCCAAAGCCGATACCACGAGATTTGCCGTAGCTTTCATCGAGGTTCTCAGCATCGGCGTATGAAAAACCATAGCGCTGACCATCGTAACGGCTCAAGTTGCTACTGACTTCAGCGGGACAGACAACATAATAGACAGCCAGTGCCAAAGGAGAGCTTGGAAGGCTAACTTCTACTATTTCGGCGCCAGCTGATTTGAGCTTTTCGATAGCTTGCTCAACCTGGGTTTTTACGCCTGGGTCAATGCCATCACCCATATATTCTTTGATGACACCAATCTTCTTGCCGGAGAGATCAGCGCCAAGATCAGCATAACTAACCTCATCACGAGCAATAGTAGTGCTATCAAGATCATCACGGCCTGCCATAACATCGAGTACCAGCGCTGTGTCTTCGACGGTACGTGTGAGTGGCCCAATAGTATCAGTACTACTAGCCATAGCTACAACACCGCTACGAGAGACAAGCCCGTAGGTTGGCTTGTACCCAACTGCGCCCGTAAAGCTGGCTGGCTGGCGGATAGAACCACCTGTGTCGCTACCAACTGCAAAGGGAGCCATATCGAGTACGACAGCAGCAGCCGAGCCACCAGATGAGCCACCAGGTACACGAGAAGTGTCGTGCGGGTTTTTGGTGGTCATAAAGTCACTGTTTTCGGTTGAACCACCGTGTGCAAAGGCGTCGAGGTTAGCCTTGGCTACGCAAATAGCACCGGCCTGCTCGAGCTTTTCGATAGCTGTGGACTGATACGGAGCGTTGAAGCCCTTGAGAATGTTGCTGGCTGCAGTTGTTTCTGCGCCAAACACCAAAAAGTTATCTTTGGCGATAAAAGGCACGCCTGCCAGTACGCCAACATGCTGGCCGTCTTGCACTGCTTTGTCGATGGCGGTTGCACGTTCGCGAGCACGCTCATCGATGACAGCAATAATTGCATTAAACTCTTTTTTGTCAGCGATGGTAGCAAGCGCCTGCTCAACCAAATCGCGTGCCTTCAGCTCGCCAGCTTGGACTTTGGCGGCAATATCAGCAATAGGTAGCCACTGACTCATCCAATCATCCTCTTTACTTTAAGTTGGCCGTCTTCGGTCTTTGGAGCTAGGCGTAGCAGGTCATCACGGCTAATACCGTAATCTCTGACTGTGTCGTCACGCATAACATTTGTGAGGCCAGTAACCTGTGTCGTTGGCTGCAAGCCATCCACGTCAACGTCCTGGAGTTGCTCGACGTATTGGAGTACGTTTGTTAGTTCTTTGAGATATTCGTCGATCTCTTCTTCACTTAAGTCCAAGCGAGAAAGTCGAGCCAATTTTAAGACATCTTCGCGCGTTAATGTAGTCATTATTACTAGTATAGCAGCAACGCTATTTGCTTTCTAGCGTCCTGCATCTCTCCTTTTGTATTTACGATTATAGCATACTCTTGAGCTGTGTCAGCTCTGTTGAGAGCGGCCACGTATTGAACGTACAACCTTTGAGGTCGATAGACTGCTGCATCATGACGGGTGCTAGTTGGCCTGGGCCTGGGCATGTCGGGTTATCGTAGAAGCCCAAGCGGTGACCAGTTTCGTGATTGATGATCAGCAAGCGATACGTCTCGAGATTCTGGCCGGTCTTATTCCAAGGGTCAGTCGCGTACAGCCAGCGATCATTATTGACGATGACGCTGTTGCCTACTTGGCAGTTGTAGTAGTTGTCACAGATGGGTCCGTAGCTTGTCATCAGGCTTGGTGCCGCGATAACAACCTTGTAGTCACAGCCAGAAGCTACATGCTTGAACGCGATTGCACCATTGTCGTTCCAGCCACGGACATCTGAATACGTCGCTGCCAACTTGCCAACGAGATCGTCAAGCTCGCTCGCTGACACGCCGTTTACGGCGGTACAATACGTGCGAACGACGCTTGTAGAAGCGGCCGAGACAGTGAAGTCCGTACTCAAGTTGCGCCCCAGTACATACTTGAAAGCCGTAATGAGGTCACTTCGGTTGGCTGCCGTAATGCCAAATTTCTGGGCAGTACCATCGACATAGGCACCGATCTGATCGTCGGAGAGCTTCATGGTCTGGCCGTCCTGGACGTACCATGCCTGCATATCATGTGTATTTGGCGACAGCTTTTGGCTACGGTAATTGAGTGATATCTTGGTGGTGACTTGCTTCTGTAACGCTGAAAGCTGGCCGCTTAAGTCACCCGTATTGTTACCTGCCGGCAATGGAGTAACAGCGACCGTAATGGTCTTGTTGCCTGCGGCGACCTGCTTTGCTATGACGTCTGACGACGCGTCCAAGTTGAGCGCATAGCCCGCCTTGGCATCTTCAATAGCGAACATTCCGCCAACTATTGTCACACGTTTGTCGGTAGATGCCTGAGAAAATGTCGTCTGTAATCCAGTGAGCGTGTTAGTGAGCGTGTTGTCGTTTTTTGCCAGCACTACAGGAACGTCATGAGAGCCGAACAGGGCTGTTATGGGGAAAATTGGCTTGGCAGACTTAAGATTTTGGACACTTTTGTCCCAGTCAACAGTAATGCCCAAGTCACTCGTTGCTACACGCGTACGGGCGTCATTCTTCTGGAGTGTCACCGAACTCGCCAAGAATTTGCTGGACGGCATTTTGGCAACCTTGTCGAAAGATGTGCCCCCCACAGATACGCCAGCTAAAGTGTAATGAGGTAGAGCTTTGCCCTGATACGCAACCAACATACTAACGTTAATCACGACAAAAAGACCTAGGAGGCTTACAGCACTATATACGGCAATGCGCCATTGCTTAGAATGGCCGGCTGCACGTTTGCGGAACTGTCGGTGATCGATAACATTCATAATTCTTGTGCTTAGTATACACGCGCAGAGGTAGCCTGGCTACTTCTTCATTTTGGCTTTTATGTCGTTAACAATATCGCGCAATTCCGCGGCTTTTTCGAACTCAAGATTAGCAGCTGCCAAATCCATTTGACTGGTCAAATCACGCAGCAATGTCTTGTATTCATCCTTTGGTATCTTGTTGAGGTTGAGTTTGGCAGTCTTGGCTTCTTGTGGCAAATCAGGTCGCATGCCTTTCTCGATATCCTTGCTCACGCCTGTAGGTGTAATACCATGTTCGATATTGTGAGCTTCCTGGATTGTACGGCGACGCGTTGTCTCGTCTAAGGTCAATTTCATGCTGTTCGTAATACGATCTGCATACATAACCACGTGGCCGTCAACGTGACGAGCGGCGCGACCGACCGTCTGAATGAGTGCTGGTGCGCTGCGTAGGAAACCTTCCTTGTCGGCATCCAAAATAGCAACGAGGCTAACTTCCGGCAAGTCCAGGCCTTCGCGCAGTAAGTTAATGCCAATGAGAACATCGTAAACGCCAAGACGTAAATCGCGAAGAATATCTGTTCGATCGAGTGTATCAACATCGCTATGCAGGTACGCAACCTTTATATTGAGCTCTTTGAGATAGTCGGTCAGGTCTTCGGACATGCGTTTGGTAAGCGTCGTCACTAGTACGCGTTCGTGCTTGGCAATCGTTTTGCGAATCTCTTCGATAAGGTCGTCAATTTGGCCTTCAATTGGACGTATTTCGATAGGCGGGTCCAGCAGACCGGTCGGACGGATAACCTGCTGCGCTGGCTCCGGGCTTCGCGTCAGCTCATACTCAGCAGGTGTGGCCGAAACATAAATGACCTTATTGACGTGCTTTTCAAACTCGATAAAGGTCAGAGGACGGTTATCCAGAGCGCTTGGCAAGCGGAAACCATACTCTACAAGCGATTCTTTGCGGGCACGGTCACCATTGTACATACCGCGCACCTGAGGCACGGTCATGTGTGATTCATCTATCAGCAGTAGGTAGTCATCGGGGAAATAGTCGAGTAGAGTTGCCGGTTGTTCGCCTGGCTCGCGATTGGTTAGATACCGTGAGTAGTTCTCGATACCCTTTACGAAGCCAGTTTCTTCGAGCATTTCGAGGTCAAAACGGGTGCGCTGTTCAAGACGCTGCGCCTCTAGAAGCTTACCTTCACGCTTGAACTGTGCGAGTCGTTCTTCGAGCTCTTTCTCGATGTGGCCAAGTGCAACTTTAAGCTTGTCGTACGGCGTTACATAGTGAGAGCCAGGAAAGACAGTCAGCGTGTCGGGTTTACCGAGGATTTCACCCGTCAGCGGGTCAATCTTGATAATACGGTCAATCTCGTCGCCGAAGAACTCAACGCGGTACGCAAGCTCTTCACTGGCTGGGAAAATATCGACAACGTCGCCGCGCACGCGGAACGTACTGCGGTGAAAATCGAGATCATTGCGCTGATACTGAATATCGGTGAGCTGGCGAAGCAGCTTGTCACGAACGCGGCGCTCGCCAACTTTAAGCTTAATAGACAGGCCGTCATAGTCTTCGACGGAACCAATGCCGTAAATACAGCTCACGCTAGCAATAATAATGACGTCTTTGCGAGACAGCAATGAGTCTGTTGCGGCGTGGCGTAAACGATCAATCTCTTCGTTAATCTGTGAATCCTTTTCGATATACGTATCGGAACGAGGAATATAGGCTTCTGGCTGGTAGTAGTCGAAGTAGCTAACGAAATAGTGTACGGCATTGTCAGGGAAGAATTTTCTGAACTCTTCATAGAGCTGTGCGGCCAAGGTCTTGTTATGGCATAGTACAAGCGTTGGCTTCTGGACGTCCTGAATAATGTTCGCCATGGTGAACGTCTTACCAGAGCCGGTCACACCAAGCAATGTTTGGTGTTTTTCGCCGTCTTTAAGTCCTTTGGTCAATTGAGCGATAGCCGCAGGCTGGTCACCTGTTGGCTGATAATCACTCTTGAGGATAAACTTGTTCATCATATTATTGTACAACACCTCTGAACATAGAGCTACTTGCCCCAGAAATCTAAAGATACTACAATTCCATGCAAATGCGGGCAAATTATGAACAACTTGGGATAGCAGTTGAGCCAGCTGATTTTCGCGATCTACTCGGCATTGTAAGCGTTCATGCGGAAACGTTTATCGATACCTACCATACCGAAGGCATTTATGTCTTCCCGCCGGAAAGCCCCTATTACATTACGAGGGATGTAGTGGAGCGATTTGTATATAAGTCGGACTTCCTGGAACGCAAAGTACATGCCTGGCAACAGCGCATCGAAGAGCAAACGCCAGATCAAGAAGTGCTCGTCGCACGTCACAACGAGAAAGTCGTCGGCTTTAGCCATACTTCATTTGAAGAAAAAGAAAATACGCTGGGCGCCCTTTTTATTCTCCCTGAATATCAGCGACGATACCTCGGGCGGGCATTACTCCGTACTATCCTAGGGCAACCCGACCAAAAGCCTGTTGACCTAGATGTCGTTCTCAACACACCGGCAATTGGATTTTACCAACATTTCGGCTTCGAGATAGCTGGTAGTCTGTCACCAGAGGATTGTCCAGAAATGAAACCCGGTAAATGGTTGCCGCTACTGCACATGGTTCGTGGCAGCGAGACCGCCGGCTCCTAAAGAGTTATCTGTGCTTCTTATGGCACGACTCATAGCAAAGGCTATTGCTGCTTGATAGAACCGAGTATTTTGAGCATCTGGTTAAATTCGTCGCTAAAGAGCTGCTGCCCGTACGATGGGCCGGCCTTGTAGCCTGCGGCCCAGCAGAATGATCCAGTAAAACTAAGGTATTTGCCATTTTTGAGCTTGTACCCAAAAGCAGCATCATCTTCAGTAGCGATTTTCATCGCTGGACAGGTGTTCTGGGCCTGGCCAGTTGCCAACGTCTGAGTCTTGTTGTCTTCCCAGATCTGAATATTATTCGCAAGTTTTGTCACAATAGTTCCATTCGGATACATCGGCCATGGGCTATCGCCTGGAGCGGCGTCAGTAATGGCAAGGTCGCCGCCGAAGTTATTGAGCTTGACGTCATCAGCCGCTTCTTGGAAGTGGAGCCTATCTTCGGTCCCGTCCAATGTTGCAACAGGCTGGCCTGCCTTGTAACCAGTTATTGTCCAACCTTTGAGATATTTCATCGTAAACCCACCTGTTTTTGAAGTATAGCTGGCGTATAGAAGTGGCGATAGATTCGTACTGTTTGCCGATGCGCCTGTATTTGTCTGGGTAATAGTAGCGGTGGTCGGGTCTTTGGTTGTATTTTTCTGGGCTTGCCAAAAAAGGATCGTGACAATGCCGAGGACGCCGATGAGCGCCATAACAACAAGTGCGCCGAGGAGTCCAAAACCTGCTTGATTTCCCTGTTTGGTCATATCAATTGTCCTGTGTCCGTATACCTGTATTGTTATAGGTTGGGCGGGTTGAATCGTTAATCTTGCGCATGACCGCATAGCAGCTTAGGCCAACGAATATCAGAATAAGCAAAATAATGCTAATTTCAAATATCGTGATCCCTTGTTGATTCAGTCGCTTCAATGCACCCATCCCTTGCACCTAAAGTTTTATTAACCCGCACGTGGAGTCGGACTTTGGTCTGACTCACGGTGGAGGAACCAGTGCTCATCATGGTTTTTGAGCTGGTCGTGAATATCTTTGTATTTCTTATCGAGGAGCTCAACGATACGCCTGACGAGACGCTCTGGGTCGTCGTCATAAATTACGAGATCACGATCTGGTGGTTCAAGCTTCTCCATAAGCCCAGGAATAAGATCGGCTGTGCCGCCACTGCCGAGTAAGACACCACACGGTTTGCGCGCTTCAAGTGCCGACGTAAATTCGTGCAAACTACCAAAACGGCCGCCGACAGTGATGACAGCATCGCTTGACTGCACAAGGTACAAGTCACGCCCAACATAGTTGAGGCCGGTAAAGTTTATGAAGTCGAATACATCGTGTGGCAAACGATACTTGCGCAAATGTTCGCGAAGGCTACTCGCTGGCGAAAAGCCAATGCTCGTGCCACCGGCTTTCTTGGCGCCATATGCAGCGTAGTACGGTAGGCCTACCGTTGCACCTGTTGTCAGGATGTGGTTTTGCTTAGCAATTTCGGTTCCCACTCGCTCTGCGAGCTTGTGTGAGTCCTTAACAGTCTGGCCAGCAGCAGCTCCGGAAACACAGATGGAATAGCGTAAATATTTGAGGTCGTCGAGATCGTTTGTCATTGCTTATAAGTGTACCTAATCTTGCTTTATTCTGCTAATGGTAAATCGGAATCTTCAACAAGTTCGTATGATAGCTGGCGGCCAACCGCTTCTTCGAGATTTTCTTGGTTCAAATATTTGAGCATAAGCTCGTGCCAAATGTTATCGCGCAAGAAATGAACGATGCGATCTTTGTACGACAGGTTGTTGTAGTAGTTCAGTGCAACATCGAGCATGTTGCATGACACCGGCTGATCATCATGGAGCAATGCCAAGCTTTGTGTACCTTGCCAGAAGGCCAACGCCGGTTCCAGCTGAGCAAGCACATCTTCGGCCTGAGCCCAGGTTAAATCTTCTGACTGAACATGTGGCTCGAACACTTCTGGGTGATAGGCGTCCTCGAACATGGCATAGTACCGGTGAATCGTTCGCCAGGTGACCTGTTGACCCGCAAGTTGCGCAGAAACCTGCGGCTCAGTATGAGCAGCGTCACGGACCACCTCGCCAAAGTGTGGTTTTACCTGTTGTAGTTTGATATACGAACTATATGAACGGATGTCATTCATGGCATTCAAGGATAAAAGTAAGGTCGTTGCTGCGAGACCCTCGGTTCGGCCATCCATGGGCAGCATTACAACCGCACCCAGCTCTTTGAACGTCAAAAGGTTATGGCGGGCAGTCGTAATATAGCTCGCAGCCAATTCGTTCCACTTTTTGGACTCCGGCATCGCAATATGCATCGGTCGAACTTCAAAGTCGCTTGGTCGCAAGTTGGCATACTGCTCGTAGAACGCTTTGCGCCATGAGCTAGACTCAACCATAAAAGCTGCTGCGTACAGGTGCGCAACTGGCTCGTGCTTGAGCATTGATTCCAGCGAACGATAACCAAGGCGCTTCATGACCGTCTTTGGTACTTTCTTCTTGAACAGGCGCTTGGCGGTAGCTGCGCGCAGTGCAAAGCAATGCTTCGGCATTTCTGCTTGGTTGATAAGCCCGCTAACAGCAGCCAGGATGTCCACAGCCGAGGCTTCAGCTGGGATCGATAATACTGACCGTACGCGTAAATCATCGTGTTTGAGGCGCTCGTGGAGCGCGCTATAGAGCTCAGGGCCCGTTGTGTCCTCAGGGTCCAAGCCAAGCTCAGCAATTTTCTGGCGAGTTCGGGCTTGCAGATCCACACTTAAGCGAATATCCGCACTCGGCCTCCCGCTCGCCTCTTCAAGCTGCTGGATGCTCTGCGAAAATACCGGTTCCTCCGCCTGTAACGCTAACGATAAATATCGTGTCATCTTGTTATCAGATTAGCATAAGCTGCACGCAGTTGGCAAAGCTTTAGCTGTATATTATTTTGCATACTTGCACCCTCTCGGGGATAATACGACTACATGGAATCTGGTGTTGTTTCTCCTATGGATGCACGCAAAGCGCGGCTCATGCAGCGCACAGCTAATGCGCTCTGCTACCTTCGCATGGCAGCAGGACCGCTCATCGGAGCTCACATCGCACACGAGCAAAAGTACCGAAGCTGGAAAATGGCGGGCTTGATTGGCGCAGTTGCGATAACTGATGCTCTTGATGGCAAGCTAGCCCGACGGGCTGCAACCATTGACCCAAGCGTTAGGAGTCAACGCGGTGCTTGGCTGGACCAAATGGCCGACAAAGTCTTTACTCACGGCATCATGGGCGGCATGGCTATGAACGCGGCGCGACACAATCGCACGCAGGCCGCAGTATTGGCCGCCAATCAGGTCGTACAACTCGGCCGCGACGTCTGGATCACAGAAGTACGGAAAAAAGCAGCCGACCACGACGTACCAACAAATGCTCAAGTCATGGGCAAAGTGAAGACATCTGTCCTGCTGGCAAGTAGTATTGCGATGGCAAGTCCGCTTGCAAACTATGAAAGTGGCGAAGTGGCTGCTACCGCAGGTCTCACTATCGGCAGCGCCCTAAGCATCGCCAGTGGTGTGTCACTCGCAAACAGCCTCAACGCAGGAGTTGAGGCTGTGGAACAGCTCGAGAGCCAAGAGTTGATCCTAGAGGCCTAGAATCGTTCTGGGTGGTACCAGTCGGGTGCTTGCGACAGAAGCTGCTTCATCTGCTCTTCCGTAACAAGCCCGGCCTGCGCGCCAACCTTCTGGACGACACTCATAGAGTTAATCGGAGCCCAGCGCAATGCTTCTTCCAAGCTCATACCCTTAGCAAGTGCTGCAACAAATGTCGAAGCGAAAGCATCGCCGGCGCCTGTACGCTCTACTGGTGGCTGTGGGTCTGGGTACAGTGGCATTTTGAAACGGTTCTGGCCATCGCTGGCGTATGCACCTGCTGGGCCATCTGTAATGACGACTATGCGTGGCCCAAGCGCGTGTAGCTTATTGAACAGGTCGTGGATATCGTCGTAGTTTCCCTTGCCGACGAGCACTGCTTCTTCACGGTTTAGTACAAGTACTTCTGTGCGCTGATAAATAGCCTGCAAACGTTCGGTACCGGCTTTCATCTGGAATGTACCAGGCTGAAATGCTAGCTTAACATTTGGCTGGCTATGTAGCCATTCGGCGACTTGGTCGTGGTATTCAATCGCATGTTCACTAATTGAGCTAAAGTACACCCATCGTGGGACTTCGTTGGGGCGAAGATGTGCCCAATGGTAGTCATATTCTTCGTGCTTAATAAGTATCGTACGCTCTTCCTTGTAGGAAAGTACGTAGTGGTAGTTGCTTTTCTTGTCAGGGTTAATGCGGACAAGACGAGTGTCGACTTTTTCTTTGTGCAAGGCGTCAATCATGTCGCGACCCTGTTGGTCACCGCCGACATTTGTCGCAAAGCCGCTCTTTAGGCCAAGGCGCGCAAAAGAAACCGCAGCGTTGCTCGCGTTGCCAACGGCTTTAATCTCGTCAACACGGTCGTACGGCAGCTTTGTGCCAAATTCCATGGCCAACCACGTGCCGTGTTCATTCTTGTATACCTGAGCCTGATCTTCAAAGAGTTTTATGAAGGCATCAGTGACGATATCGCCCACGCTCAAAACGTCAAATTGCTGCATTTCCTTTGGCTTTCTGCTTATGCTTTTTACTTTCCTTTATTGTGCCACATCGGAGGTGGCCATGCAACTAATCGGCGATACGTCTGCCATAGTTGTAGAACAAAGATATGCGCGTGCCTTTTTGGTCGTCTCGATTGGTCACATTGAGGACGTTGTGCTTGACTGGCTTTCGCTGAGAAGTAACGTTGCCGGAAGTATAGCCGGGCATTATTAGTGTATCGTTCGGCTTGAGAAGTACGTGAGCCACCCAACCTCTTTCGGGTTTGATTGTCATCATCGCTCTGCCCTGCAAAACAGTTTCACACATAACACCCGTTACGGGGTCACGGTGCATACCCACCTGACCACGCTGGTGCATACGCAATATATAGGATGCGGCGATGTCTGAGTGATCTGTCTCGATATACTTTTTCTGCTCAGCGGCTACGTGCAGCTGTAGCGCTATGTCACCAATGAGCGCCGAGCTCCGCTCTGGAAGTCGCATGCGACGCTCCGGGGTTTTGTCCACTCGGGTAACTTGGGTAGTTTCAACTTTTTGGGTCCAACCTCGCATGTCGTGCTCAGCGAACACGGTCTGACAATCTTCCTCGAGCGCCTTAAGGCTGCTGGTCGTAAGACTATTGCGCACTACTGCGAAGCCAAATCGATCCGCACGGTCAGCCGCCAGCTCAGCAATGTCGTTGTTGAAACTTCCCACTGGGTTTTCAGAAGCATCTCCGAGGATGCCGTCTACAATATAAAGGTCTGGTGCGAGTTCTTTTCTAAACATAATCTTTCAAATGTTAAAGGCCGCACGCGTTTACTGTTCGTGCGGCCCTTGATACTAGTAGTTGCCAGCCTACAGGTCTTGGCTGTGAGAAACGAAGTCGTCATGTCCCATGCGCGCTTCGTCGAGCTCACCCTTTCGGGCGCTGGTAGCCAATACGAGTTGACGATGGAAAATATCCTGAACTTCTGCCGTAGCCTGAGGCTGCTTGGCCCATGCCTTGAGCACAGGATCCTGAATGGCACGAGAATATGAGAACGTAACACCCCATGGATGTGGGCCACGCTGCGCGATGCGGTTGAGATTGATGAACGCATCGGTGGACGTTTGACCACCACTCAGGAAAACGACACCGCCAAGCTCGTGCGGAACATGCTCATGAAGTACGCGACACGTACGGTCGGCGACATCATTATGGTCCATTGCGGTACCGCTGTCTTTGCCCGGCAATACCATACTCGTCTTGAGGATTGCACCAGGTAGGTGTACGCGAAATGCACGCATTGTTTGGAACAGAATATCAAACGTGCGAGTCATTGCTTCTTCGGCTTGTTCGATTGTATGCGTGCCGTCAAACAAGACTTCTGGCTCGACAATTGGCACAATGCCAGCGTCCTGGCAGATACGCGCATAGCGGGCCAGTGTATAGGTATTGGCGCCGATACACTCGTTGGTAGGAATACCCTCGCCAATAGTAATGACTGCGCGCCATTTTGCGAACGTCGCGCCAGCTTCGGCATATTTAGCCATGCGCTCCGGCAAGCCATCGATACCTTGGGTCACTTTTTCGCCCGGGAAACCTGGCAAATCAACCAGACCGAGATCAACCTTAATACCAGGTAGGACACCTTGCTCTTGCAGATATTCACGGAACGGCTGGCCGTTGTCAGCGCGCTGCCAAAAAGTTTCATCGTACAAAATCACGCCACTCAGACAGTGACTAGCCGCAGGTGCGGTCAATAATAGCTGGCGGTACACGCGTCGAGATTCCTCGGTACATTCCACTCCTACTGCTTCAAAACGTTTTGCGCACGTGTTGGCGCTTTCGTCTGCCGCAAGCAAGCCCTTGCCGTTTTCAACAAGCTTCTTTGCAATTTCTTCCAGCCGTCGCTGATCCATAGGTCTTCCTCGTTTAGGTCTTTGGTTATCTATTGTAAGAGCTTATGGTTACTTTGAGCAAGCACTACTTAACGCTCGCGCGTTTCCTTAAGCTGATGTGCAGCCATTGCGATGTGTGTTGCTGTCAGGCCAAAGTGCTCCAGCAGCTCTGTTGGCTCTCCGGATTCGCCGAAACGATCACGCATACCAATACGAATCATCGGTGTTGGCAATTCTTCGCCCAAAAGCTCTGCAATTGTGCCGCCTAAGCCGCCATTTATCTGAGCCTCTTCGGCTGTAACAACAGCACCAGTTTTCTCGACACTAGCAAGAATAGTTTGAACATCGAGTGGCTTAATGGTCGGAACATGCACAACTTCGGCAGAGATGCCATCACTCTTAAGCATGTCAGCCGCGACCATCGCCTGGTACGTCATGGTGCCAGTCGCGATGATAGTCACGTCTGTGCCTTCATGAAATACGTAGGCTTTGCCGATCTCAAACGGTGTTTTTTCGGTTGTCAGGATTGGCGTTTTTTCGCGGGCCAGTCGCATGTAGTTGGGGCGTTTGTCGGCAGCCATTGCGAGGGTCGCTTTTTCGGCTTCTACGCTGTCACCAGGCGCAATAACAACCATGTTTGGTAATGCACGCATAAGTGCTATGTCTTCGAGCATCTGGTGCGTAGCACCGTCTGGACCGACACTGACACCGGCGTGTGAACCAACAATCTTTACTGGGCGGTCGTTCAAACAAATAGTTGTACGAATTTGCTCCCAGTTTCGTCCCGGGCTAAACGCCGCGTAGCTGCTTACGAATGGGATCTTACCCATAGCGGCCAGGCCAGCGCCAACAGTTACAAGGTTTTGTTCGGCAATACCAATTTCGACAAAGCGCTCGGGAAACGCATCGGCAAATTCGTTCATTTTAGTGCTATCCGTTAGGTCGGCGCAGGCAGCAACCACGTTGGAATTTTGTTTACCAGCAGCAACCAGTCCACGCCCAAAACCGGCGCGTGTTGGCTCTTGCTTAATGTCTTTGTCGCGGATACCGCGAATGAGATGCATACTACTCATTATTCTGCCTCGCTCTTAATCTGGCCGCGTAGTGTACGGAGCTCCTTAAGTGCGACCTTTGCAGTCTTATCGAGCGTAGGGGCGCCAGGAGTCTGCACGAAGTAACCGTGCCAGTGATAGTCGTATTCCATAAAGTCGACACCCTTACCAGGGATAGTGTGAGCCAAAATAACAACCGGCTTTTCGACGATAGCCTTCGCCATATTACAGGCATCAATTACAGCTTCGACATCGTTGCCATCAATCTCGAGTACATGCCAGCCAAAAGCTTCCCATTTGCCGCGCAAATCTTCGAGTGGCATAACAACTTCAGTAGGGCCATCGATCTGGATATTGTTACGATCAACAATTGCCGTCAGATTGTTCAGTTTATATTTGCCGATAAGCATCGCTGCTTCCCACATATTGCCTTCGTTAAGCTCGCCGTCGCCCGTAGTTACATAAACACGACGATGCGTCTGCTTATCCATACGCATTGCGAGCGCGATACCAGCACCTTGGCTCAGGCCACAGCCCAAAGGACCGCTAGTAGTCTCCAGACCTGGGAGCTTTAGGCGCTCTGGGTGGCCCTGCAATCGAGAACCAAGCTTACGCAACGTCTGAAGCTCCTCCAATGGAAGATAACCAGCCTCAGCCATTGCTGCGTAACGGACAGGAACCGTATGACCATTACTTTGAATAAGAATATCGCGATCTTCCCAATCGGGATTATGTGGATCGTGGCGCAGTACATTAAAGTACAACGCAGTAAAAATTTCTGCTTGGCCTAGTGGGCCGGCAGCATGACCGCTTCCAGCAGCCTGCAGCATCTTGATAATATCTTGACGGATATCATTCGCCTTGAGCTCAAGCTTTTCAATAGAGTGTAGTTGTTGTATCACGCTTACGATTATAAACACTTGCGGTAGGTAGGTCTACAGTAACAATCAGATTGCACCGAAAAGGCCCACTGACGCACTACGCGCTGAGCGCAGCAACAAGCTGTTCGTACGCCTTGTGCGGATCGGGCGACTTGTGTATGAAGCCACCTGTGTTGAGCACATCAACGCCAGCATCTGCAATGCGGCGAACATTCGTGTCATCAATGCCGCCATCCCAACCGATTTCTAGTTGTGGCTTGAGTGCGCGCAGCTCTTGTACTTTGTCGAGTAAGCTCAGATCAGCGTGACCGCCAAATGAGCCGAGATTACCTGAAAAAATCAAGACATGGTCGATGAGCTGTAGTGCCGGCTTAAGTACGCTAACAGGGGTGTCAGCTTGCAATGCAACACCGACTTCAACGCCTTTACTGCGTACTTTTTGCGCGAATGCCATAAAATCGCCGTCTGCCTCAGCGTGAACAATAATAAGCTGCGGACGCAGGTCCAGCATAAGCTCGACATGCTCGAAGGGCTGCTTGTACATGACATGGAGGTCAGCGCGCATACCGCCCGGCCACCATACTTCGTCGATGCGAATACTATTAGTTGGCGCAAACTTTCCGTCGCTCAAATCAATATGCAGACGGAGCGCAGAATGCGCCACGCCCTCAATCTGTTTTCGATACTCGTCTACATTTTCGGCGAGTACTGCCGGACAAATACTTGCTGCCATATGCCTCTAGCATACCGCTTATTGTTAGTTTTGGGGAGAGCTATTTTATGAGAGCGACGAACACGAAACCATGTCGGCAGCTAGATCCTGGCCGATTTCCTGTGTTATTGGCTCCACGAAACCAATCGTATAGGTTCCGTCTTTGAGGCCATCATATCCAAATTGTTGCGCGATATTTTCCGAGCTCTGTTCTGCGACCCATGTAGCAATCGTAAGGCCAGCAAGCTTGCCATAGTCGGAAGACGCTTTGTCGGCAATAATAGCTGCACCGCCACTGCTACCAGTGCGCGCCTTAAAGTCATCAACATGGCCGTAGCTCTTGCCTTCGCCAGAGGCCACAACAAGCTTATCTTTAAATGTGCCGACAACGACGCCGTCAAAAATAGCCTGACCATCGTCTGCGCTGCGACCATTACCATCAGGTAAGTCTTGGTAGTTTGCCATCACAACTTTAGTGCCCGGGCGCGGTTTGTGAGCACTTGGGCTGACACCCTCGTCGCTTCCCACGACAGGATCTGTTGCTTGGATGGCCGCGGCGTCCTGCCAATTCATAGCGTCCCATTCAGCATCACTACTCTTGCGTACTTTAGTCTGTCGAGCTGGTACATACTGGTTTACTGCGTGCTGCGTGATTGTTTCTTTCTCGCAGTGTTTGGTTGCACCATTCAGCATGTGGGCAGCTGTAAAAACGAGTGCCTTATTGCCAATGGCAACACGGACCGCCGATGCACCGCGCGCCTTACCATCAATATCGTCAGTCTCGATGCGCAGAATGTTGTCAGGTAGCAAACGGGCGATTTCTCGAGGCAGCTGAGCACCGGTAGATGCAGTTCTACCTTTATATTCAGGATGGCTCGGAGCCTCCTGGCTACAGCCAGTTAACACTAAAGCCGACACAAGGCCGGCTGCAGCGAGTTTTTCGCGTTTCATTAAAAGCTATTATGAACTAAACGATATTTTTTCGCAACTACGAGAGTTGGTCCATCTCAGCAATTCGACGTTTAAAGCGTGGGGCGCCGGCAAACGGTGTCTTGAGCCACGCTTCTGCAATTGCGACAGCTTCGCTCTCACTCACAGATTGAGCCGGCAAACAGAGAACGTTGCTATCGTCATCGTTACGAGCAGCGTGTGCCTCATGCACATTCCAGACAAGACTGGCACGGATACCCTTAAATCGGTTGGCCGCCATGCACATGCCCTGGCCGCTACCACAGATGAGAATACCACGCGCACCATCATCCCCGCTCGCCTTCATGCTATTTACGGCACGAGCGGCGAACTGCGGAAAATCATCATCTGGTTGCAGCTGCGTATCGCCGGCATCCTGGATGTCGTAGCCAGATTTCTGCAAAGCGACAATAAGTGCCGCTTTGAGTTGGAATCCGTTATGGTCTGCTCCGATGAAAATCTTCATGCTAGTTGTGGTCGTGGCTTTCATTTTGGTGAAGCAAACGTCCGGTGTCAGCGACAACTTCTACTAAGCGGTTGCTGTAGCCCCATTCGTTGTCGTACCATGCAACAACTTTAAGCATGTTGCCACCGACAACGGCAGTTAGGCTGAGGTCTACGATTGCAGAGTGGCTGTTGCCGATAAAGTCGCTACTAACAGGTTCATCCTCGGTTACAGCTAGAATACCCTGGTAATAAGGCTCAGCCGCAGCTTTTTTGAAGACTTGGTTTACTTCTTCAACGCTTACAGGGCGCTTCGTAACGATAACGAAGTCGCTCAAGCTGACAACTGGTGTTGGTACGCGTAATGAGAGGCCACCAAAATTGCCCTTCAGCGCGGGCAACGCCTCGGTTGCAGCGACAGTAGCGCCAGTGCTGGTTGGGATAATGTTCTGGGCGGCGGCACGAGCGCGGCGAAGATCTTTGTGAGGTGCATCCTGTAAGCGTTGGTCGGATGTGTAGCTATGAACAGTGGTCATCATGGCTTTGTCGATGCCAAAATTGCTTTCAATAATGGCGGCTACAGGCGTAATACAGTTAGTGGTACACGAACCGTTGTTGATTACTTCGCCAGCTGTGTCGAGCAAGTCTTCATTGACGCCGATAACGACAGTTGATGAGCCCGCGCCCTTGGCAGGTGCACTGATGACGACTTTCTTAGCACCGGCAGTTACGTGTGCCTTGGCTTTTTCTGGTTCAGTAAAGAAGCCTGTCGATTCGATGACGACGTCAACAGTCATATCTTTCCATGGCAAAGCTGCAGGATCTTTTTCGCCAAGAACACGAATCTTTTGGCCGTCTACGATGATGTTTTGCTCGTCAAAACTTACTTCGTGGCCATAAACTCCGTAGTTACTGTCATATTTAAGAAGATGTGCCAGCGTTTTGGTGTCAGTAAGGTCGTTGATTGCCACAACCTCGACATCTTTACGATCAAAAGCGATCTTAAAAGCATTGCGTCCGATACGGCCAAAACCGTTAATAGCGATTCGTGTTTTCATGTAGTTCCTTTATTAGCTTACACGCTTATGCTTACTATTGTAGAAGCACAAGACTCTCGACGCAAGAGAATAGTACCCGTATCCCAAAACCGCCGTAACCGTTTGCTCTACGAGCAAGCCGACAACGGTTTTAAGAGCCCTCGGATTCTATCCTCAACTGAGTCGCTACTTGCTAGGAAAGATTGGAGTCGATAATCTCATGCTCGGTAATATATTTAATACCCTTGGCATACTCGGGGTGCTTCATAACAGCTCCCGCCTCATCAAACGGTAACCACCACGCCTCGCTATGCTCCCAGCTAATAGCAACTTCAGGCCTCACGCCACTGATTCGTGCAATAAATAGAAATCGTACAAAACTTTGGCCACGATCAAAAGAAGTATGGCTATACACCAGGTGCATATCGCTAGGGGCAATCGTCAGCCCGGTCTCCTCGTATATTTCGCGGATTACTGCATCGTCTGGTGATTCGTTTTCTTCAAGTTGTCCGCCTGGAAGATCGGGCGCAAGTGGCGAATGTGGATGCGTTTTGCTACGACGCAACATCAGGCAATTGCGCTCTTCGTCGATAATTAAGGCTTTGGCGACTAGTGTTGTTCTCATCCTAAATAACTCCTGTAGTAAGCGGCCGCGTTTCAGCCATTAAAAAAGTTTGGGGTCTACGAGGTTGAATTGTCTGAGCTTGGCGACAACATCCCATAGCTCGATCAAACGGCTATCTTCCGCCGTCAACGACACCCATGCAACTTCACTTACTTCGCTCTCTTGACCAACCACGTCCTCGGTGGCTGCCACGAACACATACCGAAAATCGTGATGATAGTGTGCTGGCTCCTGCTTTTTGTCATTCGCCGGGATGTGGTGGATATCAATGTCGATGGGAATATGAGGTCGGTCAGGATCAATGTGCAGCGCCTCCGCAATCGTGACGCCGGTCTCTTCCTCGGCCTCGCGCTGGGCAACTGCCCAGGGGTTTGGATCTTCTGGATCCCAGTGTCCGCCTGGCTGGAGCCATTTGTCGAGGTTCAGGTGGTGAATCATCAAAAGCTTCGTTCTATCAGGTGAAAGCACAATTGCAGCGCCGGTTCCGTGACCGCTAAAACTCTTACGATGATTGAACTGCTCGTCAAGTTTCAGGCGCTCCTGCAATAGCCTTAGTTTCTCGATCTCAGTTGGAAAGACCGAGAGATAGTCATCAATAATTTCTTGTATTGCCGCGATAGTCATGTGTGGCTCCTTACTCGTATCAGCATAAGAGATGTTCTGCATACATGCAAACTAGCAAAACTAGTGCAGTTATTATATAATATGCGACGAGACAAACGTCTCTCCACCTCCGAGCACTAGGAGACACCATGGAGCGCATCAGCAGCTCCCCCGAACGTGGTATGACCGGATCGTCATCAACCGATGACGATCTCAGTCGGCTCGGCCATCTGGTCGACGGCCCCACGCTGAGGATCGACCTGCGGTCGATGTTCAACAGGGACAACTACCCGGCCTTTCTGACGCAGCACTACAACGACTGCTTCAACGACTGGACGGGAGTCAAACTCGCGTGTGACGAGCCCTACGTCGGCGAGTTCGCTGCAATCTTCGAGTACTACGGTCTCGAAGCGGCCACCAATCTGTCGTTCGCTGGCATGTTCAAGGACATGTTCGGCAAGCCCAACCTCCTGTTGGCAGTCGCCGACGGAGAAGACAAGGAGGTGTTGCACCCCGACGCAGAACAAGACAGCATGCTGTACTTCCTCATCTGCGACCTCGACGCCCAGGACCCCGATGCCAACGTCGTCGTACAGTCCATGGCCATCATGAACGACCGGTACTGCAACGACGAGATGAATCTCGCCTCGGCGCACGTGGCCTACCACCTGCTCTACGGCGCGTACCTCAAGTCGCTGCTCTGATCGCGCTCTGGTGTCCCGCCAGGGAAACTATCTTTTTCTGTTTCTCTGGTCTGCTCATGCGTCAATGACTGTGTGGTTATTTTGACAAGCTCAAAAGAGCGAAACGCATTACATATTGCCGCTACGCATATTCTGGCGCATCATATTAGATGAAACATCAGTTTCAACGAGCGAGGGAGAAAGCAGTGCTGCGAGGCAGGATCGACCGCCCTACTTTTGGGCTGCACCGCGCCGACGTAAGCATCGACACGGCCACTATGAGTGACCTGCTAAAGCCAGAACAGATCGAGCCCGGAAGGCTTCCGATGGTCGGCTACGAGCAGGAACGTCAGGCAACGCGCCTGCCTGTCACCGTCGAAGTGAACGGAACGCGCATCGATCATGAGTTTCTGCTCATACAGCCCACCATCGTCGAGGACTTCGTCGTTCTCAGCAGCGATCCAGACGCACGAGCCCTGTGCGATCAGCTGAAACTCGACTGTGCTGGCTGCACGCACATGTTCTTTGCCGCGGTTACGGGCATCAAGTCCATTCCGAAGGTCATCAAGGCAATTGCCGGCGCAAAGGATGGAGGCGACTTCCGCTTCGCAACGCTTCACGGCTACGTGTTCTACACTCTCGCACATGCGTGAGAAAGAGATCTACAGCCTCCCGGTCAGGGAACAATCACTTTTTGTCTCCCTGACCTGCTCATGCGTCAACAACCATCACCAGATAAGTTGTTCTGAGGAGTCTTTATCAGACGAAACGCATTAAAATAGCCCGGACATTATATCCGGGCTATTAATCTTGTTGCTCCGTGACCCGTATCTCAAAATCGCCGTAACCGTTTGCTCTACGAGCAAGCCGACAACGATTTTAAGAGCACTCGGCTCACGCGCAAAAGATCAGTACTGCTACTGTTCGCGGTTGTTCCAGCGCTCAATAGATTCAGCAATCATCTTCTTGGCGTCTTCGACATTGCCCCAGCCTTGTACGATAGTCGTACCAGGCTTCTTGAGATCCTTGTAGTGCGTAAAGTGGTGCTCCATCTTCTGCTTCCAGCGATCACCAAGATCATCGAGTGAACTAATGCTGTCGCCAGTGTTACGGTCGTCTGCAGGTACAACAACAACCTTGTGGTCCATTTCACCACCATCTTCGAAGTTCAAAATACCGATGATCTTTGCTTCCATCCAAACACCAGTTGGGACTGGTTCGTCACACACGAGCAAAACGTCGAGTTCGTCGCCGTCTTCGTCGAGCGTCTGAGGAATAAAGCCATAGTTGACTGGCTTTGCAAAAATACTTGGTTCTACGCGGTCAAGCATGAACGCAGCGCGCTTGCGGTCCCACTCAATCTTGAGCATAGAGCCCTGTGGGATTTCAATAACAACATTAACGCTACCGTTCTGGTAGTCGCCAGGTGTCAAAACTTGATTAAAGTCAGCCATATTAGATACTCCTTCTGGTCTATTACAAGTAGCTGGATAACTGATGATATTGTACACTATACTCAATAGAAAGTGGTAAGGGTATGAAAATTGTAGGCCACCGTGGCGCACGCCACCTCGCTCCAGAAAACACAATCGCTGCGCTCAAAATAGCGCTCGAGCACAATGTAGACGAAATAGAAATTGACGTCCGTGTCACCAAAGACGGGCATGTCATTTTAGCCCACGACCCCGTCATTAACGTAGATGGCAAAACTTTCGCCACGAGCGCACACACCATAGACGAGTTGCGAGCCCACAAGCCAGACCTCACATCACTTGCCGAAGCCATACGAGCAATTGACCGTAAAGTGCCCCTTATGATTGAAGTCAAGCCAAAGGAACCTGTCGAGCCTATCGTATCCGTTATTGAGCGCTTTATGGCAGAGGGTTGGGACGCAAGCGACTTTATGTTCGGCTCATTTAGCCAGCCTACCTTGCGCAAACTTCGCGATGCCTTGCCGCAAGTTGAAATCGTTATTATCGAGGCATTCTCGGGCTATCGTGCCATGCGTCGAGCGCGCCAAGTTGGCAGCACCAAAATAAGCGTCAACCATCACTTCCTCTGGTTCGCAAACGTAGCTCGCATGCGCCGTAAAAACTTCGAGGTCTATACCTGGACCCTCAATAATCCGCGCAAGGCAGCACGCCTCAAACGTTTCGGCCTCAGTGGCGCCATCACCGACAACCCAAGCCTCTACAAGGCATAGTTTTATGCGTGCAGCCATCGACCACATTGTTGAACATAGCCCGTGGCTTTCGACGTACTATTTTCTGCCCGAAAACCCTTTCCGCTTCACACCTGGCGAGTATACCGAGCTCTATTTTCCGCACGAGCATGCCGACAACCGTGGCGAAAGCCGTAAATTCAGCATTGCCTCTTCGCCAACAGAGCGGCTGCTTGCAATCATGGTCACCTTTACGCCAGCCAATGGCAGCTCTTTCAAAACAGCGTTGCGATCCGCAAAACCCGGAGACTATGTACAGCTCAGCGAAACCATGGGTGACTTTGTACTGCCCAAAATAACTTCCATTCCTCTTGTCTTCATCGCTGCCGGTGCGGGCATCAGCCCCGTCCTCAGTATGCTCAAGTGGATGCAGGACAAGAATCAGCGGCGCGACACACATGTTATTCACAGCGTCTCAGATGAGCCCACATTACTTGGCACAGCGCTATTCAGCAAGCAAGCCTCTCGCTACACGCCAATTGTCACGAAGCCTAGCAGCACATGGCAAGGTCAGACCGAGCGTATTACCGCCCAGCGTATCCTGCAGTTGACAGGTGAAAGCCGTGGAAAGCGCTACTATATTGCTGGCCCAGAAGCATTCGCAGCAACTATCAAGCACGATCTGCAAGCCCTTGGCATACAACCAGAAAATATCCTCACTGATGTTTTTCTGGGAGCTCCAGAGATCTACTAGTCGGTTACGACAATCTTACCCACGGCATCTGGATATATTCCGCCATGATAGGTATATTCACCGATGGTATCAAATACGAGGCTAAAACTAGCGTCCCCGTTGAGTGGGCCGCTTTTGGCGTAGCGATGATTATCAAATACAACACTGTGTGTTACCGTGTCGTTATTCGTCCACATAACTGTGGTTCCCTTTTTGACACTGATAATACGCGGTGTAAACGTGTAATCCTGAATGGTAATTTGGTTGGTATGTACCGGCGTACCAGTAATACGTCGAGTGGTATGCGTGGGTGTACTTGGCGCAGTGGCGCTTGGATAAAAAACTACGAAACTCACTGCTATCACGGAGACCAGGATAACGCTACTTGTTATGGCTACTTTGAGTTGCGCATGTTTCATAGATGTAGGGCTTTGTCAGTACTTCCATTGTAGCACCGATCACAACTCTACATCTATGTTGTTAAGCAACTACTTGCGCTTTAGTTCATCGAGATACTCGCGGATATAGAGTGCTGCACTCGCGCCTTCACCGGTAGCAGTGGCAATTTGCATGGTAGCGCCAGAGCGAATGTCGCCAGCAACAAAAACTCCCGGAATGCCAGTCTCAAGGCGTTCGTTACTCTTTACGAAGCCCACTTCATCGAGTTCGACGCCATCAGTATTCTGCAGAAATTCAGAGTTTGGCTTAAGCCCGACAAATACGAACACGCCGTCGGTTGGGAATTCAACTTTCTTGCCAGTTGTTTTGTCGGTGCCAATAACCTTGGTAACGAGATTGTTCTCGCCCACGATTTCATCGGTCGTCGTGTTGAAGTGTACCGTAATCTTATCTTTGTGATTCTTCTCGAGGTCATGCTGCAGGACTTCAGATGCACGGAAGTGGTCACCACGCACAAGCAAATCGATGTGTGAAGCAAAGCGTGTGAGGAACATTGCTTCTTGCACAGCCGAGTTGCCACCGCCAACGACAACAATACGCTTGTCGCGATAAAAAGCACCGTCACAGGTAGCACAGTAGTGTACGCCACGAGCATAGTACTCTTGCTCGCCAGGGACGCCAATTTTCTTGTAGTCGCTGCCGGTTGTAATAAGAACTGTCTTTGCAAGAATATCACCACTTGTGGTCTCGAGACGCTTGACGTCACCCTCGTCGTGGATCTTCATGACTTCGCCAAGCTCGATGACTGCGCCAAAACGCTCAGCCTGCTTGCGCAAGTTTTCGGCCAAGTCCAATCCCTGGAGGCCTTCAGGAAAACCAGGATAGTTATCAACCCAGTCGGTTACTGCTGCAAGACCGCCGATAACACCACGCTCAAAAAGTAGTGTGTCGAGATCTTCGCGCGTGGTGTAGATTGCAGCGCTTAAGGCCGCAGGTCCTGCGCCGATAGTTACAACATCATGTACGGTAGGTTGTGTATCTGCCATAGCGGAGCCTTAGGCAATAGCTGGCGCAAGCTTAGCCAAGTTGTAACCGATAACCACTTCACGGCTATCGTCTTGTTTAGTAATAACAGTTACAGGAACGGTGAGGGCGCCACTAAGCTGCAAAGCTTCCGCCTGGCGTTCAGGATTCTGGTCAAGATTTACTTCCTCGTAGCCCATACCCTTCGCGGCAAGGTACTTTTTGACCATGACGCAGTATGCGCACGTGTTAGTAGTAAAGATGGTAATATTTTTGACCATGTTTTTAATTTCCCCTCACACTTTTTTAGTTATGCATCTCATTATATAGCGCTTACGTTTAATGCGCTAGCACTATATATTGTGTTTTTTACGTTAATTACTTGCCAATTGCATCGAGTGTAACATCGAAGACCAAGTCGGCGTTCGCAGGGATACCAGAGCCATCTGGAGGTGTTGCGCCGTATGCTTTGGCAGCCGGAATAAGCAAGCGACGAGTGCCACCAACCTTCATGCCAGGAATGCCTTCCTTCCAACCTTCGATAACGCCATCAAGCGCAAAGCTCACTGGCTGGCCCGTGTCTTTAGAACTCTGGAAGATAACACCATTTGATGCCAACGCACCGGTGTATTCAACCGTAACGGTGTCGCTAGCTTTTGCTTCGCTACCCGTGCCAGGAGTTGTATCGGTGCTCTGCAACGTGTCGATCTTGGCTACGGGTGTAAAGCCAGCGAGCTTTGTACCTTGCAGCTTTGCGCCGCTTGTCGTGCTCGACGTCTGTTTGTTGCTTGCGTTTTGGTGGCCGTCTTTATACAGCTGCCAAATAACAGCGAAACTCAAACCAAGTGAAGTTGTAAAGAAGAGGATTGCCCCAAAAAGTGCGAATGCCCTGTCTCGTTTTCGTGCCATATATACTCCTATCCTTCTTGTTTAGAACTAATTGTCATTGCCGCCGACTGGAACCCTCGACTGAATCCCTGCATAAGCGCTGTCTTGAGCGCCTCCGACTTAAATGGAACACTCGGTAGTGAATGCAACGGCAACCATTGTGGGCTATACAAATTCTGCCCTAGTGATGATATTTTAGCTTCCTCTGATGTGGGGCTTAAGGCTGGCTCGCCGCCAACATACTGACAAAGATAGATATATTGTAGCCCATAGGGGTCGCCCGCGTCTTCTACAATTACGAGTCGAGGGTTGGCAATCGTCAAGCTTGTCTCTTCGTTTACATGGCGAAGAAGCGCATGTGCGCCTGATTCGCTTGGCTTCACGCCACCACCAGGCAACGTGTAATACTCGCTCCCGAATTTACTTCGGTGCATTACCAGCAAATAACCATCGCGAACAACAATCGCTCGAACCGCCTGTCTCATAGTATGCCTATTATAGCACGGCTAGCCGAAGTAATATCCGTATCTTAAAATCGCCGTAACCGTTTGCTTTGCGAGCAAGCCGACAACGATTTTAAGAGCACTCGGATAGTACTCCTCTAGTTGGAGATTTCGTAGGCTTTGAGCTTGCGCTTGGTGGCTTCGGTGTGGCTGCCTTGCAGCTTGAGTAGTTGGGCATAGATGCCGCCGCTCTGAGCCAGCTCATCTGGCGAGCCGATTTCTGCAACGTGGCCATCCTCGATAGTCACGATCTGGTCAACGTTCTGGATCGTACTCAAACGGTGAGCAATGATAAGCGTCGTGCGATTTTTCATCAGGCGCTCCAGGGCTTCCTGAACCATATGTTCGCTCTTGCTGTCCAGGCTACTCGTCGCTTCATCAAGAATAAGAATTGGCGCGTCCTTCAGCAATGCACGAGCAATTGCGATACGCTGCTTCTGACCGCCGCTCAGCTTGAGGCCACGTTCGCCAATTTCAGTGCCATAACCCTTCTCGAGTTTAGCGATAAATTCGTGCGCATTAGCCGCCTTGGCAGCTTCCTCGATCTCTGCTGCAGAGGCTTTTGGTTTGCCGTAGGCAATATTCTCTCGGATCGTGCCGCTGAAGAGTGCTGGCTCCTGGAATACGACACCGATGTTACCACGCAAGCTACTCTGGGTAACTTCATTGATGTTCTGGCCGTCGATACGAATTTGACCGTCGTTTACCTCGTACAATCGCAGCAATAAGTTGGTGAGTGTCGTCTTTCCCTGGCCGCTCTCGCCTACCAAAGCAACTTTTGTATCTGGGGCAATGCGGAAATCAATGTCCTTGAGGACCAGTGAGTCATCATAGCCAAACTTTACGTGGTCGAACACGACTTCACCCTTGCTGATATGCATATGCTTGGCGCCTTCGTGATCGCTAATCTCTGGCTTCACGTCCATGGCTTCAAAGTAATCTTGTGTGTTGCTAATTGCGCGCTGTGTGGCATCAACCAAGAAGCTAATCGTAAATATAGGGATACGGATAAGCATTGCGTACTGAATGAGCAGCACGGCCGTACCGATACCGTAGTGGCCGTGTGCTGTCTCGACAAATACATAGGCAAATACCGCAAAGAAGATTGCGTTCAGCACAATGCGGCGCTTTACATCCTGGAAATGCCAGTAACGACTTTGTGGGTGAGTAGTACTCACGACCGTATCAAATCGCTTGCGGAAGAAGGTCAGCTCACGAGTTTCTTGCAGGAAGCTTTTTACCACACGAACCTGGCCGATTGACTCAGCAAAACGGCCACTCGCAATATCTTGTTCAGTGTTAATCGTCTTCTGGTATGCTTGCCATTTGCTGCTTGTACGCGTTGTCAGATAGATAAAAATTGGGTAGAGCGTCAGCAACATAAGCGCCACCTGCCAGCTGTAGTAGGCGACAATTGCGAGCGACAAAATTGTGCTAAACAAAAACTGCAGGAAGTTGTTACTCAGCACCTGCATGAAGTTACTAATCTGGCTAATACCGCGGTTCATGCGGTTGATGATTTTGCCCGATAGCTCTTGGTCAAAATACGCCTGAGGCAAACTCAAAAGATGCTCGTAGTAGCGCTCGCTAAGATGTTTTTGTAGCTTAGCCGACATCACGTCGCCCCAGTAGCCGCTATAGTTACTGAGTAGCGTCTGCCCGAGATCAGTCAAGAAGATTGCCGCAGCCATCCAGGCAACAGTGGTAATATTGGTTGTACCGCCGCCAAGGCCATGGGTAATTTGGTCAATTGCAACCTTCGTGAAAATTGGTTGCAGTTGGCTCATAACCGCCAAGAAAATGGTACTGACTGAGATGATTGCGTAGTACTTGCGCAAGTTTTTGGTAAAGCGAATAATTCGCCAGATATCTTTCATAGTTCCTACTATACGGTATTTAGGTTATTTTCGGGTACGCCTTCCTCAATATTCTTGTAAAAATACTCGGGAAGACGGACAGGCATGATGCACCAATAATAAGGGTTGCCCCTGTATTATTCAGGCTATAAAAGCCCTGCATCCGTCTCTTCCATCTGTAGGTGATCGCGAGCTCAGGGCTCAGCGAGGGCGGTTGGCGGGCAACATCGGGCAAGCCGTAGGGCTGTGGCCAGTGCCATGACAGCCGCCAGTTCGGTTGCAAGTGGGGCGCGTAGCACCACCGACTCCGGATTGGCGCGATTTGCCCTTGCACATACGGCAACATCCGCTGCAACGGATGGGATTTCCGGCCAAGATTCTCACCTCATGGGTGTTGGAAGGTGCATGGCAGACGGGCGTCTATCATGCCTGTCATCCCTGGATATTTCCAGAGGTAGTTTGTTCAACGAGGCAGAAGCGCCCAGCGAGGTGTTGAGCGCGTTATGGTGCACATCCAGGCGGTAGCCACTGTGTTCGTGATGATCACGAGCCCGCCCACTACCACATCGATGCCGATGATCAAGACGATCGCGTACACGTAGCTCGTGATTGCCAGAGACAGTAGGGCAATTGTCGCGAGGAAGCGCTTTTGCGCATAGCCCTTGCTGATCCTGTAAGCTTGAATGCAGCTCGGCACGAAGTTACACGCCGACAGCAGGAGCGCGACAATCATCACCATCCAGCAGACTACGCTGATGAAGACGGATCCCAAAAAGCCGCGGAACATGCTGGCGAACAGTGCAGCTATAAGCCAGGAACCGATGTAGTCCATGGCATAGCCGGTCGACGCCATTACTCGATACAGCTTGGTAGGTGGAGCCACCATAAACCTTTTCTCTCGTACGAAAGAACGAACCGGTTGAAAGTATACGCTAAAAAATGAGTGGCGAGAAGCCCACTAGACAACTTCGGCTTGGAAAGCTTCGTGAGCTGCGCTAGCAACTTTCTCGAGCATCTTAGAGACTTCGGCGTCGGTCATGGTCTTTTCGAAGCTTGCAATCGAGAAGCGGAGCGTAACTTGCTTGTGCTCTGGATCATCTTCACGCTGGTAAATATCGATAGGGCGAAGCGCAGGCACCGTAGCTTCTGGCTGAATTTCGGCTAAGGTATTCCATACAAGATTGTAGAGATCCTGATACGCAACGCCGGCAGGAACTTTGAGGCAGATATCCTGTTCCGTTTTGGGGAAGCGTGGCAGCTGTGCATAGCCGCCGGTGCGGCCACTCGTGCCGAGCAACTCTTTGAGGCCGATTTCGAAGCCAGCACTGTGTTCTGGCAATTTCAATGCCTTGCGAACTGAGCTCTTAAACTCACCAATAATACCAAGATATGTATCAGTGCCCTTCACGCGGACAAGTGCTGAGCGCTTGAGGTCAAACGGCTTAACGACTGGGAAGTCCGGCTCATTGCTGATGGCTTCAAACTGGACAGCGATACCGAGTGTATCGGTCAGGTATGTAAGATATGTGCGTGCTTCATAGAATGCAGCACCCATCTGTTTGTCCGCTTGCTTGTCGTTGGCAGCAAATACAAGGGAGATCATATTGAACTCTGTTGGAAGGCCCTGGTCAGTATCTGCGTGCAAAAGATTGTGCGACTTGTTCATTTCGAACAAAGCGAACTTACCATAGCCTGCTTTGATGTTCATGTGAACCTTATCGAGCAGACTTGGCGTCAGGCTCATGCGATAGTATTGCAGTTCTGGGCTAATTGCATTACTCAGCTGAAACGCCTGTTCAGGGTTTTGGCCAACCTTTTCCATGAGGTTGCCGTGCACAAAGCTATAGGTCAGAACCTCATTGGCGCCAGCAGCCGCTAAGATAGAACGTACACGCTGCTTGAATGTAAGCATGGAGTCTTTTTGCGTTGGTGTGAGGTCGCGCTTTGGAAGTTCGAGCGGTAAATGGTCAAAGCCGTACAGGCGACCGACTTCTTCAACAATATCTTCAGCAATTTCGATATCAGTACGCCAGAATGGAGCAGTCGCAATCAGCGAATCACCATCCTGATCTACAGTGAACTCAACATTTTTGAGCAATGTGCAAATCTCTTCGGCGGTCAGCGTGAGGCCAAGGCGAGCGTTAATAAAGTCGGGCGTTACTGTCACGGGAGCATAGAGAGCACCGCGAGTACGAGTGGCTTCATCGAGATGGTTGTCATCGACAACAGCAGACGCTAGCTTACCATCTGCGGCAGTACGAATTTCATCAATAGCCTTCGCGAGTACACCAGCATTCTGCAGCGGAGATTGCCCTTTGTTATTGCGCGTAACGGCATCAGTAAACAGACCGTGGGTCATGCTGGTGCGGCGAATTGAGTACATGTCAAAGGTCGCACACTCAAGAATAATGTTCTTAGTGTTTTCATCAACTTCGGTGGTCGTACCACCCATAACGCCGCCAACACCAATGAGCGTATCGTTGGTTGCGATCATGATAGCCTCGGCGCGGGGCTCAATCTCTTTACCGTTCAACAGTGCAATTTTCTCACCCTGCTTAGGGTAACGAACAACGAGTGTAGCGCCATGTGTATCAGTATCGTGGGCCGCTACCTTATCGTAGTCATATGCGTGAAGCGGCTGACCAGTTTCGAGCATGAACCAGTTGGTGTAGTCCACGATGTTGTTAATAGACTTTACGCCGACCTGTGCCAGATAGATCTGCAGCCACAGTGGGCTTGGCTTAATCGTGACGTCACGGAGTACAGCAGCCATAAAGCGTGGGACTAGCTCTGGAAGTTCGTTGCGAACAGTGAGCGGGAGTTCTTCGGCTTCAATACCAGGAAATGTTGGGTTTACGGTATACCAATCAGGGCTCTTGTAGGCTGTGTGCTGGATACCAGCAATTTCACGAGCTACGCCCAGCAGACCAAAGCAGTCAGGGCGATGCGTAAACATCTTGTTTTCGATATCAATAATAACATCGCCTACAAGGTTGAATGCCACAGCGAATGGCGTGCCGGCAATGATATCCTCGGGCAATTCTACAATGCCATCATGGCTCTCACCGATACTAAGTTCACGTGCACTGGCAAGCATGCCGTTGCTCACAACACCGCGCAAAGGGCGTGCAGAAAGCACAAATGGCTCGTCGTCCTCAAAACTTTCAGGAACAGTTGATCCTGGAGGTAGCCACGCAACGGTCAAACCTTCGCGAACATTTGGAGCACCACAAACAACTTGGACGTATCCATTTTCGTCGCGCTCAACATCTTGCGCTTTGCCACCATCATCTATCTTGCAGATGTTGAGGTGATCAGAGTTTTCGTGCTTTACACAGGATACAACCTTGGAAACAATCACACCGTCAAAGCGCTTGCCGTACTCAATGGTCTCTTCGACTGCGCCCAGCTGCGCACCAATCTTTTCAACTAGGTCTTGGACGCCATGTGGGGCTGGATCACCAGCAGCCTGATAGAGCTCGTTGATTTTTCGGATTTTATTTACGCTTATTTTCATGCCTGTGCTGCCTTTATGATTTTGTCTTGAATTGCTTTCAGCTTGTCGTCGTCCATCTTTGGTCCTTCAACGGTAGAAATATATCCGACATACTCAGGATAAAACTCCTGGTGCTTAGACCATACGTTGGTCTGACCCGCAAGCTCGCCGTGTAATGGATATAGTTTGGCGTGTACGTGTGCTACACCGGTACCTTCGAAAACAAGGCCAACGCGCTGTACGTCCAACGCCTCTTCCAAAGCCTTTGCAACTTTCTTGGCGGCACGCATGAGACCATCAATCACATCATTATCCAGGTCGAAGATATAGTCACCCGGGTTCACTTTAGGAATAACAACTGTCAGACCGGGAGTACTCGGAAACGGCGTTAGGAACGCGCAATAGTTCTCGTCTTCCCACACGATAAATGCAGGAATTTCACCCGCAACAATTTTATCAAACAAGGTTGGTTGGTTGGGAATAATACTCATTAGAATTGCCTCAGGAAGTCTAGCTTGCCAGATTCAAAGTGACGGATATCCTCGATGTCGTGCTTCATCATAACCAGGCGTTCTATGCCGCCGCCCCATGCAAAACCGGTATAAACTTCAGGGTCAATGCCTGCCATTTTGAGAACATTCGGGTTAATCATGCCGCAGCCGAGTAACTCAATCCACCCTGCGTAACCACAGATAGAACAGCCCTGCTTGTCGCAGAATGGACAGCTCAAGGCAAATTCGAATGATGGCTCAGTGAATGGGAAGTAAAAAGGCTGCGTTTTAACTTCGAGCTCTTTCTGGTAGTACTCCTGCAAGAATGTCTTGAGAGTAGCGATGAGATTGCCGGCATGGATATTCTTGTCGACGTACACGCCTTCTAGCTGATAGAACGTGTGCTCGTGGCGAGCATCGAGGTCTTCATTGCGGAATACGCGACCAGGAATAACCGCAGCGATTGGGCGACCCTCTTCGAGGTTTTTCTTATATTCCTGAAGCACGCGGTTCTGCATGGTGCTGGTGTGAGCCGGCGCAATCAGTTGCTTACCGTTAGCGTCAGTTTGCACCGTCATAAACGTATCGTAATCATCGCGGGCTGGATGACCTTCAGGGAAGTTCAACATCTCAAACATATGCGTGTCGTCGTCGATCTGGCGAGATTCGACAGCTGTAAAGCCCATGCGATAAAAAATATCGAGAACTTTTTCGAGTTCGGACATCAGCGGGTGCACACTACCCTGTTCCACGCCCAAAAGCTTAGGTCGCTTGGCGGGAGGCACGTTGATATCAAAAGGAGCTGTTACATCGATAGGATCAAGCGCTTCTGCCTGTTCCTGGTGCTCGGCAACAAGCTGTTCAAGTTCTTGCCTAAGTTGGTTAATTTCCTTGCCAAACGTAGCACGATCTTCCGGAGCTAATGTCGGAATTTCAGCATACAATGCCTTAAGTTCGACAGCTTTAGTAATGTCAGCCTTAACAGCAAGTTCGTTGAAACGAACCTTGAGTGCCTCGGCCACTTCAGCGATGCGTGGATTTGTGTAGTTCATAATTACCTACAGTATACCAGCCCTGCAACAGATACGCACTATTGAGAATACCGCTTCATTTAGGACCATATTGGCATACCGGTCATCAAACCATTGACAATATAGTACAAATAGTACATTATTACTGCTAAGTCTTCTTTCGAGAAGTCAGCACATCGAGGCTTAGCCTCAAGACAGAGTAGGAGTCAGCATGCCTGGTACGGGCACGGCGCGCAACAAGGACAAAGGCACCTCCAGAAGCGACGAGAAGGCGATCATCGCCATCGGTACTCGCTCTGGCATGATGGTGTACATCCCCTGCGGCCTCAACCGCACGCTCAACGGATCGCGCTTCGGCGGTGAAACCGGCGTGGCCATCACGACCAGCCAGCGTCTGCCCCGCGAGAAGGCCACCTTCACGGTTCTCAAGCCGCACGGTGACCGCAACCGCACTCGCGCGCTGCTGAAGCACCTGCTGCCGCAGGGCAAGGTCGACCAGCTGGTCAACAGCTGCTGGGGCGTCGATGGCGCAAGAGACACCGTCATGGTTCGCACCGGCGTCGTCACGTACGCACGCTCCCGCCTCCTGGCGGCCTCCAACGACCCGCAGAACCCCGAGCTCAACCCCACCCCGGAAGGAGTGATCAGCGGAGCCGTTCGCACCTGGGAAGTCCCCGGTCGACGTCCGATCACCCTGCGCTCGCAGTACTGACGCACGTTGGTGGCGGAGACAGACTCTTTCGAGTCTCTTGGAAGCATATCGCTTCGTCTCCGCCCACCACGCCTACTCTGTCCCCCACCACGAATTATTACCACGAAACTGTCCTCTCTAGGGGGCAGTTTTTTCTTGCAGTAGCTCTTATGGGCAATCTGTTGCTATACTAGACGCATGGCTAATTTTTCTTTTGATATTGTTTCTGAATACGACAAAGCAGAGATGAACAACGTGTTCGATCAAGCTAAACGCGAAATCGAGACTCGCTACGACTTTAAGGGTACGCCGGCCGAGCTCGACTGGCTCAACGGCGACAAGACCGGCCTCAAGGTAACCGGAAATGGCGAATGGCAGATCGAGACCATACTCGATATCGTCCGCAAGAAGCTCGCGACCCGCGGTCAGAGCCAAAAAACGCTCGATACATCCAAGGAGGCAACCGTTGCCAACCTCAAGACCACGCAAGAGGTACCTTTCAAGCAAGGCCTCGACCAAGACAAGGCAAAACAGATCACCAAACTCATCCGCGACGAATTCCCCAAGGTTAAGCCACAAATTCAGGGCGATGCCGTACGCGTCACGTCTTCAAGCAAAAACGACCTTCAGGCCGTCATGCAACTCTTGCGCGACCACGAATTCGACTTTCCGCTGAACTTCAACAACTATCGCTAAATCCATATATCAAGGTGCAGGCCTAAAAGCTTTGCTATATACTTGAACATAGCATGAGCGATTCGAGCACCATCCTAGAACAAGCAACGTCTGTCCTCAAGCAAAATGATCGTGGACTCTACACGATTCCCGCTCACGGCCTCTATCCCCACCAATGGCTCTGGGATAGTTGTTTTATTGCACTTGGGTGGCGCCACATCGATGTCGAACGCTCCAAAATGGAGATTATGAGCCTCCTCCGCGGCCAGTGGAAAAATGGCATGGTTCCGCACATGGTATTCACCAGTGGCAAAGCCTACCAGCACGACCACAATGTTTGGCGTAGCTGGGTGAGCCCTTTTGCTCCTGATGATGTTTTCACGAGCGGCATTTCACAGCCGCCAATGCTTGCCGAGGCAATCGTACGTATTGGTGAAAAGCTAGATCTTGTCGAGCGTCGCCACTGGTATCGCCAGGTATTTCCGGCTCTTTTGGCGTATCATCAGTGGCTCTACACCGACCGTGACCCTCATGGCGAAGGCCTCACATTGCAAATTCACCCCTGGGAAACCGGCCTCGACAATAGTCCACCCTGGATGTACGAGCTGCATGAGCACTTGCTGCCGTGGTGGATTCGCATCCTGCAGAAAACCCACCTCGAAACAGTTACCGGCTGGTTCCGTCGCGATACGCGGTTCGTACCCAGCGAGCAACGCTTTACTAATACTGACGTACTAGCCTTATATGACGCGCAACGCCGTCTCCGTCGCAAAGGATATGATATTGATCGTGTCTTGGACCACTCCCTGTTTGCCATCGAAGACCTAGCATATAACTCAATCCTTATTCGCGCCAATGAGCACCTTTTACAGATAGCAAAAAGCATTCGCGCCACTGTGCCTCCCGAACTTTTGAAGTCCATAGACCAGACGCGCAAGACACTCGAGGAGCTCTGGGATCCTTACACTGAGCAGTACTATTCGCGTGATTTCGTGACTCACAAACTCATTAAAGTGCCAAGCATTGCGGCATTGTTGCCTCTGTACGCCGGTTCAATCAGCAAGGAACGTGCAGCTACCCTTGTAAAATCTATCGAAAATGAGCATATCTTTGGCCCACCATATCCAATACCGTCCGCGCCGCTCAACTCCCCATGGTTCAACCCTGAGCGCTACTGGCAAGGCCCGACCTGGTTCAATACCAATTGGCTTATCGCTGATGGCTTGCGTCGCTACGGCTATCACGATCACGCTGACGCGATCATCGAAGGCTCTCTTGAGCTCGTAAAAGCCGGCCATTTCAATGAGTATTTCAATCCGCTCTCCGGTAGTCCTCTCGGTGCACCAAACTTTAGCTGGACCGCCGCCATCGCCATCGACTGGCTCAAATCCAAATAACAACCAAAGGAGCAGTAACCGAGTGCTCTTAAAATCGTTGTCGGCTTGCTCGCAGAGCAAGCGGTTACGGCGATTTGAGATACGGTTACTGCTTCTGATATGTGGTTAAGCTTAGTCCGTGGGATCGAGGAGTGGAACCTTCTCGGCAGTGTCGGCAGTCTTGTCAGCAAGCCTTTGGACTTTGCCCAGCTTGCTTTCGATAGTACGAGACTTGCGACTCGCGGTGTCAATTGTGTTCGTTGCCTGGACAAGCTTATCGCGTGTCTTCTCAAGCAGGTCACCGAACTTGCCAAACTCACCCTTAATGACTGTTAGTAGCTCCCAGACCTGGCTGGTCTGCTCGGCGATCGCCAGTGTACGGAATCCCAGCTGGTAACTATTAAGAATTGCGGCAATCGTCGTCGGCCCGGCCACTGTTACACGGTAGGTTGACTGGAGCATCTCGAAGAGTCCAGGGGTACGCAGCACCTCGGCGTACAAACCTTCGGTTGGCACATACAGAACGGCAAAGTCGGTAGTGTGTGGCGGTACAATGTACTTCTCTTTGATGCTTTTAGCCTCAAGTTTGATGCGATTAATCATAGCCTTGTGCGCGTCAGCCGCCTCAGCGACGTCGCCCTTTTCTTCGGCGGCGACAAGACGCTGGTAGTCTTCCATTGGGAATTTAGCGTCAATTGGCAGATAGATGAAGCCGTGTTTCGAGCTCTTGTCAGGCAGCTTAATTGCAAAGTCCACGACATCACGACTACTTTCCGAAACCATAACCTGCTTATCGTAATGATCTTTGATGAAGACTTGCTCCAAGAGGTTCTCAAGCTGGACTTCACCCCACGTACCGCGCGTCTTGACGTTGGTCAGAACGCGCTTGAAGTCGCTTACGTCAGTCGCCAGGCCCTGCATTTCCCCAAGGCCGCGCTGCACTTGTTCTAGGCGCTCGCTTACTAGCTTGAAGCTTTGTCCGAGGCGCTTCTCGAGCGTACTCTGCAGCTTTTCGTCAACCGTAGCACGCATCTTCTCGAGCTTCTCGGAGTTATCTTTCTGGAGGCTTTCCAGCCGATTTTCGACCGTCTTACGGATATGCTCGAGCTTCTCGTCGTTCTTGTCACGTAGTTGCTCCAGGCGTTTGTCGAGCGACTCGCGCGTTTGCATAAGGCCACTGGTAACTTCTTGGCGGAGGTCCTTGTTGGCTTCTGCAAATTCACGGCGCGAAAGTGCAAACTCCTGACGAAGCGCACCATCAGTTTGGCCGCCACGCTGGCTACGCTTCATTAGATTCACTACTACACCCAGGCCAATGAGGTTAGCCAACCCTATAATCAGAAGAATAATTGTCATAGATCTAGTATACCCCTTATGCTTCACCTTAAAAACCCGGGGATGCCCCGGGTTTGGTGGAAGCCTCACACTTCCTGATTTCAATATACGCCCAGGGCCCGAAAACCACAAGCGTTTTTGACTTAATCGAGGCGGAAAAAGACACGGAGTGATTGCGGAGCAACGCGGGTCAATGACACCACAAAGAGACCGACGAGGAAGCCCCCAATAACATCGAGCGGCAAGTGTACTCCAAGGTAGATACGCGACACAGCGACAAGTGCAATCCAGACGAATACGATCCAGCGCCAAGCCTTGGGCAAGTATGGCAACAATGTCAGTGCCACCACTGTTGCAACGGTAGTGTGGCCAGATGGGAAACCGGCACCAGTCTCAACAGACCGACGATGAAAGTCGCTAATGATATCTGCTGGACGACCGCGATCAACAACCTGCTTAAGGATAAAATCGAGGCCATAACCACCGATAATCACAGCCGACAGACGCCATGCCAAACGATACATACGAAAACCTGTCGCGATGGCAATACTCGCAATCGCAGCCCACACACTGCCACCAATCATCGTAATCGCGAGACCGGCAGTTTTGAAGCTGTCAGACATGTTATTAAAGCTATGGAAGAGGCTCGTTTCCCAGCCAGATAGGTTGTGTTTTGACCTAACCACTAAGATTGTCGCGATAATAAGCCAGATTAATGAGAGTAGAAAGCCCGCGAGATACCAAATGCGGTGTGTTTCATAGGTTGTTGTGTCAGTTTTTACGTTCATATCCCAAGTATATCACCTGGAAAGCCTTGAAACATAAGAACTGTCGCGAAGATAGAATCTCCAGGGCTTATCTTGGGCCTGCGAGATACCGATGCGTGTCGTCTGAACAATCTTAGCGTCGGGTATAGCTGGCTGTATGTGTAACTGCAACGGTTGAGCGCGCAAATCATGACCATTCCAGGTTTTATCGATACCAAGCGCCTTGCAGAGCTTGGCTGGCCCGTTAGTAAGCTGCGCGTCAGGAAAACCGGGTCGGTGTGAGCGTAGCACGTCCCAGCCAGTTATTGGCTCCGTAGCGCGCAAAAGCACCGCCGAACCTTCGCCCGCAGGACCGGTGACAATATTCATGCAGTAGTGCATGCCGTAGGTAAAATATACGTATACGTGGCCTGGTTCGCCAAACATAACATCGGTGCGTGGCGTTCGACCCTTGTAGCTATGGCTTGCAGCATCCGTCTGGTGATAGGCTTCAGTTTCGACAATTTTGAGCACAACCTCCTGGCCATCAAGCTGCATGACGAGTTCGCACCCAATGAGGCGCTGCGCGCACACCACTGGATCGCCACCTAGGAAGTCAAAGTCACCCATCTTCATATGGTTCAGTATACCGCATGCGAAGCATAAGAGTATTGCATTTTAGGCACAAATGTTGTATAATACACAGGTTATTGGTTCGTCCCGTAACGTACTTTGAGAAGGAGTTGATTGGTGTACTGCGCTAAGCCCATATTGTATGTGGGTTTTGTGCAGTACACAGCAACCACTAGTACAAGAGACCCTAAGGAAAAAGACGCCTTGTCCCCCAAGACTTCGTTCCCTGCGCTCCCTCGTCGCGCCCCAGCCGCTCTCACGAGCTCCGTCGAATGGATTCTTCCGCTCGTCATGCTCGTGCCGATCGCTATCGCGGCCTGGGCTGCCTACCTCAGCAACCGCTTCGTGCTCAGCATGGTGCCCAACGGCACACTGCTCGACACGACCGCCGTTAGCTGGTACGTCACGCTGCTGTGCATGTTGCTCGGTGGTGCATACGGTCAGAAGCTGGTTGAAATCAGCACTGACTTGCCCCCGATCGGCATCAAGAACACGCTCGCACTGTCGAGTGGGTTCATCGTCGGCGCGTCGTTCAACTTCGTAGGCAACATGGTCATTACCTACTGTTACATCGTGTACTGCATTTCGCAGATTCACGTCTGAAACAGTACGACATGTCAGCACAAGAGAACGGAAATGCGTACATGGCAAAGATCATTCAGTTCCCCGGCGGCAACAGCAATAACTCCAGCAACAAGCAGGAGAAAACGCCCACGACGCCGGAAACTCCCACCCAGCCCGCAAGGCCCCCGTGGGACGCTGTACTGGACAAGGTGCTCAAAGGCGACGGCTTGACCGACGCTAATGGCCACTTCCGGCCCGAGCACTTCGACAGCAGCACTGATCAGTCAGGCGCAGACCATCCCGCAGTACCCCAAGCAAGGAGCACTACAAAGATGGACCTCATCAAGCGCAACGTTCCAGTCGCCACCGCCCCCGGCGCGATCACCGTTACCGTCCTTTGGGACCGTACGCGACCGTACCGGCCGGCACTCGACCTGAGGTTCCTCGACGAAGAGCCTGCCAGCAACGACTCGCTCGCCCATCAGGGTGACGTGCCCGCGACCAGCAAGTAGTAGACCCAGTCGTACATCCTGTTTTACCCACCCCGGCATTAGCCGAGAATGGAGCAACATCATGTCTCAGACCGGTCGCAACGACCTCGTCAACCTCGGTGACATCACCGGCGCCGCGGACCCGATCGACCTCGCCAGCTTCCCGGCCGACACCGTAGTCACTGCGAACGGCGCAGCCTTCGACCTCTCCAAGGTCGTCGCGATGATGCGCCAGAACACCCGACTGCTGCAGGCCACGCGAAGCGAGGTCATGACCTTGTCCATCCCGGCGGACGCGACCGACTTCAACGGCCGGCGTGTCATCGCTCTGGAGGATCTGGCCTACGGCGGCATGCTCCGCATCGACGCCCCCACGGGTTCCAAGCCTGAGCTCGACTACGACATCAACCTCGTCGTCAACATGATGGCGAAGAACCGCAACTCGCTGATGCCCAAGCAGGCTCAGGTCGACGCTGCGGACTACGACAGCCCGGCTTCACGCTGGCAGCAGCTCAACACGCGGTTCCAGCAGATCAGGCGTTCGACGTCGAAGCGCACGGCACCCGGATCGGGCGTCCAGACGCAGGACTCGCTCATCGCGAAGCTCAAGAAGAACATCGGCATCGGCCTCAACCTGGGACTGATGATCTTCGTGGGCCTCCTGGTTCTGGACATCGTCAACACGATGGTCGACCCCGCCAACATGGCGACGGCCAACCTGTTGCAGTTCCTGCAGGATCCGACCAACGGCTACACCGCCGCGGCCGCGACCCTCAGGGGAATCGACCCGAAGCATCAGCTGGAGCTGGTCAACCTGGTGTTCATCATCATGGGCGGCAGCTTCGGCTTCGACTTCGCACGTCGCTACACCAACGGCTCGCTCGCCATCATCGGCATCGTTCTCGGCATCCTCGTCTTCCACGGGATCCAGTTCCTGACCATGATCGGCCTCGCGATCCTGATGCACTGACGGGCACACACGGGGCGGCGGCTACCACAGCAACATCGTGGCAGTCGCCGCACCCGCCCCCCTTATCGTCTCCTAGCCCCGCACAATCCTCCTTCTCAAATTCACCCCAACTACTACGCATGAAAATTTCATGCGCGCTACTGTGGTGAAGCCAACCGTACCTTATTTTTCGAGGTGTTCGCGGCCCCATTTAAGAGTGCGCGCCATCCATATGAGTTCAGCATACGCATCGCGAACATTACGGTTATAGCGCTCCGCAAACTCGGCTTTGATAGTGCCATCTTCTGCAAAGATATCCTGAACGCGTGGGAAATAGACGCTCCACGACGTTACGACCAAACCCATTTCGCGCACGCTAGGTACAAGCGACTCAACGGCGCGTACGCCGCCCCAGCCACCGTTAGACGCACCTGCTAATGCAATCGGTTTATGATTGTACGTTGCTAGTTCACTATCCAACATGCGCTTGAGCGTGGCCGGAAAACTATGGTTATACTCTGGCGTTACGACAAAGAACGCGTCAGCCCGCTCAGTAATTGCCGTGTAGCGCGGATCCTTGCCCCCAGGGTCATTGCCATCACCTTCAAAATGAAAGTCGTTCGGGTCAACAAATATAATCTCTACATCGGGAAGCTTACGCCCGTAATCTGCAACATAGTGGGCTGCCTTTATGGACTCACGCTTTACTCGTTTTGTGCCAGCAAGCACGGCGATAACAATTCTCTCGGGCATGGTAAATCTCTTTTCTTACTCTTATAATAGCAAGTAAGTATCGTGGGTGTCTCTGGTTGAATATTAGCTTAAATAATGGTATAATAGGCTCACTCTCGAGTCGCACATTTTGGAGGTTCCTGTCATGGACATGCCCGCACTGATAGAGTATGTATTCTGGCTCGCCGTTCTGGCTGTTCTGGTTCTACTGTTCCTGGCATCGCTGGGGCAGGCCAAGTACGCCTGGCGCCGCCGGGATTTCAGCCTGATCGCTGTCATGTACGGAGGTCCGATTCTCGGGCTTCTGGCATACAAGCTGACGGTGCTGACCGCCTTCGACGGGCCACTGCTGGCAATCAGCAGCATTCGCACGCCGAGTGGCTTCAGCTGGCTCAACGGTTACGTCTACGGCACCCTCATCGTGGGGCTGTGGATCATGCTGGTGGTGACGTTCTTTGCTGGTATGGGCTACATGCTCAGCTGGGCCGTCGGCACCACCAAGTACACCATCCCGTCGTTTCCCGAGCGGATCGGCAGCCTGTTGTTCTGGATTCTCTACGGCTGGTTCTTCGGAGCTGCTGTCGTGGGGATCACCCTGCACCACTAGGCCGAGGGCCAGACGGATTACATGTGAGCAGTAGCTCGCACCGCCTGGCCCAAAGCCGCGCCCCGCAACCCATACACCAACCAACCACGACTCGAGAGAAGATACCCCAAGCCTTATAAAAACCCCGGATTTTGTCCGGGGTTTTGTTATGGGTGCTCGACTTTGCCCTTTTTGTAGAGAATACCACGAACGATATTCTGAAGTGCAAGAGCTCCCCAGAAGACGTACGATATCTTCGGGTTTACGAACGCCAGCGGGATAGATACCGTTAGCAATGTGGGAATAATGATAAATGGCACGATGTCCCGCACCGTCTGCGTCTGCTCGTTCTTATCACGTTTGGCATATTTAAGAATGGTACGGCGCATATTCACCTGAACAAAGCCAATAATTGCCATGATTGCGGCATATACAGCCAGCCCCGTGACTGAATGAAAATGGTTACTATAGAATGTGGTTGCAAACGGCGTCAGGGCCGTAAAGAATAGCAGCACATGGTTTTGGCCAACGATTTCCTCAGGTACATATTCTTTGAGTGCATCGAATAAGCGCATATGGAGCGTCCAGAAGCGTGCCACCAGGAAAAAGCTCCAGGCATACACACCAAGCTCAGGGATAGCGTCCTTAAAATCGTTCCAGGCATCGCCGTGCCCCGTACTAATCTCCAAAACCAAAAGTGTGATAACGATGGCAAAAACACCGTCGCTAAACATAACAACGCGGTCAATTTTAAACGCTCGTTTGAGGTTATCCATGGCGTTTATTATAGCAAATACTACTCAAGATTATGGATTTGTTCGTGGTTTAGGCCAAAATAGTGGGCCAGCTCGTGCCAGATGGTGTGACGAATCTGTTCTTTGAGCTCGGGAATGGTGTCGGCAAACATCTCGATAGGATGCTTAAAGATGGTGATCTTATCTGGTCCGTAGCCAGTCATGCCATTGCGCTGGGCAAGCGGCACGCCTTCATATAGGCCAAAGAGCGTTTGGTCGTTGCGAAGCTCAAGTTGGACACGTTGTTCAGGCGTTGGGTCATCGGCATAGACGATAGCAACGTTCTCGACCGCCTTGAGGTGATCTTTGGGCAACGTATCGAGTGCGTCAGAAATAAATTCGGCAAATTGTTCGTCAGAAACAGAAATCATACTACTATTGTACCTCGGCATGTGAGAAATTTAACATACGCAGCATTTTAGAATGGTTTACACTAGTGAGACTACAAATAAGGAGTACCAAAATGGGAATTATTGCATGGATTATCTTAGGCGCCTTAGCAGGCTGGATTGCTTCCAAGATTGCCGGTACTGATGCTCAACAGGGCTGGTTTGCAAACATCGTCGTTGGTATCGTTGGTGCCATGATCGGTGGATTCGTCATCAATCTCATTGGCGGTAACGGCGTAACCGGGTTCAACCTCTGGAGCCTGCTCGTAGCTGTACTTGGTGCGCTTATACTCCTTTGGATTATGAAAGCACTGGGCGGCCACTCATCTAAAAAAGTTTAGGCTGCTCCGCCCCATTCTTGCTTGAGAACGGAAGTAAGATCATAGAAGGCCATATCCGGCTGCTCACCATCGAGTGTGCCCTGCGGCTCAACAATACGCCACCACTCTAGGTGGCGTATTGCTTCTTCTGTGGCTTCGTCGCTATATGCAACATATGCCAACAGATCACCAAGGCTCTGGTAGCCCTCGGTCGTAAGCGGTGTGTGGAGCGTTTCGTCTCGCAATGGCCAGTAGGGCTCAGCGTTGCTTGCAGCCAAATCTGACAGAACATAGCGGGCCATGTAGTCTCGTGTGTCGTTTTTGAGCATGACGTGAATATCATAGAAGCTACCATCGGTCGATGGTAGGTGTACATCAGCGTCATATTTAGACACGATCACAAGATAATCGTGGTCAGCTTCATCGCGATGAGGAAACGAAATGTTGCCGCCAATAACCGCTTTTGGCGTTCGCTCGAATAAAACTCGTAAGCTGTCGTGTTGCATCGAGCGCCTCAAAGAGCGTGACATCACACTCTCGGGCGCATAGTGGTTGAGATCGTTTTCTGGATAAAATTCACTCATGATCACGCAACCTACATTCTTGTGTTATTTGTTGCGCTTGCGCTTGCTTTGGTCAAGTTCGCGCTTGCGGAGTCGAAGGTTCTTTGGTGTTACTTCGAGGAGTTCGTCGTTCTCGATGAAATCAAGACACTGTTCGAGGCTTAGAATAGTTGGAGGAGTCAGCTGAACCACACCGTCACTGCTTGATGAGCGCATGTTGGTGAGGTGCTTGGTCTTACAGACGTTGATTTCCATGTCTTCTTGGCGAGTGTTGAGGCCAACGATTTCACCAGCGTAGACTTTTTCGGCAGGACCGATAAATGTCGTACCGCGAGCTTCAGCGTTCTGGAGAGCGTAAGGTGTCGTTGTACCAGTCTCAAAGGCGATCAATACACCGTTGCGGAGCTGCTGCAATGCAGAACCCTGTGGTTCATAACCAACAGTCAGGCTGTTCATGATCAAAGTACCCTTGGTGTTGGTCATAAGAATGTTGCGCATACCGAGAAGTGCGCGAGTTGGCATTTCGTAGATGAGCTTAGTAACACCCTTTGGTGTAGCAAATTGCTCCTTGAGGGTAGCACGGCGCTTGCCGAGCTCCATCTGTACTGTACCGACGTGCTCAGCTGGAACTTCGATGATAACTTCTTCGATTGGTTCTAGGGTCTGACCATTTTCTTCTTTTGTCACAACCTGTGGGCGGCCAACTTCAAATTCGAAGCCTTCACGGCGCATTGTTTCAATAAGAACTGAGAGGTGGAGTTCACCACGCCCAGCTACCAAGAAACCGATGCCGTCTTCGTCAACGCGTAAACCAACGTTGGTTTCGAGTTCTTTTTGCAAACGGTCACCAATTTGGCGAGAAGTGGTAAATTCACCTTCCGTACCCTTCATAGGAGAAGTGTTTGGACCCATGTAGATACGAAGGGTTGGTGCTTCGACTTCCATAACTGGCAAAGCTTCTGGCTCGTCAGCATCAGCGATAGTTTCACCGATTTTTGCATCAGCAACACCGGTAAGCTGCACGATATCACCAGCGACACCGCCAGGAACTTCAAACTTAGTAACACCATGGCTCATGAATACGAGCTCAACCTTGGCCTTAGAGAATGTACCGTCTTTTTTACAAAGTGTTACGGGCTGGCCTGGCTTGATGCTACCGCGAGTAACGCGGCCGATAGAGTATTTGCCCTTGAAGCTGTCCCATGCGAGACCAGTGACAAGCATCTGGAAAGGCTTGTCGGCTTCAACCTTTGGCGCAGGAATTTCGTTCATAATTGCGTCGAAGATAACATCGAGGTTAGCATCTTCTTCTGGGTTTGCAGGTGGAGTTGTCCACGCTTTACCAGCACGGCCAATTGCGTAGTACACAGGGTAGTGCAACTGGTCTTCGTGAATAGCGAGCTCAAGGAAGAGATCAGCGAGTTCGTTTTCAACTTCTGCGATACGGCTCGCAGGCTTGTCGATCTTGTTGATAATAACAATTGGCTTGAGGCCACCAGCAAGTGCCTTACCAAGTACGAACTTGGTCTGTGGCATTGGGCCTTCTTGGGCATCAACGATCAAAAGACAACCGTCAGCCATGTTAAGCGTACGCTCAACTTCACCTGAGAAGTCGGCGTGACCAGGAGTGTCAATAATGTTGATGCGGTAGTCATCGTGCTGTACGGCAGTAACCTTAGCAGTAATGGTAATACCACGTTCGCCTTCTTGGTCACCGCTGTCCATAATAAGACTTTGGTTCATTTCCGCTTGGTTGTCGCGGAAGGTTTTAGATTGCTTCAAAAGGCCATCAACCAAGGTGGTTTTACCATGGTCAACGTGCGCAATGATAGCGATATTACGGATTTTGGATGGGTCCTGTGTGTTCGACATAAGTATTCTAGACCGGTCCTTATCCGGTATGAAGCTAAAGTAAGTAGTTCATTTAATTATAACACAATAATGCTTATTAGGCAATTCTTGTGCTGTTGCTTTACTCTATTTTCTCATATAAGCTGCCAGGGTCAAAATAACAGTTTTGGCACGTCGAGAAGAAAGTTGCAAACAGTGCGTTTGCGTAGCGTCCTTGAAGACCTCCAGGCTTGGTGGATCAACACCCCGCTCCACCGCCTCGGCCACGCATACCAGGTTGGCAATGCCACCGTACGCCACAGCAGCGGCTACTCGTTCGTCAAGGAAGGCGAGCACGAGCTGGTATTCATCCGTGGAGAGAACATGGTGGCTGGCGAACTCAGGGTCAACGACCTCGAGAACAGCGACGTCCCCTGTGGCCTCTACATCGTCCGAAACAACCGTGGCACGCAGGTACGGAGGTACAAGAACCGCAAGAACCAGTGGTACATGGAGTTCAGTCTCGGCCGAGCCTCCAAGGCGTAGTCGCTGGACGTAGCTAGGTCACTTCAGGGAGCGCGGTGTCATATCGAACCACGACACCGCGCTCCCGCCGGCACTTTCTTCTCGACCTTACAACCCACGTATTATCCAGCTCTAGTCATCTGTTGCTATACTAGTAGTATATGCAACCACTCGCAGAACGACTACGACCAGAGCAGCTCGACCACGTTATTGGCCAGGAGCACCTGATTGCACAGGGCAAAATTATCCGTGAAATCATTGAGCACAAGCAGCCGACCAGCCTCATACTGTGGGGGCCTCCAGGTAGCGGCAAGACCACCCTGGCCCGCATTATCGCTCGTGGAACTGGTGCTGAATTTATCGAACTCAGCGCTGTAACCTCTGGTAAGGCTGACGTTACTAAAGTCATTGAACACGCCAAGGGCAACAAACGTCTCGGTATGCAGACAATCTTGTTTGTCGACGAGATTCACCGCTTCAACAAGGCGCAACAGGATGCCTTCCTGCCTCATGTCGAAGACGGCACTATTATTCTCATTGGCGCGACCACCGAGAACCCTAGCTTTGAGGTTATAACGCCACTACTCAGTCGCAGCCGCGTGCTCGTCCTTGAGCCGCTCAACAAAGAAAACATCGTCGATATCCTGACAAGTGCCGCCAAAGAGCTCAAACTCAGCGCCAAGAAACTGCCGAAAGATAGCATTGGCTTACTCGCCGAGTTGTCTGGTGGTGACGCGCGCGTAGCCCTTGGAAACCTGGAGCTTGCGACGCAACTTGCAGGCGGCAAGACTATTACCACAGCGGTTGTAGAGACTGCTGCCCAGAAGCGCGTTCCAGGGTATGACAAGAACGGTGAGAACCATTACAACCTCATTAGCGCCTTTATTAAGAGCTTACGTGGCTCTGATGCCAATGCAGCCCTCTACTATATGGCACGCATCCTCCAGGCGGGTGAAGATCCCAAGTTTGTTGCTCGCCGCATGATCATCTTTGCATCCGAGGACGTTGGTCTGGCTGCACCAGCCGCTCTTAATATAGCCGTCTCGACCTATTTGGCTGTTGAGCGTATCGGCATGCCTGAATGTCAGTATGTCCTCTACCATTGCGCCAGTGTGCTCGCCAAGACCAAGAAGTCTCGAGCCACGACGACAGCTATGGGCCGTGCCCAGGCAGCCGCTCGCGAACACCCAGACTTGCCCGTTCCGCTCCATTTGCGCAATGCCCCAACCAAACTTATGAAAGACCTTGGCTATACCAAAGGTTACAAATGGGAAGCCGACTTCAAGCACGATAGCGGCTTTCTACCCCCAGAAATCCACAGCCTCAGCCTCTTTGATGAATGATTTTCTCAACTTAACGTGCACATGCTTGCACGCCGCGCTATACTAGCTACGTATGAAACGAATCTTTAGCACTGTTCTCTTGGTAACTCTTTTAACCCTCACAATCTTTGCGCTCCAGCAGACCAACGCCCAGGCACCGCACAAACCCATTACCAGCGCTGTCAGTGCTCAATAATTAACTAGTTATTAAAACATCCCTCATCTGTTAGCGATATACAGGTAACTGCGTATTTTTCTCTTGAACGGGCGCAGCATTTCATGTACTGTGCATTCAGGTTACTTATAACATAAGGGAGTTGACATTTCTTCATTTTTAGTATAAAATGAGTGTCATATCCATATTATTGGTGAGGAGGAATTACCTAATGGTTAAAAACCTATTTAAGAGGTTTACTGCCCTAGTGGCCTGTGCGGTGTTTGTATTTACACTGTCAGCTACATCTGTAGTGAACTTCGCCAATGCCTCAGCTAATACAGCCTACGCTGCATCAAGCTGTGACAAAGTTAACATCGTGTACTGTGGTTTGGACGGAAGTTCAGCTGCTGGTTACGTTAGCTCTTTCAAGAGCCTTTACAACTCTAACAAGTCTGGTCACGTTAAGTCTCCTACTGTAAAGAAGGACTACACTGACCTACAAGCCGTTTACAACTGGGCTGGCGCAAGCAAGTCTATCGTAAGTGGCATGAGCACAAGCAACACTAAGCTTGGTACTCTCTACAAAGATGGTCACATCACTGTAGATGGCGTAACCGTAGCAACTGACGCAAGCGTAACTGCTCGTTTCAGCAACGGTGCTGGCTTTACTAAAGTCGAGGGTAACGTTTACGCTCGCAAGACTACGACTTCTTTCGCTGAAAGCTCAGCTAAGGTAATCGTATACATGAATGGCGACAAGTTTGGTTTCGCTGTTATGACCGACTGTGGTAACGCAGTTAAGGGTACTCCTAAGGAAACCCCTAAACCACCTGTAGTTAAGAGCCTTACATGTGACTCATTGATCTTCAATAGCGCAAGCTCTACAGACAAGAAGGCATTTACCTTTACTGCTAAGGGTACTGCTAAGAACACTACAATCACCGACTACGTATTCAACTTCGGTGACAACCAAAGCAAAACTGTGACTACTTCAGCTTCTACAGCTAAAGCAGACCACACCTACGCAACAGCCGGTAATTACACCGCAACTGTTACGGTGAACAGCAAGGACAAGAAGAACGTAACTTCAAGCAACTGTAGCGTTAAGCTCAGCATTGCTGCTCCTCAAGCTGTACTTACATGTGACCAGCTCACATTCACCAACAAAGACAACGACTACACGTTTACTGCAAACGCTTCTGCACAAAACACAACTATCACTGGTTACACCTTCGACTTTGGCGACAAGACTGCCGTCAAGAACGTAGACACTAGTGCAAAGACTGCTACCGCTTCACACAACTACGCTACTCCTGGTACTTACACTGCTTACGTAACTGTTAGCAGCAAAGACAAGAAGAACGTAACTTCAGCTAAATGTGCTGTACAGATTAAGATCCCACAGCCAATGTGTACTGTTCCTGGCAAGGAAACCCTTCCAGCTGACTCACCTGAATGTGTTGAGACTCCAGTTGTTACTTGTGACGACTTGATCATCTCACCAAATGGTGACAACAAATTGGCTCAGAGCTTCGTCGTTAAGGCATCAGCTCAACACGCTACTATCACCAGCTACTCTGTAGACTTCGGTGACAAGTCAACTGTTTACACTGGCGCTAACGCTGCTGTAAATCACACCTACGCTAAGGCTGGTACGTACACTGTTAAGGCAAGCGTAACCGCTACCGCTAACGGCAAGACTATTACCAAGACTTCTGAAGAATGTACTGGTAAGGTTGTAATCGAACAGCCAATGTGTACTGTTCCTGGCAAGGAAAACCTTCCAGCTGATTCAGCTGACTGTAAGGAAACTCCTGTTCCACCAGTAACTCCTCCAACAACCCCACCTACTACACCTCCTGTAACGCCTCCTACCACCCTTCCAAACACGGGTGCAGGTAACATCATCGGCCTTTTCGCCGGTATCGCTATCGCAGGTGCAGCAGCTCACCGTTTGCTCGCAGGTCGCCGCCTTTTCGGCAGCGCTGAATAAGCAACGCTACAGCTACTAAATACCGCTCGGGAAACCGGGCGGTATTTTTATGCTCTGATTTTTGGGCATGAAATAACCCCTAGTCTCGTACCAATATCGCTTGCGCGATCTGCCTGGGTGGCAGGGTGTGAGTCTAGGGGTTCTTGGTCTTTTAGCACGGGTTACGTGCACGGCAGCCAAGCTGACCGGTAGATGTTAGTTGTTCAGGAGGTTGGAGTGATCACCAGCCGCCGGAGTCGCTGGAACCGAAGTCCCCGCCGGAGCTGTCGTAGCCACCCTGGTCGAAACCACCGGTGTCCGGTGTGTCGTACGACTGGTCGGAACTGCCCTGGTCGGGCTGCTGCTGCGAGTCGTCGCCGTAGGCGTCCGTCTGGTAGTTGTCGCCGTTCTGGTCAGAGCCGTTGTCAGCCTGCTGGCCGTCGTTGTAGCCCCGGTCGTAGGCGTCGTCTCGGCGCTCGTCGTCGCGGATCGCGTCCACGGCTTCGGTTGCCATCAGAGCGCCCAGCATGCTTCCGCCACCCATGGCCGCGCCGAGCATTGCCTCGCCCTCGTTTCCGTCCATGATGCCGTCCACCATCAGCGCCGTGCCGATGGGGTTGCCACCATAGGGACTTCCCGCGAACAAAGCGCCCATGCCGCACGCACAGCTGCCGAAGCAACCACACGAGAGGGCCGCACCCATGGCGACTTCCGCCACGTTGCCACTGAGCATGCCGTCGGCCATCATGACGTCCCCGGCAATCGCCATGGGGTTCATGAAGCCGCAGGTGCAGCTGCCGTAGCAGACGCCGCAGCCCATGAGCATGGTGCCGAGCAGTGCCTCGCCGGGGTTGTAGCACATCAGAGCCTCGATCATGAGGATCTCGCCCATGGCGCTGACGGGGCTGTAGAACCCGTTGCAGCAGCCGCTGTAGTACGGACCACCGCAGCCATTGCAGTAGACAGCCATCGGCTGTCCCTGGTAGCGCCAGTTGGGGCGGGCGCTCGGGTTGAGCAGCCGCAGATGACGACGGTTCTGGTCGACCGGACGTGCAACACGCGAGCAACGACCCAGGCAATCCCGCCAAGGACGAGCACAGCAGTCGCAGAAGGCCGATCGGACCATCCCATTCCTGATACCGAACATGTACTTCCTCCATCTCGGAGAATGAATGTCACGGTTGTGACTCACAAATTATACAATATTTTGTGAGTTTTTGCTAGCTACTGCTTGATGGCTTCCCATGGCAAACCGGGCTTGCCAAAGTGACCATAGGCAGCTGTCTGGAGATAGATCGGACGACGCAGATCAAGCTGTTCGATAATATTCTTTACGGATGGTACGAGCAGGTTTTTGGCGTACGCATAGATCTCCTCTTCCGACTTCTTGGCAGTGTCAAAGGTATTGATCGTGAATGAGACTGGCTCCTTGGCACCAATGTAATATGCCAATGCAACTTCCGCTTCGTCCGCGAGACCGGCAGCAACAATGTTCTTAGCGATGTATCGAGCAGCGTAGGCGCCAGATCGATCAACCTTGCTTGGGTCTTTGCCGCTAAACGCACCGCCACCAACTCGAGCGAAACCGCCGTAACCATCAACGACAATTTTGCGACCAGTAAGCCCTGCGTCTGACGTTGGACCTGGCGTGTACCATACTCCCGTGCCATTGACGACAACCTTGTCGAAAGCAACTTCGTGGCCATATGTTGCAAGCGCTGGCACGATGATCTGTTCATAGACATCCTTGCGTACTTGCTCAAGCGTCACGTCCTCATTGTGAGGAATCGCAATAGTTACATGGTCGACGCCTGTTGGCTTGCCGTTCTCGTAGTTTACGACGACTTGCGCCTTACCATCTGGACGCAGATAGGACAGCTTTTTGGTCTCCCTGGCCTCATCCAATGAGCGAGTTAGTGTGTGAGCCAGTGCTATTGGCAGCGGCAAATATTCTTTTGTCTCGTTGGTGGCAAAACCAAACATCATACCCTGGTCACCTGCACCGTGATCGTCGACGCCAACCGAAATTTCCGGTGATTGCTGGTGAATGTGGTTGTCTATCGTGGAGGTATCGGAAAAATCCCAGTCAGGATTAGTGTAGCCGAGACGCTGTATCTGCTCCCGCGCTATTGCTATGAAATCTACCCGAGCCGTGGTATTCACCTCTCCGGCCAAGATCACACGGTCGGCAGCAACGAGGACTTCTACACCAGTTCGACCGTTGGGGTCTTGGGTAAGAATTGCATCCACAATAGCGTCACTAATGTGGTCGGCGATCTTATCTGGGTGCCCGGCACAGACTGACTCACTGGCAAATTGGGTTACGCGGTTTGATAATAAGGTCATAAAAATATCCTTTCGTGCCCAAGTTGAGCGAGAAAGGATATCTCATCAGAAGAGAAAATATCTTCCCCGCTACTTTAGGCGGGCTAGATGGAGCACCACATCGACTTCTCGATAGGTTGCTGGCAGGTCGTCAAGCTAGATCTCTCGCTGCACTCTGTATATTCTTGTTGTTAAGTGACCTCACTATAGCATACCGTCGGCTACATGCAAATCTAAGCGCAACCAGCAGAATCATGATATACATGGCAAAATGACTAGAAATAATGCACATTATTTGCTACAATAGCCTACGTTGACCAGAGTTATTGGGGATTGGCCAAGTGGTAAGGCACCGGGTTCTGGTCCCGGTATCGGGGGTTCGAATCCCTCATCCCCAGCCAGAGAAAAGAGATCGGCATTTGTCGGTCTCTTTTCTCTTGTTCGGAAACTGTGAGGGATGAGATGAGTATGGGAAATATTGCTGGGAGCAATGTTTCTTCTAGCAGGTGGAATCCCCCATCCCCAGCCAGATTTGCCAACAGAGGTAGGAACACGCAGTTTTGCGGGTTCCTTTTTCTTTAGTCAAAGCTCACCCTTTTGGCCGGGGTTCGAATCCCTCATCCCGCATTCACACTAAAAGACTATGCGGTCGCTCCCGAATCAAGCGTCTCCTGCAATAAGTCGTTAAAGTGTCGCATAATAGGATCACTAAGAGCATGCAATCCCGTCTTTCGATCCTCGGGAGAAAGCATAGTATCTTTTGCAACAGCTGGATAGCCTTTTAACCTAAGGTCAGCACGGGCGGTATTATCGCTGACTTCTATGATCATTTGCTCGGTACCATCCTTGTATGCCTCATACCTGTATTTTTCACCTGTTGGCAAGAGCAGATCCAAAGCGCGAATAGGAAGTACATCAGAATGCTCCCACAGATGGCTGGCGTTTGCCTCAATCCACTTTGCATACGTAATAACCGCGCCATTCTTAAATCGCACATCGCTCATGTAATACTCTTTGCCTCTGCTAATCTGTTGAGTAAAAGGGGTTGTATCAAGTAATTCGTTTACAAGAAAGGGAAGAAACTCGGTGTCTTGTGGCGTGCCAGCCAATCGGTGCGCCTTATCGATCCATTCCCACTGATCATCAGGCAACGTTAGCTGCAAATGCACCATGGCCACCTCAAATTCCTCGTCAGACAGCGGCGCACCTCCTCCCGACAGCTGATTGTAGACTTGGCCATGCGTAAAGATTCTTATTCTAGGTGGCTGCATGTTGAAAACATCTGCTAAATTTGGCGTTGGAGTCTCATCACTTTGGGCAATTCCAATGCTCAAGTTCGTACGCCTATCGGCCTTACCGCTAACTGGATCGTGCTCATAAACGCCACATGTGATATCCGCATAATATCCAGGCCTAGCCCCTGCCAGTGCAGTCAAATGATCGTCTCGCACAGTGCCAATATGCTCCCTCAAACCCTGTAATTGTTCAAACATGCCATTAAATACTTCAAGGGTTTCAGGCATAGGTTTGGTAAAATGCTCTACACCGAAATTCCCGGGGAGCTCGCCGCCTAACTCACCATAGCTCATTTCGTTTTCCTTGTCTTGCTGCGATATGCCGCTACACGTTCTCGAGTAGAGCACTTTGGCGAACAATAATTGCGCCCGCCACCTTTGCCCAGGTCAATAAATGGGCGACCGCATGTTTGTGAGGCGCATAGACCACCCGGATTACGCTGTTTTTCAGCAAGAAGCGTCGCAAGAGCGAGTGCGGAAGATGCAGCAAACCATTCCGCCCACGGAGCATGGTCGCTACTGTCTATATGGAGGTGCCATGGATTATTGCCATGCGAGCTAAGGCGCGGCGCATGCGCATACTCGGCAAGAATTGTATTGAGTAGCATAGCAGTACATTCCACACCCTGGGCTGCAAAAACCATATACATCTTTCCCGACACGGCTACAAGATCATCCAGCTCCGCCTGTGCGACTTTAGAGTCATGCTCACCGTATGCCTCAAGCACTTCATTAAGCCGTTTGATCAGCACGTCAGGATTATGTACGTCTTTGTTCTGTAGGATACATACAATGTCAGCGGCACGTTTTGCTGCATGCGTCGCCGATCCAAGTGATGTTATTGGTATATTTGCCATATTAATAGAAGGACTATATCATATGTAACATGAATATCAAAGAAAGACGTTACACACTAACTCACTACTTATTGGGTGCGCTTCCTGCACGACTTGGTGACGAAATGTCGAGCCAGGCCATTCTGCTCGTTGGACTAGCAGTAAGTAGTACGGTTACATTAGGATCGACCCTTATTGCAGGACTCACGATTTCCGCTGCAATTGGCGGACCATTGCTTGGCGCACTTCTTGATCGCTCTCACTATCCCGGCAGGGTGCTGGCTTTTGCGCTAGGATTCTATGCAGCAGGGCTTGGTGCTATTGCATTAACTCTCGGACACGTACCAGCTTGGATGTCTTTTACGATTGCTCTAGCAGTTGGCTTCTTCATGCCTGCTATTTCTGGTGGCTGGTCATCACGGCTTAAGTCCTTTATCGCCGACGATCAGATGCCGCGAGCAAGTTCTATTGATGCTACCACCTTCAATATTGCGGGGCTAGCTGGACCAGCGCTTGCAGGGCTTATTGCAGCAGGGCTTGGTGCGAACTGGTCAGTTATCGGGTTGGTCATATTACTCATTACAGCGTTGCCGATGGCTTGGCGGCTGCCAAAGCGCCCAATGCGCATAGAGCGGCCACTTGTAACTTCGTTCTGGCACGATGTAGTATCGGGCTTCAAGATAGTTGTTTCCAATAAGCCACTACTAAGGATTACCCTGGTATCGGTTATATCGTATATGGGTATCGGGATGCTCTGGATCATCTATCCGCTGGTCGGACATGAGCTACTAGGCAAAGCCGGATACGGTGGCGTATTAGCCTCTATTTTATCTGTCGGTGCGGTTATAGCAACTGTTGCTTACGCAAAATGGCCTACTCGCCACAGCCCCGACATGATCGCGTTCGTGACAACCATCCTCCTGGCTGTAGCCATGCTCATCTTGGCATTCGCCAATACCGTGTTCATAGCCCTTGTGGCTATGCTGATCGCAGGGCTAGCAGACGGGCCACAACTCGCTGCTGTCTTTACGGTACGCCATAGAGAAGCACCAGAACGATTACGGAGTCAGGTCTTCACTACAGGTGCGAGTCTGAAAATTACTGCAGCTGCAATCGGAGCAGGATTAGCTGGTCAGTTAGCTCTGCATTCGCTCAAGGTAACAATACTTGCAGCCTGTCTTGTACAGTTGATGGCAGGGTTTATCTTTATCTTTGCGAGCCTTATTAAACAGCCAAAAACCCTGGGATAACATCACCCTTGTGATAGACAAGATCCAATTCCTCTAATCTCCGTCCGAGTAGAATGAAATCGCTACACAAGGGGTTCGAAGCGTGTGACTCATCCCCAGCCATGAAAATGCACTCATCGTAAGATGGGTGTTTTTTCATGTTTGAGAGTGAGAGGGATGAGATGGAAAGTGCGAAATGTTTCCAGTGAAAACATTTCTTCCGCCAGTGGCGAGTCCCTCATCCCCAGCTTAACTTTTAATTAACGATCTCTCCTTTGATATTCGCGAGCCTCTCTCGCCAATTTTTGAGTTGCTCGGGCGTAAGTCTTTGCCAATCGGTTACCTCACCGACGATCTTTAGCGGCTCCTGGCTGCGATACGAGCGCGTGGGATTGCCTGGGAATTTTTTATCCGTCACATTTGGGTCATTTTCGAAATCTCCTGTCGGTTCAACAATGTAAACTCGTGGATTGCCAGCGCCACTCGCCAATTCCGCCGCCATCCCCGCGCCGTTGGCTAAGGCCGTGAAATAGATATGATTCATTATAATTTCTGGCCTGTAGTTTGAATTGAACCCCGCCGTGAGAAGATCTCCAACTTGCAGATTTGCCCTTGTCCCATGATAGAATGGACCATCGTCTAAGCTACCAAGTTCTCCAGGCGTATCTATCTCACTCATCATTGGGTACTCCGTTTAAAAATGTGGATACTATTCAGCGTACACTTCGATTATTATTGAGCTTCTGAGAACTTCTTGAAATTTTGGAATTCTTTCGCGAATGCCTTGCCCAGAAATGGTCCAAATATTAGCATCATTATCTTCATGGCGCCTTTTGGTGTCAAGATGTAGGTCGCCACTAGATCAGTGGTTGTAGCGTCTTTAGCTTTAAGGTTGACCGTCGCATAGATATCCATTGGCTTGCCGTGAACGTCGAAAGCTAATGAGTTCGGTCGATCATACGTAACGAGCGTTGAAGTAAATTCATTGCCACGGTTTTTATAGGTAAAGGTTGAACCTTGGCCTATAGGCTCCTGGCTAACTAATTGGTAGTCAGTTAGTGTACTGTTCCATTTAGCCTCGTTACGTGCGTCTGCTATTTGATCAAACACGGTAGCAGCGAAGATTGCAGTGCTACCGGACCAAAAACTGATTGACAGGTTGACTGGCGAAATGACCCCCGTGCGTGATGCGCTACTCATTGACAATTCTAAGCCAGTTGCCACGCACGTACAACGGTGGCCAGAGGCGTTGCCGTTCTTTGATGTTGGACACTTCAAACGCTTACGTTCGTTTGAAAACGGCGAAATAGAAAACCAGGAACAGCCGATCGCTTTTGCCGGTGACTACCTCGGCGGTCCGTTCATGGAGGGAGCGTTTACGAGCGGGATCCAAGCCGCAGAGAGACTTGACGCTCGACTGCGCAGACCACTTAATTAGCGCAACTTATAGTAGGCATGCTAGGCATATCATGTAGTGGTAGGCGCAAAGGTATGATCGCCAAACAGAATAAGCGTACTCTCTGATTGAGCGATACCGACATTGCCAAAGTGCCTACCAAGGTAGTTCGCGATCCTCATCTTGGAACGTAGCAGTCGGGCCGTCTGCCCCGAGCGTGCTGAGCTTCACAATAATAGTTGCTGCTTGCTCTGCAGATTTTGTGCCGCGGTGGCCGTTAAAGTCTGTGTCAACGAACCCTGGACAAGCTGCATTCACCTTAATGCCATTACGCTCCAATTCTTTGGCGAACTCAACCGTAATGGCGTTGAGAGCAGCCTTAGAAGATTGGTATTGCAGGCTGTTGATGCCGTAGAACATATCACTAGGATCAAGTGCCATAGTGATTGAACCGAGGCTACTCGAAACATTGACGATTCGCGCTTGGCTTGCCTGCTTGAGCAATGGAATCATGGCAATTGTCACGCTCGCCGTGCCAAAAACATTTGTGTCATAGACCTGGCGCATTGCGTCAATATCGGTCTGGCTCGGCGGTGTGCCTATATTTCCTGATATGCCGGCATTATTAACCAAAATGTCGAGCTTACCAAAGTCTTGGGATATCTGAGTGGCAGCCTTTGAAATACTTTCACTATCAGTTACATCCAGCGCGAGATAGGTTGCCAGAATGTTCTGAGCAGTCAACTGTTCAACCGCAGCTTTGCCGCGGCCTTCATCTCGCGCGCCAACGAGTACGTGCACGCCTTGCTTGCCTAGTTGTCGCGCAACCTCAAAGCCAATGCCTTTATTAGCTCCTGTTATGAGTGCGACTTTGCGGGTATCTTTTGTCATAGTTAGTTCTCCTTCGTGTTGGGGGTATTTCGTGGGGTCCAGACAAGCTGGCGCATCATGGCCACAAAGTGCGGTACGTCTGCTTCAAGGGCGCCAAAGAATGCTTCGTCGACTGCTTCGACGGCTACTATTGCCTGTTCGGTTAGGTTGATACCGTCAGTAGTCGCTTCTAGCCGAACGGCGCGCTTATCTTGTTCATCTGGCATTCTCTGCACCAGACCTTTTGCCTGTAGCTTTCTGAGAACTTGCGATGTCATCATGGGATCGGTCTGAGCGCGTGCAGCAAGCTGTATCTGCGTGAGACTCTCGTTGCCTGGCGCATAGACAAGACAAGCCAGCAGCACAAACTGTACATGCGTCAGATCGAATGGCTTGAGGGCTAATCGTTGTTGAGCCTGCCATTTGTTGCTCATAAGCCACAGCAAATAGCCCGGGCTATTATGCGCTGCGTCAAATTCGGTTTCCTGGCGATCTGAGTTCATCATAGCTATATTATATGCGCGCATAGTATTATTGTCAAGATGGAAAGACAGGCCCTATAAACCCCAGTTTCACGGTATACTTTAGGTATGAACCCCCAAAAGACTCCACAGAAAACAGCAATTATCTATCTTAGCGGCGCAGGCTTACCCCCTACCATCTGGGATGTTGTGCACGGAAAAGTCGTAATAACAGGCGCTGCACTGATGTACAATCGAGATGCAGCTACAACGCTCAAGAGTGCCGTTCTGGATGTTCTGGCACAAATACAAAAGCTCAATGCAACCCGCTATGTCATAGTCGCGCATTCACTTGGCGGAGTTATGGGTGTTGAGATTGCGCGAGCGCTCGACGACAAACTGGCAGGTCTGGTTGCAGTAAGCGCCACCATACCGGCACCTGGAAAGTCGTTTGTCGATACGCTGCCGTTCCCTCAGAACTTTGTAATGCCCTTGCTGCTCAAAATTGCAGGGACAAAGCCGCCCGCATCTGCAATACGAAAGGGACTTTGTAGCGACCTCAGTGATCAACAAGCTACGGATATTGTCAGCACTTTCACGCCAGAACCGCGCAGTTTGTACGTCGACAAAACTTCGACGAATATGTTGCCAGTTTCAAAGTATCTATACGTTCGCACACTCAATGACAAACAAGTCCCCGTGCAGATGCAAACAAAGATGGCAAAACAGTTGCCCGATGCAAAAATCATCGATATCGCTGGCGGCCACCTGGCAATGATAAGTCACCCTGCCGAGCTTGCGGGAATAATTAACGACTTCGTCGCCGACCTATAATACGTTTGTTATGGACAGAGGAAGTACTGATAGATATAATCCAGCTGATTTTTCCTATGGACCACCTACCAATCATTCGATTCCCGAATCGATCGCCGCAGAGTTAGCCGAGCTGGATACACCAGAGACAATTGAGCAGCTGGGACACAACGCCTGTGCCTGGTCGGGCATCGTGCAACGTACTCCCGAGTTAGTGCGAGCAGGTTTCGGCGATGTCGTTCGTAGAGTTATGCGAGGCGATGCAGACCCGCAGATTGTTGAGCCACATTTTGGCCGCACACCAGCAGATGCACTTCATAACATGCACTTTCCAGGGGGCCTAACCGCCAGTGGGCCCGATGGAGTGTTTGCCTCTTGTATGTTTGTGCGAGATTATCTGACGGCAATGGATGATGTCACGACTCTCTATCCTGAAGTGGCACGCGTCGGTTTTAGCATCATCCCTCAACGACAAGGCATCAAATACGATGATCTTACCGAAGAACAACCAGGTCGCCTCCCCCACCAGGTAGTCAAAGGCATAGTGGGCGGCAGAGTGTTGTCCGATGAAGCTATGGAAGGCTATCGTCATTGGGCGGAGGTCTGGGGCGTACCAGTAGATACGTACGGTGGCTTTACTGTTTATAATGCTTCAGACGGCATCCGCTACCTCGATGTTCTCGAAAAATACGTTTCGTTGCATGGCAGCAACGTACTCAATGATGAGTTCCTACATGAGCCAACCGGAGAGATTCGGACTGTTCGCCAGGCAGCTCGAGCGATCCTAGACTGGGAAGTGTCAACGATTGAGACGTCCGAACAGAGTGGACCAGGACTTTTTGAAGTCAGGGCGACCAACCCGCGGCAAACGAGCTGGAGCGGGGTTATGCGTGATGGCCTTGATTCATACTGGCATCCAGAAGGACCTCATGGCAAAGAAGTTAACCGCGATAAGCCTATTGCCTACATTAGCAACCAGGGTCTCGCAATAAGCGCATTGCTCGCTGGCACAAGGCTATTCTCGGAGGATCCAATGGTAGATAGGTGGCAGCGACTAGCAGGCGAGCTTCAAACTCGCACAGCAGAGCAATTTTGGCTGGACGATGAGCGCTATTGGAGCGCCGCAGTGGATCGTGATCCTGGCGGTGCAGCGCGACCTGTCAAACTTATCGGCAGCGAGCCACTGGAGCTTTTGGCTACTGACTTCTTTAGGCCCGCGCATATGCACGGTGGACTCAGCACTACAGACCTACACGATCTTCGTACAATGACAGCCCTTCGTGTAGCGGATCCTGGTCTCATGACACCTGTCGGCCCGGCGATGCTGCACGCCCGCCATGCTCAACACGAAGGAGAAAACTACTATCCCTACCAAGGAACTACGGCGGTTTGGCCGGTTACTGTGCGACGGATTGGCGCTGGCTACCGGGACAAGCAAGAGCTTACCCCTATTGCGCATGACCTAGGATTTAGGCGTTTAGTCAGTGGGCTGCAAAACGCCTCATGTTTACCGGAGTATTTCTTGATAGACCGAGAGACTCGAGAGCCTAATTATGCTGTTCTTCGACGCGGTGTGCTCTCGGATGATATTCGTACAATTGGTGCCGCAGAGTTGCCGGTCAGGGAGCAAATGTGGACCGTAACAGCGGCTCTTGCCGAGCTGGAAGCTGAACGTCAACTTCGAGATGAGCTTACCCGCAGTGCGTATGCGCACGCGTGGCTCGATCCAGATTCATGGGAGGCAAAGATATGCGCACAATATTTCAATGAAACCCAAGATCTTCTTCCGGCGAGCCTACTCCAAGAAACGTTGACTAGCAAACAAGGCCGCCCGGCATTTCGCGTGGATACGACGCTTGGGGACAGGTTGCGCGAGCACTTGCAACGTCAGCGCAGGGCTAGTTGAGATATTTGGCAGAGCCAACGGTAATCCTCACTTTGCAGTACGGGTCATTTTTGAGGTCAATCGCTAGCTTGGCCGGTTGACTCATATCGCCGAGGGCTATTTGCTGCTGGGTGCCGCTTGCAACATCATAGAGCGTCTGGCCATCGCTGCTATTGTAGGATATTGCGACTTTCAACCGTGCTGGTGCTACGCAAGAGCCAGTTTCTTGCTCGCTGATAAGCCGAAAAGTCAGCAACAGCTTTGTATGCTTCGTTGATGGCAGGGTTGCCCGAGCAGCGTCGCCGTCAGCCATGTCTGTGTTATGTTGGAGCTGAATTTTAGCCGTGATGTCTTGACTGCTCACATGACGAAACATCCAGCCGTTGATTAGTGGTGGCACAGCGAATGCCAGTAAAGCCGCACATGCGCCAATGGCAATAAAACGCGGCCTGTTCTTGGCAATCTCGGCCCGTTTTTCTTTGCTTGTTAACGAACGAGTTGATCTTCGAGCGTCTTTCTTTTGTGATACCAACGCGATAATGATGGCAGCGATGCTAGCCCCCAACTCAAGTATGGCAATGATAAAACTCCACACTTGGGCAACATTACTGCCCTCCTGCCCCATCGAGCCTAGTCTACCGGCAAGATGCAACAGCAAGTAGACCACAGCACCGATGCAGAGGCCCAAAAAGAGCGTTACCTTAAGTTCGGTATGAAACAGTCGTTTCTGAGCGGTTTGTTTCTCGGCATGATTGACTGTAGGGTGTTCTTGAGAAGGTTCCACGATGTTCTCCTCCTTAGCTTGTCTTACAAGATTCGCTATCGATGGTATTGAGGTCAGGCTTGAGCGACTTTGCTAGGCTGCTGTCTGTCTGCAAATTAGCCGTAAATGCGGAATTCCACTGAGTACTTACAAAGTCTTTAAGGAGTGATGCTGTTTTTTTACAAAGTTCGGGGTTTTTCTTGGAGATGCCGATACCATACTTCTCGTAAGCTCCAGGAATAGTCAGATCTGGCAGATATTTAAGACTATCGTCCGCGTGCGCGTACCCTTGTAATATGACAGCATCGCTCGTGACGGCAGCTACATTATTGGTGTTGCTTTTCATATCATCGATGCATTGAGCGAGTGTATCGCGATACGTGATAACCAGTGGTACGCTCTTCTTGAATTCTTCAAGCTTAAGGGCCGTCGTTGAACCGCTCGTAACACAGACTGTCTTATCTTCGAGGTCATCAATAGACTGCACGGCGGTACTAGTGCTATTAACCATTATCCCTTGGTCGGTGCGAATATATGGCCCAGCGAAAATCACACCATTTTGGATGTGTGCGTCAGTGATTGAGTATGTGCTCACTACCATATCGACAAAACCCTCTTTGAGTTGCTGGTCACGCGAACCTACTGTGATGGGAACAAAGTTGGCGTGCTTGCCCATGCTGTTTACGATGTAGTTAGCTAGATCGATATCGAAGCCACTTCGCTGGCCATCGTTCAGCTCACTAAAGCCCGGGCTATCTGTTATCTGAACGCCAACATTGAGAGAGGTCTTTTCTTTGCTGCTGTCCGGCGTATGTTTTTTGGTGGTATGTCCGAACATGAAATATGCTAATGCTGCTACGAGTATCAAGACAACAGCGGCGGCAATGATACCAATGTTTTTCTTAGGGTTTCCAGTGCGGACGATTGGACTCTCTGAACTAGTCATGGCAGCTACTCCCAAAGTTATTAGGCTCATAATAACCGCTCACAGCAAATGCCGCAACTTTAAGGAAATATAAAGTGTCCCTATCTTGGCGCAATAAGCTACAATGAGTAGCACAATGATCACCGCCAAAACCGGTACGGGGAACAATAATATGGCAGACAGAAAGCCTGCCCGAACTTACGATTTTATCGTTGTTTCCAATCGACTCCCTGTTAGCGTCACAAAGCAAGACGGCGAGCTCGTGTTTACACCAAGCTCTGGCGGCTTAGCAACAGCAATGTCATCGCTCGACAGTAATGATAGTCCGGGCAGCCGTCTATGGATTGGCTGGCCTGGTATTGCCAGCGATGATCTAACAGCGGCTGAGAAAGCTGTTGTTACGCGCAAACTACGTGCCAGCAACTGCGTTCCAGTATTCCTCACGCGGGACCAAATCAAAAACTTCTACGAAGGATATGCCAACGATACGGTGTGGCCGCTATTCCACTACTTTCAGTCAGTCGCGCAATTTGGGACGCATTACTGGGACGCCTACCAGGCGGTTAACAAACTCTACGCCAAAGCTATTACTCGGATGGCTAGCCCCGAGGCGGTTATCTGGGTTCACGATTATCATCTTATGCTCTTGCCGCTGCTTATTCGCAGGGCTGTACCTCGAAGTTCAATCTGTTTCTTCTTGCATATTCCGTTCCCCTCGTACGAAATATTTCGCCTTCTACCAGAGCGTCAGGATATCCTCGAAGGTTTGCTCGGCGCTGATCTGATCGGCTTCCATACGTACGACTACGCGCGCTACTTTATGAGCAGTGTTCTACGAACGCTGGGTTACGAAAATCATAACGGTGAGATTCCCCTCGATGACCACGTCGTCCATGTGGATGCCTTCCCTATCGGTATCGATTATGAGAAATTCACCCAGGCCTTGGAGGACCCAGTGGTTCAGGGCGAAGTTTCTATACTACGCGATCACTACAAGAACCAGCAGATCATCCTATCAGTCGACCGGCTAGACTACAGCAAGGGTATTCCGCAGCGCCTGCGTGCCTTTGAAGATTTCCTACAACAAAACCCTAAGTACCACAAAAAGGTAAGTCTCGTTATTGTTGCAGTGCCGTCGCGCACTGAAGTACAAGCATACAAAGACTTGCGTAGTGCTATTGAGCAGTCTGTGAGTCGCATCAACGGTGACTACGGAACTGTCGATTGGACACCCATCTCATATCAGTTCAAAAACCTGCCATTTGAGCAAGTTGTGGCACTCTTTGCAGCGGCCGACGTGGCGCTCGTCACCCCCATGCGTGATGGTATGAATTTGGTTGCCAAGGAGTACGTTGCCAGCAAGCAACACGCCTCCGGTGTGCTCATTTTGAGTGAGTTGACAGGAGCTGCCGATGAGCTGCAAGAAGCCATCAGCGTCAGTCCAAATGACTCAAAAGCGTTGGTTGTAGCGATGAAAGCCGCCCTAACCATGCCCAAACGCGAGCAAGAAAGGCGAATGCGCAGCATGCAGCAACGTATTTCGCAGTACACGTTGCAACGCTGGGCGAAAGATATCATCGAGCAGCTATCCTACACCAAACAGTTACAAGCTGGTCATAGTAGTAAATTACTCTCTAGGGATGACCATGCCAAAATAACTGCCAGCGCTGGGCGTGCCACCAAACGCATGATTTTCCTTGATTACGATGGAACATTGATGCCATTTGCTGATTCGCCCGATGCAGCAGCATCCAAACCGACAACCCGACTTATGCGCCTACTGAAAGATCTTTCTGCACTGCCCAATACCGAGCTGAGTATTATTAGCGGACGCTCCCGCGAAGCGCTCCAATCATGGTTCAAGAACCTGCCCGTAACATTAGTTGCAGAACACGGTGCTTGGGTACGACAGCATGGTGAGTGGGCGCAGGGGCTCTTTTCGTTCCAACAATACAAAAAGACATTGCTGCCCATCTTGGAGCACTTTGCTGAGCGAACGCCGGGGGCCATCATCGAGGAAAAGAACTTCGCACTTGTTTGGCACTATCGCAACGTAACACCCGAGCTTGCATACGCGCGCAATGCGAGCCTCCGACATGAGCTTGGTCTCGTCCTTGCAGACACCGACATTGGCGTGTTTGCAGGCACCAAAATATTGGAAATTAAGCCACGTGAAGTTCAGAAGGGCGCAGCCATTGGCGAATTACTGGCTGGCAACAAACCTGATTTCATATTGTGTGCTGGCGATGATTACACAGACGAAGATATGTTCTCCAGCGCCCCCGAAGATGCCTTCACCATAAAGATTGGCCAGAAAGAAACCGCAGCGCGTTTCCAAGCCGCATCTATCGAAGAGCTACGCAAACTTCTCACAGCAATCGTACAAGCCTGCAAAAATTAGTTCTTGTCTGAAGCGTCTTCGAGAAGCTGCAGCAGCTTGGTGGTTGTGTTCCAACCGCGAATAGTCATAGATCGATACGCTGGCGTGCCAACAATTTTGCTAAGGCGACTTTTGGTGCGCAAGGCGCTCAGGCGTTGCGAATATATTACACCCTCACCTGGCCAGACCTTGTCGACTCCCTCGCGCGGATTAAATACAGCCATAGCCTGAGTAGGCTCGATATCCATCAGGAAGATTGCATCACTGTGATACGTATCCGGCTGATCGCCAAAGCCCTTTGGTCTATTATCGATAACCGCCTGAAGCTGCTCACGTGTCAGTACCAACGCCTTGATCAGTGCGCTGTCCAGCTTAAAACTTTGCGTCAAAGCTGCTTCGACGTCAGACTGTACCTCACGCGGGCTTTTACTAGACGCCAAGATTACATTGCCGCTCGCAATGTACGTCGAGACATTCGTAAAGCCCAGCGCCTCCAGGCACTTCCTCAAATCAGCCATTGATACTTTATTTTTGCCGCCGACGTTAACGCCGCGCAAAAGGACTGCATAGGTGTTCATATTCATATAGTGTAACGCACGTTAGTAAGTGGTGCTCGTGTAGGCAGGGAAGAAGTCTTGTTTAATCTGTGCCTCGGTTAACCCGTGGCTCTGGAGGTCTTGGTCCAGAGTTTCCATGACTGGCTTTGGGCCAGAAAGATAGACAAGCGATTTCGACAGCTCAGGAACGAGCTCAATAAGACCGTCGGCCGTTAGTGGTACGCCAACGACATAGCTCACACGTAGCCTAGGGTCTTGCTGCATCCACATCGTAAGCTCGTCCTTGAACGGTACCTCGGCTGTGCGGCTGCCATAGATCACGGTGACGTCCAGCGGCAGCTTATCGTGCGCACGCTGCTTGAGGATACTACGAAAAGGCGTAATACCAATACCACCTGCAACAAAAACGAGCGGCTTGTCGACGTCTTGCCAGACAAAAGTACCGTGTGGCTTGTCGAGCAACTGCAGTTCACCGCCAACGTCTAGCCTGGATAGTGCTTGTTTGAAGCTGGTTTCGGTAATACGAGTGGTAATTTGTATGATGCTCTCATAGGGTGCGGAGGAAACGGTGAACCATCGCTTGGTGCCTTCACCGTCGGGATCTGAGTGTGGCAGCTCTACACTAATATATTGGCCTGCTGTCCACTCTAGCGGTTCATCCGGCTGAAAACGAAACGCCCATATGTTATCTAGCAGATGTTCTTTCTCGATAAGTTTGAGCGCCACCATTCCCTCCACTACGCTATGCGTTGTTAGACTTGTTCTATATGAATCAGATTGCCATCAACGTCATCAAATGTAAAGAACTTGACGCCTGAGCCGGGGCCGTGAAGGTCGTCTTTTACTTCGCTAACATGCACGTTTTTGTCACTCAAATCTTTGTGAGCGGCATCGATGTCTGCTGTACCGAAATACATGGTAATAGCACCTGGCTTCATGTGCCCCTGATGTGTTGTAAGGGTAATCTCAACGCCACCTTCAGGTAAGCGCAGTGAAACCCACCAGTTATCATCATCTTGGCGATAGTCGGCAGTAACTTCCAAGCCAAGTGTCTCGGCGTAAAAAGCCTTGGCTTTTGGCATGTCGTTGACAGCAATTTGGAACATTGTGAGCTTGTTGATGAGTTGCATATGAATCCCTTTCGTATTGCAATTTTGTGAACTTACTTGTATAATCAAGTTACTTGAAAATAAAGTTAATGTCAACGAGATTTCATCGTGAATGCAAAGAAAGATCTAGAAAAACAAGTCTTTATAGCCGCTCGTGACCAGGGCGTTAGTTCTGTATTATTTCGAAATGCGATAGCGCGGAAGCTTGGACTAAACACAACCGACTCCGAGTGCTTAAGCCTGCTGGGTATTAAAGGGGCTTCGACTCCTACGGAGCTTGCTCGTTTTACAGGCCTCACGACTGGCTCAACCACTGCAATGCTTGACCGACTAGAAAAAGCTGACTTTATTCGGCGCACGCCGAACCCTCATGATCGTCGTGGCGTGCTCATCGAGCTTAATGCCACGTGGATGATTACCGCTGCCCCTCTGGTGGCAGGTGTGCAAATGGCTCATAATAAGCTCATTGCTCGCTATTCTGCGCAAGAGCTCGCAATAATTGCCGACTTTTTGGCAGGCTTTACGGATAATGTAAACACGCAGACAGCACTGATCGAAAACGACACGAACAACTAGGTATAATGGGGGGAATTATGCAAGAATACATCGAAATCAAAGGTGCTCGCGAAAACAATCTAAAAAACGTCTCAATACGTATACCCAAGCGGAAAATAACCGTCTTTACGGGCGTATCTGGCTCCGGTAAATCATCGCTCGTCTTTGACACCGTTGCCGCCGAGGCTCAGCGTTTGCTAAACGAGAACTTCAGCATGTTTGTGCGCAACTTTTTGCCACATCTCACACAGCCGCAAGCCGACGAGATCAAGAATCTCAGTATGGCAGTTATCGTTGACCAAAAACGCTTGGGTGGTGGCTCTCACTCAACCGTCGGAACAGTAACAGATATCGCGACCGTGCTGCGCCTTATGTTTTCACGCATCGGCAAGCCATCCATTGGCTACGCCAACCTCTTCTCGTTCAACGATCCGGCTGGCATGTGCCCAGCGTGTAATGGCATGGGCCAGAAAATGACGATGGACCGCGAGACAGTACTCGACACTTCCCTGTCTATCGACGACGGTGCCATCAAACTACCAGGCTATGAACCCGGTAGCATTTGGGGCTATGGCGTTATTAAGGCAGCCGATATCGATACGACTAAGAAATTATCTGATTTTGACGACGCCGAGATGGAAGAGTTCCTGCACGGCAAGCCGCGCAAGGTTAAGGTAAACGGTGTGAACCTCACGTTCGAAGGTCTGGAAAACGTCTTTACCAAGAAATACATCCTGCGCGATCTCAAGACAATGTCCGAACGAACGCAAAAAACCTACGCGCCATTCATCACTATGAGTGCTTGCGATTTGTGTCATGGCGCTCGCTTGAGCCAACAGGCTCTATCAGTCAAAGTTGAGGGCCATAATATCGCCGAACTATCGTCTATGCAAGTGGATGCGCTGCTTAAGGTCATTAAGGCGATACACGCACCCGAGGCCAAAGCTATCGTGGCAACGGTACACGACCGCCTGTCCAATCTGGTAGATATCGGCCTTGGCTACCTTAGCCTTGACCGTGTCACCGATACGTTATCGGGCGGTGAGTCACAGCGCGTGAAGATGGTCAAACACCTCAACGGTAGCCTCGTGGACGTCATGTATATCTTTGATGAACCGAGTGTTGGACTACACCCACGTGACGTCCATCGCCTCAACGAGTTACTACAGAAGCTACGCGATAGCGGTAATACCGTCATTGTCGTAGAACATGACCCAGACGTAATCCAAGCTGCCGACCACGTCATCGACGTCGGACCGAACGCCGGCAGTAAAGGTGGTGAGGTGGTCTTCGAGGGAACCTATGACAATCTGCTGAAAGCTGATACGCTAACCGGCCGCCATCTAAAAGATGTCTCTCCTATCAAAACCGCGTTTCGAAAGGCCACTGGCACGTTGCCCATCCGCGATGCCCACGTCAACAACCTTCACCATATCGATGTCGACATTCCGGCTGGTGTTTTCACGGTTATTACCGGTGTCGCTGGCTCTGGCAAAAGCTCACTTATCGACCAAGTATTTTTGCGCCAACACCCTGAAGCTATCGTCGTTGACCAATCCCCTGTCGGCGTTTCTAGCCGTTCCAACCCGGCTACCTACACTGGTATCATGGATGTTATCCGCAAGGCCTTCGCTACAGCGAACAACGTGGATATGGCGTTATTTAGTTTCAATTCCAAAGGTGCCTGCGACAACTGCAAGGGCGCGGGGTTCGTTACAACTGACCTGGCTTTCCTTGACGACGCCAAGCTTCCCTGCGATGTCTGCGAAGGTAAGCGCTTCAAGCCGGAAGTACTCGACTACACATACAATGGCAAGAACATATCCGAGGTACTAGGACTAACCGTAGCTCAATCTATTGCATTCTTTGACCTCAAGGAAATTGCCAAAAAACTCGAAGCGCTCGACGAAGTGGGACTCGACTATCTAACGCTGGGGCAGCCGCTCAGCTCCCTCTCTGGGGGTGAATGTCAGCGCCTAAAGCTCGCGAGCGAATTGCACAAAAAAGGCAGTATCTATGTCCTGGATGAGCCGACCACTGGCCTTCATATGTCTGATATCTCTCGCCTGCACACGATCATCGACCGATTGGTTGATGCGCAAAATACTGTCATCACTATCGAGCACAACCAGGAAGTTATCCGTCGCGCCGACTGGATTATCGACCTTGGTCCCGAGGGCGGCAATGCCGGTGGCCAGATCATGTTCGAAGGAACGCCCGCCGAACTAGTTAAAAGCAAGCGTGCCTTAATCGCACAATACCTGTAGAGCAACGACTCCGTATACCCCTTTATGACTGGCCATATAGCAATTTGCGTGTATTTTGTTATGCTTAAACGAGCATGAGAAAAAGACAGACAACGTTTTACTGCTTTTCGCCACCCGTTATGATCGCCACCTGCATCATTGAAGTTTCGCTCCTTCTCTACACGCTCGTTCGTCATAGGATGAACACCGTAACGCGCCTAAGCGTCGCGACGCTCGGGCTTCTTGCGCTTTTTCAACTGAGTGAATTCACTGTTTGTGGCGCAACACACTGGTCGGCGAGCGCCTGGTCGCGTGTAGGCTACATGGCCATCACGCTCCTACCACCAGTTGGCATACATCTGGTTCGCGCACTTTCGGGGCGTGGCTCGCCGTGGATAGTTCGCGCGGCTTACCTCTCGGGTATAGCATTTGCATTGATCTTTGGCCTGAGCCCTTCAGCGTTTCAGGACCACATTTGCGCCGGCAACTACGCCATCTTCCAGCTTGCGCCAAACCTTGGCGGTATCTATTTTGGATATTACTACGGCTGGCTGCTCTTTGGCATCGGACAGGCATTGCTGTTCACTGCGACCGCCAAGATCAATATCCGCAAGGCACTACTCTACCAAGTATTTGGTTGGTTAAGTTTCCTACTGCCGACAGGCATCGTGAATGCCATGAATCCGCAAACTATTGCCGGCATTCCGAGCGTTATGTGTGGTTTCGCTGTAATCTATGCCATTGTCTTGGTCTTTGGCATCTTGCCGATGGCTGCCAAGCAAACCAAAAAATCACGATAGTCGTAGAACATGTTCAAATTAAAAGAGCCCTGGTAACTCCCGGGGCTCTTTTGTTATCTTTTCTCTAGTATTAGAATCCGCTCTTTGATGCGCTAATAACTCGATCGTTCAGGTAGGTAACTGTTACGATCTTGTCATTCTGAGAGTAGGTGCACACTTCTTGCTTGCCAACAAGCTTCGTTACTGCGCTCACAACTACAGCGCAATGCTCACCAAGGTTGTTTGCCTGTGCGCTCACATCTGATTTGGTGTCGCCAACATTGATAGTACCTGCGAGATCAATGATCGAGTCGCTGCTACTTGGCGTTGTAGAACCGCCGCCGCCAGAGCCGCTGCCCGTAGAACCCCCACCTGTACTACCGCTGCCTGACCCGGTGCTACTTGTAGTACCGCTGCTGGTGTTGCTTGTGCTACTGCTCGAAGTGCCATTAGTGCCGCTTGTATTGCCTGCTGAAGTTGAGGCAGGAGTCTCGGCTGATACGTTGGTGTAGAAGGCCGTACCTAATTTGGGACGTGCATATGGCCACCAGCCGTTGTGCTGCGCAAACAATAAGTATAGGAGGAATAGGATGATCGCGATCAAAAGCCACAGCACGTGGCGTTCTTCTCGCATAATCCCCTTTTTCTTCTCTCGCGTAACCGCGCTCTTTACTGCTTTTTCTTGTTTGGTTGCCATGTCCACCCTCCCAATACGTACAATTAAATAATTAATTAGTTTACAGAATGGCGTAAAAAATTACAACGAAATTGCTTACGCTTACAGCGTATTTTCATAATCATCAAAATCTAGCGGACTATCCATGCGATAATAAGAGTAATGAATGACCTTGCAGCCTTCGGATGGACCGAAAACAATCAGCATGAATGGGAAACTTTGGAGCTTCCGGGCCTTCAACCGGCTCGCGTTATTGCAGATTTTGGCACGTCGCTAAAGATTGCCACGCCGCAGATCATTACCGCCGAGCTTTCCGGCAAACTAGCCCATTACACCGACAGAGAACAGACTCCCAAGGTTGGCGATTGGGTAGCCGTACGCCTATTGGACAATGGTGGCGCCATCGTGGAATCAGTGGTGATGCGCCGCAGCGAAATTGCACGCAAAGTAGCTGGCAAGCAGGTCGTCAAACAGATTATTGCAGCTAACGTAGATATCGCGTTTGTGTTGCTCGCGCTTGACAATGACTTCAGCGTTGAACGCCTCAAACGTTTCCTGTATCAGCTGTCGATCAGCGCAATTGAGGCAGTAATCGTGTTGAATAAGGCTGACAAAACAGATGACGTTCAGCACTATATTGCACAGCTACACATGTTCGAACTGCCTATTATCGTGAGCACAGCTACCGAAGGCGCGGGTGTTGACGAAGTATTGGCACAGATAGAGCCGGGCCGTACTGCTATCCTGTTGGGGTCATCGGGTGTCGGTAAATCAACGCTTACCAACAAGCTCTTGAAACGAGAAGCACAGGCCACTGGCGAGGTCAGAGCGTCAGACTCTACCGGCAAGCACACTACCGTGCATCGTGAGCTATTTGTACTGCCAAATGGCGGTCTACTCATTGACACGCCAGGTATTCGTGAGCTCCAACTTTGGGGGACCGAGGAAGACCTCGATACCACCTATGACGACATCGCACGCCTCATAAACCACTGCAAATATACTACCTGCCGACACACTGACGAACCAGGATGCGCCATTCAGCAAGCGCTCCATGACGGGACACTCGACCCAGCACACTACGCCAATTACCTCAAAATGAAATCTGAGTTAGCCACTCTAGCAGAAAAGAACGCTGCACGAGTTAAGCAGCACAACAAACGACCTCGACGCGACTTCGACGAGTAAAGGTGTCTGTTAGATGGTAAAATACATACCATATGAAGAAACGCGACAAACAAACACAGGCAAAGCTTGAGAAGCGAACTGCAAAACGTGCGCTCTACGAAAAATCACGCAAGCAAAAGCGAGCGGCCGCCAAGCTCAAATCACAATCTGAGTAAATACTGTTACAATACATAGCATGACCACTTCCTCCTTCGACTCCGTACTCGACTTACCGGTACATCAGCGTCAACAGGAAATAGTGACATCGGTTGATAACAACCAGGTGACCATCATTACCGCCGAAACTGGTGCCGGTAAAAGCACGCAGATACCTCAGTATCTTGCAGAGCACGGGTACAAGAAGATTATCGTAACGCAGCCACGAATCTTGGCAGCTCGCAATCTCTGCCTCCGCGTCCGTGAAGAATATTCGTGGCGTGAGGAGCTTGACGCAACCAACCTGGTCGGCTACCGAACTGCGCACGAGCGCGACGACGACCCGGACAATGTCATTCTGTATTGTACCGACGGGCTACAGCTGGTGCGCGAGCTTACTGGTAGCGGCACCCGGGAGAAGCAGGTACTCGTACTCGACGAGATCCATGAATGGAACGAAAACATGGAAGTTCTTATTGCGTGGGCCAAGAAGCGTTGCCAGGAAGATCCCCACTTTAAAGTAGTGCTCATGAGCGCCACTATCGAGACTGAAACGCTATCCGCGTACTTTGGCGAGGTGTCGCCGATAACTATCGAGGGGCGCGCCTTTCCGGTCGAGAAGCGCTACAGCAAAAACCTCGTAGAGGAGATCATCAAGCAGCTTCAAACACGCACGAGTAATATGCTCGTCTTTTTGCCGGGTAAGGCCGAGATCGAAAGTGTTGCTGAAGCTATTCAGGATGCTGCCCAAAACGTTCCGGTCATTCCGCTGCACAGTCAGCTCAGCCCGGAGGCACAACAACGAGCCTTTGCGAGCTATCCACAAGGCAAAGTAGTACTCGCGACCAACGTCGCACAGACGAGCATCACCATTGATGACATTGATGTCGTTATCGACTCTGGGCTGGAGCGGCGTGCTGAAGTTCAGAGCGGTGTTGAGGGCCTCTTTATTAGTGCAGTGTCGCAAGCAGACTGTTTGCAACGCGCCGGGCGTGCAGGACGCACCAAAGCGGGTCTGTACGTACTTGCACGACTAGGTCAGCTGCCCTGCCCGCCATTTGAAGAGCGTGATGAATATGGCGTACCTGAAATCATGCGCAAACATATCGACCGGCTCGTACTACGTTTGGCTAATATCGGTATGGACATCGAGAGCTTGGATTTCTACCACTCACCAAGCCGCCGGACAATAAAGCTCGCCAAAAGCACATTGGTTAGTCTTGGTGCGTTGACAGCCTCGGGCGCTGTCACTGAGATCGGCAAAAGGATGGAGCCGTTTCCTGTCGAGTCAAGCTATGCACGCATGCTTGTTGAAGCCGAGCAGCTGGATGCGCGTCTGCAGGCTCAGCTGGCGTGCATTATTGCCATACAAGAAGTTGGTGGCATCGTAAAAGGCAGTCCGCGGTATTCCGGCTGGCGACAATTCACGCAGCAAACAAGCTCCGACCTTCTTGCCGAATATGATGTTTTCCTGGCGCTGCCGAATATTGATCCGCTCGAATACGAAGACTTGGGCATCATCGACAAAAATACGACCAAAGCGCAAGACGTAAGCGAACAGCTTATTCGTGATCTCGGACTTGGTTCTATTGTACCGAGCCCCTTGGATGCGGACAGCATCGAGCCACTCCTCAAATGTATCGTCGCCGGACAACTCCACCAACTCTGGTTCGTTGAGCCAACTGGCGAGGCAATTCATATCACCACCAAGCAGAAGCGCGAGCTGTCGAGCAGCTCCGTGGTGCGAAAGTCCGGCCTCGTTGCAGGAACGCCGTTTGATTTGCAGGTACCTACCGAGACGGGCAAACTCGAGACATTACAGCTCGTCAACCAAGCAACCACCGTTAATCCGCTTTGGCTCGAAACCCTGGCACCCGACATGTTCACTGTTCGCCAAGGCAAGAAATATTTCGACCCACGCCAAGGAGTACTCTTCACCCGTATGCTCGTGACGTATAACCGCCAAACGTTTGAGGCACCAGGCGCTCCAGTACTAGAGTCTACGCCAGAGAACCAAAAGCTCTTTGTACTTCTATACAGCCTCTGGATTCGTGATCGCATCGAGGAAGAACGCCGCACGTTAGAGCGACACAATCCGCGCCTACCTGATGTATCACTTCGAGAAATTCAGAACCGCATACGTCACCTTGTGCCGAGCGTTGTTTCACTTGTCGGTCTGTCCAAGGGGCAACATATTGAGCTTGTTAAGCTTACTCATCTCGAGACATATCTCGGCAAACGTTTTATGAGCGCGCTGCATCAACCATCTACGCGTAACTTTCCAAAACACCGACGTCGACAAGGCTGGATTCCCCGCCACAAACGCAAATATTCACGTGACTAGTGTGCTATGCGTGAACGATTTGCTGCAACGACCAGGTATTACCATCTGGATCAGCAAAAAATACGAAGTGACCCCACGGCATCTCTTGGACTTCGCTTGCCTCTACACCTTGTGCAATAAGCTCCTCGCGTAGCGCACGAACATCCTTGACGACCATCTGCAAGTTCTTTTGCGTGCCTGGCTTCATTTCAGTCGTACCCTCACCAATTACGATCGAGCAAGCTGAACCTGGAGGGGTCAGCTGCACAAAACGCAAGCCTGGCTTTACAGCGTGGTCGTGGTCGAGCGCAAAGCCGACTTTGTTAACGTAGAAGTCAATTGACGCATCCGTGTTACTTACGGGTACTGGTACTAGTTCAAGTTTCATTTCCATGATATTTTTCCTTGATTACGGTTGGTTATGCGTCTATTTAATCAAGTTAGGCGAACAAAGTTTTGTACAAAAACGACAATCTAGAGCTTATGAATATCGTCAACGTTTGACGGTGATGCACGCATAATTTTCTTGAGAGATTTAGACAGGTGTGATTGGTCGGCAAAGCCAGCATCTGCTGCCACATCAATCGGTTTCTGACCTGCCTGTAGCAGCGCAACAGCCTCCTGAGCACGCCGAATTTGCTCAAGCGACTTTCGGGTCAATCCTGTTGTTTGTAGAAAGTGACGTTGTTTTGCTCGATCAGATAACGCTTTGGTATCACCGCCAAGAATTGCTGCAACGACAGTATCCATTTTGAGGATTTCGGCGGTAATCATCTCCGTAACGAGCACTTCAGCAGTATCGTACTCGGGGAACTGAAAGGTGTGGCCGGCAATCATAAAGTGGTCATTATCGAGCGATGGCAATACTTCAAAAAGATTGAGCATTTTGCTTCCGGGGTAATCAGGCAGATAAGCGCCGGCTGCAAACGAGATCACCACCGAGCTCGTGCCTGCCGTATAGGGAACCTCGGCAGCTTCCGTGGCCTGGCCAGTAAGCATCATGTTCCGGCTACCATCAGACTGGATGAGTACAATGAGGTCCCATGAACCATCGGGCGTCGCGAGGTACACGCCATCACTGATGTTCTGGCTGCGCCAAACACGATCAATGTACGGATTATCTGAAGAGCGGCTCTGGTGGATCTGTGACATGTTACCAGTATACCGTGTCAGCCTTGCGCTGGACGTACAACGCCGCGAGACATACACGGTTGCGTGACAATCCTAGCACCTACAAAAAATCCCAGCCATGCTGGGATTTACGAATAATACTGTTGTTCTAGGGTAGGCTCGCCGACGGCGATGCGTAGGCGAGCCTACCCTTTTTGAAGCCAAAATAGCGACAGGGAATGTGCGTCAGCACACACCGGTTTCGAGCAGCTGTGCCAGAGTCTTACCGATCTCGGCGACAGTTTCCGGAGCTACGAAAGCCCACTGCCCGTTTGGGTTAATTTCCAGAAAGTAGTACCTTCCCTTGCGGTCGACGATGATGTCAATCGCTCCGACAGTGAGGTTGAGGCGATGCAGAAGCTGCACGCACGACTGAGCGACGGAAGCCGGCAGCGTGAACGGTGTAGCCTCGAACGTCCCATTGTCGAATGAGCGACGGAAGTCTCGAATGCCGAGTGCACGTGCGTCGTCCGCGGCCTTGTCACGCACAATAGATGCAAAGACCTGGTCACGAATGACGTACACCCGAAGTTCGAATGCAGGTTCAATCAGTTCCTGGAAGATCTGCGGCGTCAGGCCGAGACCTTGGAACGTAACTTCACCATCCTTCATCAGCTTGGTGTACTGGTTCATGCCCTTGGGTGGGAATGGTGCCAGTGGCTTGACGATGCACGTACCGTGCTTCCTGATGAAGCGCTGAGCTTCGGCGGAATCGGACGTGAAGATCGTCTCCGGCACGCGGAAGCCGCACAGACTGGCTTGCACCAGTTGATGAGGCTTAAGCACCGCGCGATTGACTGCCTCGCGAGTTCCAGGAGCCCACACAACGTCGGGTCGGAAGAATGCTGAAAGCGATTCCGCCAGACGGCCGAGGCCTCCTTCGATGTACTCCTTCATGTCGGGGCGAAACGACATTGTGGGCGCCAGCTGCGCGTAGTTCATCGTGCGGCACCAGACACCACTGACTGCACCAGGGCGCAAGTCAAGTGTCCTGCCTACGAAGCGGACGGTTGGCCATGGCTTTCTGCCGTCGAATTCGTACGTCACTCCCTCGCCGGCTCGCCCCACATTCAGGACAATAGGCTCACTGGTGAGGTGTTTGGTCAGGTACGGCAGATGCGCGTCATCTTCGGGTGTGAAGACTACGACACGGCTACTACTCACGCACGCTCTCCTTCCAGGTACGGCCGCGACACTGACGCACAGAGTAATTGTGCAATCTAGTGCCGCGGCCGCACAGGTCACGCAGTGATCGAAGCGGTTACTCGCCGGCCTCGGACTGGGTGCTGTAGGTGGTCTTCAGGACCGACAGGCCGTTGGGGTCCGTCGGGTCGATGGTCACCGCCGGCTCGAGCAGGCCGTTGAGGGCGGCGAAGGAGCCGTCCAGGTCGGCGTCGAGCAGGGGCGTACGCGTGGTCTTGGCGTTCAAGGGATCACTCTTTCTGATCGGTGATTCATGCTGTGGCGGGGTTGCCTCAGACACGAGAAAAAATTATATAGTAAGTTTTACTTTCGTCAATAATATTATTTCGTTATATTTAAAATTTACAACGAACTACAGATTACACAGTGCCTCGCCTCTGATAGAGCAAAGAGTTAGAAGTTTTCACTTGCTACACGGCCAAGTGCAATAAGATGCTTTTCGCGGTACCGCTCAAAACTCTTTTTGTGCAGGCCATTTCGGTGGATAAATTGGCTCATGCGCTCACTGCCAATAAGGTGCGGCAGCATAACGTATGTGGCGCCAAGGTGGTACAGCTCAGCTGCCTCGTTATGGTCATCGGCATGACAAATAACAACCGCGTCCTTGTTCCGCTGTCGTACATAATGCACAAGTGTCTTGTTGATTTGCATGTCAGGAATAGTGCTGACAATGAGCTTGGCCTTATGGATGTGTAGTTCCGACAAGAGCTCCATATCGGTCGCGTCACCATACAACGACTCAATGTGTAGTTTATCGAGCAGTTCAATAACATCAGGATTATAATCAACGACAATATACGGCTTTTTCATACCCCGGAAAGTCTTCACAAATTCATGGCCACCTTTTTTGTAGCCAAACAAAATCAATGGATATGTTTTGCTCCGGTATTCATGTTCGCGTGTTTCACCACGCTCAAAAACTCGCAAATAACGTTCGAGCTTCTTGTATATGGAGTTGTCGTATTGCATGAGATACGTCGAGGTAGCGATCGTAATAAGCGCCACCAAGGTAATCACAGCATCCAGCTTGCCTCCCACCAGTCCTGAAGTGTGCGCTAACACGACTAGAATAATTGAGAATTCGCTAATCTGCGATAGGTTAACCGCGACCTTGAAGCTCGTACGTTTGGTATAGCGCAACGCACCCAGGGCACTCATGACAATAATTGGTTTTAGGAAAATTACCACCGCAGAGAATACGAGTGCAGGGATAAGTGCCGAGTTGAGATTGGCGATGCTCAGACCTTCGCCAAGTACAATAAAGAACAGTACGATGAAGAAATCACGAAGTGGCTTGAGGCGCGAGCCAATCTCGGCAGTATAGGGCAAGTGTGCCAACATAACGCCGGCGAATAACGCACCGATTTCAATCGAGAATCCGGCTCGGCTGACCAGCGTTGCAACACCAAAACCCCAGGCGAGCGCGAACAAGAATAAGAGCTCTTGTGACCCGGCGATATACTTGGTGAGCTTCGGCAAAATCTTGAGGCTAATAAGGCTAAATATAACGATAAGTCCGCTGCCCTTTGCAAACAACCAACCAATTTCGCCTGCCCCCATTGAGCCACCAGAGCTAGCCGCCACGAACAAGAGGGCGACAGTCGCCACGAAGTCATCCAGCAAGATAGTACCGATGGCGATCTGACCGTGCAGCCGGGTTAACTCTTTTTTGTCACTCAAAACCTTAGCAATAATAATCGTACTGCTAAAGAACAGTGACAAGCCAATGAGCAGCGCTTCTGTCTTCGTAAAGCCAAATACCATGGCAATGCCAAAACCAACACTGACCATGCCGACCAATATAGCCAACGCCGTAGGCACAACGATACGTCCGAGTCGCTTGATAACCGCGGCGTTCAGTTCCAGGCCAATAATAAAGAGCAGCAGTGCGATGCCGATGTCACTGAACGTATTGAAGGCTGCACGGTCGTGGATGACATTCAAGACCGACGGGCCGACAATAATACCCGTGATAATGTGTCCAATTATCAAAGGCTGGCGCAAGACACGCATTATCAGTGCTACTACAGTAGCAAGAACAATTACAAGACTCAGTTGCAAGAACGCGTCGCCGTGCATTACACGTAACCACCGCTGCTTAAGCTAATCATAAGCACCATTATACGTGACAGCGCCGGCACAACCAATTATGAGCGGTGTTGATATGCCACAATCCACTCGCCAATCTGTGCTCGATCTATCAAAACGCACGCATTACTCTGCGCAAGCTGTTTGGCGGCGCCCGTAAATACGCTATTACTAATCACCATGGCTCGTGTGCATTTATAGTGCGTTAGCGCAGTTACTGCCTGACGCACTGATTCTGCTTTGGTTTTGCCACGATTGCGCTTTACCTGGATGCCCCATCGTTCACCATCCCGGTCGGCAATCACATCAATACCGAGATCGTACTTTTCGGTCAATGTTACATGGGTAAAACCTTGGTTTTTGAGCAACTCAGCGACGTATTTTTCAAAGACAAAGCCATCCATGACGTCCACACCCGAAAGCTGGATCGCCTTAAGCTGTCGCTGTTTGCGGAATGCCTGATAGAACACAAAAGCGCCTGCGCAACCCAAGAGAAGTAGGATGAGCGCAGCACCATATACCACGCCGTTAGACGAGAGCTTTGAACCCGCTGCCGCCAGCCCAAATACCACGATAACAATCAAGGTAAACGTCAGTTCCTGAGGAGCTGCTTGACGCTTTTTGCGTGGATAGTACGGTTTTTTGTTATACGCCTTATATGGTTTGTGAGGTTTCTGTTTTGAGTACCTGTGTGGTTGTGACATGATGCCTTGATTGTAGCAGACTCTGCACATGAGTGACGAAACATACCTCTGTAGATATATGTTTTTGAGCCAATTCCTTGGCATTTTTTACAACTTAGGAGTATCGTAGCACTATAAAGGAAGGGTGCCTGGGCCATGCTACACGCGAGCAATGCGACAAGTCGTTTTCCCTATTCCGCCAAGCTTGGCCTAGCTTTTCTTACACGCAAACTTTTTAAGCCACAAGTCGACCGCTGGGTCGGCATCGCAACCTTCGGTGCAATCATTATATACATCGTTTTGTATAGTATTTTTCAGATGCCAGGTTTCACGTGGGGCTATTTTGACCCAAGATATCTTGTTATTGTCATTCCTATTTGGACCATTGACGGGATGCGCGGCATTATGGACATCGTCCTCGCCAAAGAATACAAACAAGCTACTGAAGATATCGACAAAGTAGCAGTCGTCATCGCTTGTAAGGACGGTGAGGACGTTATTGGCACGACACTTGCCGACCTCACCCAAAAGCTCAACCCTAAACAAATTATCGTCGCATCCAATGGCTCAACCGATGCTACCTGTGACATTGCACGCAAATACGGTGTTATCTGTCTCGACATCAAACAGCCGGTTGGCAAAGTTCGCGCCATTAATAGTGCGCTACAGCATGTCAAAACTCCCTACGTGTTATTACTTGATGACGATACGCTACTCGATGGTGCTACTATCCCCACGAGCTTGCTCGATGCAGGTTATACGGGCGTCGCTTTTCGCGTGCACATCCGAAAAAACAAAAAGAAGATGCCATGGATTACGCATTTGCAGGCACATGAATATCGCAAAAGTTCAGACATCGGCAAGCGGCGCCACAACAAGCATGCAGCTGTCCAAAACATCTCCGGTGCCGTTGGGCTGTACACGCGCGATGAGCTGCTGCGTCAAACCCGGATTCACACTGCTGAGTTTTCGGGTGAAGACTTACAGCGCACGCTTCTCCTGCACTTAGCCAAACAGAATAAAGGCGTCGTCCTGTCGGATTCAATTGTATACACCGAGGCACCAAGTACCTTCAAGGTACTATACAGCCAGCGCGTCTATGGCTGGTTTCCTGGGCAATATGCCAATTTCAAAAACTATCTACACGTACTGTTTGGGCGGAATGTCCCCTTCGGCCTCCGCGAGGATGCTTTCTATAATATCTTCTGCGTAATGTTTATGGACATGATTCGGGTGTTGGCCCTACCCATCATCATTATGTTCCCTTGGTACTTCGTGGTCATGTACGGGGTATATATAGTGCTCGAGTCATGCGCGTACTTCAAGAATGGACACAAGGAGCCATTCTGGGTCGTCCTCGTCTATCCATTTTACGGATTGTTCGGGTTGTTCACACGTGTTGCTGCCTTAGCCGTATTTCTCTATCGCCGTATGGCAGTTACCATTAGCGAGCAACACTACTTTGACGACTATCGCCGCGCTGGATTCATCACCAAGCTCCTAAGCTTCACCATAGTAATGATGTTCTTTGGCTGCGCACTCGGGCTAAACGTACAGCACAACTACTCGCACTTTTTTACGAACATCGACTGGACACGAGCCGTCCACACCAACTAGTCTTTGAGCGCAAAGTATGACTTCTGGTCGTTGATGCCAAAACCACCAAACATACTGTACGCACTAAAAGCTTTCTGGACATCCATCGTAGATTGCTTGAGGTCATTTTTGGAACGACCATAAAACGTCAGCTTCGCCGGTTCAACTTTGCCAGCTTCTTCACCCACGAGTACATGAACACCGGCACCTTGTGCAAGTTTTACTTCGCTGCTCGCCCGTACAATTGTACCGTCGGGGCCGTCGGCGTGGTTGCGGTATGCCATTACCGCGATATAAGCCCCTGAGACACCTTTCAGTTGAGCAATAATCTGCTCATAGGGTGTGAGCAGCGGGCCGCCACCTACAGATAGATTTGGAATGAAATGCGCATTGGTGCCATCGAGCCAGTCTGCCACCGTAAAGCCGATAGCAAATGACGGGTCGTTGGCAAACTGCACGTTTTTGAGCGCCACAAGCTGCTTGACCATAGCAATGTAGTCGAGGGTGTTCTGAACCGGGTCATCCGTAAAGTCGTCAGCACTGTAAAATTCAATGTCAAACTGAACGCCACTCAATTTCTCGGCCGTCGTAGCCGCTGCGTTGTACTGTGCAATGTAGTTCAGGAGCTTTTGCGGAATATAGGCGTAGTCTGGACTTGACCATTTTATGTTACCAACCAGCGCCTGTGTTTTGATGCCCTGAGTATTCAGGATGCTCACGTACTGCTTCAGTGCAGCCGTATAGCTGTCAATCTTGGTCTGTCGGTTGGCGGCAGTTGATTCATCGTAGTCAATGTAGCCGGAGATATCGATATATACTTCGCTAATACCTTGAGATTTGAGCCGTTTTGCATCTTGCTGGACCTGGGCTTTTGTCGTCTGGCCGGGCTCGGTCCAGTTCCACATACCTACTGTATAGCCTTTAGGAAACGTTGGCTGCTCTTGAGCCTTTGTTCTAGCAGGTGGCCTGTTATATACAAAGACGCACACGCCAATAAATGCTGCCGTGAGAATCGCGACACCAATGCTATACTTCTTTGCCATAACCCTCCTAACTTTTGATGCGTTTCAAGGATGCGCACCTAATTGTACGCCTGTAATCTCTGCTGTATGTAATATAGATCACAGCGTGGAGGAGGCATTCATTCTAAATACTGGAAAATGCATGTCTCTAACGTGCACTTTTTTGTACTTAGAATTGGGCTATCGGTGCGGATACGGTGTGTTTTTGTCCTTTTGGGACGTAGTTCACACACGTATCCGCGACCGGCTAGACTTGTGGTCTAGACTAATAGCTCATAACTTTTGGATTGCTTGGTCAGTCGACCAGACGCTGCAGCAGCTCAATGAGCTCACGCACATCGGCACCGCCGCTGGTCTGGCTGAGGAGTTCACCCCTTCCGTTGTTGTCGAGCACGATGCGGCTGAGCGCGGTACCGGTTGTGATGGTACGGCTGAGCGCGGCCACGATTGCCGGGTCCAGGCTGGACTTGACCACCGTCGTGGACGTCTCGACAGGCGCAGCACCCATGGTGGCGAGCTTGTCGATCTGGGCGACGATGTCGATGCGCTTCAGCTCCAGCTTCTCCCTGTACTCCTCGACGATCGTGTCGATGATCTTGGAGACGGGGTCCGAGAAGCCTTCGGCGTGGATCAGGATGCGCCACAGGCTGTGGAGCTCCTTGGTGCTCTGGTAGCCGAGGCGCTTGCACGTCGGGAGCGGGTCGGAAAGACCGGATCCGACGATGAGCGCCAGCATACGGGCGTTGGCCGGGAGCTGGTAGAGCTCGGTCACCTGGTAGCCGGCGATGAACAGCGTGCTGCGCAAGCGCAACAGGTTCGCCCCGTTGGGAAATGATCCTTCCGGGGCGGTCGGACGCCATGCCGAGACTCGCTCGATCTTGACTCCGCACTGTTCGGCGATGAACTGGAACGTGTCCAGACCGGGATGCGCTGCCAGGAAGTGAGCGTAGCTCTCTTCCGTGGACGCGATGGGCAGGCTGGGCGATTTCGGCGTTCCCACCGGAATCTCTCCTCTCTTGTTGAGTGAATGATCAGGCGGTGAAGACGCGCGGGTGCAGCTTGTTCTTCTTGCGGCCGGTGTCGTAGTGGTGCGACAGCACGCGGCTGATGTTGTACGGCGCGCGCGTCGTCCTGAGCTCACGCTTGATGTCTTCGGGCTCGACGCCGGAGATCTTGGTGATGTCCTCCGCCGAGACGAACAGACGGTCTGGCGACCGCTTGTCCCAGAAGTTCTGGTTCTGCGCGAACATCACGGCCAGGCCTCGCAGGAATCCGATCCGCAGCTGGAAGCTGGGCTTGTCGAGCGAGAAGCACTGGTCCACGACGTCGAAGAACGTCTTGGTGTTGTGGACCAGCGAGTCGGTGCCGATGTCGTCCGCGACCTCCTGGAGGGCGCCGATCAGCAGTTCGGGGTCGTCCTTCTCGGCGATGCCGTGCAGGGCCGAGGCGGTCTCGAAGAACATGTGACCGGTGATCAGCTCGCCAGGGAGCTTGAACTGGTCCCACTGGACGCGACCACAGAGCACGAAGCTCTCGTCGGTGTTGGCCAGGCTACGCAGGGCCTCGAGCGCCGGGTTGGTGCCGAGGTTGCGCAGGATGACGTGGCTGGCGACGCGGGTCTGCTTGCGGTTGATCTGGTCGAACAGCTTGGCCTCTTCCGCCTCAGTGGTGTCGATGTAGACCACCACGTCGAGCGGCTGTGACTTCTCGCCCTTGGCGAGAAGTGCGCGTCCGGCGCTGATTCGCTGCAGTCCATCGATGATGGCCAGCGAGCCGGTGAGCGTGAACTGGCCGGCGCCGAGTGCACGGAACTCCGTGGAACGGAGGCCGAGCAGGAGCGGGTCCGGAATACCGGCGCCGTCGACCCTGAGGGCGTCCATGATCTCGCGCTGCTTCTTGCCGATCATTTCGACGCGCTGGTAGGGCGGCGTGAACGGCAGGTGGAACTGCGCGGGACGGAGCGTGCCACGGATGGCCGTGACGGTGCGGTTCCCGATCTTCTTCTCGAACTCTGATGCCTCGATGAGGAGAGCTCGTTCGGGTGCGCCTTCGGTGATCGTCATTCGACGAACACCACCTTTCTGTTCCGCAAGGCTGCCTTTTACCCCGGTTGGGGTGCAATCCTTGTTAATGAGCAAACTACATCTTATCAATATTCCTGGGGTGTTGTCAATTTTATTGGGTGCTAGTTCTGAATAAGCTGAACGTTGTCGACAATCGCTTTGATCCCGGTGTTGGCACCGACTGCAATCTGGTAACGAATCTTCTTCACGTTCGCACTCGTTGGCTTATAGATAAAGTTGATACTTTCAACATTGAGTGACTTTTCGCCAAGCTTATACTGCCCTGATATCCAGTTGTTGTTGGCATCATATTCGTCTATGTAATAGGTTACTTCGCCGCTTTTTATCGCCTGCACATTTAAGAAACTTTTGGTTGTGTAGGTCTTGGTTGCATCCACTGCCGTCAGTGGGGAGAATAAATGCACGCTCTTGGTTGCATCTGCCGTCAGTTTGATTGCGTTAGTCGAGCTTGGATAGCTACCCTGATTGGTCGTATCCTTGACGACGCTCGCAGCTGCGTCGGTCGTCCACCCATCACCAATACCGTTATCGAATGTACTATTTGGTAGCAGATTCGTGCCTCCTGAGAGTCCATCTGTCACGTTAGTTACGGGAATATTCTGCGCCTTCACATAGGCTGCGATTTGCTGAAAATCACTTGTTTTATATTCGTAGTCGTCTGGGTTAGTACTGGGACTTGCTTTGACGTCGTGAAATACCAGAACCAACCATTGGTTATTTGCCTTAGCCTGGTCAATGTACGTTTTAACTTTTGCGACTGTTACGCCGGCCTGCACTTGTTTTACGTATAATAGGTAATCATTGTACGGGTACGAATTAGGATTCTGTTGGTCGGCAAATGGTCGATGAGATGAGAATGATTTAGCAATTTGTGCGATGACGGCATTGTCGTAATCACCGTACGGCGTCGCAAATGCAGTCGGGTTAAAGCCGTGTGAAACAAGTGCTGCTTTGCTGTTGACGACTTCATTTTGCAACTGCGTAGATGTAAGCGTCGTCATGAGCGGGTGCGTTACAGAATGTGCGCCTATTTCCCAGTGATAGGTATTCTGGAGTGTCGTCAGCTGAGCCCATGTCATGTAAGCTGCGTCTTCGTTGGCAGCGCAAGTACCCGTAGTGCCGACGCAGCCAGTAATAGCGTAGTCTGTCCCCGTAAACCCATAGGTCTGCAAGATAGGTGCCACCGTGTTGACAGCACTCTTAAGCCCATCGTCAAACGTAAAGGACACACGCGGCCCTGCCGAGGTTGTCACCGCAGAAGCCTTCGCCACCTCCAAAGTGCTGCTAATGACGCCCAGTACGAAAGCACTAAGTAGTATCAAAACCGCAAACGACTGGCTCTTTTGAACCAAATAGGCAATACGCATGACAACCCCCTTCACCGTTACCTACTTTGCAGTATGTACTTACGTTGTACATTATGCAATGATGAAAATATTACCCCTGTTATCTTGAGAGAACATCGCGTAACTTATCCACAGCTGGCGTTGGCTTACCTTGCCTATTCCACAGTAAATCTGAGCCATATTGTAGGCCATGACTATCGTCCTGCCACATGTCATACGCGTCGTCAAAACCCCATACTGTATATGACGTACAATTCTGTTCTGCCAAGCAAGTCTTCAACACATCCGCATACTGCTGGGCCTGACGGCTCTGGCCGCGAGAATCATCTACATCCAGTTCGGAAATATGCGCCGTAACACCCGCTTGCCCCAACTGGCGAATGACGCTCTGCAATGTTTTGGGATTAATCTTGTCCTCGTTAAAGTCGTACACGTGCGATTCCAGGCCAACGCTATCAATCGGCACACCTTCCACCTTCAGTTTTTGAATCAGAGCGATCATAGCATCAAGCCGCTCGCCACCGCCCTCAAGCCCATAGTCGTTTATGCTCAGCTGAGCATCCGGGTCTGCTTCATGCGCGGCCTCCAGGGCAACTCGAATATAGTCTTCACCCATTGCTTTGTACCAGATATTGTCGCGCAGAGTCGCGCTAGCATCAGCATCAAAGTCATCATAATCAGCGAGTGGCTCATTCACGATATCCCATGTGCTTACCCGGCCCTTAAAGTGTCCAACTTCAGCCTTTATGTGGTCGATGAGTATTTGCTTGACCTGCGCCTTGTCGGCATCGGTCTCCGTGGGCAAATCTTGAACCCACTTTGGTAGTGCTTCGCCGAATGCTCCAGCGGCATGCCCATTGACCGTCATGCCATGCGTGCGCGCCATAGTGACCAGCGTATCCATCTGCTGAAAAGTAAAATTACCCTGCTGCGGCTCCGTAAACTGCCACTTACTTGCATTCTCAAGCGTCATTTGACCAAAGTTACCACCCAAAAGAATACTCTGATACAGTGGGTCACCCATTGCTGGATACAGGGCTGCAGCTGTTCCAATCTTAAACCCCGGTCGCTTTGCAGTTGCTAAGTGTTGGAGCCCTTGTTCATTCTGGTCAACAGTAGTTTTGGTGGCATCAACAAGACGCACACTATCCGACCCAGTACTGTCCACGGCAAGCCTCGAGAGCGTCCATGGTGTGCTGTCTGCTTCTACGCCAAACCACAATGTGCCTTTGTCGAAAATATTGTGATCGGGCACTGACCCAGCATCGTGTCCATTAACCGTGAAGAGTAGGCTATCGTCCTTGTGAGTCATAGTAATTGCAGTCTGTGCCGATGAATTTTCGATAGGAAACGTCTGGTCAACAACTGGCTTTTGGTCTGCTACATTGTCGGTGGCATGACCGTCCCATACGCGAACCGCTAGATTGCCGGCGTCCTTAATTGCGACCTGGACACTCGGTCGTTCAACACGAAACTCGTCTTGGATAATTGGCAATTCCCCGTAACTCTGTGTGGTAGCACCGGGAATTGTATCCATAGTCATAGATACAGCGAAGCCTTGCGGTACCTCCAAGAATGAGTCAACGTCAACTGGTGGGTTCTCCTGCCCGCCACCCCCATCTTGCTCAACAATCTGTGCATGTATGGGCGCAACCTCCAAGCCATCCTCGTTTTTCTGTGCGCCAGGCACCGAACCCCAATCGGTATCAAGCATATTGGCAGTTTGTACGACCTCTTGCGATTGAGTAACCGCCGGATGTGCAGAATTAACATTGCGCTCACAGGCAGCAGCCACGAGAACTCCCCCGGCAACGACACCGACAAGTGCAGCTCGAATGAATATCCTTCTGTGCGGTGTAGCACGGGTTGTTGCTTCTTTTCCCTCCACCATAAATACCTCCTTTTATGCACCCATCGTACTGCACTTGCAATCATAAATGAAGTAAAATTATCTACATTAACCTCTAGAAATTCTACATATATCTGTATCATCGTTGTAAAAAGTGTTTGTGCTCGCTGGCATGTGGTGGTAGGGTTCCAGTAGCAGCACTAAAGCGTGAGGGGTTCATATGCAGATGCTTAGCTACGTTGCGATATTGCAATATACTCGCAATATTGAGATATTTTCGCAGCTTATAACGTTCCTTGCTATTACCAGCGTTATTGTCTGGGGAATAGTTATCTCGAGCACTCTTGTGACCCTCTGTATACGGCTATTGCTTCACCGACGAACGCGAACGGATAAGGACATATACGTTTCAGCAACTAAGTAGGAGGGGATATTATGGACGTGCAAAGTTTTCTATTGTACACATTTGGTGCCATCAGTACTTTGTACGTCATACATTTTGGCATCTACTTAACTGGGGCAAACTTTTACGACATCTGGCAATACAGCAGACAGCGCCGTACACCTCGTAGCTCTACGTTTTTCGGGGAAAATCTACCACTCATTTCCGTTCTTGTTCCTGCCCACAATGAAGAAAAAGTCATTGCACGCTGCCTGGAGTCGATCGGCAACAGCACGTATCCACATATCGAGGTTTTCGTCATTGACGATGCCTCTACTGATAACACATTCAAAATTGCGGCACGTTTTGCGCGAAGCCACTCTGCCGTCCCGATTAGAGTTATTCGCAAACGCATCAATGTTGGCAAAGGCAAAGCCCTCAATAGCGCTCTCAAAAAATATGCGCGCGGTAACCTCGTCATGACATTAGATGCTGATTCATTGTTGTCTCCGAGGGCTATCGAAAATGCCGTCTCGTATTTTGAGAACCCCGCAGTTGCAGGCGTAGCGGCTAACGTCCAGATTATCGATGATTTTACCGTACTTGGCGTTTTGCAAAAATTTGAGCACATGATCGGATATCGATCCAAGAAAGTGTACTCATTGACCAACTGCGAGTTCGTGATTGGTGGGGTGGCTTCGACCTATCGCATGGATATTTTGCGTCGTGTTAAATTCTACGATACCGACACAGTGACTGAAGATATTGGTCTTAGTATGAAAATTATAAGCAATGGCAATCGCGCTCATCGTATTGTCTACGGCGTTGATGTTGTCGCCATGACCGAAGGTGTTGATTCGTTCAAGGCTCTCGTCAAACAGCGCTATCGCTGGAAGTACGGCAGCTTTCAGAACATCATAAAATACCACCAGCTCATTGGCACCCATGATGTGCGCTTTTCAACAAGCTTGGCATTGTATCGTATGCCGATGGCTGTAATCAGCGAGTTCATCCCTCTGCTGTCACCAGTGGTATGGGGATACGTGCTCTACATCACGCTCACGCAACGCACTGCAGTCTTGCTCATTGGCGCCTACATTACCGTCAGCTTGTATACACTCATAACCATTTGGGCGGATGAGCACCTAAAGGTTCGCAACCGCTTTCATCTCACGCTGTATGTCCCGCTCGCATACTTCATTTTCTATATCATGGACGTCGTACAAGTTGTTGCCGTTGTGCACTGCATCTTGCGGGGGCGCACGCTCATTATGCAAAAGAGTATCGGGAGTACCTGGACGTCGCCTAAGCGGATTGGCCGTGAAATCTCACCGGAGCTATAGACAATGCAGCGCAGGATTCACCACTTTCTCATAAATCCAATAGTTATCATTTTGCCAATTGTTGCTGGCTTGCTTCTGGGCTGGAATCACTACCTGTTCGTTACGCAGCATCTCAACCTGTCAAAAGACAACCTCATGCCCTACGCTCAGTTCAAGACACTTGATGCTCAAGGCGTGCCGAAAGGCTGGCAAATCGAAAAACAAGGCTCGCTCGACTATATGCTGAGCGAGCAGCCGGGACACGCCGGCGGCAACACGCTCAATGTCAAACTGAGCCACTATACAGACGGAGTGCTTGTCCTTAGAAGTCCAGTTGTCAACATCATGAGTAACCACACCTACTTTTTTAAGGGTTATTACGCGGCGTCAGCCCCATTTGATGTTCTCATCAGAAACTATTACTCGGATGGAACAAGCAGCCTAAAGTTTATAGACACCTATCCTGCTACCGACAAGGCAACATGGTCAACTGTTAGTTCTGTGATCACTGGCGCTGGCACGGTTCAGGCAACGCAAATCGTATATCACATGCACAATAATGGCACATTGCAGATAAATGGCAATTACATCGAGCAGCGCGATACAGGGCTGGCAAGCACCACGCCTCCTCGCACCAATAGTGGCAACCTCATCCCTAATAATCGACTTCGCGGCGCATCCTACGATTACGACAAGGAAACCACGCTACCGGATAGCTGGACACAGTTCCAGGCTGGCAAAAATAGAGCTTCGTTCACCTATAATACAGATTCGACGCCCTATCTAGGGGTCACTGTGCACGACTATACGAACGGCGAAGCCAAGTGGCAATACGCACCGCAAAAAGTAACACCCGGCACGTTCTATACCTATACTGTTGGCTACCAGAGCAACTCGCCTGCCCCGCTCACAGCAGAATACACCATGGAGGACGGAAGCTACCGCTTCGACACTATTACTACATTGCCGCCATCACCCGAGTGGACGCGCATGGAACAACAGTTTGAGGTGCCGAAAGGTGCAAAAAGTCTTGTTGTTACGGCGGCTCTACATGGCAATGGGTGGCTTAATACACGCGAGCATTCGCTTATCGACAGCACGGCAAGTGGTAAACATTTCTTTGATCGTCCCCTCATCTCGCTGACCTTCGATGACGGCTGGCAATCTACCTATGATAATGCAGTTCCAATCCTCAACACATATCATTACAAAGGAACGTTCTACGTCAACCCGCTCTCAATCGATACCGCACGGTTTATAACAACGTCTGAGATGCAAAGTCTTATTCATGCTAAACATGAAATTGCTTCCCATGGTCTTAAACATATCAATTTCACGACTGTGAATACAGCCGAACTGGATACGCAACTTCGGACAGCCGAAACATTTGTCCACGATCAAACACATGCAAAACATATAGATTTTGCGACACCCTATGGCGAGAGTGACGCCGAGGTAACTGCCATGGCGCAGCGATACTATCAAAGTAGCAGAGGTACTGAAAGCGGCATCAATACACGTCAGAATTTCGACGCGTACAATCTACGCGTACTGTTCTTGGGACCAGATATGAAGGTCGCTCAAATTACGCAAGCTATCGAAGAAGCAAAGGCGCACAACGGCTGGCTGATATTGGTTTATCATCAGGTCCAAGATAAAAAATCTCAAGAAAACATCAAGCCAGAGACATTTGCGGAACAGCTCAAGGTGATACAGAAAAGTGGCATTCCGGTACGCACCGTTGCCGATGCTCTACAGGAACTATACCCACAATTATGAGGCTATTCCACAAGCATGATAACAAGCTCTCGGTGACCTGCCGGCGAGTCAAACAATACGCGCTCTCCAGCTATTTTACCGAACACGGCTTTACCTAACGGTGATTCGGCCGAAATTGCACCTTTTACCGGGTCTGCTTCTTCAGATCCAACAATTGTTATCGTATGGGTTTTGATGCCATCATCAAGGCAAAGTGTGCTGCCAATATCAACCGTGCTTCCGTGGCTATCGCTCGCAATCTTGGCGCGTGATAAGACATACTCGAGCTTTCGCAGACGATTTTGTGCCTGCTGTTGCATAGCAATATCGTGAGCGAAATCTTCTGCATCTTTTGGGATAGCATTTTCGTGAATTTGCTCTGTTATCTTTCGCAAAAACTGCTGTTGTCGCGACTTTTCATGTTGCAATTCCGAAGCTCCCCGTGGCGTTAGCCAAAGTGTTTTTATTGATTCCATAGTGTGCCCCTTTCACCAGGTAGCTATCACTATATATTTCTTCGGTCACAATTCCGTAGCTATAGTCACAAACGAAGCACAATATATACGAGATACTAAAAATAGGTGCAGACCAGACTCAGTGGCAGATTAACTGTATAGATCAGACAATAAGGGGATGGCCATGTCAGCAGAAAATAAAGGAGTACTATACAATTACTTCCAAACAGCCAGAAAATCTACCTATAGCAAAGGTGAAGTCATATTAGACGCCGAACAACGCTCAGACGTTTACTACATCGAGAGCGGCTACGTAAAAGTGTATGCGATTAATAGCCAAGGTGATTTGTACACACATATAATCTACAAAAGTGGCGAGATATTTCCGGTCATGTGGACCTTTAATGACAGTAATCAAAATGTTTTTTATGAAGCCGTTACGGAGACTGTCGTACGGCACACGTCCAAAGAAAAGTTCCTGACATTTGCCAAAGGAAGCGTAGAAGCTGCGTACGCTCTCGTTGTACAAGTGAGTGAACAGTTCTATGTTTACACCTGCAGAGTCGATAATCTTGAATATCGCTCAGCTCGGGAGCGAGTCGTGTATCGTCTCCTTTTCTTGGCAAGTCGTTTCGGCACCAAACAACGCGACGGCGTGCATATCGATGTGCCGTTAACACATGAACTTTTAGCAAGCACGGTCAACTTGGTTCGCGAAAGCGTCAGTCGCGAACTCGAAAAGCTGGAGAAAAAACAGCTCATTAGCTATCAGAATCGGCATATTTTAATACGTGACGTAAACGGGCTCAACAATGAACTTACCGACCCGCTAGACCTTTCGATGTGGCGTTCAAGCTACTGATACGATACGTACCAGGGCTTTGGTGTCACTTGCATGGTTTCTTGTGGAGTTAGCATCGGCGAGTCTTTTTGATAGAAATTCTTCCAGCCAAAGTGCATATTTTCGGGTGGGTTTGCAGTCACGGCGCTCCACGTCGTGTGTTTGGTTTGCTGCAAGCCCTGCCCGTCCATTTGAATAGCATATGATAGCTCAGAATGGCTAATGTCCAAGGCTTGACGATCGGGCAACATAGAAAGCCTGAACTGATGCACCAGAAAGAGCTTCTGTGGCGAGTGATATGTGTCGGCCACTTGAGCGAGCCATTTCGCGGTCTGATTGACTTCGTCTATACCAGCCGATCCGATCTGCACCAGCGGCCGCTGATCGGGCCCCAACCGCCATTCCGGGTCAAGCGCCAGGCCAACGTTAGGCTGTGCTAGCAATGACTCATACTGTTTCGCTTGCGTCAGAAAATCCGTTCTCCCTGGCTGAAGATCGAGCACGACATACACACCCGCCTGGCGAGCGGCATCAATCCATGGTTGAATACTCGCAGGATCAATCTCTCTCGAATAATCGTTATTTGAGGTTGGCGCACTCGATGCAATTGTCGTGATAATCTCGAATGCTGGTACGATAGGTTCCGTAGACAGTGCTTGATATTCATGAGCAATAGACTTGATACGGGCGATCGAGTCACCTGTCGACTGCTCACCCAGTGCACCAAGAGTTGGAGCGCCCGGAGTGCCATACAATGCCACAACCCGATGCTGCGGGAACAATTGCGTGCCACCACCAGGAAATGTCCAGCTCGGTGGCTGCTCTTTCGGGGCAGCTTGTTTTTTGACGGGTGTGTGCTGCACCGTTCTACTGCCGTCAGCAAGTTTCACGCAGAGGATAACCAGCAACAAGCAGCACAATGCCCCCGAAGCTGGCCATACAAAACGTGCGAGGCTTTGCCATTTCATTATTCCATCATAGCAAGACTAGCATAAGCAGTACTAGTGTTGTATGCGACAATTCTCACAGAAGCCCTGAATCTCCAGCTGGTGGCTTTGAGCCTGGAAATTATAGCGGCTCGCTAGTCGTGCGAGGAGTTTCTCTATCTGAGCCTCTTCTTCAATCGGCACTACTTTGCCGCAAGTAACGCAGCTAATATGGTGATGGTGATGGGCGAAGATATCGCTCAGCTCAATCTTATATTTCCATCCGATGTAGATACGCTGAACAATACCGAGACGCTCAAATAAGCCAATGATACGGTAGAGGCTTGCTCGGTCAATCGTGCTCGAAAGATGCACCGCAAGATCGTGCATTGATTGCGGTTCTTTGCTCCACAAAGCTTCACAAACCGCTGTGCGTGCGGCCGTCATGCTACACCCGTTGTCTTTCAACAACTTCTTAAGGAGTGCACGATCATGTTCATTCATGGCTGTAGTGTAGCATTTTCGTGTCTTTATTGCGACAAAATTGCAATTAATTGTGCTGGGCCGTATATTTGAAACTATGAAATTACGCAAACTAGTACAGCTTAGTGCGCTTATCGCGGTGGTTGGTTTAGGCACCGCCTACGCCGTTCATCGCAACGAGACTCCAGCTTCAAACAATACCCTATCGGTAGTTGCTAGCTTCTATCCTCTCTACAATTTTGCACAAGAGGTCGGAGGCTCACACGTAACCGTCACCAACACCACGCCAGCAGGCGCCGAACCGCATGATTATGAGCCAGCGCCTCGCGATCTCGTTCGAGCACAAAACGCCCAGGTCTTTATATATGACGGCGGCACGCTCGAGCCGTGGGTTAACAAGTTTCTTGGTGGTTACCGGCACGTGCCCGTTAAAGCCAGCGAGCACATCAACCTCCACACTGCCACAATCGAAGGTCAATCGGGCGTCAAGGATCCACACTTCTGGCTCGACCCAGTACTTGCACAAACGATCGTACGCAACATCGAACGCGGTCTTATCCAGGCTGACCCCAACCATCGTGACGACTACACCAAAAATGCCAACGCATACGTTGCTAAACTCAAGCAACTTGATGCAGACTTTGCACAAGGCCTAGCATCCTGTCAGCAGCACCAAATTATTACATCCCATGAAGCATTCGGCTACGTCGCATCACGCTACGGCTTTACGGCAACAGCGATTGCCGGTATCAGTCCGGACGAAGAGCCAAGTGCCGGTAAGCTTGCTGAGCTCGCCACACTCGCCAAGCGTGAACATATCAATTACATCTTTTTCGAAAGCTTGGTCAGCCCTCGCTTAGCTGATACTATAGCTCAAGAATCAGGTGCCAAAACAATCGTCTTTGACCCCTTGGAAGGATTAACACATGAAGCTCAAACACAAGGCAAAAACTACCTTACCGTCCAACGCGAAAACCTCGCAAATCTCCGAACTGCCCTCGCATGCAACTAACCAATTGCTGCTCGACATCGATAACGTCCGTGTAAATCTTGGTGATCAAACCACGATTGACGATATATCGTTCTGTGTACACAGCGGCGAGTTCATTGGTCTCATCGGGCCAAATGGCGCCGGCAAAACAACGCTGCTGCGCACAATGCTTGGCCTGCAGACTACTGCAGGTGGCACTATCAAACGTCCACATGATGGCGTCATAGGCTACGTTCCACAACGCGGCAATCTCTATAATGGTCAGATACCTATCAGCGTACTCGAAGTCGTTAATCTCGGCTCACGTGGTTCAGTAGCGAATGCCCGCCAGGCACTTGAGTCCGTTTCCATGCTCGACTTTGCTAATAAGCCTTTTACTCAGCTATCTGGTGGTCAGCAACAACGAGTCGCCATTGCAAAAGCCCTTGCCAGCAACCCCAGCATGCTGCTACTCGATGAGCCGACAACGGGCATCGATGAGTCTTCGCAACATGAGTTTTACGAAATTCTCCACACGCTGCGTGCTCGTGGCCTAACGATTATCATCGTGTCGCACGATATTGATGCAGTTCTCAATCTTGTAACTCGTGTCATCTGCCTCAATCAGACCATTCTGTATGATGGGCCACCGGAGCATTTCGAATCAGATAAATACCTGCCATCTTTCTATAAAGCGCAACACCGCCTGTTGCATCACCACCACGGAGAACACAATGCCTGAAATTTTGCACTATAGCTTTATGATCCGCGCGCTGATTGCAGGGCTCATCATTGCAGTCACTATGCCTGTCATGGGGACATTCCTGGTAGCGCGCCGCTACTCGCTGATTGCCGATAGCCTGGCACACGTCAGTCTTGCTGGTGTGGGTGCTGGGTTACTACTCGGTGGCTCGCCCATACTTGTTGCCGTACCAACGACTGTGCTTGGCGCGCTACTTCTAGAATGGCTACGTCAAAATCGTCGTTTGAGTGGCGAGATAAGCCTCGCCATCTTGATGAGTGGCGGCCTAGCTCTCGCTGTTGTGCTTGCCAATCTTGCCCAGGGTAGTAGCGTTGATTTTACTAGCTATTTGTTTGGTAGCATCACCACCACAACGCCAAGCGATCTTATAACACTCGCCATAGCTGCAAGTATCGTACTAATCATTATTATCTGTAACTATCGCGCTTTGCAGCACATTGCTTTCGACGAAGACAGTGCTCATATTGCTGGCTATCGAGTCACTCTGCTCAACTACACGCTCGCTGCACTAACAGCAGTCATGGTTGTCCTAAGCTTACGCATCGTCGGTGGCTTGCTTATTAGTGCGCTCCTCGTGCTGCCAGTTATTACGGCTAGCCTGTATACTCGCAGCTTTGTTGGTACCATTGGTATCGGAATTGCCGTTGGCATAGCAGCCGTTATAGCTGGGCTCACATTGGCCTTTTACGCCAGTATCGCAGCAGGTGGCGCCATTGTTTTAAGCGCCATCGTCCTGCTTGTCGCTTCGATGATTATCAAAAGTGACTAGTTGTTGGCGCTCGTTGTTTTCGTACCAGCATCAATCAGCTTCTGGATGTAGCTTTGGATGTCCGAGTAATCATCAACGCCAGCTGCAGGAATCAAGGTTGATTGCCCGTATTTATTCGTGTAGTTCTTGAGCAGGTTCACATCGTCCCCGTTGCTAAGGCTTGCTGATGCAATATCTGAGCTTGGGACTTTCTTGATGAGCTCATAAAAGCGCTTTGCTTCTGCGAGTTTCATGTCAGTTTTGACGTTATTGCCAAATGAGTCAAAGAGCTGTCCCACCTTGATTGGGTTGGCGAGCGTACCTGAGCTGGAAGCCTTATCTTTGATAGCAATCAGAATCTTGCGCTGGTTCTCGGTACGAGTAAAGTCGCTTCGGCCATAGCCATACGAACCATATGAGTCGCCACGTGCCCGAGCCAGGTTAAGGGCCGCCTGGCCATTGAGTGTGTTAACGCCATTGGGCAGTTTTACGAGCGGTAATCTGGTAGACAAATCCTTGCTTGGATCGTACAAACCACGAGGATCGCTACTGTCTATTGTCACATCGATGCCACCAACAGCATTGACCGCGTCACGTAGCGCAGTGTAGTTCACGAGCGCATAATAGTCGCTCGTAATACCGAAGTTCTGGGAAACAACCTTTTCAAGCAGGCCCATGCCGCCATCGGCGTAGCTGTCTTCGCTAAAGTTATCGCTCTCACCGTCTTGGTATGTCTCATTGATTTTACCGTAGCCATGGCCTGGAATATTGACATACAAGTCACGCGGGACACTCAGCAGGAACGCTGTATTGTCGTTGGTATTCATGCTAAGAATCATGATTGAATCGGTCAGATTCGCGCCATTGTGGCCCGGATCGTCGGCAGAGTTGCCCGCGAGCAAAATGTTGACGCGGCCTTCATCTTCGCCCTTGAGCTTCGTGTGTTGGAACAGCCCAAACAAGTTGCCCCAACCAAAAATCTTAGCGCTGTTGGACACGAACTTCCAGCCAACCCAGCCGCCGCCCAAAAGCACAAGTACAAGCAAGGTCAGTGCCGTGCGCTTAGCGATCTTTTTCCAGTCTCGCTTCTGTGGTATAGGTGTTTCGGGGGGTACGGCTCCAAATCGGGATTGCCGCTGTGAGCTCTGGTAGAGCGAGTTTGGCAGTGCTTTGTTAAGCATGTTGTCTTGCTGGGTTCCAGATGATATTTGTGGGCGTTTTTGCTTTGGTCGAAACATGGAGTTTGTTGTCCTAATAACTACCTGCGATTATATCATGCTCGTAGTAGTTCATCTGCAGCGAATGAGGCCCCGTACAATCCACTTTCGTCACGATAAATCGCTTCTTCAATGTGCGGAGCATGAGAGCCCATACGGATGTCTAGATCTCGTCGCAAACCACCAAGCATGTCGGGCCCTCCAAGAGCTACAGAACCGGTGAAACCAATTGTCTGCAAAGGAATATTGAGTTCATCCTCATACCGAAGCAATGTCATCGCCATGCTTTCATGAAAGTCATTCTTTATCTCTTGCCACCGTGGATCATCGTGCGGGATAGACTCCCCGGGTACGCCAAACTTTCGGGCAATACCTGCGCCACCAATATGCGCTTCGATGTGGCCCGGCTGACCGTCGCCACAGATTGCACCATCTTTGAGATAATAGTGACCAGGCTCATCGGCAATAAGCCCTTCTCTTGTGTAGAGCGCAGCGCCAAAGCCGGTGCTCAACACCATAAATGCACCATTTTCTTCTGTTTGTCGAGCGGTTCGTTCAGCATTCGCACCTGCCGCACAGTCGTTCAAGAGCACCACACGTTCAGAAGATATGCCAAGCTCCACAGCTACATCTTCTGCAAACGGCTTACCGGTCCAGCCATTTGCCTGGAGCTCACCAGCTGATACGATGCGACCATCCTCAACTTTGCCTGCGACACTAAAGCCTACTGCATCCGGGCGCCTGCCATCAAACAGTACTTTGGCCCTCGCAGCTAACTGGCCGATTGCCAGGTTGTAGTCTGTAGGGGTAGCATACGCTTCAATATCCTTGATATTCTGGCCGCCACGAGCGACACGAGTATTCGTACCGCCGTTATCTACTGTAAGAATTACCGGCTCGCGAACACCAATAAGTTTTGCTGTTTCTGCCATATACCCCCCTTAGATGCTTACGTAAGTGTATAACGTACCATCCGCAGCGGGTGGTTTGCAAACCAAAATCACCACACACAGGCCGAGCCTAATCTGAAGCCCCCTTCGGGCTTTGCGGGAAGCTAAATTCCCATTGCGTGGAGCCGCCCTGAGTCCTTATACTATAAGTACAATGCCAGACCTCTCCGAGCTCAACGATATCGTAAATGAAGGATCAAACAAATTGACATCTTTGCACGCAGCTTTCGTGCTGGTGGTAGTATTTGCCATCGCATACCTCTTAAGTCACTTAGTCGCTAAGCTGGTTATCAGCGTCGCTAAGTCAATCGCCCTCCGTTCGGACACTACCTCCGACGAGGAACGGTCCATCCAGCTACGACGTATCGAAACCTATTTGAGTGTCATGATCGCCTCCGCCAGAGGCGTTATTTTTGCCGTCGCAGCGTACGTAGCCCTGCGATTCCTGCTCCCTAACCGCGGCGCTCTTGTTAGCACTATTGGTATTGGTACCTTTTTTGTAGTATTCGCAAACGCTACTATCGCACCATTGCTTCGCGATGTCACCTCTGGTGTAACCATGATCGTAGAGCGGTGGTTCTCTGTTGGCGACTTTATCCGCGTAGAGCCATTTGCCGAAGTTGGTGGCGTTGTCGAGCGTGTAACGCTTCGCTCCACGAAGCTTCGCAATATCAACGGTGAGATTGTGTGGCTGCACAACCAGTACATCCAAGGCGTCAAGATTACACCACGCGGTATTCGTACACTTGCCGTCGATATTTTTGTCCGTGATCACAAGGCAGGCTTAGCGCTTGTTGCCGACATAGCCAAGACGCTGCCTACTTCACCAACCATGCTTGCAAGCCCGCTCGTCGTCGCCAGCGAAGAAGAGCTCGCCAAAGATTTGTGGCGTATTACCATCATGGGTCAGACCGCTCCAGGCCGCGAATGGCTCATAGAGAAATTCGTCCTCGAAGCGCTCAAGGATGCTGACCATGGCAAAAAAGAACGCACTATTGTCTACGGTCCGATGGTTCGATTCGCTGATAAAACCGCCGAGAAGCGTTTCAAGCGCGCAGTTCGCGTCAACCGCGCCAAAGCATAGCAGCGTTCATTCGTGCCTGAGGTCACTTCTTTTGACACTTCAAGCATGCTAGGCTAAGAGTATGAAAGCTGAAGCACACGCGCATTTTCGCGACAAAAAAATAGCACCGCATCACCTGCCTGATTTCTCAGCCAAGAGCGTGCTCGATATTGATTTTATTAAACTTCAAAGCCTTGGCATCAAACATGTTCTCTTTGACCTAGACCTGACCATTCGCCGCCCCCGGGCCGATTACATCGAAGCCGAGATTATTGCATACCTCGTCGACCTGCGTGATGGGGGCGTCATCAAGAGCCTCAATCTAGCCACCAACAACATGAGCAGTAATCTTGACCGCTTCAGCAAACCGCTTGGTGCACGCGTATTCCAACCGTTTTACCGGTATGGCATTATCATGCGCAAGCCCAGCAAGCGCTACTTCATGAAGATCATTGACGCGCTCGACGCTAAACCTCACGAAATCGCCATGGTTGGCGACAAGGTGATGTTCGACGTTAAGGGCGGCAACAAAGCCGGCATGCTCACCATTCTCGTTGATCCGCAAGGTGATGATCTCTTCCACGACAAGCTCTTGTTCATTCGCCCACGAGAAAGACGGCTCCTCAAAGCCGCTCGTAAACTCGCTGCCAAAGTCCAAGCCGAAAAATAGTCCCTACTTCTTAGGCACTTTACCGCCAGCTTTTCGCGCTTCGGACAGACCAATCGCAACGGCTTGCTTCTTGCTCGTCACCTTTTTGCCGCTGCCACCAGACTTGAGTTTGCCTTCTTTCATCTCGTGCATTGCTTTGTGAACTTTTTCTTGTGCTTTTTCACCAAATTTAGGCATCGTAGACCTCCCTCGTCAATTGTTCCTCATGTTGCTTCTGAAGCATCGTAATCAGGGCGTTAGTAAACGCCGCCAGGTCATCTGGCTTTCGGCTGGTAATCAAGTTGCCATCGATGACGACTTCGCTATCCTGCCAGTCACCGCCAGCATTTCTGATGTCATCCTGAATGGTGTAGTAGCTCGTTAGTTTGTGCCCACGTACACGGTCTGCAGACACAAGCACCCACGGCGCATGACAAATAGCAGCAAGTGGTCGATGCGTCTCCAAAAAGTCCTGCACCCACGTTTGGGCGGCCTTGTTCATCCGTAGCCTATCTGCATTCATCGCACCGCCAGGCAGTACGAGCGCATCATAGTCGCTGCTCGAAACTTCATCAAGTGTGACATCAGCCTGAAATCTATCGCCAAAAGCAGCGTGCTGCAGTGCTTGCAAATCTTTGCCCTCCGCACCGATAACAGTTACTGTGGCGGCCACGCCTTTGAGCGCCTTAAGAGGCTCTACAAATTCCGCCTGCTCAAAATAATTATCAACAAGAATCGCCACTTTCTTTTCGGCTATATCGGTATACATGACGATCTCCTCATACCTTTACGATTCAGACTTCGGCCTCCATCGGCCGCTGCAATCCTTAACAAAATGCTGTTTTACCTTGCCCCATGCCAGTCGGTGCGCCAGCTCTTCAACCGACAAAGCCTCACGTTCCTGGTATGTTTGTTGGTATTCTTCCCAAGTTTCGTTGTATGCTTCACGGTACATTTCCTGCGCCATGATTGGCATCGTACGCTGTAGGGCGGCGGGCAAATCAGTGCGATGTTTATAAAACACATTCGCCTCCTCTACGCTTCATGTTCACCTGAAACGATGCGTCGGTCCTGCGTGTAACCATTACTTGTCGACCCGCTCGTTTCAGGGAACAATTTTATTGTATGCCGCCAGAGTAGTTACGCGCGGTGAAGTTTTCTTGGCAATTTTTGTGAAGTATCAAACAAATACCGAAATAATAAGGTACAATAAAGAGGTGGATTTTTTCACGAATAACCCCCTAGAGCAATTGGTAGATCAGGCCAAATTACGACACTATCCAAAAGGTCAGATTATTCTTTATGAGGGTGATGTTCCTGCTGATTTCTACATTCTCAAAGAAGGCATCGTCAAAGTCTACGATATCGACGATCAGGGCAACGAGAAGATCCTGCATCTTATCAAGCCGCCTTCAATGTTCCCAATGATTTATTTCATGGGTGGTAACGACGAAAACCGCTCATTCTATACAACCGTCACTGACAGCGAAATGTACGTATTGCCACAAAGCATTGTTGACGAGCGCATCCACGCCGACAATGACCTGGCGATCTACCTTATGCAGAGCTTCGCCAAAGAAGTACACGAAGTACTTGTGCGCCTCAGCAGCCTCGAGAAAACCACGACGCGTGACAAGCTGTGCGCCGCGCTCAAGTTTCTGGCCGTTCACCATTCGGAAGAGCGCAAAACTGGCTGGCGACGTGTGACCTTCCCTATTAGCCACCAAATCTTAGCCGACATGATCGGTGTGACCCGCGAAAGTACCACTATGGTCATGAAAGAGTTCCAAGAAAACAAGATCATTCGAAATCCAAAACTTACAGTGCTGGAAATCAATTTTAAAAAACTCATCGAGCTGTAGTTATGCTTAAAATTTACTGTAGTTATGCACACTTTCGTATCTGTTAGTGTTCTTTTTTTGCGCTTCAAATGTACGTAAAGCTTGACACAGGTGTATAATATACACATAAACTAAAAGCGCTAGCGGGGTCCCCTTGTGCAGCGTTTTTATTTTTGGCAAAAAATAAGGAGAAGCAAGGCCATGATCGGCGAGATGCCAACACCTAACGAAGGTGATCGATTCTTACCAGTAGTACCCGAGGTGGAATTACCAGACACTACAGGTATAGCTCCTAAGCAAGACCATCTTATTGAAACTGGAGATAACGCCCAGGCCGCTTTCGTAAGCGTCCCTGAAGCAGAACCGCCAGAAGCTCACGAACAGATTTTTTATGACAATATCTTCGAACCTCGTATGGATCTCGAGGACGAGCGGGATCGCATGCAAACCTTCCGCAGAACAATCGGCGAGCGCCTTGGGCTTTTACAGGTCAACGAAAACGCCATTGAAGCTGTGAAGCTTGGCGCTACTGAGCTCATCACTAACGCCAAGCGCTACGCTTGGGGTGGTGATATCTTTGCATCGTTCACGCAAACTGGCGACATCCTCGTTGAAGTACGGGGTGCAGACGCACATCCGCCAGAACTTCCCGCTGCAGCTCAAGAACCAGCAATTGAAGATGAATTCAGCGAATCACTCGATCTCTCGGCTTTTGGCATTGAAATCGACTTGGACGCTATAAACGCTGAAATGGCGACTGAATTCGAAGAAGATGAAACTGCGCTCAACGGCTTGCAGGCAATTCGTTTCGATGGCAATCACGAACATGGTCGCGGCCTCAACATTGTCCGTGCTCAGAGCCAAAAAATGGGACGATACCGCCTCGGTGAAGAAGAGATTCCTGTCGAGGATAAACCATGGAGCATGTGGTTTACCGTATCTAGTGGTCAGAATGACTACACCGTCCAGCCTTAGTCGCTAGCTCTTCTCTATTTGGCAAAAAGAGTGCATACTGACAGCCATGAATGTTCCACTACCTCCTGGCTCACTTGTTATTTTTGGCATTACCGGCGACCTTGCCCAGCGCAAGCTTCTGCCCGCGCTCTATCATCTGGCTGCCTACAAGATGCTGCCAGATACGTTTCGCATTATTGGTGTCACGCGCCAAGATGTAACAGCTGAGGACATTCTTCTCAAGCTGTCCCAATTTGTACCGAACATCGACGTGGAAGTTGCCACCTGGCTTGCAGCGCGTCTCCATATTTTCAAGATGGACCTCCTGAGTACGAACGATTACGTTGCGCTACGAAGCCACCTGGATGACCTCGAGGTCAAAACTGGCGTATGCATGCAGCGCCTCTTTTATCTTGCTATCCCAGCCCAAACATACGCCCCTGTTATCGAACAGCTTGGCCTAGCAGGGCTCAACACAGCCTGTCCGCATGGCACAGGCGAAAGCCGCTTGCTCATCGAGAAGCCATTTGGCTACGACCTGCAATCTGCCGAGGAACTCATTACGCAGCTAACGACTGTTTTTGACGAGAATCAGACATACCGCATCGACCACTATGTAGCCAAAGAAACTGCTCAAAACATCATGACATTCCGTGCCCAAAACGCCATGTTCCGTGCGCTTTGGAGCAACAAGCATGTTACACAAATCACTATTTCTGCCTCTGAGAAACTCGATATTGAAGGCCGTGTGGCTTTCTATGAACAAACAGGCGCACTCCGTGATCTCATCCAAAGCCATTTACTGCAGTTGCTTGCGCTCGTAACCATGGAGAATGACACGAGCGATGCTACGCGCCTCCACAGCAGCAAATTAGCCCTTTTGCAGTCAATCACACCTATCGCCCCTAATATGGTCGCTACACAGGCCGTGCGTGGCCAATACGAAGAATACAGAGCCGATGTACACAGTGCTGACTCACGTACGGAAACATTCGCTGCAGTTAAGCTCGAGATCAATAACGAACGATGGCGGGGCGTCCCTGTTATCTTGCAGACCGGAAAGGCACTCGCGGACAAGTCTATCGAAGTTACACTTACTTTCAGTGACCAAGAACACAGCGAGTACGACAATATTCTGACAATGAGCATCCAGCCCAACGAAGGCATCGGTCTGGCTTTGCGCGCCAAGAAGCCTGGTTTTGCTCACGAAATGCAGCCTGTCAGTATGGAGTTCCGCTACAAACACGCTTTTGGTGAGTCTACCCGTCAGCCGGATGCCTACGAACGTGTGCTCGCGGACGCCATCAAGGGTGATCGCCTCCTGTTTACTACTGGTGAAGAAGTTATTGCCTCATGGAAAGTTATCCAGAACGTACTACATGAATGGGCCAAGGATAGCACTAATTTACATATGTACGAAAAGGGCTCAAACGGCCCTAAAGCTACACTTCAACTGTATCAATAGAGAGAGCCGCGTCACACACAGCCTGTTCTTCGGCTGTTGGTGGATGCTTAGCGCTCCATTCAGCCATAAGCTGCAAAATTGGCACCAGGTCACGGCCCTTTGACGTCAAGCAATATTCAATACGAGGCGGAATCTCCGCGTAACTGTCTTTTTGGACAATGCCAGCCTTCTCAAGTTCAACCAAACGGGCAGAGAGAGTCCGTGGATTAACGCCACCGACTTCCTTTTGTAATTCACAAAAATGCTGCACACCATGATACAACCCATACAAGATTTGAGGTGTCCACTTGGCACCAAGAATACTAGCTGCAGCAGCGATGCAGCCCTTCTTAGCTTCAGTTAAAGAATCAACTTCGAGGCTCATACTTTCCAAACTTTAGTCTTTACAAATACCATTATACACTACTATACTTTGTATAGTAAGCTTAATACACGAAGGAATCAGAATTTTATGCCCAAAATTAAAGTAATCATTGGCTCTACACGCCCAAACCGCTTCGGCCCTAGCGCTGCAAAGTGGATCATGGACCTCAGTGCCCAAGAAAAGGATGCAACGTTCGAGCTGATTGACCTCGCTGAGATCAAACTGCCTTTCCTCGATGAGCCACAGCCACCTGCTGCAGAGGAAACATACGTACAGGACCACACTAAAGCTTGGGCTGAAATTATTGGTGACGCAGACGGATTTGTCTTTGTCACACCAGAATACAACCACGGCGTATCTCCATCTCTCAAGAACGCGATCGATTTCTTGGGCAAAGAGTGGTATTACAAGCCAGTTGCATTCGTAAGCTACGGTGCTGATGCCGGTGGCGCACGCAGCGTAGAACACTTGCGCGGCACTGTTGCATGGCTTCGCATGTACGACTTGCACGACACAGTATTGCTGCCAAACTACTGGTCGCAGCTCGACGAACAAGGTGGCTTCACTGCTACCGAAGCGCAGAACGACAGCGCTACACGCATGCTCAAGAACATTGCCTTCTGGAGTGCCGAAATGAAAGCTTCACGCGCAAAACTCGCGTAAGCTACACCTTACATACTACTAAAGCCGTCGGCATATGCTTGACGGCTTTTAGTTTAGGGTCTATAATGTTTAGTATCTAAAGTAAATGGAGTACTTGTGGAAACCAAAGATCAACTGCTTCAGGAGATCACGAACAACATGGCCGCCATGAGACGGTTAATGGTTTCGTGCATGGTTAGCTTAGATGGAGAGGAACAATTGCCGCCTTCACAGGGTGAGCTACTCTTTATTGTAAGCCACGAGGGGCCTATCTCGTCAACCGAATTAGCCCGCTCAATGCAGCTGACGCCCGGCGCAATCACCCAGCTTGTTGAAAGCCTGGAACGTGCCGGTCTTGTCGAACGCAAGCCGTCCCCTGCTGACCGCCGCGTCACACTTATTAGTGCGAGCGAGGCAGGTCGCGATCGCATGGCCGTAGTGCAACAACGAAAGATGGACATCTTCAAAGAAGTCTACAAAGGTCTTTCAATTGATGAAATACGTATCATGAACGGTGTCCAGAAAAAAATGATTGAGCATCTCATGAAGCTTAGTCAAGAACGCTCCGAAGGAAAGGATTAGATACAATGGTGGCAAAAATTTTATCAAAATTTAAGAAAGAGCCTGAATCGCTCGAGGGAGAACGCACGCACAGCGAAATTATGGCTGTGATGGGTGCTCTTATGACCGCGATGCTGTTGGCGGCTTTGGACCAGACAATTGTCGGTACCGCATTGCCAACTATCGCTAATGACCTCCATGGCCTCAGCGAATTATCATGGGTTGTAACAGCATATCTCTTAACGAGTGCTGCAGTCACACCACTGTACGGTAAGATCAGCGACCTCTACGGTCGTAAGAAAATCTTCATGATAGCTATCGTTATCTTCTTGCTTGGTTCTGCACTTGCAGGCGCCAGCCAAAACATGACACAGCTGATCATGTTCCGTGGCTTGCAAGGTCTCGGTGGTGGTGGGCTGATGGCGCTTTCACTCGCTATTGTTGGTGACATCATTCCGCCGGCACAACGCGGACGCTACCAAGGCTACTTCGGTGCTGTCTTCGGCGTATCCAGCGTGATTGGACCGCTCCTTGGTGGACTCTTCACTGACCACCTTAACTGGCGTTGGATCTTCTACATCAACTTGCCTATTGGCTTGTTCGCGATGGCGATGATCTGGGCACGTTTGCACTTGCCTGTTCGTAAAACCGAGCATCGCATCGACTTCCTGGGTGCCGGCCTGCTCACTACGAGCGCCGTAACCCTTCTGCTCGCAACCGTTTGGGGTGGCAGCAAGTACGCCTGGGCGTCATCTCAGATTATCAGTCTCATCGGTGGTGGGCTTGTAGCTGCGCTGGCTTTCATTGGCTGGGAACGCAAAGCTCAGGAACCAATCATTCCTATGCGCCTCTTTAAGAACGACATCTTTGCAGTCTCAACTGTGCTGTCGCTGCTTGCCGGTATGGTAATGTTTGCTGCGTTCATTTACCTGCCAGAATATCAGCAATTGGTTCACGGGTACTCTGCAACCAAGTCTGGTTTGATGATGCTACCACTTATTTTCGGACTCATTGGTTCGATGACTATTTCTGGACGCCTCATCTCCAAGACAGGTCACTACCGCATGTTCCCAATCGTGGGTACAGCCATTACGGCCTTTGGCCTCTGGCTCTTTAGCCACGTGTCTATCGGTACCAACCAGCTGATGCTTTCAGCTTGGATGCTAACACTCGGTATTGGCATCGGCCTCTTCATGCAAGTCATGACGCTAGCCATCCAGAACTCTGTGGACCGCAAAGACATGGGTACTGCGACATCTGTTGCAACCTTCTTCCGCAGCATGGGTAGCTCGTTTGGTACAGCCATCTTTGGTGCAATTTTGACCGTTCGTCTTAATCACCATTTGCACGAGCTGTTGCCTGGCAGCCCTATTACTGCCGAGAACATGCAGGCGAGCAAAGAGCAATTAGCTCAGTTGCCACCAAACGTGACACACGGTATCCTCGAGGCATTCGTACGTTCGTTCCACGATGTATTCATCTGGGCGATTCCGTTCGCAGTCCTGACGTTTATCGTTGCGCTGTTCTTGCGTGAAACACCGCTGAAGACTTCGACCAAAGACATGGCCGAAGGTGAAGCACTCGAATTCAAGCACGCCGAGTAGGCAATCTTGCATTCACGAAAATACCCCTGGGATTCCGGGGGTATTTTTTATGCGGGGCGACGAACGCGCCGAGGCCTGATAACCTTGGCAATAACATCATCGTGTTCTAGCCAGCCAAAGCTGCGACTGTCAGTACTCTCGTCTGGATTGTCGCCAACCACATAGACGCCTTTGTTGGGATCGACCTGAGTCACACGCTTGATCTTCTCCATGCCTTTATGCTGAATAATCACGACGTCACCAGGATGCACATACCCAAACCGGCCAGTTGCAATCACA
>CAZCCP010000004.1:0-84600 GCA_964497565.1 uncultured Candidatus Saccharibacteria bacterium
AGTAAAAGAAGTACTAAAGGGCGCCAAAATGCCCGAAGCCGCTGCACTTTACTAAGCGCTGCACCATTCCACAAAAAAGACGCCTCATCTCGGGGCGTCGTTTGTTGTATTGTTTGCTGTACTTTTGGGGTGCAAAAGTAGTACCATTACAGTAGTAAGCATAGCCGTAATACATTTGCTAAGTTTAGTTAAATCTGTTATAGTTTACATTAACGAAAGCCGTTCTCTCTCATGATAATGAATATTCTGCAGCAAAAACCTTCTGCCCCTATTGAGGGCTGTTTGTTGTTGCTGCAGGTTCCTCGAACAAACGAGAAAAAGGCTCTTGCTGCAGAACAGATGTTGGCTAGCCTCCACGGGCTCCTGACATTGCCCGCGACTAGCGCTTGGCAAGAGGCCACCCGCGAGCGTATTAGCTTTGAGATTGCTGTTATCAACAAGCGAATTGGTTTCTACGTGTGGGTGCCAAAATATCTCAAGGATTTTGTCGCCGAACAGATTTACGCCCAATACCCAACTGTGCAGATCTCCGAAGTCGAAGACTACTCATCGCAAGCTACACACGAGACAACGCTGACGACTGATCTGCAGATGAATGTTAGTGAAGTCCTGCCGATCAAGATGTTCCAGAGCTTTGACGTTGACCCATTGGCCGCTATTACCGCAACTCTTGCCAAGTTTGAAGATGAAGAAGAAGCATGGGTTCAGCTGATTATGCGTCCTGCCTCAAGCCAGTGGCAAAAGAAGAGCGAATCGTATCTTAAGGGCATTAAGAGCGGCAAAACCAAGACGACTGGTATGCTGCAGGCTCTGTGGGCGCCACCAGAGGCCACTACAACAGCCAAACAACTGACTGAGTACGAACAGACTCGCGCAACGGGCGCGCAAGAGAAGAGCCAGAAACTAGCATTTGAAGCAGTGCTCCGTATCGTGTATCGCGGCAATGCTTCCGATACTCAGGCTCGTCTCCGCATGCAGTCCATTATCGCTAGCTACAAGCAGTTCAATACAACATATTTGAACGGTTTTGAGCAGGGAAGACTCATTAGTACTGATGCCATACCTGACTCATTCGCAGACCGTGAATTCGGTAAGACTCGTTACACACTCAATATCGAAGAAGTTGCAACGCTCTACCACTTGCCTCACACGAACGTGGAGACGCCATTTATCTTGTGGGCGTCAAGCCAGACAGCTGAGCCACCTGCTAATTTGCCAATTGCAACTCCGGGACGTACCGATATTAGCCCAATTGCAATGACGCACTTCCGCGGTCACGATACGGCATTCGGTTTGCCACGTTCCGACCGTGGCCGCCACTTGTATATCATTGGTCAGACCGGTGTGGGTAAGTCTGGTCTTTTGGAACTTTTGACTATCTCGGACGTGTACAGTCCATTTGGCTTCGCGATTATCGATCCGCATGGTGACTACGCACAGAACATTCTGACGCGCATTCCGCCAGAACGTGCCAAAGACGTTATTTACTTCAACGCCGCTGACACAGACTTCCCAATAGCCTTCAACCCTATGGAGGTATATGACCCTAAGCTCAAGAACCACACCTGTTCTGAGCTGATTGGTGTACTCAAACGTATGTTCGAATCTTGGGGTCCGCGCTTGGAATACATCTTGCGCTATACCATTTTGGCACTTTTGGACTTCCCAAATGCAACCATGCTCGACATCACTCGCATGCTTACCGATAAGGCATTCCGCAAGCACGTACTTTCGTTTGTGGGTGACCCAGTTGTTCTGAACTTCTGGAACATTGAATTTGCCAGCTGGAACGACAAGTTTGCCGCTGAAGCAGTCGCCCCAGTACTTAACAAGGTTGGCGCATTTACGGCCAACCCGCTCGTTCGTAATATTATTGGTCAGCCAAAGAGCAGCTTTAACATTCGTCAAATTATGGACGAACGTAAAATTTTGATCATCAACCTTAGCCGTGGTCTCGTTGGCGAAGACAACGCCTCTTTGCTCGGTGCCTTGATCGTTACCAAAATCCAAATGGCGGCCATGTCTCGCGCCGATATATCCATCGAAGAGCGCACACCATTCTACTTATACGTGGACGAATTTCAGAACTTTGCCACCGACTCGTTCGCCACCATTCTATCTGAGGCCCGTAAATATGGCCTGAACCTCACCGTTGCCAACCAGTACACCGCACAGATGTTACCGCAGGTGAAAGACGCCGTCTTCGGTAACGTTGGTTCGATCATCGCGTTCCGCATGAGTGCCGACGACTCCAAGGTGATGATGCGTTACTTTGAGCCGCAATTTACCGATCATGACCTTGTGCATATGCACAACCGCCACTTTGTTATTAGTATGGCGATTGAAGGTGAGAAAGCCGGTGCCTTCTCGGCAGTCAGTTTGAACTTGCCACCACTTGAAAAAGACAATACAGACTTCATTGTTGCCGAAAGTCGTCAGGCCTATGCCCACGATTTGGCAACAGTTGAGGCCATAGTCAATGAGCAGTACATCGTTAAAGGTGCTAGCAGCAATCAGGGCCAGGGTGGCCAGAATCAGCCCAAGAAGAAAAACGATGCCAAAGACAAAGACGCTAGTAAGCCTGATAGGACCGAAAAACCCGTAAAGACCGAGAGGGTTGAAAAACCAAAGAATGCACCTGCATCTAAGCCCACTGAAGTTGTACGCGCGCCTCGCGCCCTAACTGAGAATCAGCGCGCTTCTATTCTGCAGACATTGTCTCGTCTCGCGTTATTACCATCGGCAGTTATTAAGGCCGCTCAGCAACAGGATCCAGCTCCTGCACCTGCAAAGGAAGCTCCACGCCCAGTAGCGCCCAAGCCACGTGCAGCTCCCGAGCCACGCCCTAAGCCAGCTCCACGTCCGACAGCGCCACCGAAACCCGTTGAACCAGAAGAGATTACTCTCTTCTCTCGTCACTCCGAGCCTGTCCAGGAGCCAACGACTATTTCTTTGCACGATACTCCCGATAGCCCAGCTCCACGCCCAGCACCTACGCCCAAGCCAATTTCTCGAGAGAAGCCCGCGGAGGTTTCTATGCAGGGTGAAGAGGGCGAACCAGACGATGCTCCTAAAAAACGTCGTCGTCGGCGCCGTCGCTCAAAACCAGCTGCGTCACAACCTGAATAAGCATTGAAAACATGCTGTAAAACTGTACTCTAGCTGTGGTCTTACGGTAGATCAGAGGGTATACTAAGAACGACTAACAGAACAATCATGCAAGAAAAACCAAAGCGGACCACGACTAAAAAACGTATATCCTTGGGTGGCGTTGCAATGTTGCTCATCATTGCAGCATTCCTCGGCCAGCTACTCGGTTTTATGCGTACCCGTTTGGTGAATGCCAACTTCGATTCTACTGGCTTGCACAGCACCGATGCGTACTTCGCCGCGTTTAACATTCCAGACTTTTTCTTCTACACCCTATCGGCGGGTGCTCTTGGCGTTGCATTTATGCCGGTACTCACTGACAAGCTGACCAAAGGCGACAAAAAGGGGATGTGGCAGCTTTGCTCAAGCTTGCTTAACTTGCTAAGTGTTGTCATGTTCTTTGTGGCGGTTATTATCTTCATATTTGCCGAGCCTCTTATCGGTCACATCGTCGCACCAGGCATGCGTTCACACCCAAGCCAGATGCATGATGCTGTAACGATTATGCGTTGGCTGGCACTTAACCCACTGCTGTTCACGATTTCAGGTATTCTCACGAGTGCTCAACAAACAATGGGCCGTTTCTTTTTCTACGCAATCGCGCCCTTATTTTATAACGCGTCAATTATCGCGAGTATTTATATCTTCCGCAACACCGACGTAGGGCTTATTGGCCTTGGTATTGGTGCGTTTGTCGGTGGTATTTTGCAGCTGCTTATCGTTATGTTCGGCCTGATCGGAACTCGTTTCCGGTGGCATCCAACAATCTCCTGGAAAGACAAAGAGTTTCGCACAGTTTTGCGTAACCTGCCACCTCGTTCGCTCGACCAGGGTGTCGACCAAATTCAAAGTATTGTTGAGACTAACTTTGCCCGACGTTTAGGCGAGGGATATATTAGCTACTACAACAACGCGTACACGCTGCACACAGCTCCAATCCTATTGCTCGGCACAGCGATTTCTACGGCGGCATTTCCACGCCTAAACAAACGGCTATCTCAAGGCAGACCAGACTTGTTCCGCAAAGATTTCCTCCGTATCTTGCGCGTTATGATTTGGCTAACTATCCCGGTCGTTGTCGTTTGTTTCTTCTGCCGTGGTTACTTAGCTCGCTTAATTTTTGCGAAAGATGCTCAGCAAATTGCACTGATCTTTGGGTTCCTGACGGTAGCTATCTTCTTCCGCACCTTATACGCCATTATTTCGCGCTGGTTCTATGCCCAGAAAGATACCAAAACACCGCTATTCGTATCCATTTTTACCATTGGACTGAACGTTTTCCTGGTTATGATTTTGGCTCGACCAAGTTCGTATGGCGCCGCCGGTCTGGCTATGGCTCAGTCGATTGTGGCCTGCGTCGAAGTGGTAGTACTGGTTACTATCATGCTCGTGCGCGATACGAAGCTGTTCGATATTACATTCTGGGGTGGGCTGGTTCGCATTATTTCAGCATCTGGATTTAGCGTATTGACTGCATTTATCGCAGTGTCGTTCTTCCCACTTGGCGCTGACGACCGAGGCATGGTCACTCTAGGAACTAAGCTGCTCTTTATCGCAGGCTCAACAATAATCGTTCATGTTACGGTTTCGGGTATCTTCGGACTCGAAGAAGCTCGCCCAGTTTTTGCAGCTATCAAACGTTTTGTTCTCCGTCCAATTCGCATCCAATACTAGGCGTCGACCAAAGAAAAAGCCTTGGAATATACCAAGGCTAGATTGCTTGCTGACGTACAGTGACTTGGCAGGGGACGTTTTGCAGAGCGCTGAAATGATAGATGAGCCGATATTCACCACGTTCCTTGGCTCGCACCAATCGTGACTTAATCGTGCAGTTTTTGGGCTCAATCTCTAAAGCAAGATCTGGCTCAGGGATGCCATCTTCAAAGATCCCAACCATGAGGCTACTTGTTTTGCCCGGTTCAACTTTAATGCTACCTACGAAACTTTCTTCGTAGGTATTTGGCGAGATCATAGACATCACGCGTGGAGTTTTACGCATGTTAACACCTTTCTGAATGTTAATAAATGCAAACGTGGAAATGATTACAAATAGAAATGTAGAGGGCTATTCAGCGTGCAGGAGGTGTGTTTGTTAACATTGTGTTAAATCAGAATAGCTGGTACTCTACGTAACAATAGACTGTTCACAAATTGTGGAAATAATGCAGCTGCTAATTCTGATGATACATGTCACAATCGGAACATGCAACTGTAAATATGGTTATGTATGAAATACTATAAGAATATCGAGTTAGCCGAAATCTATCATGTCTCCGAGAAGTCTGTCCGTAACTGGATTGACGCCGCTGAGGCTGGAAAATTAGACCTGGAGTTACTCCAATATAATGGCCGGTACTTTATCGCTAACACCACCAAGAACTTGCATGTTATCGAGAAGCTCGTACAGCAACGCAAGAAGTTCAAAAACAGTCGCGGCCACAAGCTCGTAACGCCTAAACCCGAATTCTACAAGCTGTTTACCGAGGAACAAATCCTAGACATCATGACCAATATTGATGTTCACAAAGAGATTCCTTTGCAGTATAGCTATTTTGACGGTGGGGCTCGCTACTGGAGTGACTATTCTCAAAAACTGCTTCAAGAAGAGCAGTTCAACATGCTGACAGGTATTATCAAGCTGCTTGATATAAACCAGGACTACATCAGCTCAATCGTTAAGGATAAAAAGGTTAATATCGTTGACCTTGGGGTAGGAGACGCCGCCCCTGTCAGAAATCTTATTAGTGCGCTTTTGGAGCGAGACCAGGTCAATCGTTACATGGGTGTAGATTTTAGCCATGATATGCTGGCAATCGCCGAGCAAAATGTCAAAAAGTGGTTCGGTGACAAGCTCGTATACGAGTCACACTTACGCGACTTGAGCTATGATCGATTCGAAGACTTATTGCGCAAAGATAACTTCAAGCCAAATGGTGAGGGCCGCCAGAACCTTATTCTTTGTCTTGGAGGAACGCTGACCAATTTCCGTTGGCCCGATCACGCGTTCCAGGTTATTAATGGCAGTATGGGTCGTAACGACTACTTTATATATGGCCTCAAACTCGATACCGAGTCTTCACGCCGCTACTTTGATTTCTACGTGGAATTTGACAGCGAAAAGCTCGACACGCAGCTGAAACTCATCATTGATTTGCTCAACTTCGATAGCTCTTTCTACGAAGTAGAGCAGTACTTTGACGAGGAGCAATGCGCACGCTTTACACAGATTCACCTCAAGACTGACGTGACAATTACCTTTGTTATAGGTGGCATTAATCGGACATTGACACTTCGCAAAGGTGAAAGAATCTTGCTATGGCGTTATTGGCACCAGAAGGCCATGGATGTTATGAACCAATTTGACCGCAACGGTTTTGATTTGCTACAAACGACATTGACCGACGACAAAGAGTACATGCTAGCAATTGCTAAGGTCAAAGTCGGCCAAATCAACAGCTAGACCATCATGCGCCTATGTTCCGCAAGCAATTCGGAACATACCTCTAGCTCGATTAGGGCTCCTCTTTTTGACTGACCTCTGTTATAATGATGTGTAAATGACTGAACAAACTATTCGAAACTTTTGTATTATTGCACATATCGACCACGGTAAGAGCACCTTGGCTGACCGTTTGCTCGAAATGACCGGCACCGTTGAAAAGCGTGACATGAAAGCGCAGCTTCTCGACCGTATGGATCTCGAGCGTGAGCGTGGTATCACGATCAAGCTACAGCCTGTACGCATGGACTACAAGGGCCACCAGCTCAACCTTATCGACACACCGGGCCACGTAGACTTCTCGTACGAGGTTTCACGCAGCTTAGAGGCGTGTGAGGGGGCTATATTGGTGGTCGACGCCACACAGGGTATGCAGGCTCAGACACTCGCTAACGTTTATCTAGCGATGGCTGCCGATCTTACGATTATTCCTGTTCTCAACAAGATTGATTTACCTGCAGCAGATGTTGAGCGCGTAACCAAAGAAGTGGTCAGCTTACTTGGCTGTGACCCAGACGAAATTTTGCACATCTCAGCCAAAACTGGCCAAGGCGTAGACGCTGTACTTGAGCGCATTGTCAAAGATGTCCCAGCTCCAACCGGAGATCCTAGTACGCCAACTCGCGCCCTTATTTTTGACAGCTATTATGACGATTATCGTGGTGTTATTTTGTACGTGCGTGTGATTGACGGCGCGATCAAAAAGAACGCCCACATTGCCATGAAGGCCACAGTGGCCAAGGGAATCGCGCTCGAAGTCGGTGCGCTTAAGCCCGATATGACGCCCAACGAGGCTCTTCAGACTGGTGAGATTGGCTACATTGTAACCAACTTGCGTAGTACTCGTGAAGCACGCGTCGGTGATACGGTCACTCTCGAAAATACTGTTGCTGAAATCGAAGCGCTGCCAGGCTATCAAGACGTAAAGCCCTTTGTCTACGCGGGCTTTTTCCCGGAGAGTAACGAATATTACCAAGATCTTAAAGACGCGGTTGAGAAGTTGAGCCTGAGCGACTCTGCCTTGCAGTTTGAACCGGAGAACTCTCCTGTTCTCGGTTTTGGTGTGCGTATTGGGTTCCTGGGCCTCCTGCACATGGATATTGTTCGTGAACGCTTAGAGCGTGAGTACAACCTTGATTTGGTTGTGACGAATCCTTCTACTGACTACCAGGTGACGCTGCTCAACGGTGACGAAACTGACATCAAGAGCGCCGCTGACTTACCCGATGTTGCCAAGATTGCAGAAATTCGTGAGCCATGGATTAAGGGCGAAATCGTCGTTCCGCAAGACTACGTCGGTGCGGTTATCCAGCTTATTTCAAACAAACGTGGTTTACAGAAGAACCTGAGTTATATCGACGAGCGCACGCTCGTGAGTTTTGAGGCACCGCTGGCTAATCTTTTGACCGACTTCTACGACCAACTCAAGAGCCTCACGTCTGGATACGGATCATTTAACTACGAGCTTGCCGATTATCGTGCCGAAGACCTCGTTCGGCTTGATTTCTATGTTGCGGGTGAACGTATCGACGCGCTTGCCCTCATGGTACATCGCTCTGAAGCCGACCGAATGGGCCGTGAAATTGTTACGAAGCTCAAAGAAGTTATCCCAAGGCAACAATTTTCTGTAGCTTTGCAGGCAGCCATTGGCGGTCGCTTTATCGCCCGTGAAGATATCAGTGCCTACCGCAAAGACGTCACAACTGGGCTCTACGGTGGTGATGTTTCACGCAAAAAGAAAGTTTTCGCCAAGCAGAAAAAAGGTAAGGCTCGTATGAAGCGATTTGGTAAGATCGACATCCCGTCCGAAGCTTTTACGGTCATGCTCAAGCGTGATTAGACCTATTTAGGCAAAAAACACAACACATAACAGAGGTGCGTCGTGCTTGATTTTTAGCACGACGTTTTTCGATAATGACGCTTGTCACAACTAGCGCCTTAGGTACCGCATCTTACCGGGTCGGTTGTGACTATCATTATTTACTATTCTGGAGGGCATATGTCGCGACTTCCGCAACCGGGAGGCGATACCGATCGATGGGGCAGTGTCCTCAACGACTATCTATCGCAAGAGCATCGGCAAGACGGCACCCACGACATTCCTCGCTTGTTGAATATGCCGAGTACCGCTGGCTACATGCTTGTTACGGACGCGACCCATTCAAGTGGCATCGGTTGGCAGCTAGCTTCCACCAAGGCGGATGACAACGCTGTCGTTCACACAGCTGGCGACGAAACCATCGCTGGGGACAAAATGTTCTCAGGCGAACTCGCGACCATTCTCGAGGATTCAACCCCAGGTATTCCCATAACGACTGCTAATGGTGCGTGGCGCATTGTGGGAGGTGACGGTACAAGCCACATGGCGTTCTTCAAAGACATGGATGGCGATGGCGACTATGATGCTGATATCTGGTTCAAGAACAACGGATATCTTGTGGCGAGCGGAGCCTTTCATTTTCGACCAGGCTATGACGATGGCGGCATCGAAAAAGGCCGCATCGTTATGCTGGCCACGCTCGACGAAACAACAGGTCTCGGTGTTAATTACATCCAGTCCGCTCGAAATTATTCTGGCGGGACACAAAATGATTTGGCGTTTACGCGCTATCAATCATCATTTAGGTGGCTCATTTTTGATGAAAGCCAGAACGGCTACGCGGGCTTTGGCCTGAACGGTGGCACGGCTCCCGACGACGCACTGGCTCGCATCCACGCCAAAGATGGCGCTGCGACCATTGCCTTATTCGAAGGTACTAACCCGAGTGGCACTGCTCGTATCGCCCTCAAAGATATCACAACAACCTCCGGCAGTGCGGTTACGGTTGGGGCATTCGGTGACTTTATGATTTTGCGTGCTGGTTCTACGAACGCAGCCAGATTGTCAGCAACAGGTCTGTACGTTGGTGGTAATGTTACCTCCACAGCTCACCTTGATGTTGCGCCCAGTAGTGCTGCCATGGCCGCACTACGCGTACGTTCTGGCCCTGCGCCAACGGCACCTAACGATGGTGATTGTTGGTACGATGGTGCAGATATCTATTTTAGATACGGTGCATCAAGCAAACCACTAGCGACCAAAGCATATGTAGATACGGGCGGCTGGGCAAGTGTACCGGCTTCAGCGACCAGTACAGGTGTAGTTGGCCAGCATGCATACGATGCTAGCTTTATGTATGTTTGCGTGGCGACTAATACATGGCGCCGTGTTGCGCTTGCTAGTTGGTAAGGCTATTTAGCCTGGAGAGCGCGGAGATCTTTGATAATTTCTGCAGCGTGCTTCTTAGGGTCAACACTCTCATATTTTTTAACAATTTCACCCTTGGGGCTAATAATGTAGGTGTTACGAAATGTGCCGTGATATTCGCGGCCCATAAATGTGCGGGGACCCCATGCGCCGTATGCTTCAATGGTCGTGTGGTCTGGGTCGCTCAACAGTGTAAAGTTGATACCGTGCTTGTCAGCAAATCTTTTGTGACTAGCGACAGAATCTTTGCTAACACCGATAATTTCAGCGCTGCCAAATTCGGCAATCGCTTCGCGCTCATCGCGAAAATTGCAGGCTTCAGTTGTGCAGCCAGAAGTATTATCTTTGGGGTAGAAGTAGAGTACTACCCATTTGCCGGCGTAGTCTTTGAGGCTATGGACAATGCCATCTTGGTCAATCAATGAGAAATCGGGTGCTTTCATATAACCTCTATTGTACACGTTTCCACAAATATAACTTTTACAACTTTATTATGTAGTAGGTAGTACCAGATTACGCTATAGTACATACATGGAAATAGACCAAACAATTATTGATGCTGTAGCACAGTATCAACCATCGCTTGATCGACTCACGTCTCTTAAACAAGTACCGCTACTTTTTTTGGTTGGCATATCTGGTGCAGGCAAAAATGCCGTCGGTACAGCCTTACGCATAAACCATCCTGGTGAATATCACGAATTCGTGACCCACACGACCCGTACTCCTCGCAAAAACCACGGGGTTATGGAGCAAGACGGTGTGGAATACCACTTCGTAAATACAGCTACAGCCAAAGATATGATAGTGAACCACGATTTTATCGAAGCTAACGTATTCAGCAATAACATTTACGGAACGAGCATTGCGGAAATTGAAGCCGCCAAAAACGAAGGACGAATCGCAATAGGCGACATCGACGTAAACGGTGTCGCTAATTTTATGCGCCTAGGGCTTGATGTTCGCCCGGTTTTTATATTGCCGCCCAGCTACCAGATATGGCAGCAACGCCTGATGACTCGCTACGAAGGCCACGAGATTGACCAGGTAGATTGGAAGCGGCGCATGCAAACTGCTCGCTCCGAAATTTTGCACGCACTTGCTATGGACTACTTCTACTTCGTCTTGAACGACGATCTAACTATTACCGTCACGACTATTGATGCAATTGCGCACGGTAGTGATAGGGAACGACGACCAGAGGCAGCACTTGCCGCCGCCAAGGATATTCTCTATGGCATCAATGACGCATTAGCCTAAACATAGAGATGACACTCTAGCACTCTTGACGATTGAGTGCCAAACACACTATCATAGCTGTATATGACAGAGCGTCAGAAGCAAATACTATGCTCAATTGTTGAACAATACGCAGAGGTAGCAAGCCCCGTTGGTTCGAGCTTACTCGCGAAAGTTTTTAACGTTAGCTCCGCCACGGTGCGTGCTGAAATGGCCGATCTGGAACGGCACGGCCTCATTATGCAGCCACATACCAGTGCCGGGCGCGTCCCAACAGATAAGGGCTATCGCTTTTACGTCAACAACTTGGCTGAAAACACTATCGAAACTGCCTCTGAACGTCGTGCTGAGCGTGCCTTGACGGCTCGCGTACAAACAGGGGCATTGCCTGAGCGAACAATTCGCAACGCCGTAGATACGCTCGTAGAGCTTACACACAATCTTGGTATCGCGACGATTGGCAACCAGCTCTATATGGCCGGGCTATCAAACTTGTTTGGCCAGCCAGAGTTCATGCAAGCCAACCAAGTACGCCAGGTAGCTCAACTTCTCGATAATCTTGAGCCGTGGCTCCACGAGGCAGCGCCAAACCAGCCGCTTAGTGTCTATATTGGTCAAGAAAATCCAATTGGTCGCAGTGCAGGCTGTACACTTATTATTAGCCGGTTCCGCAGTCCGTATTCAGACAACAGCTATATCGGTGTACTTGGCCCTACGCGCCAGAGTTACAAGGATGTTATGCAGCTCGTACGTTTTGCGGGTGAATCGTTAGAGGAGGTACTTTATGACTAAAAAAACAGACCCAAGCCAAGATCCACAAGATCAATTACCAGCAGAAGATGTGGCATTACTGCAACAGCAGGTTGCCGACCTGACCGAAGCGTTGCAGCGTGAGCGTGCCGATGCTATGAACTTGCGTCGCCGTCACGATGAGCAGATGGCTGGCCTTAAGAATGTCGTTAAGGCGACCGTTGTTCGTGATCTTCTGCCAGTTATTGACAACTTTGAGCGCGCGCTGAGGCACGTTCCAGAGGAACTCCAGGACAACGAGTACGTTAAGGGCGTTCAAGGTGTCGTCAAGCAATTCGAGAAAACACTGTCAGACATTGGTGTGCTGCGCATCAAGACTGTTGGTGAGCCCTTTGACCCCAAATGGCACGAAGCTATTTCCATGGACGAAGACAGCGAGGGCACGACTGAAGTTGTGAGCGAAGAGCTCCAATCAGGTTATGCCATCGGTGATGAGGTTATCCGTCACGCCATGGTTCGCGTAAAAATGCAGTAAGCTATACGGTTTTTGGCGGTTCTTCGGTAGGTGTGTCTTCGGGCAGGCCTACTATTTCTATACCAGCGAGCCCGAAAGATTCCTGTTGATGCTCGGTAGTGTTTTCGACAGTAAGAGGGCCTAGCTTGGCGGCAATTTGTTGCGCGCGTACGCTGCAAGCCTCATCGGGCGTCCAGGTTTCTGCTGGCTCATCACGTTTCGGACATTCAGTATTAGCGCGCAGTACAAGCCCGACGCCCTGAACGCCAATTTGTACAGCGAGCAGCCGCTTTTTAAGGCCACTTGCTTGGACGTACTCATAATTGAGCATTTCTTTTGCAGGGCACATGAGTTCGCAACGATTTGCCATGACAGGCCCTCCTTAGGTATATTCACTCTACCATGGATAAAAATAATGTTCCACAACAGGGGTATTGGCACTCTTGACATGTGAGTGCTAATTTTTTATGCTAGAATAGTATTAGCACTCGAATATATGCTTATTTTGCTCACAAGGAAAGGGATAAACAATGGGAAAGATTATTGGAATCGACCTCGGTACTACAAACTCTGCAATGGCTGTAATGCAAGCAGGCAAGCCTGATATTATTGCAAACTCTGAGGGTAACCGCACAACACCATCTGTTGTAGCCATCAACAAGAACGGTGAACGTCTTGCCGGTCAGGTTGCTCGCCGCCAGCAGGTAACCAACTCAAAGAACACCATTTATGAAGTTAAGCGCCTCATTGGTCGCAACTTTAACGATAAAGAAGTTCAGCGTGACCTCAAGCTCATGGGTTACGAGATTGTTAAGAGCGGTAACGGCGTTAAGGTAAAGATGGGCGACAAGGAATACAGCCCAGAAGAAATTAGCGCTATGATCCTTGGCAAGCTTAAGGCTGACGCCGAAGGCTTCTTGGGCGAGCCAGTTACCGAAGCAGTTATTACTGTTCCTGCTTACTTTGATGACTCACAGCGCCAAGCAACCAAAGACGCTGGTAAGATCGCTGGCCTAGAGGTCAAGCGTATTATCAATGAGCCTACTGCCGCTGCACTCGCATACGGCCTCGATAAGGGTGAAAAGAAAGATGAAAAGATCGCAGTCTACGACCTCGGTGGTGGTACATTCGACGTTTCAATTCTTGAACTCGGTGACGGCGTCTTCGAAGTAAAGGCAACCAACGGTGACACTCATCTTGGTGGTGCCGACTTTGACCGTACCATCGTTAACTACTTTGTTGACGAATTCAAAAAAGAACACGGTATCGACATTAGCGACGACAAAGCCGCAATGCAGCGCCTCCGTGACGAAGCTGAAAAGGCTAAGATTGAGCTTTCGACCGCACAGGAAGTCGACATTAACTTGCCGTTCTTGACCGCAGATGCAGACGGCCCTAAGCACTTTGAACACAAACTTTCTCGCGCTAAGCTCGAGCAGCTTGTTGCTGAACTTATTTCTAAGACTGCTGATCCATGCGAGAAGGCGCTCAAAGATGCTGGCCTCAAGGCAAGTGACATTGACGCTGTCGTTTTGGTCGGTGGTATGACTCGCATGCCTGCTGTCCAGGAAAAGGTTAAGCAGATCTTTGGCCAAGACCCAATGAAAGGCGTTAACCCTGACGAAGTAGTAGCAGTTGGTGCTGCAATCCAGGGTGGTGTGCTCCAGGGTGACGTCAAAGACGTCCTCTTGCTCGATGTAACTCCATTGTCACTTGGTATTGAAACCATGGGCGGTGTTATGACTAAGCTTATCGAACGCAACACGACTATTCCTACGTCAAAGTCTGAGACGTTCTCAACCGCTGCCGATAACCAACCTCAAGTTGAAGTTCACGTACTCCAGGGTGAGCGTGGCATGGCAGCTGACAACAAGTCACTCGGTCGCTTTATTCTCGATGGAATCCCATCAGCACCACGCGGCGTACCACAGATCGAAGTTACCTTTAACATCGATGCCAACGGTATTCTAAACGTAACCGCTAAGGACAAGGGTACTGGCAAAGAACAGAGCATTACTATCTCTGGCTCAGGTAACCTCGACAAGTCTGACGTCGAAAAGATGGCTAAAGATGCTGAAGCTCACGCCGAAGAAGACAAGCAAAAGCGTGAAGCAATCGAGGCCCGCAACGTTCTCGACAGCACTATCTACCAAGCTGAAAAGATGAAATCTGATTATGGTGATAAAATGAGTGAGGACGATAAGAAATCACTAGAGGAGGCTATCAATGGTGCTAAAGAAATTGGTGAAGGCAGCGATAAAGAAACAATTGAAGGAGCAACCAAAAAAATAAACGACATTTTGATGCCTATTGGCGCTAAAATGTACGAATCGGCTGACGACAAGTCATCTGACGAGGATGCTTCCGACGATACAGACAAGAAGTCTGACAAAAAAGACAAAGACGGCCCAATTGAGGGCGAAGTTGTCGACGAAAAATAGCTAAAATAAAGATCGGCCTTCTTGCCCACACTAGAGCAGGAAGGCCGATTCTCGAGGGAAAACTGCAATGTTCGGACTAGGTGCTAACCGCAAAGACGTTGACGACAAATTGCCTGTGCTCGTACAGGTGGTCCAAAATAACGACACATTTGGTATGGCCAAAAAACTCTGGACAGAAAACACCCGAGTCGTGCGTATGGACCCCACGACCCGCAAGGAATTCTTGCGCTTTGGTTTGGTCCAAGCAGGCCAAGCAGTATGGTTCGAGCGTGATCAAGGCCGTGAAGATTGTTTCGAGCTCATTCTTACCTGGCACGAAGACGGCACTCGCTTTGCTGACGTGTATGTTGTAACGCCATCCAAGGACTTTGGAACAAGTGGCGATGCGGCATATGTTAACAAGGTGCTGGACGCGCTTCTGACCACCCCGGCAACTTTACCAATTGATAAACAAGCATAAACACGCGCACATGGCGCGGATCGCTCTCTGAAGGAAATATGGCTAAACGAGATTATTACGAAGTCTTAGGAATAGGCAAAGATGCAAGCGCTGATGAAATCAAAAAGGCGTTTCGTCGAGCCGCGATTCAATATCACCCCGACAAGGAAGGTGGTGATGAGGACAAATTCAAGGAAGTCAACGAGGCTTACGAAGTACTCAAAGACACCTCCAAGCGACAGCGATATGACCAGTTTGGTCATGCTGGCGTCGGTGGAGCATCTGGCGGCGGCAATCCGTACGAAGGATTTGGTGGATTTGGCGGCGGTCAGAACGCTAACTTCGACTTCGGCGATCTGGGTCTCGGTGATATTTTCGAGAGTTTCTTTGGCGGTGGTCAAAGTCGTGGCGGTGGTGGCCGACAGGCCCGTGGTCGCGACGTTGAATCACGCGTCGATATTAGCTTCGAAGACGCAGTATTTGGCACCGATGTTTCAATCCACCTCAATATCGATGATGTTTGCGAACACTGTAAGGGTACAACTGCCGAGCCTGGTCACGATCTCAAAACATGTGACACCTGTAATGGTTCTGGGCAGGTTGTTAGCGCTGTTCGTACCATCTTTGGTAACATCCAACAGGCGAGTGTTTGCCCAACCTGTAAGGGCGCCGGCAAAATTCCTGAGAAAGTTTGTACGGTTTGTCACGGCAAGGGCACGCAACGCAAGGCCCAAGATGTCGCTCTCAAAATTCCTGCCGGTATTGATGACGGTGCAACTATCCGCTTGCGTGAACATGGCGAAGCTATCGCCAACGGTCCAAAGGGCGATCTCTACGTAAACGTTCGCGTGAAGCCCCACAAGAAATTTACCCGCGAGGGTGACCTTATTCTTAGCGAAGAACACGTGAGCATGGTTGAGGCTGCACTTGGTACCGAAATCGATGTCGATACGGTTGATGGTGCAGTACGCATGAAAGTTCCAGCTGGAACACAGAGTGGCACAGACTTTAAGCTTGCTAACCATGGTGTTCACCATTTGCGCGGCTCTACTCGTGGTGCACACATCGTGACGCTCGTCGTTGATACACCAACCAAACTTACCAAAAAGCAGAGAGAACTCCTCGAAGAGTTCCAGAGTACACACGGCAAGAAAGGGCTATTCGGCCTCTAGACTACAGATCTACTAGCGTAGATTTTTGCGGAAGAAATCGTATACAGCCGGGCGTATGTCGCGTGGTATGTTGTTCTCGCGCTCAAAAGTCAGCATTATATCGGCATAGAGCGTTTCGAAATTGCTTGGCGCATGTTTGTCGAAAAGTTGCTGTACGTCTACCGGTAGCGATGCGAAGAATTCCTGATTAGCTTTTATCATACCAATCGCTAGCTGGCATTCATCAAGTGTACCCACGCATTCAAAGGGCTTATCGAGGTCAGGCGAAATAAGCGCAGCTATGTGTTCGCGCAATGCTGGGGCTGCAATGATCTGGCGGTCGCCCCAAATGCGTTCTGCCCACGCAGGATCAATTGCCGTGATGCCCAATACGAGAAATGCACACTTGGCGCATTCAAGACACCATTGCCCTTGAATGACACCGTGATTACAGCTGACAAATAATGAGTGATAAGCTGGGTAACGCTCGAAGAGACGAAGAATTTGCAGTTCATGAAGTGGTCGAACCATGCTAAAGTACTGTATTCCAACCTCAAGGTCTTCAATAAGACCCGAGAACGCCTGCTCGAAAGCGAATGTTTTTGAATACTGGTGGTTGACTGTAAACCCGTCTCGTACGAAGTTGCCTTCGTTGGATGAGAACTCATTGGCGACGATAACGTATTTTCTACCAAGAATGAGCGCCGCAAGGACCGCCATAAAGGCGATCTGGCTACTTGCCGGCTTGTGTCCTTTGTAGATACCCTCCTTAATAGAGGGGACTATAGTGCGCTCGGCGCTTATTTGTTCCGTTAATGGTGAAGCATCGATAATAGCCTGTCGCTTGCCACCTTTGTTCAGCGTAAACCATGTGAGATCTGATAGCACTTGATGAGCGATTTCAGCAGCGACTGCACCATCTTTGCCGCCGCCATTTCCGACTAGACCACCACGTAGGTTCGAGAATGTATCACGGGCGTCTGAGGCAGGCAATGGCGCTTGGCCTTGGAATGTCACCTCAGTATCTAAACTAATATCGTTTCTGAGTCGGAACTCGGCTAGTCCAGCTGAGTAAAGGTTACTGAAGAATGATGCCTCTTTCTCGGTTAGATCATAGAGCCCGACGATGGTCGTAAAATAGCCATAATTAAAGACGCCCATCGCCTGTACGAGTGCGATGTAGTTGAGCAGCTGTTGCATCTGGCGAGCTGGGTAGCGCGCAATATGTGCTTCAATTGGTTGATCAAACTCAAAGGCTACTTCATACGGTCGACCCGCGTCATCAACATACGCACATGTTAGCGTACGGTCCTGTACGATAGTACTTGCGACGCGCAGTGTACGAGAGGGGACTTGCATGAGGCGTACTGTAACAGAGAAAGCTATTATTGTAAACAATAGATATGATGATATAATATACGAATATGAACACACAAAAACAACGCACAATTCTCATAGTCGGAAACAAAAGCACACAACAACAAAGCCAGGAATCGCTCAAGCGAATTACGGAATACGTGAGCGAACTGATGCAGGATGGTGCTGCAACCTGCCTCTCGACATTTATGGATGATATTGTTTACACCATTGGCGATGATTTTACGGCGTACGATACCCGAAATGACATATCGTTGCAGGACGTTGACTGTGTAATGATTCGTGGCTACGGAGTCGTCAAAAACACCCGAGATGCCTACTACCTTAGCACCTTTTGCGAACAGAACAATGTGCCATGTGTTTTGAGCTACGCGCTGTATTATCCAGCGACAAAAGTTGCACAAGCTGCCATTTTTCGCGAGTTGGGCTTACCATTTCTCGAGACATTGTATAGCAGCAACCAACAAAATCTTATCCAGCAGGCAGAGGCACACTTCGGTTATCCGTACATTCTCAAAGGTAGTACAGGAGAGCGTGGCGAATCAAACTACCTTATACGCACAGCTAATGACGCCCAAGTAGCTCGCGCTGCCGAGCCAGATACGGACTTTATAGCCCAACAATTCTGTCCTAATGATCGTGATTATCGCCTGCTCATTACTGGTGAGTCACATTTGATTATTGAGCGCCGCGGCCAAGCGGATACGCATCTGAACAATACATCGCAAGGTGGGGCGGCGACATTAACGCCAGCGGCCTTATCTCCAGAAATTGTCGAACAAGCGCGATTAATTGCCAAACGACTTCGTCTCCAGTTGGCCGGTATTGATGTAATCCAGAACTTAGAAACGAAGGACTATTATTTCCTAGAAGTTAACACGCAACCACAAGTACAAACGGGCGTATTTCATGATGAAAAAGCTCGTGAAATGAAATCATTGCTATTGTTTTTGGCAGACCAACGTCAACGTTAGACTACAGCAATACTGTGCGGTGCGTAGGGTGATCCACTCATAATATAGAGGACATTTCGGTGTTCAGACGTTTCAAAGCTTCGCCTATGCGTCTGCGGAGTATTGTTGAGTGTGTCGACGATAAACGTACCGTCTTTACTGATAGATTGCTCGCATTCAGCAGTAATTCTATCAGCCAGCCTCGTTGGATAATCACAGATTTGGCAGCAGACCAAGAACTCGACCTTATTATCAAGATGGATATCATCAAAGTGTGTATCGATCTCATCCTCTACGACACGAAGCATGTCGAGGTACATTCCCATATACTCTGGTGCTATAGCTTTGGTATAGAAATGTGTCTCGCACAAAATACAGTGTGTGTAGAGATATATGAGTAGCTGAAGCTGCTCCGGATCTGTCGTATCGTATTCTTTGCCAAGATCATAGAAAAACGCGCGCGGTATCTGCGTATCCTGCAAGATATCTATATGAAACAGATATATGAAGTTGATCGCATATGTCGATAGGGCACGTACAGCCTCAGGGTCAGCGAGCAGACCTCGTTCGATAGTACGTAAACGAGGAATATCAATGGCTTCCAGGAAAGCTTGCCGTGCATCGATCTGGTAGACATTTTGCAGCCAGTGCAGTCTAAAGATAGCCAGCTCTATCCCGTAGAGGGGCGTATATTTCTCGAAGTACGGTGCACGCAGCATTGCGGCGTTAATCTTTGTATGGGCAGGAGTGCCAACCATTTCACGGAACATTTTCACGTAGCTTTCATGGCTGTCCAAGGCAGGCACAATGTATGAGCGAAGCTTAGTGAGCTCCTTCTGTGTCTCCGGCAATCCGAGCCACGCAGCAGTACGTGTAGCAAAGTGAAATTGATCAGCCGGGCTGAGCCGTGAAAAGTTCTCCAAGTAATAGGTTAAGACCTTTTGTCGTAGTTCCATATAGAGGAAGTATAGCAAGCCTCAGCGAAGGGGACATATTGACTTATGAGGGTAATTATGTTAAAGTTTAAGCTGATAAAATGCCGTTAGGGCGGGCTGCTATAATAAAAAAGAAAGGGCACCCACATGACTGAAGTACGTCGAAAACTGAAAGCAATTGTAGGACGCGCAGAACGTGTTGATTTTCCTGACGGCGCCATCGCAGGAGTGCCAGGTAAGATTGATACTGGTGCATTCCGCTCATCAGTGTGGGCTTCCGATATTCACGAAAATGAGGGTGTACTAACATTTACATTACTTGGTCCCGAATCCTCTTACTACTCGGGCAAAGAGTGCCACACTACAGAATATGAAATCGTTGAGGTCGAAAACTCTTTTGGCCACAAAGAGGACCGATATAGTGTACATATCAAAATTCGCATGGGCTCTAAGACTGTTCGCAGTAACTTTACCCTTGCTGACCGGTCCAAAAAGACGTACCCTGTCCTTATTGGACGCAAATTACTGCGAGGCCGTTATATTGTAGACGTTTCCGAGGGCCAGCCAATCGATGACGAGGAGACAAACGAATGAGAATAGCAATTTTATCACGTGGCGCAGCCAACTATACGACCAAGCGTCTTAAAGAAGAGGCTATCTTGCGTGGTCACGAAGTAAAAGTTATTAGTTACTCGAAATGCTACATGGCTATCGAAAAAGGCAATCCTGTCGTGTACTACAAGGGTAAGCCACTCGAAGGTTTCGACGCTATTATCCCTCGCATTGCTCAAAGCTATACGAAATACGGTTGTGCTGTCGTTCGTCAGTTCGAGATGCGTGATGTGTATGTGGTTTCGAAGTCAATTGCTATTGACCGTTCACGCAACAAGCTTCGCTCATATCAGTTGCTCGCTAAAGCTGGTGTCGGTATCCCCAAGACCGTCTTCGCCTACGAAACAGCTGACCTCGACGACGTTATCGAAAAAGTTGGTGGCGCACCACTCATTGTGAAAGTCGCCCGAGGAACACACGGTAACGGTGTTGTACTCGCAGAAACTAATAAAGCGGCCAAGGCCGTAATGCAGGCCTTCTATGTTGAGGGCGTGAGCTTCTTGGTGCAGGAATTTGTAAAAGAGTCCGCTGGTGTTGATATCCGCGCACTCGTTGTGGGTAGCCAGGTAGTAGCCAGCGTTAAGCGCCAGAGCCTGGACGATGACTTTCGTTCCAACACTCACCAAGGCGGCGTTGGTAAAACCGTCAAGTTGACCACCGAAGAAGAGCGTACTGCCGTTAAGGCCGCCAAGGCCATGGGCCTCCCAATCTGTGGTGTCGACATGATGCGCTCAAGCCGTGGACCTTTGGTGCTCGAAGTAAATTCTAGTGCGAGCATCAAGACACCTGAGCTTTTGACTAAGCGCAACGTTGCTGCAAAAATAATCGAATACATCGAAACCAATGCTAAACAGCGCCACCGCAAAGACAAAGTTGGCGCCTAAGCGCTCACTTGCATATGTGGTCATGATGGTAGCCCTCGCGGCTACCATTTTTGGCGTTCTGGCATTGCCGCACCATAGCGCAACAAGCCGAATCGTGAAAATGGGTGCCACAAATTATGAACTCGAGATAGCCAGCACAGATTCCGCCCGAGAGCAGGGGCTTAGCGAGCGGACATCTATGCCAAACGACCACGGTATGATTTTTGAGTACCAACACCAGAATATTCCATGCTATTGGATGAAAGGCATGCGTTTTTCACTCGATATTATTTGGGTTAATAACAGCCATCAAGTTGTATATGTGGAGCATAACGTGTCGCCCCAGACCTATCCTCGAACCTTTTGCCCAAATCAGCCAGCACAGTACGTGATTGAGCTCAATGCCGGCCAGGCCCGCACTATCCATACTGGCCAAATGCTACAACTTTAAACCGCTCATGCTATCATGAAGACATATGTCACATGATGTTTTTCTGATCGCAATGTTTGCCGTTCCAGTAGTAGCATTGTCGGTTTTGCGGATCAATGCTGTTATGGTGTTCTTGAGTCTATGCCTTGGTGAAGTGCTTGTCCGATTTGTCGCGAGCGAAGCCAATACGATGCTGACATTATTCGCACCGAACGCTTCCAAGATTAGTACCAGCACGATTCAAATCACCGTGCTCTTGCTGCCGGCGATATTGACGAGTGTTTTTATGGTTTTCAGTATTCACGGCAAGGGAAAGTTAGCCTTCAATGTGCTACCATCGCTGGGCGTGGGGTCACTAACAGCTCTTATGGTTGTGCCACTGCTACCTGTAGGCACGCAGCGTGCGATTGAGTCACAGCCACTCTGGATGCAATTGTCCAAGCTGCAATCTCTGGTCGTTGGAGTGAGCGCCATCGTGAGCCTTGTATTTTTGTGGATGCAACGCCGTAAAGCCGTTGCCCGCGGCGAAGAATAGAAGCATTGACTTTTTAGGCCAGAACAGGGATAATATCACCTGTTGAGTGTGGTTTTACCACCACAACTCCCCGAAAGCTTTCGGGCCCATAGCTCAGCCGGTTAGAGCACCTGCCTTTTAAGCAGGGTGTCCTGGGTTCGAGTCCCAGTGGGCCCTCCAAATAAAGAACGTCACTAATGTGGCGTTTTTTATTTGGATGAAGAGTGAGGATAGCTGACAGTGTCAGCCTATCCTTCTAGCGGGGAACCAAGAAAAGAGACCATCCTAGGATGGTCTCTTTTCTATTCATGGCTTTGATGGGACGCGATGAAGAATGAGTAAAAAGCTTCTGAGAAGCTTTTTACTTCCAGCAGAGAACGAGTCCCAGTGGGCCCTCCATCAGCCGAGAACGGCACCGGTACGCTTGGGGAAGTAACTCAGTGGTCATCCAATGGCGTATACTAGAGCTCATGAAACCATTCAAAGAAGCAATTTCTCTCGTGATTACCAATGACGCACATGAATTCTTAGCTGTAGAGCGACCGAGCGATCCATCGGATGATCTAGCGGGTGTTTGGGGCTTCCCGGCAGTTACCCTCAAAGAGGGAGAGACTCATCAAGAAGGTGCACTGCGCGTCGGTCGCCAAAAGCTAGGCGTCGATATTGCCCTGGGCGAGAAGATCGGAGAGAGTACTCACGACCGCGAAACGTACACGCTGCACCTTAGCGACTATAGTGCGAAAATCGTCAACGGTACGCCACGCGCGCCGCAACCAGACATGTCGGTGACGCAATATGCAGATTGTGTATTCTCGAGCGACGCAACGATGCTCATTCCTGCTGCACGCAAAGGTTCGCAGTGTACGCAGATTTTCTTGGAGTCACGTGGTGTCGATTGGAAGCCAGTAAACACCGAGCCATCTGATATACTTTGAACATGTTTACGGCAGCAATATTTGATTTAGATGGTACTATGGCCGACACGGAAATTATTCAGTCCAAGGCCTTTGAAGCGATTTTGGCAGAGCACGGCGTTGTTGCTGAACTCACGGAGCACGGTACGATTCAGGTACCGGGCCGAACTTCTCGCCAAATATGGACCGAGCTTAAGCAAAAGCACGGTATCGAAACAGATGTAGAAGAGCTAACCTTGCGGAAGCGAGACGCTGCCATGAAAGTTCTCCAAGAGGGCCTTGAGCCAATGCGAGGCCTGCTCGCCCTACTCGATAACCTAAAAGAGAACGGCATGCGGTTAGCGATCGCGACATCATCCCAGCGAGAGCGGGCGGAATTTATCACTCGCCAGATCGGCGTTGCCGACCATTTTGAGGCCGCAATTACCGCCCAGGAGATTCCAAAGGTTAAGCCTGAGCCTGACGTTTACATCGAGGCAGCTCGTGTTCTAGGTGTTGCGCCTGAGAATTGTGTAGCGTTTGAAGATTCAGATGTTGGCGTGCGAGCGGCGAAAACTGCGGGTATGAAAGTGATCGCGGTCCCAAACGCGTACACAAAGCGGATGGATTTTTCGCAGGCTGACCTCGTAGTGGATTCGCTAGAAGATATTTCCTACCAAACACTTGCTACGCTGTAGCTGTGATACGTATCACTGAATAACCTGTAACAGAAGTAGCATACTGCAATTTGTATGCGTGTTCGTCACGCCCGGAGAGCTTACTAAAACAGGAGGTTTGAAATGGAGAGAAGTGCACCTGCACGTTCCAAAACCGGTGTGTTCCTATTGATCATACTCTGCTTTTCTTTGGCAATTGGGTGGTATTGGTCATGGCGCGACCAAGCTATATCAGCTGCGCCTGTCTCGTGTACTCCGCAGAACTTGTCTCTTGCGATGGGCTCTAGTGACGGCACGGCGGGTACAATATATCACCACGTCGTCGTTACGAACAGGGCCCTACAGTCGTGTCTGCTAACTGGATATCCGGCAGCATTTCTGCTCGATAGTCACAGCAACGTTTTAGGCTTAGGCGCAGGTTCGAACTCGCTGTATGCCCCTACTTCAGTGACGATTGCATCACACGGTAGCGCACACGCCGTTATCGGCATTCCGAACGCTGGTAATTTTGACACCGGTGTTTGTACGAACGTTTCCTCTAGATTGCGGCTCTATATACCTTCTTCGACGATTCCTCTGGAAACTTCGTTTTCTGCGGCCAATTGTCCTGGTTTTAGCGTGACGGCATTTAGAGCCGGCGAATAAATTTCTTTTTTGGGAACATCTGCTACAATGCGCGCGTGCTTATCCCCAAACGTACATCTTCCTTGGTATATACAACGTGCATTGTTATCATCTGCATCGGGTTTATGCTGGGGCTTATCGCTGCTCAACACATTGCGCTGGCCTCACTAGCTTGGGTCGTACTGCTCGGTGGCTGGTGGTTATGGCTGCGCCCCAGGCACGGTTTCATCGCTTTCTTTGTGCTGGTGGTGGCGAGCTTTGGTTTAGGGCTGTGGCGCGGTACGATCTATGTTCACAAAATGGCTGCCTACAATCTGATTGCTGACCAAAAAATCACCCTTGTGGGCACGGTAGGTAGCGACGGAGTATACGGCAAACAATACCAGCTAACATTTGATGTATCACAGGCCCAAGTCATAGCACCAAAGCACACGAAACTATTTGGTACACTGACCGTCAGCGGCTTTGGCGAATCGGCAATCTTCAAGGGAGACACAGTGGTCGTAACGGGCAAGCTGCGCCGAACGCTCGGCAATAATGTTGCGGCGATAAGCTTTGCGCAGATTAACGTTATCGCACACCATACCTCGCCAATTGACGAACTTCGGCGGCGATTTAATGTGGGCATACAATCAGCGCTACCCGAGCCCGCGGCATCGTTTGGTCTTGGACTGCTTGTGGGGCAGCGCAACACATTGCCTGCTCATATTTCCGAGCAATTAATGATGGTGGGACTGACACATATTATTGCTGTGTCCGGGTACAATCTCACGATTATTTTACGTGCTGCCGGCAAGCTTATGGGCAAACGTTCTAAATACCAATATGTCTGTTTCAGTGTGCTACTTATGTGCTTATTTTTGCTCTTTGCAGGGACAAGCCCGTCGATTGTTAGGGCGAGTGTTGTTTGTGGCCTGGGGCTAGCGGCGTGGTATTACGGTCGTACTGTTGTGCCGCTCGTGTTGCTTTTGGTGTCGGCGGCGATTACCGCCTACATGAACCCATTGTACGCATGGGGTAGTGTTAGCTGGTACCTGTCGTTCTTGGCATTTTTCGGGGTATTGGTGCTCTCGCCGCTTGTCACGAAACGTATCTATGGCGATCGCGAACCAGGTTTGGTCCAGGCGGTAGTTATTGAGAGTATTTGCGCTGAAGCAATGACGTTGCCGTATGTACTTTTTATTTTTGGCCAAATGTCGACAGTTGGTATTTTGGCGAATGTGCTCGTCGTCGCTTTGACGCCGCTTGCTATGGTGCTGACGCTTGTTGCTGGGCTTGCGGGTATGTTCATTCCAGCATACGCTGGATGGCTAGCATGGCCCGCTCGGCTTGTCTTAACCTATATGCTCGATGTTGCTGCGCTGCTCAGTCGCATACCGCATGCATTTTTGGAGAATATAGTATTCTCGCGTGTCTGCTTTGTGCTGAGCTATGTAATTGTAATTTTTATAATGCTGGTTTTGTGGAAGCGAAACGGTCGGAATTATGCTATAATAACAGATAAGATTGATTCGACGCATGTCGCCGAGCCGCAGTAACAAAGCTGGAAAGGAGTTTATATATGTCTGGACACTCAAAGTGGTCAACCATTAAACGCGAAAAGGGCGCAAAAGATGCTGCCCGCGGTGCACTGTTCACCAAACTTGGTAATGCGATCGCGCTTGCCGCACGTGGTGGTGCCGACCCCGATATGAACTTCGCATTACGCTTGGCAATCGACAAGGCCAAGACCGCCAATATGCCAACAGCCAATATTCAACGCTCTGTTGACCGTGGTTCCGGCAAGCTCGGCGGTGACCAAATCCAGGAAGTCATGTACGAAGGCTATGGGCCCGGCGGTGTGGCAATACTCGTCGAATGTGCAACCGACAACCTTAATCGCACATATCCTGAGGTAAAGCTGGCTTTTTCTAAGCATGGCGGTAACATTGCCGAAAAGGGTGCTGTGGCCTTTCAGTTTGAACGCAAAGGTATGATTCGTGTATCTGGCGGTGGCGACGACCTGATGATGCAGGCCCTCGAAGCAGGTGCTGATGACATGCAAGACGAAGGCGACGAGTCGGTTATCTATACCGACCCTAAAGAACTTGCAAAAGTCCGTGACGCGCTTACAGCTATGGGTATTGAAGTGAAAGAAGCCGAACTAACGTTTGTTCCTAGCACCACCGTCGAGGTTACGGACGAGGCTGCTGCTGGCAAGATCATACGTCTCATGGATGCGCTGGACGCTTGTGACGACGTTACGAATACACACGTCAACTTCGATATTGACGAGTCACTAATCAAATAAGAATGAGAGGCTGGGGCTCTGTTTGAGACCAGCCTCTTCGACGATTACCTGAGCAGCTGCGCGAGAAAACGCAGCTGTTTTGTTATGGAGTGCAATCTCAGCAGTACCAAAGTTAACACCTTCCGGGATATAGTTGTGGCTACCGATAATCGCCTCACGTTCCGTTGCAATGAGCTTGGCGTGAAGATATTTCCCGTTGGCCGGAAGCTCATTATCAAAGAACGAATGAGGCAAACGTAGGGACTCGCGTGTTCTAACGCCATAGTGTACGAGCTTGCCTATGCCGAGATGCGTTCTGTAATTATTGAATAGTGGCATTACGCGTACGCCGCGTTGACGCGCTCGCTTAAGATGTTGTGCTGTTGTGCCGTGGGGAAAATACTGACATGTTATGACGAGCCAGTCCTGCGCCCGATCGATTATGTCGAGTGCCTCCTGATATATAGCAGATTGCTTCTTGATGCCAACATCCAGAATGATCTCTTTGTCATCTGCTATAGAGTGTCGTATATCTTCTGCGCCAAAAGCCTGTACGGTTTGCGGCACGCGAAGGCGTTGCTCCATAAGACCAAAGAGCCAGTCAGCAGTTGCAGTGTCATGCCAGGAAGCCATAAGTTCGAGATTCATGGTGCTCAGATTGCAGCTTCCGAGGTATATTTTGTTGTTGATAATAACGGCTTTGATGTGAGATCGCCCAATCATCGGCCCGGTAAAGGGGCGTGAAGGCATATTGGTGACGACAACCTGAGCACCTGCTTTTTTAAGTCGCTCCATCGAGTCGTAGCTCTCCTGAAATACTTTCGGCATTGGTGGAGATAGCTTGCCCCGCCAAAATAGTGGCCCAAGCTTATTGCGCGTATCCTCTAGGTAGCTGTTGGCATCGATTTGCAGAATGACAGCAGCACCCCTATGCACACTCGCAACAAGTGCATCCACAACGTCGCGGATTTGTTGCTCTCGCAGTTCATACGACATGGCAACAAGCAGGATACGATCTCCAGCTTTGGTAGCCTCAATGTCGCGTAGCAGCTGCTCGTAGTACTCCCGGGTGGCATAAAATGTTGTATCGGCTGCGGTTAAAGGTGTGACACGGGGAAGTTCCTGCATGTCCTTATTCTATCAGATGCCTGAAGCTACCCGCCTGAGGTATACTAGAGATATGAGGATTTTAGGAATTGACCCAGGCACAGGAATCTTGGGATTCGGTGTCATTCAGATCACGAATGGTAACCCACAAATGGTTGACGCTGGCGTTATCCGGACACCTGTCCATGAGGATGATGCGGTACGACTGCTGACAATTTACGAAGAACTAACCGATATTATTGCGGCTACCAACCCTACGCTTATGTCGGTAGAAAAGCTTTTCTTTGCGCGTAATGTGACGACAGCTATGACAGTGGCCCAGGCTCGTGGGGTAGTTCTGTTGTGTGGCATGCAGGCGGGCATGACGATTTTTGAATACACACCAATGCAAATCAAGCAGGCAATTACCGGCTACGGTAAGGCTGACAAGAAGCAGATGCAGGAGATGGTCAAAATCCACCTAAAGCTCACTGAAGTTCCCAAGCCAGATGACTGCGCTGATGCACTAGCAGCAGCTTTGACACACTTTCAAAATGCCCGCTTTGTATAGCGGCGCTATCGATCTTGCTGTGTAGGGTCTTGGGGCGCTCGGTTGACGGGATGTTCTGCAGGATGTTGCGATGAGTATAGCGGCGTAGCAGGGTCGACAGATCCTGTCGATGGCTGGGACACTGAGCCATGATCGCGGATGTAGCGGTTAAGATCGTTTTGAGCCATAAGCATCGCAATTGGCCCAAGGCCAAAGAGGTCTCCAACTACCCAAATCCAGAAAAGTGTTGATCCATCTGTTCCGTGTGTGAGATCGTAGACTGCTTTGCAGTAGCGCCACATAAACCTAAATACGAAATAAAAGAGTCCAACCATCAGTACGATACCCAGGAGGGCGGAAGCTATATTGACGATCGCTGTTCCGGTTCCATCTGCGCTATTCATGATGAGCATGAGCAGGGCTATAAGAATAAATCCGCCCAGAGGAGCAAACATGGTCCATACTGGGGGAATTGCCTGTGGATTGCCGAGCCGCTCTGTAATTTCTTTGCGCGTAATATAGAGCCAATATATGACATACACACCAAGCGTGATGTAGCTGAGGAATAGTACTGCGATAGGATTTCGTTTCTTCATGAAATATTGACCTGCTTATGCTATTTGCCTGAAGTCTACCATGCTGTCACCAAAAAATCTAACACGCTTTTATGGCCAGCGCCGCACTTGTTATTGCGCTTATTCTAAGGTAGTTTTTGCCCCCAGATTGTGCGATACTATATAAAGATGATTGCAACACTTACTGGCCAAGTTGCCGAAAAAATTGCTGACATAGTTGTACTTGACGTGGGGGGCGTGGGGTATGGCTTGCTTATGACTGGCGAAGACTATGGCCGCCTTAGCACTGGCTCACGCGCAAAGGTATATATTTATGAACATATTCGCGAACAAGCGCACGATTTGTTTGGCTTTATTACCCTCGATACTAAACAGCTATTTGAGCAGCTGTTGGGCGTGAATGGCGTTGGCCCTAAGATGGCTTTAAACGTATTGAGTGTTGGCGCTGCTAACGATGTCCGTTCAGCTATTGCATCTGGCGACGTAAAATTTATTCAACAAGCCCAGGGCGTTGGTAAACGAGTTGCCGAACGTATTGTCGTTGACCTCAAGGATAAAGTTGGTCTAGAAGGTGTTGAGCTCGCGAGTACTGGTTTGCTCCAATCCGATAGCCTGCTCCGTAAGGACGAAGCGGTCGAAGCTCTCGTATCTCTGGGCTTCTCAGCACAAGATGCCGCTAATGCACTTGTGAACGTATCTACGGACTTGCCGCTCGAAGATCGAATTAAACAGGCACTCAAGGGATAGGCAATGGCAGTCGAGCGTATCGTAAACACTGGTTTGCTTGGTGATGATGCCACCGAAGACGTGCAGGAACAAGAACTCGAGAATACCTTACGTCCGAAGGACTTTGCTAACTACATTGGTCAGGAGCGCCTGAAGCAGAACCTGAAGTTAGCCATTGAAGCTGCTAAAAAGCGCGGGGAAGCCCTCGATCACATCCTTTTGTACGGTCCTCCGGGGCTAGGCAAGACAACGATGGCCAACGTTATTGCTCATGAGATGGGTGCCCAGATAAAGATTACCAGCGGACCTGCAATTGCCCATGGTGGCGATCTTGCAAGTTTACTGACAAATCTACAGGACGGTGACATTCTGTTCATTGACGAAATCCACCGATTGAACCGTCAAGTCGAAGAAGTATTGTACTCCGCGATGGAAGATTACAAGCTCGACATTATGATCGGTAAAGGCCCGAGTGCACGAAGTTTGCGACTTGATTTGCCACAATTTACGCTGTTAGGTGCAACGACTCGTACTGGTGCTTTGGCTGCTCCGTTGCGCGATCGCTTCGGCATGCTTCATCGCCTAGAGTTCTATACAGCTGACGAAATCCAACAGATTATTCAGCGAGCGGCCAGTATTTTGGAAGTTCGCATTCACCCGGAGGCGGCAAAAGATCTAGCTACTCGTGCGCGTCTTACGCCCCGTATCGCCAACAGACTACTCAAGCGGGTTCGAGACTATGCCGATGTAAACGGTGACGGTATTATCGATACGGTAATTAACCGCAAAGCTCTGGCGCTTCTCGAAATTGATGAGCTCGGCCTGGACCCTGCTGACCGCATGCTGCTGACCGCAATTATTGATAGCTACCGCGGTGGCCCAGTGGGTGTTGAGACACTCGCTGCATTAACCGCCGAAGAGCGTGGTACTATCGAAGATTTTTATGAGCCGTATTTAATGCAGATCGGACTCATCGAGCGCACACCACGTGGTCGCCGTGTTACGCCCAAAGCGTATAAGCACTTGGGCCGTACATACCACGATGATCAGGCTAATCTGATATAATACCCTCATTATGGACCAAGACCCTATCCAGAACCCCAATCCTACCAACGCCGAATTACATCCGATGGTAATCTTGCAACCAGGTGAGCGTGTCATCTGCGAGATTAAGCGCCACCCGTTCGGTATTTTAAGCATGTACTTCTCTGGCGGAGTCGCAATTCTCGTTGCAGTTGTCCTGGCGGCGATGGCGCCACAGTTTGCCGACCAGCTAGCCTATTCGGGCGACAATGTCATGACGATGGCAGTGTTCGCTGCAGGAATTGTAGTAGTTGGCGTGGCTTGCATGCTCTGGATTGCTACTACTATCTATTGGCAAAACCGTTGGATCGTAACAGATGACAGCATTACGCAAATTGTTCAGGATGGCTTATTTGGCCGGCGCGTAAGCCAGCTGTCTATGGAGAACCTCGAAGACGTTACTGTTGATCAACAAGGACTCATCCAGTCTATGTTTAACTTTGGTACCCTCAAGGCGGAAACAGCAGGTGAGCGCTCGAAGTTTGTATTCCCGATGTGCCCAAACCCAAATGCGTATGCACGCAAAATCCTTGAAGTGCATGAAGCATTCCTGCACCAGGTCCGCCACCAGCCACAGCAGGTTCACCCCGTAACTCAAATGACATCACCCTACGATACTGGCTCAAGCAATCCTCAAACACCACAAGCTCAGACGCCACAGTCTCCTGTGCAGCAACAGCCAGTACAGCAGCAATGGCCTCAGTATGCCACGCCCGCACAACCAGCTGACCCACGACAGGCACAACCTCAAGCACCTGTTCAGCCAGCTCAACCAGAGCAGCCAAAGACAACCGATCCTGCAATCTGGGGCAAGAACTAGACAGCACCTACATACAACGTGCATAAAAATACCGGCCCCAGAGAGGTCGGTATTTCTTTTTGTAGCCGAGTACTAGTTGAGGCTACTCTTGACGTATTTACCACCGCCCTCAAGCATCGTGGTGAGTGTGTACTGAGCGCAAAGTTGCTTAGCATTGTCGCATGCAGCACCGTCAGAAGTTGTTACCTGATACGTAAAGCAGTGGCTCGTCGGTGAGGTCGTTACGACTGCCATGTCTTTGGTGGTGCAGCTCTTGTTCTTGTCGTTCCATTTAGGATCTTGCAAACCGTCGCTGGCAAAATCTTTGAAGTTTGCCTTACGCCACGAGGCGTCGTTAACATTAGCGGTTGTTGGGTATTTGGTGTACTGCGCGTAGTACGTTTCGAGCTGAGCTTGCAGTGTTTCGATTCGTGACTGGCGAGTGCTGTTGCGGTTTTTTGCTTGAACGCCGCTGTAGGTCGTGAGGACTAAAGTTAAGAGAACGCCGATGACAACAGTCACGACAAGTAGTTCGATGATCGTAAAGCCGTCGCTTTGTTTGTGTAAACGCATTATTAATCCTTACAAGTGATGCCTGTATTATAGCGGTAAAAGACTAGAACTCTCAAGCAGTGTGACGCAGACTGCGATCAACAACGTGCAAAACGTCCTTGATAGTCACCAGACCACGTAATGATTTGACGAGGCCATCAAGGGCAAGCGGCACGAAGCCTTCTTTGACGGCAACTGCTTGAATCTCGGCAATAGTAGCATTCTCTGCAAGCAAACTTTGCTGTACTTTTTCGGTCAAGTTCATAACTTCAGCAATCGCAATGCGACCACCGTAGCCTGTGTGGTTGCACTTCTCGCAACCTTCACGGTGCGGACGCCATAGGTGTGTAATGTGGCTCGTAGTACTGTTTGGGCGACTATCATTACCAACATTTAGAGTGATTGCTTGTTGCTCAAGCTGATTTACGCGACGGAATGCTGCGGCAGTCGTAACACCAAAAACTCGTTCGAGGAGTTCGAGCTGCTCGCGACTTAATTCATAGCGTTCACGGCAGTGTTCGCAAAGCTTGCGAACGAGACGCTGGGCGATGACGGTACGAACTGTGCTGGCAATAAGATACGATGGGATGCCCATAGAGCGCATGTGGAGTAGGGCGCCTGCGCTAGAGTCGCTGTGGAGTCCGCCAACTACCAAGTGGCCCCGCATGGCTGTCTGAACGGCTAGCTCCGCGGTAGCTTTGTCGACTATGCTGTCAACGAGAATGATATTTGGATCTTGGTGCAGCGCAGCTTGTAAACCACTGTAAACAGTGAGGCCGGCGCGAGGATTGGCAGCAGTTTGGCTTGCATGCGGAATGCGATACTCAACAGATTCCTCAATAGTTGCAATATTGAGGCTCGGGTTGTTGAGTGACGCCAACATGCTGGCTTCGGTTGTGGGACGACCATGGTGTTTTGGCGCGCTCACGACAATCATGCCGTGGCTGCGTGCAAGGGTGGCTTGAACATTTTGCAAGCTATTACCCCAAAGGCCGAGGTCAGTGAGCTTCAACGGTTCACGAACACGTGGCGCAAGGTGCAATACCACTTTTTCGCCACCCAAGACCGGCATGGTCGAAATTTTAACTTCGAAAGGCTGCTCTCCAACTTCACTTATGAAGTGGCCTGTCTGCGGCGTGTGCTGGCTGGTGGCGTCCAGATGGGCAAGTGTCTTCAGCTGGGCGACAAGGGAAATAAGGGCGCCACGAGTAATCTTGTGTGCTCCCTTGAGCTCACCGTCAATACGATAGCGGACCTGTACATATTGTTCATGCGGTTCAATATGAATATCACTGGCATGCCAATTTACGCCATGCTCAAGAAGTAGCTGAATAGTCTGATCAACTTGCTCAGATGTAAACTTTTCAGTGCTACCCAAAAGCCGCTCTATAAACGAATTCTTCCCATCCATTTGTTACTATTATATATAGAACTTATGCTTGCCGCCACTATTTTCTCGTATTTAGTTGCAAATCGCATGAAGCTTGGCTATTATTACGCCGCTACGGTGATAAAAGCATATGCGCATCTGAGGCAAATTCTGATATAATATAAAGAGATCAGAAGCGACGGGTGGGGTAACAAATTCGGAGGGTATTTTATATGGCAAACGCAAAAACTGATGAGAAAAAACAAGGCGCAGGTGTGCCAGCAAAAGCTAAACAGCTTGACCAGGCTTCACCATCTGCACAGAACGACGGTAAGACCAAGGCATTAGGATTGGCGCTAGATCAGATTGAAAAACAGTTTGGCCGTGGCTCAATTATGAAGCTCGGGGAGGCAACTGCCCAGAAAGTAGAATGCTACCCAACCGGTAGTATTTCACTCGACCTCGCGCTTGGCGGTGGTATTCCGCGTGGCCGCGTTATCGAAATTTATGGTCCAGAAAGTTCCGGTAAGACAACGCTTACACTGCACGCAATTGCAGAAGTGCAGAAACGTGGTGGCACGGCAGCATTCATTGACGCTGAGCACGCACTTGACCCTGCATACGCAAAACGTATCGGTGTTGATGTAGACAACCTGCTCTTAAGCCAACCAGACAACGGTGAACAGGCATTGGAAATTGTCGAGACATTGGTGCGTTCTAACGCAGTTGACCTTATTGTCGTGGACTCTGTTGCGGCACTCGTTCCGCGCGCAGAAATTGAAGGCGACATGGGTGACTCACTCCCAGGTCTTCAGGCTCGTCTTATGAGCCAGGCTCTGCGTAAGCTGACCGCAGTTATCAACAAGTCAAAGGCGACAGTTATCTTCATCAACCAGATCCGTATGAAGATTGGTGTGATGTTCGGTAACCCAGAGACTACAACCGGTGGTAACGCCTTAAAATTCTACGCGTCTGTACGTATGGACATTCGTCGCATCTCTCAGATTAAACAGGCCGATGCGGTTATTGGTAACCGTACGAGGGTTAAGGTGGTCAAAAACAAGATTGCGCCGCCGTTCCGCGAAGCTGAGTTCGATATTATGTATAACGAGGGTATTTCTCGTGCTGGTGACGTTCTTGATATGGCAGTGGCCCGTAATATCGTAGACAAAGCTGGTGCGTGGTTTGCCTACGGTGATCAGAAGATCGGCCAGGGCCGTGAAGCTGCTAAGCAGTATTTCCAGGCTAACCCAGAGATTATGCAAGAGGTTGCAGATAAGGTTCGCGAAGCCGCAAACAAGGAATAACGCGTGACAGCAACAAACCACGCGGCAACAGGTGCACTACTAGCCATCGCTGTAAAACAGCCTTGGTTGGCGGTGCCTTTTGCTTTCCTTTCGCACTTCGTCCTCGATGTCATTCCACATTTTGGAATCCATGAAGATGATGTTATCAAGCGCAACGGCCATTGGCTGTTTAGGACCGTAGTTGTTGCTGATGTTTTGTTTGCTGTAACACTTTTTGTATCGTTACCGATCACAGGAAGCCATGTTGTATCCTGGGGCCTTATATTGGCATCGATGGCAGCTGCATTTTTGCCAGATGTGATGTGGATTTATCGTTATTTTGGTGAAATTCGCACAAAGTTAGCTCGTCCACACGGGTGGTATGACTGGTTCCACCAGAAAATACAGTGGAGTGAGAAGCCGTGGGGTTTGATAGTCGAGATAGTGTGGCTAGGGCTCGTGATTAGTGGCATCGTTGCTTTGACATGAAGATAACGGGCATCAAACAGCAGGTTAAACGCCCTGATCGCTACTCGATATTCGTCGATGGCAAGTTTTCTTTTGGCTTGAGCGAGAATGGCTTACTCGAGAGCAAGATTGCCACCGGGCAGGAGATTGACGCGCAAGAATTGACTGTTCTAAAATCTAACGCTAACACCGATAGAGCTTATGGCAATGCTTTGCGATATGTGGTCATGCGTCCACGGAGCACATGGGAGATGCAGACATACTTACGTCGCAAAGAGGTAGAAGAGCCTGTGGCTGAAGTAATTATGCAAAAGCTCGAGGCGCTTAATTTGCTAAGCGACAGAATGTTCGCAGAAGCTTGGGTGGCGAATCGACGGCTGCTCAAAGCAACAAGTAAGCGTCGCTTGCGCCAGGAGCTCAAACAAAAGCGCGTACCCGAGCAGATTATTGATCACGTTCTGCAAGAGGATGAGACAGATGAGCGTAGTGTCTTACGGGAGCTTATCGCCAAGAAACGCACGCGATACCCAGACAGAAATAAATTTATGCAGTATCTTGCTCGCCAAGGTTTTGGCTATGATGATATCAAAGCTGCGCTAGACTACACGGAAGATGACGATATCTAAGCAGGGACGCCCGCGCCGGCAGGCACGTGTTGCAATAGATCTTGCACGATAATCTTTTTATCAGTAATTTCAACAATTTGCGATCGGTCTATGCCAAGGTTGCCGCCCGAGAAGTTGCGGTAGAGCGGCTGTGACACATACATTTTCTGAATGTACATACTAGTGAGGTCAACGGCGTAATCTTCGACTTTGCCAATACGTTGCTTGCTCGTGGTGGCAACATGTTTACCCAATAGCTGGAACTGCATGGCGATAATTTTTTGCAAGCGTACAAGTTCGCCTGGTTCAGTAAGAACATCGTGGTCGTTAATGACAAAACCCTGGGGAATAATATCTCGAATATCCTGATTGACGAGAATAAGCGGAGTGTTCTTCTTGTAGCCATCTTGGCATATGAAGCCTTCGATTTTGAGGTTATTCGGGTTGATAATCGGGCCAACAACCGACGCAACTTGCGTACCGGTACGTAAGCTCATAACGGGTCGATCTATAAGAGAAGCGCTCAGTTGCAACATATATGTCAAGTATACCGCGCTTTAGGTCCTCTTACAAAGCGCTTATGATGAAGCATCGATGTTGTATGAAATAATTTTTAGATGTATTTTGGGGTTGATTTTTCCAGGAGACATTTCTACGATCTGGCCATGAAGCACAAAATACCTTTCGCCCACCTCGCAATGTTAGTAAGCGCCTGCGCTCTTTTGGCACTACCCATTACCACGCATGCCGATGGAGCCTTGACGCTTTCGTCGCCATTGATTATTACAGAAGTTCTACCTGGAACTGAACAGAGCGCGTCCGAGGAGTTTATCGAAATATACAACCAGTCTAAGACGGTCATTGATCTCACAAAGGACGCCTGGGTGGTGCAGATTGCTTCATCAAAGGCTACGACCTGGACGGGTGCTAAGAGCGTCAAGCTGAACGGCCTCATTTACCCCGGAACGTACATTATTATAGGAAGCACGTATACGTCATCCGGAACTACCAAAGGTTATCTTTCGGAGTATGCGAACGCACAGTTCAGCGCTGGTCTAACTGCTACATCTGGACATGTGCGAGTTGGCAAGACGGCTACAGCACCAGCTGTAGGACTCCAGTATGCAGATATTGTGGAGTGGAGCACCAAAGAGTCAAACGGCTCGCTTACATCTCCCGGTATCGACGAGGCTACTGTCCTGCAGCTCGATGCTTCGATCAAAGCTGGCTCAAGCATCAAACGCACACTTGCAACTGACAATAGATTTATCTCATCAGGAGATCAATCCCAAGATTTTATGCTATCCGTTTGTCCCAGCCCAACATCCAATAGCAGTGCGCTAGCCAGCGTTGTCGATGCGAGTATTTTTGAACCACTACCGACTAATATCGATACGACTAACCCTTCTTGCGGAGTTGTGCCCACTTCGGATCCTAGTGATGGTGATGGTGGCATTGTCCCTCCGGCTGAGGAGCCACCGGCAGTGCTGTTGCCTGGCGAAATGCCAACGACAACTCCCGGCACGGCAGAGGCGAGCGCGAGTGTTCCTCTAGCTGATACAGGCCTCCATTCACCGCAGATTACAGAGCTTCTCCCCAACCCAGGCACACCAAATACTGATGCACAGGATGAATTTGTAGAGCTCTATAATGGTAACGATGCTGCTTTTGACCTCTCTGGTTTTATGCTTCTCATTGGCACGTCAAAATCAAAGCACGTTACATTTCCCGCTGGAACGACCATTGCGCCACATAGTTTTAAGGCATTTTTCTCGAGTGATTTCCATATGAGTCTCTCTAATACGAGTGGGCAAGTCACGCTAGCGGACCCACTCGGCAAAGAGCTGAACGCAACAGAAGTATATAGTACGGCCAAAGACGACACTGCATGGGCATTGGCACAAGGGAAGTGGCAATGGACGACTCGCCCTACTCCTGGCGCGGCTAACATTATTACCGCGCCAGCTGCCAATGCCAAGAAAGCATCGACAGCTAAGACGACAAAAGCCAAAACTACCGCCAAGACCACTGCAAGCAAGACGAAATCTGCCAAAGCTTCTGCCAGTACCGATATGGCGGTAGCGAGTAACGTTGAACCAGGGACGCCGCTCCATCCGCTTACGCTTGCAGTGGTGGGCGGATTCGCGCTACTATACGGGGCATATGAGTACCGTCGCGACGTGGCAAATAAGTTCAACCAGCTCCGAGGCTACCGAGCAGCTCGCAGAGCGTCTCGGCAAGAGCCTGAAGGGCGGTGAGATTATTGAACTTATCAGTGACCTTGGCGGCGGCAAGACAACGTTTGTGCGCGGCCTCGCCCGTGGCGCAGGCAGCACTGATCGTGTTGCGAGCCCAACATTCACAATTAGTCGTGTCTATGAAGCAGGCTCTCTGGAAATTCACCACTTTGACTTCTATCGTCTTGGCGAGGCAGGACTCATCGCTGAGGAACTCTCTGAGGTTATTAGCGAACCCAACGTCGTTACGGTTGTCGAATGGGCTGACATCGTCAAAGACGTGTTGCCGGCTAAACGATTTAGTGTCGTGCTCGAAAAAACTCCAACAGATGGGCGTGTTATAACGTTTCGTGCGCCAGAATCACTCGAGTATCTTATGAAAGCAGTACAATCATGATTATCTTAACGCTTAGGACCGACAAGCCAGAGGCTGAAATCGGCCTCTACGATGGCCAAACCAAGATCGCCTATGAGCAATGGGAGGCACACCGCAAGCTAGCCGAAACTGTCCACAAGAAAATTGAAGATCTCCTCTCACACTCAGGTAAGACATGGAATGACATCGACGGCATTATTGGTTTCCAGGGGCCAGGCAGCTTTACTGGCTTACGCATTGGTCTCAGCATTGAGAATGCCATAGGCTACAGCCTCCAGATCCCAGTGGTTGCGACGCAAGGCGATGCCTGGATTGCAAAGGGTATTGAGCGATTGCTAGCCGGCGAACAAGATGAAGTCGCGCTACCGTTTTACGGCCGCGATGCCAATATTACGACTCCACGCAAGTAATCCCTCGTACCTGCATGTTTTGCTGGAGATTTACTGCATTGCCGTGCTACTTAATTCAGCGTATAGTTGAAAGTGGATTAGTCTTATTTTCGACAACAAATCCGTCTTAATCGATATCAACTACTAAAATTCAGAATTCGACTTAGATTGCGACAACCCACGCAAATTCCGAGGTAGGCTAGAGAAGTGAAAGCGATTGCCAGAAGGAGTCGGGGCTTACATATTGCGATTTTATCCTCGAAAAGAAAGGACAATGTATGGACCTAATTACCATAGTGCTCGCTGTGGCTGGGCTTGCTGTTGGTTTTGGTACGAATACAGTACTAACTAAACAACGAGTTGGTTCCGCACAAGATCAGGCAGAAAAACAGCTGGCAAAGGCCAAGCGCGAAGCTAACAAAATGCTCGATGAAGCTCGTGAAGAGGCAACGAAAGTTACGGATGCTTCACGCAAAGATGAGAAGACTCGTCGTAACGAGCTAAAAGACCTCGAGCAACGTCTCGTTGGGCGCGAAGAAGCGCTCGATCGTAAACTCGATGAACTCGATAAGCGTACCGAAAAACTTCGTCGTGGCGAATCGGAAGTAGATCAGCTCAAGGACGAGATTCGTGAGATCCGCAAGAAGCAACAAGATAAGCTAGAGAAAATAGCTAAGCTTAGCCGTCAAGATGCGGCCGAAAAGCTTATGCAGATGACCGAACGCGATATTCGTGATGATCTAACTGGTCTCGTCAACAAACTCCAGGACGAAGCAAAAGATGAAGCCGAAGATCGCGCTGCATTGATTATCGTAGGCGCTATGGAGCGTATGGCCAGCGAAGTTACTGCTGAGCGTACCGTGACATCCGTCAAACTCGATGATGACGAAATGAAGGGCCGTATTATCGGCAAGGAAGGCCGCAATATCCAGGCGCTGCAACGCGCAACCGGCGTTGATATTATGGTCGACGACACCCCTGGTTACGTCGTACTGAGCTCGTTTGACCCTGTGCGCCGCGAAGTTGCCCGTCAAACGCTTGAAATGCTCATGAAAGACGGCCGTATCCACCCTGGTCGTATTGAAGAAGTCGTCGAAAAGGCACAAAAGAACGTTGAAAAAGAAGTTGTACGCGCCGGCGAAGACGCAGCCCGCGAAGTTGGCGTCATTGGTATCCCTAAGGAAATTCTACACTTACTTGGGGAGCTCAAATTCCGTACTAGCTACGGGCAGAATGTCCTCAAGCACAGCACTGAAATGGCGCATATTGCCGGCATGATTGCCGAAGAAGTTGGCGCCAATGTCAAGACTGCTAAGTATGCTGCTTTGGTCCATGACCTTGGCAAAGCGCTCACCCACAAAATGGAAGGTAAGCACCACCATATTTCCGGTGAAATGCTTCGCAAGTACGGCGCGCCAGAGCAAATCGCTATCGCAGCCGAACAACACCATGATGATATGGAAGCAACAACTGTTGAGTCGCTCATTATCCGTGTCGTTGATGCTATTAGCGCTGCTCGTCCAGGTGCTCGTAATATCTCAGCCGAGAACTTCGTGGAACGCATGAAGGAGCTCGAGAATGTCGCCAACAGCTTTGAAGGCATCGAGAAATCATATGCTATCTCAGCAGGTCGCGAAGTGCGCGTCTTTGTTCGCCCTGGCCAAGTTGATGACCTAACGGCTATCCGTCTGGCACGCGATATCGCAACGAAAATTGAATCAACAATGCAATATCCGGGCACCATCAAGGTTAATGTCATCCGCGAAACTCGCGCAGTCGAGTTCGCCAAGTAACACAGAGCAAAGGAGCGATCATGGCAAAATCGTACAAAGCGTATCTGTTCGACTGGGACGGTACGCTCTGCCGAACCCTGGAGATTTGGATTACCACGCTCCGAGAAACGTTTGCCGAATATGACATCCACCCTACTGATAAAGAGTTCGGTAGATGTTTGGGCGACTGGCCTGCAACTATGGCACTCGGCGTCCCTGCAGACAGGCACGCGACATTTAAGGCTCAGGTCGAGATGCGTGCATATGAGAAGTTCTTGTCGCCACCGCTGTATGATGGCGCCGTGGATATGCTCAAACGGCTCAAGGCAGCAGATAAAAAGCTGGCCCTCATCACCACATCTCGTCGTGAAGCAATCGAAAAAGTGCTCATCCACCACGGGCTAATCGCGTTATTCGACATGATTATCACGGGCGATGACGTCAAGGCACATAAGCCAGATCCGGAAGGCATTCTTTCTGCTATCGCGCGCTTCAAAATGCCGCCCGCCGAGGTTGTTATGATTGGTGACACCGACAAAGATCTTGGCGCGGCCAAAAATGCAGGTATCGACAGCATCCTCTTCTACCCGTCGAATCACGCAGATTTTTATGATTACGAACATCTCATCAGCTTTAAGCCCGTTCAAATAATTGACTCGTGGCATGCCATAACACCCTAACGGAGTATCTCCATGCAGACTGAAATTGAAGCAAAATTCCTGAATATCAACCACGACACTATGCGCGAAACACTAACAAGTATTGGCGCAGAGTGCGTACAGCCCGACCGTCTGATGCGCCGTAAGACCTATGACTTTCCGGATCAGCGTTTACGCAAAGACCATAATGGTTGGGCCCGCGTCCGTGACGAAGGCAACAAGATTACCGTGTCGTACAAACAGCTCAACGACAGAAGTTTCCAGGGAACCAAAGAAGTTAACGTCGTCGTTGATAATTTCGAGCATGCCGACCAACTGCTACAGGCGCTGGGTTTGCAGGCCAGAAGCTACCAAGAAACACGCCGCGAAAGCTGGAGGCTCGATGGTGTCGAGATAGAGCTCGACGAATGGCCGTGGACAAAGCCCTATATTGAACTCGAAGGCCCTACCGAGGAAGTTGTTATGTCTGTGGCAGCAAAGCTTGGACTGGATTGGACAAAAGTCTTGCACGGCAGCGTTGAGGTCGTGTACCAGGCAGAGTATGACGTAACGGAAGACGAGATTAACTCGTGGCCGGAAATTTTATTTACTGAGGTGCCAGAATCGTTAAAGGCTGTGCGCCGCGCATAACTGCTGTACAATAGACGTATGAATATTCTGTATCTTGGTGATGTAATGGCAGAACCAGGACTGACGCTCCTTGAACGAGAGCTCGATGGCCTGCGCAAAGAACTACAAGCAGACCTCGTGATTGCGCAAGCAGAAAACTTGTCCGACGGCAAAGGTATCCGTGTTAACGATTTCGAACGTATCCAAGCCGCTGGCGTTGATTTCTGCACAGGTGGCAACCACTCTTTCTACAGAGAAGAAATCTATCCTCTGTTGACTGATCCTGATGAGCCAATTATTCGTCCGGCAAACTACAACGAGGATATGCCCGGTCTCGGCTACAAATATGCCGAAACACCAGCTGGTAACGTTTTGATTGTGAGCCTTCTTGGCCAAGTCGTTGGCAGGGATGCAGACTTGCAAGTCAGGAATCCACTACAACTTATAGACGCAATTCTCGAGCAAGAAAAAGGCACGAAACGCGTCGCTACGGTTGTAAATTTTCATGGTGACTTTAGCAGTGAAAAAGTTGTTATTGGACACTACTTGGATGGCCGAGTATCGGTAATCGTGGGCGATCACTGGCATGTACCGACTGCCGATGCTCGCGTGCAACCTGGTGGTACGGCTCATATGACTGATGTTGGTATGGTCGGTCCGCTCGACTCAAGCCTGGGCGTTGTCTTCGGTAGTATTATCCCAAGGTGGCGTGATGGCGTGCAGACACGTAACATCATCGAAACAACAGGCGCAATGCAGCTGAACGGCTTGCTCACGACCGTAGACGAAAACACGGGCCTTGCGACCCGCGTTGAATATATTCGAAGAATCTACAACTAGTCTACTTTGCCGCCGAAGCCAATAAGGGCGATGATGACGCTGACGATCATGTCGATGATCACAATTTTCATGCCATCGAGCGAATGGCTAATAGCCATTAAGATTGCGCTACAGATCCAGATAGTTGCGATAACGCCGGCGGTGTAGGGATATTTGATAAATAATAATAGGTCCTTAAGCATCGCTTGTTTTCTCCTTTGCATTGTTCATGGCTTTTTTGATATCGATGCGGCGCAGTAATTGGCGGAAAAGCATCGGGTCTTTGACGGCAACGCGCTCTAGCCAGCGATTTACGATATCAACAGCTTGTGATGTACTCGGCATGTGCTCGGTCTCGCTCGCAATTTCGGGGTGATCTCGGCGGACACGAACAGTAACATCTTCGAGGATGCGCGGCAAAACTTGACGCATACAGCCCATTGTTTCGAGCAGTGAGATGTAGGTCTGCGCAGCGCGCAAAACTTCTGAAGACTCAAGATGAATAACGAGTCCGAGGCGGTTGCCTTTGTTGACCATTTGGCTGAATGCACTGAGCATGCGACCGTCATCTAGAATCTGATTCATGTCACGGGTGCCGAGAGCGCTGTCGAACATATTTTGTACGATGCGGCCAACCTCTTTCATGAGGTCCGGCTTTTCACTGTCCTTTACGACAGACTGGGTAGCCAGGTCACCGATACTCGATGAAGACGATTGCATCCCGGGAATAAATGTACTGAGCTTTTTGAGCGCACGGTATAGGTCATTAACAAAGAAGCGCATGAACTGTTCGAACATGTGACTGACATTGCCCGAATGATCGTACATACGGCCCCATTCGTTTAATAGTCCATAGAAAGCTGCTTTATTGCGGGGCGATGGCGCAGAAATGCCAAAGTCGATAAGCCCAACTTGGTTGTTTGGCAAGAAACGGATATTGCCTGGGTGCGGGTCGCCCTGAATACGTGGCAGATCAAAAGCGCCCGCGAGTAACTCTGTACCTAGCTTTTCGAGCTGCAACTCTAGGTTGGAGCCGAGCTTCTCTTCAACGTGCTTAAAGATATCAACGCCATGGCTTTCCTTGAGGCGTAAAAGCTCTGCACCAGAGATACCGCCCAAGTATTCCTGGACAATAATGTGCGGAGTGCACAAATTCATGTAGGTTTCTGGGATGACGAGGTGTGGGTTGTTCTTGTAAGCTTCGTATAATTCGTTGGCGAAGTTTGCCTCACCAATATAGTCAGTTTCACTGAGTGTAGCATTGCGGAATTCTTTGATCGCGGTGCTCATTTTGATCGTGATGTTGTCGTAGTGTTTGGCGGCAAATCGACGGCTAAACATGCTTAACAGACGCAAATCATAGCGAAGTAGCTCACGGATCATCGGACGAAGAACCTTGATAATAATATGTTTGCCGTTAGCATGCTGTCCAAGATAGACCTGCCCAAAACTACCCGCCGCAAATGGCTCTGGCTGAATGAGTACAATTTGGCTGAGCTGTTCGGCGCTTAGCTCTTTCTGCAGAATCGAAATGACGTCGAGCGGTTCACTTTCGAGGTTTTCGAAAATCTTGAGGCGGTTAGGACTGTGCCAACGTTTCATGATTGGGGAGTTGAAGAGTACTCCCTGGAGGAATTTAACGTACACACCGCCCAGATCTACGAACTCGTCACAGATAAGGTTATACATTTCCTGTTCTTTGCCACGTTGGCGCAGATAATAGACTTTTGCTCCAAGGCGAGCAAGACGCTTTGTGCGCTGACGCTTAATAGCGTTCATCGTAGGGTTTTGTGGCTGCTTTTTAGACATGACTCTCCCTTATCGTTTACCGAAGCCTATTAAGAACAAGGCCAGGGTAGAAATAATTGCGGAGAGATAGAGTTCAAAAATATCAGTCGGATCCTGACGAGTCACAGCCATAAAAATGACTGCTACCCAAATCAACACAATAGTAATGAAAATTGATGCGTACTTCATCTCTGTAAATAGTATAACAGCAAAACCCAAAAATTAAAGATATGTCAAACTACTCACGCTTACAATGGCCCAACTTCTTACCGTATCTGACGCACACACCACTAAAATCGCTGGAAATTTAAAAACTATCTGGTATAATCGTTTAAAGAGTCCGAGAGGAACAATCCCGGGGATTGGCGCAGTTGGCTAGCGCGCGCGGTTTGGGACCGCGAGGTCGAAGGTTCGAGTCCTTTATCCCCGACCAAGTACGAAATTTTCAGTCTGAAGGAACCCTGCCCAGGGTTCTTTTAGTTTGTAATCAATTTCGCACCTCTGTTGTTTGCCAGATCCAGACTGTTTTACCGTGAAGTTCGAGAAGAATTTTCGCAGTACTTGGTCAATGAGCGAAATATCATGAGTTGAGCGTAATTTAACAGATAGTGAACTAAATAGTTCGAGGTATTGTTCGTATGTTAAAACTGCATCTTTCATATTCTTTATTTGACTATTTAGCTCTTTTTGGCGTGTTATAAGTTGATCTTTAGCTTCGGAAATATTGTCTAAGTCGTAGTGACGTATCATTTCAGGATTTGACCGAAGGAGCTCTTTTGTTTGTTTTAGCTCCGTCTCAGTCTCGCCTATGTTCTTAGTAAGAGACATCAATTCTGATCGCATAATCTTGGTTTGATCGATAGCTTGTTGCCTTGCGTCAGCAACGTAATGCCTATAGTTATCATCGGTTGTGAATAAGTACTTGTCTAAAATATCATAGGCAAATGTTAGGACCTTATTTGCACGAACGCTCTTATTCTTAAACTGACACCCTGTAGTCTCGCACTTGTAATTGTAGTAGTAGGTTTTCTTTCCAGTTGTCTCATCAGCTGCCAATATTTTTGATGTGAGTCCTGAACTGAAGGGCTTATTACAATAACCACAGACAACAATTTGGCGCAGAAGATCTGCCTTGGTCGTCTCACGTTTCTTGTTGGCGGTTATGGATGACACTAATTTCGAAGAGCTAAAGTCAGTAATCGTATTGATTTTGAAGAAGTCGTCAACGCTAACAGCGGGCGTAAAATCATAGAATTCTTCAAGATTACAGAGTGCGTCTCCGTATTTAAGTACGCCAGCATATACCGGGTCTTTTAGAAGCTTAGAGACGCTATCTTTATCCCAACTATATGACTGATGTCTGTATTCATATCTTTTATTTTCTTTATCACCGATATTAGTATTTTTATGAACTTGATATCCACTTTTATTGAGATATTCGCTAATCTTAACCTGAGATTCGCCATTTAGGCGCATCTCAAATGCTTGCTGAATTAATGCAAAATTATTGCCATCAGGAAAGAGCTGGCCTTGTCTGTTGACTGTATATCCATGCTTCATTCTGGCAAAGAATTTACCATCTTGAATTTTAGAAGTATTTCCTCTGGTAACACTCTCGCTAAGGTGTTCCGAGTATTGTTTAGATAGCACAAAAGAAATTCCCAACAGCATCTTACCGGTGGGTGAGTTTTCAAACGATGAAGTTGCGAACCTAAGATCTCTCAAAATGCCTTTATCAAGAAGGTCAATGATTTCACCGGCCTCTTTCATGTTCCGTGACAATCGATCAGGATGCCATGTAATTACGCCATCAATCCGACCAGCCTTAATGTCATCAATGATCTGACGAAACTTAGGACGTATATCTGGCTCTTTGGCTGAGCATTTTTCAGTTATTGGGTCGCCAATAACTTTTAGACCGTGGACTTGAACTACCTTTTCTTGGCAATCTTTAATTTGATCCGGTATAGACCGTTCCTGGCGTTCGTCACCTGTAGTAGATTTTCTGGCGTAGATTACGTAACGTAGCTTTGTGTAATCTATCTCATGTAGCTGCTTAGGTGTAGATAATTCAAGGAATTTCTTAAGTTCTTCGGTAGTAGTAGGCACCATAACTGCAATTATAACCTTAGTTCGAGTGTTATTTGGCTATAGTAAGATTATAGTGCCAATGATTTCACCGGTCTTTTTGTCGATATAAGTGTGATCAACGAAGAGCCGTGCCGCATTACCCTCGGCTTTTTGTTTTGCTAGCTCTTGAAGAACACTAGCAGTTTCTGCGTGTGTTGCCACAATATCCCTCAATATGTCAGCACGTTGAACAGACCCTAGAACCTTTTCTCTATAGGGATATGTCAGTTTGCTGATGTATTAGTCGGGTTTATGTAGCAAGCTTAGTCATCTATTTTGCAATAGCGCTACCAAACCACGCTTTCTCGTAAGCTTAAGTACTATTATACGCTAATTTATAGTGTTTGTCACTCTTTTTACAACAATGTACTAAATAATACAACCAATAATTTGCCACTGTTAGGTCAGTGCTTTTTGACTGCTAGAGGTCTTTGAAAAGACTCTCTATTTTTACACCCAATGACTTAGCAATTTTGTCTAAAGTACTAAGTCGTGCCCAACGTTTTCCAGTTTCGATATACGCAATAGCCACAACGCTCATATGTACAGATTCGGCAAGTTGTTGCTGTGTAACGCCACGGCTTTTTCGCACTTCTGCTATGCGTTTTCCGAACGTCTTCAGTAGCTTGCCTTCATTTGTACTGTTCATGCTTATAGCGTAGAAATAATAAACAACTAGTTACATAAACTAACTGTTTATAAAAAAGAGAAAATAGTGGTAAAATCCGGATAATATTAAACTATCAGTTTATGCGAGAAAAATATGGAATACCGACAGAGTCCCTGGGCGATATTATTTAACAATTGGAAAATGATGCTTCTTACGGTGGGCTACGGAGCTATCTATAATTTCTTTAACTACAAAAATACAAAGCTGGTATTTAGTGATAAGTTTTTGACTTATGAAACTGGGGTTTTCACTAAGACAGCTAAAGAGATTTCCTATGAGGATATTCTTAGCATTCGCGCCGATCAATCCCTAGTAGGCCAATTCCTTCATTACGCCATCGTAAGGGCCGTTATGAAGAATAATGAGGATACTATCGAGTTTAAGTTTGCGGCCAGCCCAGAGGCTGTCAGGAAGGCCATACAGCAAAAGTTTGTAGCCTCCCAGAAACACAAGATAAATTAAGTGTACTTAAGCTGCTATAGTAAGTTTCATGAAGGAACAACTACGACGGCAGATTACCTTGATCCTCGACAAATATGACAAATTAGGCATACAGACTGACCTTTACGCGCAATTAAAGCAGTTGGTGAACGATGAACATTGGTTAAGCGAAACTGCCTCTCTCTTCGAGGGCGTCGAGAATCTAGACAAAACACTTAATATATCTAAGCAAATAACTAAAGATAAAAATGATCAACGGGTTAACGAAGCCTTTGCTGAGATCGATGTTGCACGCTATCTGGCCACTACGCGTTTTTATGGCGATTTCGATAAAGTAACCTACCAACGAGCGCAAAAAGATAAAAGATGGCCTGATATTGTCGCTGAGGCTGATGACAATCTGACACCGGTTGAGGTTAAGCTTTTAAGTCCACAAGGACTTAATGAGGATAAATTTTTTCAGAAACTAGTCGACAAACTTAATAAGCATGCGATCCCACAACTGATAGATTTCCATAGTCAACGCCAGTTTGACTCTGGTTACGTATTTGTAATGACCTACCACCCCATTGAATTACAAAATATTCAGTATGATGAGCTTAAAAAACGAATTGAAGAAGATGTACCCAAACAAGAATTTGAAGTCGTTATTATTTGCCAGCTATATGGCCGTGGACTCTGGGACTTTCATATTAGGCCGGACCGAGGATAGACGCAATGGATGGTCAGGAGATCAGGTATGAGTTATCAGGTACACTGGGTGTCGATGCCGTCACTCGATTCGATAATGTCCTAATTAAAAATTATATGGCAACAGATACCCAGGTTTGCTGTGAGGCACGTATACTTATGCCTAACGATGATGTCTCTCCTTTCTATAACAGCTACAAAGCTGCTATAGCTTCTTGCGGTCTTATTGCCTATGAGTTTAGGCTGGGTATGGGCATAACAACTTACGGCGAGGGTATTCCTAAAGGCTATTTTGAGCCTGAAGAAAAATATTGGCATGAGTTGCAGGTCGACAGGGGTCATGCTGATTCTCTTCATGCAATGTACAAGGCAGTCGATCTTAGCAGCCCATATCATGTACAGGCGTTACTTTATTATGCTAAATACCATAGATTCAAGATCGACGATGATTATGAGGCTGTCATGAACATCGTAAGGTTTATGGAGTGTGTAGTGCTTGGTATTCGCCGAGCGAAGGGTCAAGCCAAGGACGTCGATGTGAAGCTCGGGCCTATTACGAATCAACATTATTTGCTAGATCTAGGAGTTAAAGAAGAGGAGTTGGGGGCTTTGCTTGAGGTCAATGGCCTGCGCAACCAGCTTGTTGGCCATGGCTTACTTTCACCAGAAATAGAAGAACTATTTGGACTCGAAGATCAATCAAAAAACATGCCAAAATACTATATTTCTACACCAGGCCCGACCTACGGAATAGGCCATTACACCAGTAAACGTATGTATGCGGTCGACAGATTGTTTCAGCTCTATTTTGGTTTCTAGAAGCTGTACTTATGATAACTTAACGCCGTGTCGTGTTAGTGAGTCAATTCTTACGCTCATAGCGCTTGCACTAACTTCATATTCTTTTGCTAATTGAGTTATCTTGTCGTCATCCTCGAGGAGATCTATTCCACCTTCATCTCGAATCTGTTGGGTCAGTCTATCGGCAGGCATAAGTAATTCAGCTGCAAACGCGTTTGCCTCTACTTCTTTAGTATTAAGGCCTGTTGAAGAGTTGCCATCACGGAAGTACACGAAATCTCTATCAAACGTAACATCATGCTTGGCATGGACAAACATGTGGCCGAGCTCATGAGCCATTGTAAAACGTTTGCGTAAGGCGCCATCAGCGTCGTTGACTCCAATAACCCTTCTCCCATTTTTTTGATATGCAAATCCAGACATAGATTCCAGATGAGTTATCTCAAGTTCAATGCCCATCTTCTCGATGAGTTGTTTAACATTAACAGGTGGCGTTAAACTATAGTCCTTTGCTAAATTGCGCGCAATTTCAATTGCTTTGCTACTCACAATGCCACCTCCATTATCGTATTTTACTATCATCTGACCTTTGGATCACTTTTTCTATTTCTTCTAATTCTTGTTCGGATTCGGTTGCCTCGTCAAGTACTTTTGCTGGCGATAAGCCTAGCTTTTTGCATAGCCTATAAAATACGTCCAATAAGAGTACCTGCTTTCCAGATTCAATATTAGAAAGGGAAGTACGTTGAATACGCATGTCCTGAGCAATGTCTTCCTGAGTGAGACCAAGCTCTCTACGTCGACTAGCTAAGATACCGCCGATGGCTTCTGACAGCCATTTATCTTGCTTTTCCATAAATACAGTGTAGCACATGCATTTTATGATGTCAATGAAGCGGACATCGTAGTATTATTGTAGTTTCAATTGACACACAGTTACGAGCAGCATATAGTGGAAAATATGATCTTAAAAAGTAAAGGAAGCATATCAAAAAGCAGTACCCAATAAAGCAAAACAGGCCACCCGTACTTGCGATACGAATAGCCTGGGAGAACAAGAAATTATGGTGAATTCATTTTGTTCTCTTTCATGTTACCAAAAAAATTTCTAAATACAACATGAAAGGACTCGCCCTTATGGCAGCCACTCCTATAACCCTGGATCTACAGGTACTTAACCAAACAATCAACACGGACATCGAATCTGTCGCACCAACACGCGGTTTTAGCCTGACTGAGGCATATGATGTAGCTAACACCACGCTTACCGCTACTGTCGTAGCACCTGAAGACAAAGTGTATCGTATTGTGCTTGCAGCAGATGTTGAAGCTGGTACGTCCGCTTTTGCTCGCGTTGTTTCATCGACAGACGACAAGTTCGACGTTGTTGCCAAATTCAAGAAGGTCGCCAAGAAGGATTCTGAAATTCTCAAGCCAGTGTTGGCGAAAGCAGGTATCCAACTTGATCCGTCTCTGCCAGAGAAGAAACAGCTGGAACAGCTCGTCCCTTTCTACAAAGTAGCCGATATCCATATTCCCGCTGGGCAGCAGGTGATTCGCATTCATGCTAGTCAGAAGCTTCACCCCGTTGGCGGTGACCCTAAGTCTTACAGCTTTGTTCTATATGCGCCACAGCTTAGCTTTAACCCTGCTGGTAATGTGCGTATGGGCGTTACCGTGGTATTCCCGCTTGACTTCGAGCAGAAGGCGACTATCGTCCCTCCAACAGTTGAAGGTTTGCCTGGCCAGCCAGCACCAAACCAGATTTCACCTACTGAGCCTGCTGTCCAAGTTGGTCTACAGAAGGCATTCGGCTGGGCGTTTCAGTCTGATCCTAAGGTCACTTTTACTTACAAGTACAATTAAGGTTTTTAACAGGGGCGCTAAGGGCGCCCCACCAAAAGGAATTTACTAAAAATGAATACATTATTGATTGGCTATGACCTCAACAAGGCTGGCCAGAATTACGATAACCTCATCACGGCAATCAAGGACCACGCCACATGGTGGCATCACCTCGATAGTACCTGGATCGTTAAGACCAGCAAATCAACTGTGGCTATGAGGGATCATCTAATGAAATATATTGATTCCAACGATGAGCTACTTGTTGTTGATATAACTGGCGATGTTGCTTCCTGGTATGGGTTTGATACCAAGGGTAGCCAGTGGCTACGAGACAATCTATAAGGTCAGAAAGTAATGTGTAAGGTTGTTTTGATGCTCGCTAGTTGCCGTAGCCAGATTTTTTTGGTCTGGAAAGGACGAGATGAAAATAAGTAAAAGCTTCCAGGAGCTTTTACCGCTCACAGAAAAATGAGTCATTTATCTCCCAATGACAGTAATGATGTCGCTGCGGCGTATTACAGTGCACACTTGTAAAATGCACTTACACCTGCATATATTAAGGTCAGAGTTGCGGAACCTATTAGCAAGATAATACAGAGCAGTTTATCCATGAATAATAATTTAATTCTGAGTAAGAATGTTACGTCTCACGTAAGGCCTGCGCGTCTTGCGCTACTTATTGACAGCAAGTCGCCTTATGCAAAGTCATACATAGAAGGTGCGCTTCAGTCTTTTTCTCGCACCTGGGGTGGTCATAATTTCATTATTATCCCGTCTGACGGTAAAACAATCGCAGAAAATTTTTGGCAGCTGCTTGAAGCGTATAGTCCTGATACGATTGGACATTACTTACCCAGCTTATATGATTTAATGCATGCTGATCCAGAACAATATGCCCGACAAAAGCAGGCTAATTTTGAAAAATTTGGGTTAAGTGAAGAAGAGTTTGAAAAAATTTGGAGTGAGCAAGTTAGAACAGTTAGCTTAAGATCCTATGAGATTAGCGAAGACTTGTCGCGAGAGCTAAAGAATAGACTTTCTCCATTTTATTTCGAAGAACACGTTGTAAGTCAAAATATATCACGTGATGCGAGTGTTGGTTTTCCTTTTACAGATCTCGTCGATATATTGCCCTATGCCATTGATAAACCACAGTCGGTCATGAAGCCTTTAAGATTTCCAGACACTAATCTTGACTTACTAGCTCTTTCGCTTACCGGCAATGTTTCTGATGAATTTGCCAATCAAATAGATGCACTTGGCGTAGTAATGGAGGAGTTTACGGAACCTGATGACCTAAAAGTTGAAACTTATTTTAATAATATCTATAAATCTAAGGGTAATGGTCCGGACCATCAGCTAACTTTTCCTGAGCAGGTTACTTCAATAGGACTCTCAGGATACTACGATGGCCATGCACACTTCAAACACGACAAAGATATAACTATTATTATTGGCGATAGCCTTGAGGACTACTGCTACTACTACTCTTTGTCAAAAATTCACGATCGGGTTTATTGGGTGCCTGACTCAGTCCTAAGGGCACACAGGAGTTTTGTGAAAAAGAAGGATGCTCCACCTGACTCTTTGGCGGAGACCTGTAGAAATATGGCAAGTTTCTTCTGTAAACAAATAGGCTATAGCCACGGAAAAGCGGTAATCCGCTTATTGAGTTCTAGTCTAACATCACGACAGCTAACCGTCCGAAGCAAATGGCTAGACGAAGCTTGTTGGGTGCATGGAACCCTGCGTAAGAATGTAAAAATTCTCTCAACCTATGACAGTATCCTGGATTGTCGCCGTTTCGTCATAGAGACTAATAATTACTCAACTCAGCAAGATATGATCTTTCAAGAAGGTACCAGTGTGGGTAGATTACAAACCCCCAAGCCTAGAAACTTTACTTATATTCACCCATCGGATCACAGGTGGATCACTACTATAAACATAGAGTCATTTTTGCCAATGCAACTTCCGCCGATGGGCAGTGAAGTTATTCCAACTCGAGTAGTGGGACACGAATCACGCTATGGAAATGACGGGTTTTCTTATATATGCCCTGATGTCATGTATTTTGGTGGTGACATAGATGCGGTGACCGTAAAACCCACTCTACACCTCTTGAACGACGAAAAAATATTTGATGGTTACTTTGAATATTCTGGATTCAGCCTTGAGAAATCTGATAAAGGTAGTTATTTGGAGGACACTATTAAACGCTTTGGCTCACTTGAGCAAACAGCGTCTTTTTTCCGTGATAAAGTTAATCGCGACATTTTTGACCAATTTCTATATAAAACCGCGAGAAAAGACGAGGAAGTAATATATTTAGAGATTGAACGTAGAGCCTGTCTAAGTTTCAATGCTATCCAGCGTAAATTAGCTAATGAAAAAGATGCCACTGAACTTGCAGACTTTCTTATCGAAAAGGACATAATGCGCCGAGGACTTATTTTTCAGTGCTCACGTTGTCGCCTTGCTGCTTGGTACGACATTGCTGTTGTAACGAAGACTTTCACATGCACAAGGTGTGATTTGGTTCAATCGTATAACGCTAAGAGCTGGAAGTCTCCTTCACAACCGCGTTGGTATTTTAAGCTAGCTGAGACGGTGTATCTCTTTTACGAATCTAATTCCTACCTTACGGCTTTGTCTCTTGATTATCTCCGACGTAGATCAAAGAAAGCTTTTCATTTTATTACTGAAAGCAACATTAATAATTTCCCTAAACTGGGCAAGCATAAAGAAGCAGATGTTTTGGCAGTAAGTGATGGCAAGCTGATAATCGGAGAGTGTAAAAATTGCAAACCACCAGCTGGAGATTTATTAAAGTACGCTGTCCTTCATGATTCTTTAGTAGTTAAGCCCTCAGAGTTCATTTTGTTCACAACCGAAACAAAGATCAGTGAATCTGTAAAAAGCGAGTTGAGCAAAATTCCCAATTCATCTATTGTGATGGCCAAGGATATCATGGAAGTCTAGGTTGCCTTACAATTTAATATTTATGGTACAAGCGTAGTCATTATCAAGTAAGTGCTGAAGCGTCCCTAGATGGTGCCTGCTACCCGAAAGCTCATTCTTCGTATACTCGAATAGTTCGAGCAACAGCCGTTCATCCCGACCAAGAAAAAACGATCGCATTTGCGGTCGTTTTTTCTTGCTTGCGAGAGAAGGACGAGAATGAGTATGAGTATGCGTGAAAACTTCCTGTGAAAGTTTTCACTTCGCACAGTATCGAGTCCTTTCCTGGCGTGCCGGGGGAGTCCTTCCATTTCTTCTACTGCCAGAAAAGGAGTCCTTTATCCCCGACGAAGGTAATTGACACATCCACTTTACTTTGGTAAACTGTTTGCATGTTGCAAGATGTAAATAACGTTTGGAAAGATGATACAGCCCAGCAGTTTGTTGAGGCATTGCTTTCCATTTCCGACAAATTTACTATGCAGAATTTTCTTCGTGATGTGATGACCGAAAAAGAAATTGCCGAAATTAGCGCACGGTTTGAAGCCGCACGCATGCTCACAGAAGGCAAAAAATATACAGAAATCGTTGCTAAAACTAAGCTGAGTAGCCGTACTATCGCTCGCATTAGCGAATGGTTGCAAAATGGCTGCAACGGCTATCAGGCTGCCCTCAAAACAGTTGATCATCACGCACATATATCGCCAGTCAGTGCTGATTAGCTCATTGTACGTAGACGAACAATATGCGCCAGCACGAAGCTGGCGTTTTTAGTTTATGAATGATCAATGTGAAAAGGAATAGTATGAGTGAAAGTAATTTTTATACGCCAGAGGAAATTAAACCTCTGTATGGCGAAATAGTGCCAGCGTACCAGGTGGCCTTCGCGGCATCGCCCTGGAACGAGGTAACTAAATGCGCAGACGAAAGTTTACGCTGTGTCGGTGGACTGTCAGCTTTAGCAGTCGGCACTATGTGCGACACGTGTGGGCTGTGTCCTGCCCGCCCAGCATATGAAGCGGACGAGTTAATAGGGCGCTTTGATGCGGTTGGCTTGTCGCGACCGACCGCTTGGTATGCCGAGCAAAACGAAGCAGGCGTAACCATGGCAGCGGTGGCATGGGAGGCAACCCCTTCAGTTATTGCCGAAGAAAAATATAAAGACGTACCCGCAATGGATGAATGGCTAGCAAGCCGCTTTTCGACGCAAGATTCACAGATTATGTGGCTTGATGAAGTGTTTGCCAACAGGCAGATTAAGCCACGCGGCAACCTGCAAAACTTCGGAAAGTTTGTTACTGGTTTGGCCCAAATGCTCGACTGCGGGCTCGTTGCCTACCGAACCATTGAACCCCGTATGACGGCTGTTGCCAAGCGGGACTTTGGTGATAACGCGACTGTGCTGAGGCCAACTATAGACGTGCCCGATAGACGTGATTTTGTCATTATTAACACCACGGATGTGGCGAGGAAGCAAAGATGAAAATACTTGTAATTGGTGGCATGCACGGAAACGAAACGCTTGGACTACAAGTAGCCGAGCTACTTCAGAAAAATCCTGTTAAGAACATCGACGCTATTTTGGCTAACGAACAAGCGATTGAAGCCAACAGCCGTTTTGTTGGTCAAGACCTTAACCGCTCGTTTCCAGGTGATACCAAAAGCAAAGAGTATGAGCCGAGGCGAGCGGCTCAAATCCTAGCATTGACCAAAAAATATGATGTTGTGCTGGACTTCCACAACACCTATTGTCCAGGCAATGATTGCGGTTTTGTGGGCGAAACGGCAGGCAAAAAGCTCTATGATGTGTCGTGGCTGCTCGGGCTCGACAAGATTATCGTTGCTGACTATGACTGCATAAACAAGGTTGCCAATAACTGCCTATCTGTGGAGATCAGCATGGACAGCCCACTAAACAAGCCCGAAATATGGTACGAACGTATTAAGCAGCTGAGTATCCTTGAGGAATTTAGCACGAAGTCCAAAATTGAACGGTATCGTTTCGTGTACCGTATGACCCTTGAAGATAGAGACAGATTAGGCCTGAATAAACAGGATCTCAAGGCGTTTCAGCCCATAGACAGCAAGCTAGCTAAGGCCATGGGGGTTGATGCGCCAGCTTATCCAATCTTTATTGGTGATGGATTTACGCCGTACAACTTCGGCGGCATACTCAACCCATACAGTTAGCGCAAAATACCCCTCAAGTAAAAGAACATTTTGCTATAGTTAAGCCATGAATAAATTGGAAAAAGTACAAGCAAGTGTTCGAGAGTTATATCTAAACAAAGATCCAAATCGTGATGAATGGGCTGATTGGCTCTATGATAATCACGTGCTTGTCGTCGCAAAGACTGCCCATGACCTAGCCAAAAAATATGGGGCCAGTGAGGAGATGAGCGAAGCCGCTGCATTGCTGCACGACGTGGCAGACGTCAAGATGGCCCGCGCAAACCCCGGTCACGAAGAAGCGAGCCTCGAGATAGCAAGACAGGTCATGACTGAGGCTGGTTTCACGGCTGATGAAATTTCACTCGTTGTTGATGACGCCATTCGCTACCATAGCTGTCATGGTGGCGAGCGACCTGCCAGCAAGGAAGGGCTAGTGTTGGCGACGGCAGACTCACTTGCGCACTTGCAAACAGATTTCTACGTGTACGCGGCGTGGGCGTATGGCAAGACGCGTAGCCTAGAAGAGCTAAAAGTATGGGCTTTGAAAAAGATCGAGCGAGATCTCAACAGCAAAATCTCGTTTGATGACGAGCGAGAGGGAGCTCGGGCAGATTATGAGTTGGTGAAGGAGCTCTTCTCCCGCTAAGCTGGCAGTAGTTTTTACTACGATTCCTATAATCCAGGCCAACGTCTACTCTCTGGAGCGAACAGGGAAATATAAACTTCCCATTAACTATTTGCCTAGTGGCACAGCTACTCTGTTGCTGTCTGCGTAAAGTATCACTTTTCTTTTTGGCATTGTACGCTACAATGCGCAAATGGAAGACTACCCCCAAACAGAGGTGCCGATAGAGGTGCAATGCTACCTCGACTATTTTGATTTCACCGATCCGCTGGCAGTAAGGGACTATTTCCATGTTCTTCATGAGGCATCAATTGCGGGTGATCTGACCTCTCAGAATTTGCATGAGCATTTCTGGAACGCCATGGCACTTTACCCCGAGGACTCGCAGCAAAATCTGGAGGCTCCCCGAGAACTATACAAAGCATTCGCCTACAGCGATCATTACAATGATCGATTGATGGCATTGAACCTACTGCCAAACTTATGGCGATATGACAACTCTTCGGCGGTGCTGGATATGCTACGGCACAATCTCACGGTGCCTTTTGAATCAGAATATGATGCTATTCTCCATGAAGCTGCAGGTGTGGCTGTGCATAGAGCTGCACAGGTCAGGTCATGGACACCCGCCCGCGATTCGCGAGTAGCGTCCTTGGTGATGCGCCGCGCACTTCGTGCCTCCGACGCAGCGGTTTGCTGAAAAGCTAAAATTTGCGTACGACAGACAATAAAAAACACCCAGGAACGAATGGGTGCGGTTTTCTGTGGGGGTGAATATGACAAGCAGACAAGATAAAAGGAGATTTCCATGGCGTTGGCCACAGTTCCTTTTACCCTCTCTGCGAGCCACATTCACCCGACCGGGTCGGGGGTGGTGTCAGCGGATGACGTAAAAAAGGAACGGGATGCCGAAGAGGACCAGGATGCAGCCGAGCAGGCAGCCGATGATGGCCAGCGCGTAGCGCAGCTTGTAGTACAGGAAGATGGTGACCAGGATCGTCAGGAGGGCGAAGCCGCAGAAGGCGATCATGATCAGGCTCTTGACCTGGGTGCTGTAATCCGTGCCTCCGAGCCACATGGCCAGGATGACGAGGACGAACAGGCAGGTGAGCTTGTAGTACAGAGCGAGGGAGAACATCTTGTCGACGCCACCGTGGTTGATGCCGAATTTCGACATGCCGCGGGTTAGGACGCGCTTGATGCGGCCTTGCTTGATGATGAACTCGACGTCCTCGAACTGGTCTGCACCATCGAACTCACCGTGCTGGGCAGCGGTCTTTGCGGGGTTGGGGTTGAGGTTGGTCATGGAGATCACTCCTAGGTTGCTTGAGGCTAAAACGGGGATACAAGCACGCACGTATTACGTAATCGTACCCCAGTTGTAGCAAGCAAATCTGTCTGCTTGTCAAAGAGCTCTGGAGACCACGAGGTCTCAAACAGAACCTATATATTATAGCATAAACGTTATATAAAATCAATACTACCACAGAGATGACAGGGAAAATGTACGGTTTTATTGACGAGGCGCGTTACAATTAGCGTATGGCAGTACTGTTGGCACTAATCGCCGTTGGCTTGATTCTCCTTATCGCTGAATATTTGGCTCGATATACGTCTATGCATTCCGAGCTCACTCGTAAATTCGTACATATGTGTGTCGGAACGTTTGTGGCGTTTTGGCCATTCTTCTTGTCCTGGCGCGAAATCGAGCTGCTTAGTATCGCCTTTTTCGTTGTTATCCTAATCTCGATTAAACTGACAGCTTTCAAAGCTATCCATACGTCGCCAAGTCGAGTAGTCGGCGAAGTATGCTTCGCTGTCGTCATAGGTTTGCTGGCGCTCATCAGTGGTACTAAGTGGATTTTCATGGCTTCGATGTTGAGCTTGAGTGTCGGAGACGCACTTGCTGCAATTATTGGTGTTACATGGGGTGAACGCACGAAATATACCGTGTTCGGCAAGACAAAAAGCATCATAGGCACGGCAACATTTTTTGTTGTTTCCGTAGGTATCATGATGCTGTATGTTCACTTTAGCCCAGACACTGTGGGCTTCACGACGCTCTTTTTGGTGCCGGTTATAGCCACCATAACAGAGAACATCGCCGTAAATGGTACGGACAACCTAATTATGCCGCTCCTGATGGCACTCATCTTGGGCGGAGCTGCCTGATAAGCGTAAGCAAAATAACTCTTCCGGTGCTATAATGGGCTCATGCTCGCTATAGCGCTTTTTTCGTGGTGGTACACCACCGCTTGGGCCGCCCTAGGCCGACGTATTGAACGCCGCCTCGATCGAACGCTCGACTTCTTTTCGGTGGGACTTTTGCTACGTACGCTTTTTGATCCGTTCCGACAAATTGCTGCAGTCAAGGGCAGCGGTTCTTTGGACGTGCAGATGCGTGCCTGGGCTGATCGCACTTTCTCTCGATTCTTTGGCGCATTCGTCCGGACCTTGTTCATCTTGATTGGCATTGTCACGAGTGCAGCTGTCTTGGTTATCGGTGGTCTTCAGATGATTTTGTGGCCATGCGTACCGCTCCTGCCAGTCATTGCCATCATTGGATACACGATGGGTTGGGCCATATGACGCCAGATATTATATATACGAATATTCGTGCTCAAAAGGCGCGTTTCGCTGCCCGTTTTGCAACCAGTACGCTCCGTGCAGCCATTGGTGTCATGGCGGTACTGCTTATCCTGGCCGCAATCGCTTTGTTGGCGACTGGGGTTACGGCAGGTTGGTTTCTTATCCTGGCCGCAACACCGTTTATAATGTTGGCCGCATGGGCTCAGGGGGAGCTCAAGGATATTCCCGTCTCCACACAGCCCCGCACAATTGATGACGTTCTGTCGTCGAGCTTGCTCGGTGTTTTGCCCCGCGAATACTCAACAAAGGATCTTGCTGCCGCTGCGCTCAAAACACCAGAAGGCATGTTTTTTGCGGTGCGATTTGGTCTTCATGCTGAAGTTTTTGAGGCAATTTGTGAACACAACAACCTTGATGTAAAGTTGGTCTGGCAGAAGGCTGACCAGATACGCACAGAGCTTGGCTTGCCAATGATTAGCCCTGTTGCAGTCCTGGCTGCGATCTTACTGGTAACGCCACAGATTGACACAGTGCTGGCTCATTTGCAGATAAGCAGCGAAGATATTACACACGGCGTTGCATGGTACCACCACGTACAGGACGTTATTGCTCAGCATTCACAGCGTATAAATGATGGTGGTGTAGGGCGAGACTGGTCATTTGGCTACACGCCAACACTCAGTCGCTTTGCAGTAAATGTGAGTGAGCAAGTTGGCTACAACGGTTTGCTGACACGAGATATTTTTGCTCACCAACAAGTTGTTGATCGTATGATGGGGCTTTTTAGCCAGGGCGGGCGCCAGAACGTTGCGCTTATTGGCGCTCTCGGTACAGGTAAGACGACATTGGTCAAATCGCTGGCACAAAGATTGCTTGAAGGCGGGCCTGGTGTCCCCAAGGGCCTCCGCTTCCAGCAGGTTTTCTCACTTGACCCATCTTCACTGATTGCTCAGGCTCATGGCCGCGGTGAACTCGAAGGCTTAATTCAGCATTTATTCTACGAAGCTTTCGCCGCCAAGAATATTATTCTTTTCCTCGATGATGCGCATCTTTTCTTTGAAGATGGTACCGGTTCGGTAGACCTCAGCAATGTGCTATTGCCAGTGCTTGAAGGTGGTGCGCTCCGTATTGTTTTGGCGATGGATGAACAGAACTGGCTACGTATCTCCCAACGTAATGCTGCTTTGGCGCAATACCTCAACCGTGTTCCGGTAGCGCCAACCAGTGCTGAGGATACGATGCTTATCATGGAGGATCAGCTTATCACGATAGAGCACCGCCAACGTGTTACATACATGTATCAGGCCCTCCAGGAAGCCTACCGTTTGAGTGACCGTTACATCCAAGACCAGGCTATGCCTGGAAAGGCTTTGACACTATTGGAGTCGGCTGCTGGTTTTGCGGACCAAGGTTTTGTAACGATGCCCGCTGTGCGTCAAGCTATCGAGCAAACTGTTGGCGTCAAGGTTGGTACCGCCGACACTGCCGAAGAGCGCGAGACGCTCCTGAACCTCGAAGATAAAATTCATGAGCGCATGATTAACCAAGTACGAGCCGTGCAAGTAGTGAGCGATGCGTTGCGACGTGCTCGTGCTGGTGTACGTAACCAGGAGCGCCCTATCGGTACCTTCCTATTCTTGGGTCCGACTGGTGTTGGTAAGACAGAGCTTTCCAAAGCTCTAGCAGCGGTATTTTTTGGTGGGGAAGACCGCTTGGTCCGTCTTGACCTTAACGAATATGTCCAGCCTAATGATGTTTCACGCCTTATCGCGGACGCTGCGACCGACCCGCACAGCCTCACTGCTCAAATTGCCCGACAGCCGTTTAGCGTCGTATTGCTGGACGAGATTGAGAAGGCCCACCCCAACGTTCTTAACACCTTGCTCCAACTGCTCGATGAAGGTATTTTACGTGACATCAATAACCGGGAAGTTAGTTTCCGAGATGCAATTATTATTGCTACCAGTAATGCGGGCGCTGACAGGCTTCGCCAATACATTGATGCTGGTTGGAAGATGGAAGATTTCGAAAAGCGTTTCACTGATGATCTTATCGCAAGCAACCAATTTCGCCCCGAGTTCCTAAACCGCTTCGATGAAATCGTACTATTCCGCCCACTGAACCAGCCCGAACTGCTGCAAGTCGTTGACCTTATTCTTAAAGGCATCAACAAGACGTTGGCTGTGCAAAAAGTCTCAGTCCTTGTGGCTGACGATGCCAAAAAACTGTTGGTTGAAGCAGGATATGATCCACGCATGGGCGCTCGCCCAATGCGCCGTATCGTACAACGAGCGGTCGAAAATATTGTCGCTCGCCGTATGCTCGGTGGCCAGGTTATGCCTGGTGAACAAGTCCAGATTACGCTTACAGACGTGCAGACTATCTTGGGCCAGGAAGCTCACTCTGACATGCCTGCGCCTCCACCACCACTTCCAAACGTGGAGCAGAGCGGCGATAGCGTTTCGGTAGACTTCCACCCGAAACAGTAAGTGTTCGGACCACAAAATAAAACACACCTGTTTGCGCAGGTGTGTTTTTGCTAAGGATGCGTTCTTGGCTAGGCTTGTTTGGCTTTGCCGCTGGAGTGCGCTCGAAGTGCGTTGAAGATGACCACGACATCCACTAACTCTTGAATGGCAGCGCCATATACAGGTTTGAATTTGCCTGTCGAAAATACGACCATCAGAATAACGCTGAGGCCGATACCCACGAGAATACTTTGCCGTGCAATTGAGAATGTTCGCTTGGCGATCTCGACGCCGTATGCCACGCGGCTGACGTCATCCTTTAGGATAACAACGTCGGCTGACTCGCTTGCCGCGGTTGAACCACGCGCGCCAAGGGCTATGCCCACGTCGCTCGCAGTTAATACAGGTGCATCATTGACGCCATCACCCACAAAAGCTACAGGGCGCAGCGTCTGCGCGTCGATCGCCCGTAGCTTGTCGCCTGGCAACGCCTCGGAAATAACTTCTGTTATGCCTACACGTTTGGCAATGGCCTGAGCAGTTGCCGTGTTGTCGCCCGTCACCATCATAAAGTTATCAACACCTTGCTGCTTGAGACGTTCAATTGTTTCGACGCTTTCTGGGCGCAACTCATCCTTGAGTGTAATAACGCCAGAGAAGATGCCATCGATTGCCACCAGTGCAGCAGTTTGTTTTACGCTACTTGCCTTGAAGTCTTTTGGCAGTGCTACGTTGTGCTTTTCGAGGAGCTGCATACGTCCAACTAACACTTCTTTGCCGCCGATCATGGCACTGACGCCATTGCCGGCAATTTCCTTAACGTGTTTAGCTTTGCCAACTTTGACATTGTCTTTGCGTGCTTTGGCGACAATCGCCCGCGCTAATACATGGTTGGAGCTGGCCTCGATACTGGCTGCCAAGTGCAAGACATCTGCGCGCTTTGCACCATTATATGTTTTGATGCTATCAACGACTAACTCACCTTGGGTAAGTGTTCCCGTCTTGTCAAAAGCGAAGGTCTTTGCCTGGGCTAGACGCTCAAGTGCCGAGCCGGTTTTGATAATGATACCGTGCTTAGCGCTACGGCTCATGCCTGATATGACAGCAATCGGTGCCGCCAAGATGAGTGGGCAAGGGGTTGCTACAACGATAACCTCCAGGAAGCGCAGCGAGTCACCGCTGAGAACCCAAGCAAGAATGGCGATGCCGAAGGAAACAATAGTGAAGGGGATGCTATAGCGGTCAGCGAGGCGAACGAATGGTGTTTGGCTTCTGCTGGCAGACTGTACGAGCTTGATGATCTGCTCATATTGGCTTTCAGCTGATGTGTGCGCCGCACGTACAACAACTTCGCCATCCATATTTATGGAGCCGCTCAGGATAGTGTTGCCGGGTTCGCGAGTCTGCGGCAGACTTTCACCGGTGAGGGAAGCCTCGTCAAAACTCGCTGTTCCGTCAAGAATTACTGCGTCAACTGGCACGACTTCACCAGGGCGAATAACAAGTTTATCGCCGACAACGACCTTGCTAACAGCAATGTCTGTTTCCTTGTGGCCTTTTAGTAGGTGAGCTTTCTGAGGGGCGCGAGTCATAAGAGCGTCGAGCTCGCGTCCGGCGCGCTTCTCGGCATAATCTTCCAGACTTTCACCGCCAGTAAGCATCAAAACGATGACCATAGCGGCCCAGTATTCATGCATGATAACAGAAGTGGCAATTGCTGTGGCCGCCAAGAGATCAACGCCATATGTACCATAACGCAAATCTTGGACCATGCCCCAGATGAGCGGCACGAGCTCGATGGCAGCTGCGACGCCAAGCACCCAGTGGGCGGCAGCATCATGGCCGGTGGCATCAAGAACGAGGCCAACAGCAGCGGCTAGCAGCCCGCCCACAAATAGTTTGTATTCTTTGGCAAAATGAATGATGCGGCGCATGGAAATCTCCCCCCTTAAGACATAGCTTCTTATCTAGTAGTATAGCAAAAATATTCGCATACCTTAGATTAAAAATACCTGATAACAGGGGCAGAATATACTTGCATTACAAAATAAAAGTTGTATAATCTGTTCCTGTTGCTTGTACACAAGTAGCACCTTAATAGCTCTCTGTCTTTACATGATTGATCCCCGGCTCGAACTAGCTGTCTCGACTTGTAGTCAGGAACGAGGTTACACTGCTTTTGCAGCTTCTTTCCCTACTACCAGCCAGCAACCACCCGTTCGAACCGAGAGGCATCTCATGTTCTCCCTGCGTAGCCTGCTCAACCGCCAGCCCGTCCTCCAGCCGGAGCCCCCGATCGTCGAGGACACGTTCGAACCGACCATCCCCCCGATGCCCGGCCTGGACACCATCGTCATGCTGGCCCACGGCTCCAACCTGCTCTCCAGTCAGGAGGGGACTACGAACTGGTCCACCGACGGCATCAGCGCACTGCGCGCCATGCTCCTGGGACTCCCGGGCCACCTCACCGTCTTCACCTGCATCCCGAGGCAGGCCGTACAGCTGGCCCAGCTCGACAACTCCCAGGCCTGGACCGGTACCAGCATGCTCATCGGCTCGGTGAAGATCCTCAACCGGCTCGACAGCTCGCTGAACTTCACCGTCAACCCCGGTGGACCCTGCGACGTTGTCATCGCGACCACGTCCTACCTGGACGCCGTCGGCCAGCTCCACCGCTGCCGTGCGTACAACCCCCGGGACCCGCACACCAGCTGCAGCCACCTCGCCTTCGAGGAGATCCTGATGCAGCGCTTCAAGCTGACCAAGAACGAGGCCGAACTGGTTCTCGCCGGCACGTCGCTCCCGCAGCGCTACCTCAACGTCGTGCACCGCACGCTTTCGCCCACCGAGGAGGACACCACTCAGCCGGCCACCACGGTGAGCTGACTCACACAGAGAAGACCCGTGACGATTCACGAGTAAGACAGTAGAGCGCCCGGCGTCAGGGAAATGATTTGGCATCTTCGCCTCATCCTCTTTCCCTCGACGCCGGACCCTCAACACGATTGCATACCACTCCAGAGCGAGTGGTTTTTTAGTTCAACAAGAAGTGCAGGGTACGTTTATAGACCAAGCAGCGTCTTGGCTTCAGCGTAGTTTCGTACGAGTACATCGGGAGGGTAGGTCAGGCCGCCAGCCTCAAAGAGCTGGGTACTGTGTTGATCGAACCCAAGCGCAATCACCGTTGCTCCTGCCGCTTTGGCGGATGCAACGCCAGAAACCGTATCTTCAAAAACGAGTAGTCTATTTGTTTCCAGCCGCTGCATGGCCAATATATATGGATCGGGGGCGGGTTTGCCTTCAAGCTCGTTGGCTACGATTGTATCCTCGGTAATGATAAGATTCTCAGGAAAATAGTCGGTGATACTGTATTTGGCAAGAAATGGAAGTACAAAACGCCTGGACGAGCTTGTCACGAGAGCCATATGCCCACTAAACTTAGCGGCAATCGCTCGTACGAAATTGGCGGCCTCGGGCATTTCATTGAAGCCATTTGATGACGCCTGCTCGAATAATCGATTTTTTGTTGCGACAACCTCTTGAACTACGGGGTGCTGCTTGAGGGGGCCATCTTTTTGTATGACGCCTGCGGCGTGTAATACTCCGCCGATAATATCATGTGTCGATGAGCCATATGTCGGGCCCAGTTCGTGCTGCTCCCGAGTTATGTGACCATAGCCATGAGCTTCAAATGCCTCTAGGCGCGCAGCATGGTGGGTCGGGATGGTATCGGCAAGCGTGCCTTCTACATCAAAGGCGACCGCGTCAAAATCTTCCCAACCGAGCTGTTTCATTATGCAATCATAGCATGCCTAGAAAGGTATACAAAAAGACTCCCGGTAAAGGAAGCCTTTGGATAATCTTGGGGCGAATGATGGGGCTCGAACCCACGGCCTCCGGAGCCACAATCCAGCGCTCTAACCTACTGAGCTACATCCGCCATAGTAAATATCAGATCTACTTTAACACTTTTGGAGAGAATATTCTAGTCCCCATTTTTCGTGACGGTGATATTATTGATGTAGTAGCAGTATCGGAACGCCTATAGTATTTACAAACTAACAAGCTTATGTTATTATATAGTTTATCGTTCCGATACACATATTGCATGTATATCGCTATGAGCATAGCCATTCTAGGGCTAGGCGTAGAAAATTAAGTGAAGAAGGTTCTTATTATGTCTCTTTCAAGTGAGGGTTATTTCCCTAGGCGCGACTGGCTTGCCTCTATGCCAGGTAGCAAAACACAGCACGAAGATGTTATCGCAAGTGATGCAGATGCTCATGATAATGATCTCGTAGCGTATGACTTTACTGGTTCTACAGAAGCTGCGTATGCAGAAGCTTTAGATCAGGCATATGCTGAAAGTCATCAAGCTGGTGCACAGCGTAGCGAGCTAACTATGCCCGTAAGCGAAGCCCATCGACGTATAGCTGAGGAGCACCCAGCTGCCCTGGGTGCTCCAGCAGTCTCTGAGGCTGTTGAATTCCCAGATCAACAAGCAGCCTAAAACTGCCCAGATAATAGAAAAACAGTGGCTGAGCGAGTTAGCCACTGTTTTTATTTGGAGTTTTTTGGAAGAGATATAATTGTTTTGGTTTGATGGTATCTGATGCTCAGATACCAGCCACAAATTCGAATAACCGAAACTGTCGTCAATATCCCATGCACCACCTAGGGCTAGCCTATTAGGCGCAATTATACAGCAAATAATATCTATTGGACAGCTTTGCGATTGCCCGGTAACTGCCTAAATGCACTACAACGGTAATGAACTTGGGGAGCTACCAGGAGAACGACGAAATGAAAATGAGGCGAGAGCAAAATGCACTCAAACTTCAGATTCACGTCGCCGCTCTCCTGGGTTCAGGCTCTCTGGTACCTGATCACCGATTGGATGCCGGACGGCACCTGTTGCAGACATGGAAGTTGTTGGGGATGGGGGTCTGGCAGATGATGCACGGCTTGTCCTTGACGCCCCAGGAGGTCAGATCGCGTTCGCGATACATGAGAATCTGAGGCGGTAGCCTCTGTTCGATGAGGTCGAGAACGACGAGATCAATGCAGCGTGCGCGCTTCAGCGTGAGGTGTCCGGTAACGGAATTGCCAGGGCCCTGACGCATCTCCAGCGGACGTTGACCCTTCTGGGGATCGGCATCGAAGTTGAACTTGTACTCGTACACCATGCCGGCGTTGTATGCCGCGACGCGAAGCGTGACGGATGTCACCTTGTCGGCGGTCTTGTCGACGAGGACGCCCAGCCAGCTGGTGTTGCCGGCGCAGGTGGGGTTGCTCCGCGGATAGATCAGAACCGTGTAGTCGTCGAACCAGCCGTTGACCTTGATGTCGAAGCCATTACCGCTCCAGTCGTCACTGACCTTGTGGCGCTTGAACATCGAGCTGTCGTGGGCGACGGGTTGTGCGGCGAAACGGCCCAGCATGTCGCGCAGGGTTTCGAGTAGCATACTGTTCTCCTTGTTTCCGGGAGTGGGTGATTTGGTTGAGGAATAATGGACACAGGAAAGTACGTCTATTATTCCTCAACCAAGGTATGTAGAGAGTCTGTTAAAGTGCCTCGGAGAACATGAAAAACACCTCTCAACGAAGTGTATACATATTAACATAATTATGCTTATATGTCAATATATTAACAGGGGTAAGGAAAATAAAAAAGACCTCGGGGAGGTCTGTAGGAAGGCTAGTTTAGGACAGGATTCGTTTTTCTGGTAGTAGTAAAAGCTTCACAGGAGCTTTTACCTATTTTTCGTCGAATCCTTATCAGTATAAGATTTAAAGCAATCAGCCAGAAGGCTGTTTTGTTTTAAATGGTACCCCGGACAGGATTCGAACCTGTGACCTTGAGCTTAGAAGTCTCTTGCTCTATCCATCTGAGCTACCGGGGCTCGTCTTTCGGGGTATAAAACTGGTGCGGGTAGAGAGAATCGAACTCTCATCTCCAGCTTGGAAGGCTGGCATACGAAGCCATTGTACGATACCCGCATTTGTCCCACATTATCCGAAGATAGAGTCATTATAGCAAGATTTTAAGTGAAATGTAACGAAATGGTGTGTGCGATATACGGGGAGTTTTCCTAGAAAAGGATACGTACTGGCTCCCCGTATATCTGCTACTGATGTGAGCCTCTTTTTGCTATAGCGCAGTGATTAGAGCTCGTGGAGAACGGTAATCTGTGCGCCAAGAGAGTTGAGGCGCTCGGCCAAATCTTCGTAACCACGCTGAATGGTGTAGATGTTGCGAAGTGTCGAGACCCCATCGGCTGCCAACATACCGATAAGCAGCAGGCTGGCTGGGCGAAGGGCAGGTGGACAAACGACATCGGCAGCGCGGAAGTGGGTTGGACCTTCGACGTACAGACGGTGTGGGTCGGCCAATTCTACCTGCATACCAACTTTACTCATCTCGGTGTAGTAGATGGCACGGTTTTCGTACATCCAGTCATGGATGAGTGTGCGGCCATGTGCAACACCAACAATAGGCACGAAGTACGGCAAGTTATCAGCATTGATGCCAGGGTAGGCGGCTGAGTGAATCTTGTCGGCCAATGCTTTGAGCTTACCGTTGTGTTTGTGGATAGTCAGGTCGACGAGGTTTGTATGGCCGTTGTTGGCCTTGTAGCGGTCAGTAAGATCGTATGAAAGACCCATTTTTTTCAACTTCAAAAGTTCGACAGACATGAACTCGATAGGTACGCGCTTAATCGTAATCTGTGAGTCAGTCGTAACTGCGGCTGCCGTGAAGAACATGGCTTCAATTGGGTCTTCGGCTGGTGCATACGTGATGTTCTTCTTGATGAATGGAACACCCTTAACACGAATGGCGTTGCTGCCGATACCGTCAATCTTGACGCCAAGTTTCTGTAGGAAGAAGCAGAGGTCCTGAACCATGTAGTTGCTGGTACCAAATTCGATAATGGTCTCTTCGGGAGTACGAGCCGCAGCCAACAGTGCGTTTTCGGTAACAGTGTCACCTGCTTCGTACAAGGTAACGCGGCCAGCGGCGTGTTTGTTGACGGTCACTTCGTAGTGGCCAGTTGCAGCAACAATGTCGACGCCGAACTCTTCCAACGCATAGAGGTGTGGGGCCACGGTGCGGGCACCAAGCTTACAGCCTCCAGCATAAGGGATTTTGAACTCTTTGAAGTCGTGCATCAAAGGGCCCATCATCATGAGGACAGAGCGGGTCTTGCGTGCTGCAGGAGCGTCCATCTCGTCTATCTTGAGCGTTTCTGGGCGGCGGATCTCAAGATCGTTGCCATTTACCCATTTAGCAGATACACCGATGCTCTCGAGCACCTCAATGATGCGATAGACCTCTTCGATGCGTGGGAAGGATTGGAACTTGGTTACACCGTAGTTAAGTAGGCTGGCGCACAACAGTGCAACAGCGGCGTTTTTGCTGGTTTTAAGGGTAATTTCACCCTTAAGTTCGTGGCCACCATCGATACGCAGGTTAACTGCACCACCGTTGAGGCTAATAAGTTGCTTGTTTAAAACATCACTAATTCGACCAAGTGTCTCGAGGCTGAGGTTTTGCTTGCCGTGCTCAATACGATTTACCGCCGATTGGCTGGTATTGAGACGATTAGCAAATTCTGCCTGCGTAAGACCGCGTTCTTGGCGAATCCGTGCGATAAGTTGTCCGATTTTCTCGTTTGTCGATTCCATAGTAGACCAATTATATATCAAATGTGATATAAGTTTCAAGTTTTTCGACGAGTTGCAGAGAAAATTACAGCTAATTTGCAGTTTATCATAGGCATCATGCTTGCTACAATAAGAATATGATCTAGCTACCGTCTCTGCACCAGTCGAATTTTATTTACGAACAAACGAGGAGATGTCCCATGGACGACCCAGTAGCTACTATTAATGACCAGGCAATTGCCAAGCTTATTATTGCCGAGGAAGAGCGCCAACGAGATGGTCTCGAACTTATCCCATCCGAAAACTATGTAAGCCGCGAAGTATTGTCCGCAATGGGCAGCGTGCTTACCAACAAATATTCTGAAGGTTTCCCAGGACGCCGTTACTATGGCGGCCAAGAGAACACCGACCAGATTGAGCAAATAGCAATTGATCGCGCAAAAGCCCTCTTTGGCGCTGATCATGCCAATGTGCAACCTCACTCTGGTGCTCAGGCTAATGAAGCAGCATTTCACTCATGGTGCGAGCCAGGCGACACTATTTTGGCAATGGAATTGAGCCACGGCGGCCACCTGACGCACGGTCGACCTGGCACAGTGCTCGCCAAACTCTTCAATTATGTCCGTTACGGCATGAAAGACACCGAAACTGGTGAAATCGATTACACGCACTTGCGCCAACTGGCGCTTAAGCATAAACCTAAGATTATTCTTGCGGGCTTCTCATCATACCCACGCGAACTTGATTACGCCAAATTTGCTGAGATTGCCAACGAAGTCGGCGCTGTTTTGATGATGGATATGGCGCATATTGCCGGCCTCATCGCTGGTAAAGCGCTGAAGAACCCGTTTGATTATGGCTTCCATATCGTTACCACTACGACCCACAAAACACTGCGCGGTCCCCGAGGTGGTATGATCTTGACTCGTGGTACGGTAGGCAACCCATTGAGAGCTCCGGAGAAGACCGTCGAGAACCTGCCGACGTTGGTAGATCGCACGGTATTTCCAGGCGTGCAGGGTGGTCCACTGGAGCATGTTATTGCCGCAAAGGCTGTCAGCTTCTACGAGGCTGCACAGCCAGACTTCCAGGTGTATGCCAAGCAGGTGTTGTCCAACAGCCAAGCGCTCGCAACAGCGCTCATGAATCGTGGCTTCAAGCTGGTTACGAACGGCACCGACAACCACATGGTTGTTGCCGATGTACATACGAGCTTTGGTCTTCATGGCGGCGAAGTTGAATCCGTACTCGATCGAGTTGGGCTTAATCTCAACAAGAATGTTATCCCCGATGATCCACTGCCACCGTTCCGTCCGAGCGGTATTCGCCTCGGTACACCAGCAATCACCACTCGTGGTCTTATGGAATCTCACATGGACCAGGTTGCTGAGTGGATGCTCAATAGTATTAACGCACGCAACGACGAAAAAGCACTCGATACTATTCGCAAGGAAGTCGTGGCCTTCGCGCGCGAGTTCCCACTGCCAAGCGACAAATAAGCACGCTGATTATATAAAAACACCCCTGTTTAACGGGGGTGTTTTTGGTGAGAGGGAACGAAAGTATTAACGGCGGCGTAGGCGACCGAACAGGCGTGCGCCTGCGACTACGGCAACTGCCGCCACGCCAGCATATTCTGCGATACGTGTGGCTTTTTTGTGTTGAGCAACTAATTCCTTGGCAGCCGTACGAATACCGCTGAGGGTGAGATGCTCTTCGCGAACGTGCGTTGCCGGGTGCGACTGGCGCTCTGGCGTCGTTACAACAGGCTCTGCCACTGCTTCTGCCACGGGCACAGCGGCTTCAATGACCTGAGCGTCTTTTGCAAGTTCGACTTCGGCAGCAGCCTGCTCGGCCTGGCGATCTGCCTCGCGGCTTGCGTAGAGGCCAGCAAGCACGCGTTCGAGAAATGCTGTGGCAACTGCTGGTTCGAGTGCTGAGCGTTCTTCCTGGATTTCAACCAGCGGTACTCGCTCTGCGGGAAGATCTTGGCTTACTGTCGTTTCTGCAATAGGTAGAACCGGTTCAACGTTGGTGATAACACGAATCTCGGGAATACTTTGCTCTGGCGCCTCTGGTGCGGGAGCAGGGAGTTCGGGCAGCTTAGGGGCTGCTCCAATCTGTCGGGCAGCAGGGATTATCGTGTCAAAGCTCGGCGGAGCGGCATAGACGGGCTGCTTGAGCTCCTGGTAGGTGGCACCTGTGTCGCGTTGTAGCGCGCGATCCATTGCACTAAAGATTGAGCCTGGCTCGCCGGCTTTTACCAACGGGCCTCGTTCATGGAGACTCATAACTTTGATCCCAGGTGCTGTCACGAGGTTTTCCCTGAGAAGGTCCGCGTGGATTGGTGTACCGAAGGCAGGTTCTAGTACCTTGAGAGGAAAGTCGGGTGATAATGCGTCAAAAGGTTCTTCCTCTGTTTTTGCCCAGGCTGGGCGATGATCCTGAGTTCGGCGAGGTCCTCCAAGCGATCGGTTTGTAATATAGAGTTGCTGCCTCGCGGGTCGGTAGCTCGCTGGCTCAAGAGGCGGCTGCGGCACATCTGCATAGAAAGCTTCTGCCTCGCCAGCATCTTGCGCCTGAAGGTAATCGAGGGTCTCAGCAGCGGCACTATCTGGGTAGCGTTCACTGAGTGTTTCGGGTTCTATTCGCCACGGTTGGTGGCCTGAGTGTTCAACCGACATAGTGTCTCCTTTGACTCACGAACATAAAAAACACCCGCTCCCTTATGAAGAAGCCGGTGGCTTCACTACGAACTGACGTAGTCTTACCCCATTGGTATACACCTATTGTACACACATTGCAAGTAAATATGTGAGATATATCACATATTTCAGGGTAGAGAGCCTGTGGTGTATAATTAACTATAATGGCGAGAGACGATAAACAGAACGTTCGAGCAGCAGTCTATCTTGTGTTTGATAATGGGGGCAAAATCCTCATATCACATCGCATAAATAGCGGATATCACGATGGAGAGTACGGTATACCAACCGGACATATTGCCGAAGGTGAGCCCGCATCGGGGGCGGCCATCCGCAAGGCTCGGGAAGAAACTGGCGTCAAGCTCCGTATGTCAGAATTGCGCCTCGTGCATGTCATGCATCGTTCAAGCAACAGCGACAAAACTGCCGACTATATCGATTTCTACTTCCTTGTGCTCAACTTTGCCGGTGAACCTGTTAACAAAATCCCCAATAAGTGCGATGAGCTCAAATGGGTCAAATGGAACGAACTTCCACCCAACACTGTTCCCGAAGTGCGCTATGCACTCGAAGAGATCAAAGAAGACAAGATCTATTCAGAATTCGACTTTCTTGCAAACTAAATAAGGACAAACTCGATGAAAGAGCGTTTTACGGTTATCCCGGCCATTTATATTATCTTTAAGCGCGACGATAAAGTCTTGTTGCTGAGACGCTTCAATACCGGATATCTCGATGGCAAATATAGCCTACCAGCAGGGCACGTGGATGGCGGCGAGCCAGCTGAAATGGCAGCAGTTCGCGAAGCTTACGAGGAGGTTGGCGCACGCATCGACCCCGAGAACCTCAACTTTGTACATCTTATGCATCGCAATGTCGACGACGGCGATCGCTATGGCGTGGAACGTGTCGACATCTTTTTTGAGGCCCTGAAATGGGATGGTGAACTCACCAATTGTGAGCCAAACAAATGCGACGAACTCTGTTGGGCAAGCCTCGATGAGTTGCCTGATACTATGGTCCCAGAGGTAAAACACGTCCTCGAGCAGGTCGCAGCGGGCTCATATTATTCGAGCTATAACTTCTAGTTAATTGGCAGAATCTCTGGCTCTTGCTCCAGGGAGATGCCAAATTTGTCGCGTACAGCATCAGTAATTTTTGCACGGAACATGAGCAGTTGCGCAGTTGTCTTGGCCTCTTCATTTACAAGCACGAGCGGCTGAGCTGGCCAGGTACCCATGCCTGTCTGGGGGTCGTGAAAATCTTTGAAACCTGCTTGTTCCAGAAGCCAGGCAGCAGGGATTTTGATGCGGCCGTCTGCAGTTGGCCAGTGCGGCACATCTGGAAAATCGGCTTGTAGCTGGGCGAATGTACCTTCGTCGATGAGTGGGTTGGCAAAGAATGAGCCATTATTGGCGACGAGAGCTGGATCTGGTAGTTTGCTTTGGCGAATTGCAATAACTGCATCGCGGATTACCTGTGGGCTGTACGAGGTAATGTTGTTGTCGGTGAGGAATCGCTCCAGAGCTTGATAAAACGGTGGCTGTGGATTGCCGTGACGCAAGTGGAGCGTGATGGCAGTGATGAGGAAACGGCCACGGTCAGTGCTCTTGAAGCGGCTATTGCGATAGCTGAAATCGCACTCGAAGCTCGGAATGTTCACGAACGTTTGGGTTTGAGTATCGTAGGCCTCGACGCTTACGAGGATGTTGGCGATTTCTTGACCATATGCGCCAACGTTTTGTACAGGAGTAGCGCCTGCTGTTCCTGGAATAAGTGACAGGGCTTCAAGACCGGTAACACCATTCTCGACGGTACGAGCAACAACTTCATCCCAGTTTTCGCCAGCTCCAACGGTAAGGTAGTAGTCCTCGCCTCGGTTTGCTCCTCGAAGCGCATAATTTTGTTGACGATAATGAGGCCGTCAAAACCTTCATCTTTCCAAATAATGTTACTGCCGCCGCCAATCATGATAATGGGGAGGTCACGCTCCTGTGCCCAGGCAAGGGCCTCCTCGAGTTCTATACGAGATGTAACTTCGGTCACGTAGGCCGCTATGCCGCCAAGACGCATGGTTGAATACTTGCTCAGAGGGACGTTTTGTTGCATGTTCATGCCTGCATTATACACGCTCTCTGTTGGAGAGCCGCTGGAGAGTGCTATACATATTGCATGTTATTGCTTGGCAAAGGGGCTCAGTGGCGCTACCATAGAGGTATGGCAGAATTACCTCAAGAACTCCCATTTAAGAAATTAGGGCTAAAGCTCAAAGGTATCCGACAAAAATTGCAAGAGAGCAAATCTGATGTGTCGGGTGCTGTTGAGATTGATGAAATTGTTTTGGAACGCTTCGAAGCGGGCAAAGAACGTCCGAGTGAAGACATTTTAAACTTGTTGATTAGTCACTTTGGCATGCAGGAAGACGATGCTGCTAATTTGTGGCAGCTTGCAGGCTACGAACCGCACAATCATCTTGACGATGACATCCCCGAGGAGGTCGCATCTGGCCGTGCGGGCGTGCTTGTCATGGCTATCGATCCTCGTGTCATCTATACCGACGGCATGCATGTTAACGCTGGTCCAAACGGTGTTGTTTTGAGTTTCGCACAGACTGCGGGCCCAGGCCAACCTCTGGTAACGGCACGCGTCGGTATGAGCCGTGAACAAGCGCGTAATGTCATTCGCACGCTCCAGGGTGCACTCGACAAAACCGAGCCTCGTGAGCTGCAGTCAGGCAAGAGCACAAAAAGTCGTAAGACTAAAGTCGAAGACGAAGATCCTCAAGACGCCTAGGCGTTTGCGAACCTCCGTATAGTATGTTCCCGCCTTGCGTGAGGAAATGCTTAAGGCTACTTGAAAATTTTGTTGTATGAGCTACAATGGCTACATAATTCTAAAAACAAAAAAAGGATAGCCTATGCCTGCTCAAAAAGCCAAGAAGCCCGCGTCAAGAACTTCTAAGTCGACGCGAGCTCCTAAGAAAGTTGTCGCTGTTAGTAATACAAAAAGCTCGTTCTTTAGCAACAAGCTTGCTGTGCTTATCGTTGTGCTTGTTTTTGCTGTTGTCGGCGCAATCACACTTGTGCTAACGCGCGCTGCTTCAAGCCAAGGAGCAATTAGCTCCGCTGTCGGTGCCAGTAAATGCCTCGACAACGCCAACGCCAAGAAGGTCAACAAGAACAAGATTCAACTCTATGGCTGTAATAATTCAAACGCCCAGAAATGGACTGTTACCGATAAGAGCACAATTGTAAATTCCAACGGTTACTGTCTAGACGTTTCTGGTGCTGGAAAAACCGCCAAGACGCTCGTTCAGCTCTACACTTGCAACGGTACGGTAGCTCAACAGTGGTCAGTAAAGGCTGACGGCAGTATCGTTAACCCTAACTCAGACCTCTGTCTAGACGTACAGTCTGCTGGTACGGCCAATGGTACACAAATATGGATGTGGCCATGTAACAAAACTGTAGCCCAGAAATGGACCATACCTGCAAAGGCACCTACCACAACGACCCCTCCACCAGCAACAGGCGGCGGTACTACAACGCCTCCTCCGAGCACTGGCGGTGGCACAACGACCCCTCCACCAAGTACCGGAACAAAAGTAACGCTGTTCGATCCAACCAAAAAAGAAATTGCCATGGAGCTTGTCTCGAGCGCAGAGAACTCTACGCTGAACTGGAAAGCGCAGTACGCATATATTGAAGACATCGGCGACAGTCGTGGCTATACCGCTGGTATTATCGGTTTCTGTACCGGTTGTGGCGACATGGTGCCGCTAGTCAACGCGTACACCAAGTTAAATCCTAGCAACGTACTTGCTAAATATCTGCCAGCGCTCAAGAAGATCGGCTCATTCAACGCCACACACGCTGGTCTTGACCCTAACTTTACCAAGGACTGGAAGACTGCGGCCAAGGATACTAAATTCCAACAGGCCCAGAATGACGAGCGAGACCGCAGCTACTTTAACCCGGCGGTTAACCAAGGTATCTCAGATGGTATAGGCGCGCTCGGCCAGTTTATCTACTACGATGCAATGGTTGTACACGGCCCTGGCAGTGACGCATCAAGCTTCGGTGGTATCCGTGCAGCTGCCCTGAAGAAGGCTAAGACGCCAGCTCAAGGCGGCAACGAAACCACGTACCTGAACGCATTCATGGACGTTCGCATTAAGGCCATGCAGGCCGAAGCGGCACACGAGGATGTTACCCGTATCGAGAACGCTCAACGTGTATTCTTGAAAGCTGGTAATCTTAACCTCAACGTACCACTGAAATGGTCAGTCTACGGCGACCCATACTCGATTACTAAGAATCCATAGTAGCCATACACATGAAAAACCGACCCGGGAGAGAACGGGTCGGTTTTTGTTTGGACTACAGCCTATTTGTTGCCGTATTTTATAATGAACTGTTCGACCATATCGCGCGCTGTACGGTCCTCAATCTGCTTTGGCGGATGTTTTTGGAAGTAGGCGGCTGGTTCGATGATCGGTCCAGCCAGCTTGTGATTGAGTGCTAGCTTGAGACAGCGAATGGAGTCTATGGCTACACCGGCTGAGTTCGGTGAGTCCTCGACGCTCAGACGTAGCTCGAGATTCATTGGTACATCGCCGAAATGCTTGCTTTCGATCCGCAAGAAACAGATCTTATTGTCTTTTTGCCACGGTACGTAGTCGGATGGACCGACGTGAATGTTGTCCGGGTCTATCGTCTGGCCGCGGGCTTCAATCTGTGACTGTACAGCCTCGGTTTTGGAGATTTTTTTGCTGACGAGACGCTCGCGCTCCAACATGTTTAGGAAGTCGGTATTGCCGCCCGTGTTCAATTGGTACGTTCGTTCGATTTTCATACCGCGGTCGAGGAAAAGATTTACCAGTGTGCGGTGCGTGATAGTTGCACCAACCTGAGCTTTGATGTCGTCGCCAATGACAGGCAAACCAGCATCCTTGAACTTCTTAGCCCACTCTGGGTTCGATGCGATAAAAACAGGAATACAGTTGACGAATCCACAGCCGGCGTCAATGGCTGCTTGAGCATAGAACTTCGTCGCTTCCTCAGACCCAACAGGCAGATAGTTGATGACAGCTTCAGCACCAGTTTCCTTGAGGATTTTGACGACATCTACGGGCTTCTGGCTATCATTCACGGGCACCAGTTCAGCAGTGTACTTGTTGACACCGTCCAAGCGTGGTCCGCGAGAGACTGTAACGCCAAGCTTGGGAACTTGTGCAAAAACGGTCGTGTTGTTCGGCGCGGCATAAATCGCTTCAGCGACATCTTTGCCTACCTTATTGCTGTTGACGTCGAATGCCGCGACAACTTCAATGTCACGGATATGGTAGCCACCGAAGTTGACGTGCATTACTCCTGGGACGAAGTCCTTTTCGGATGCGTTTTTGTAATATTCGATGCCTTGTACGAGTGACGAGGCACAGTTGCCGACACCCACAATAGCAACTTTAATAGTATCTTTCTTGGTCATATACCCCCTTAAAGCCTTGTCTGGCTCCACTCATGCTAGCCGGGCGCTGTATATAAAACAAATATATAAATCTTATATTCTGATAAGATTTAGTTATGGAAGAGCGACTTTTGAAATTTGCACATCTGATAGACGCCGGAAGCTTTACGCGAGCAGCTGGCGATTTGCACATATCACAGCCTGCATTATCTATGGCGGTGCAGAAACTGGAGCGGGAGCTCAGGGCGCAACTATACGTTCGTGGCAGTCAACCGCTAGCGCCGACTCCTGCCGGTGAGCATGCTTATAAAAGCGCTAAAGAGCTTGGGGCGAGCGTTCGGTATTTGCGGAATAGCTTGGCAGAGCTTGCGGACAGTGAAATGTCACTGGCTATTGGCATGATAGACAGCGTTGCCGACAATGTCCTGGCATATCCCCAGAACCTCAAAACGCTGGAACGGCAGGCTAAGGTCTCGCTGGTCATTAACAACTCGCGCTATATCATCCAGGCACTTCGCCGAGGCGAAGTTGACGTGGCGCTGGTGGTAGATCAGGGAAACTTGGTCGCTACCGACACGCGTATTCAGCACATTGGCAGTGAGCCGCTCATTGTCGTGACACATGCAAAGCATCTGCCTGTTGTTGCGGAACAGGTTGCGCGCAAACAAGTGACATCATTCGTCAGCTACGACATGCCTTCGTTTACCCACGCTCGTATTGCACAGTTTTTTGCCGATCGCCGAGTGTCATTATCCCCGCAGTTTTATTCGAGCAGTCCTGACGTTATCCTAAGGCTTGTTATGGCCAAACAAGGTGCGGCTGCGCTTCCATACAACAAGGTCAAACAAGCGCTGCATAGGCAACAACTCGCGCCAGTTCACATAGACGGTCCGGCTGTGATTACGCGCCACATTGTTTGCGTAACTCGCCAGAACTATGTGTTGCCGCAGGCGGTCCAACAGACTATCGAAAGGCTAACCTACGACCTAGCAACACAAGTGCACGAAGCCCAGTCACTATAGTCAACTGGACGAGAGTGAAATACAGAGGTCGCCAAGATCACGGGAGAGCTTACAGCCGCGTTCAGTTGCATCTCGAGTACGAAATGTGCGGTTAATCTCAACTTGGACGGTACTAACCGCGGCAATGCCCAAGGTTCGTACTTTTTGTGCTAATGTTGCCGCTGGTTCAGCAGTGAGCGATTCGTTCTCGTGTGGTTCGGTGGTCGGTAGGTAGACGGTGTAGCCCCGATCCCGCATAAAATCGGCAATACGAAAATCGGTATCGTGCGTACCGACAGTCTTGCGATGTGCAGTGCCAAGGATGAGGTCGTAATCTTGATGTGGTAGGCGCTGCCTGAACCCATGAATATCAAGGTGACGAATTGGTTGATCGGCGAACGCCTGGGTTTGCTTATGAATTTCTCCAAAAACGCGATTTCTGAAATATTCCATTGTCTGCGGCGTACGATGATTGCGACGCACGAGATCGGCGATGAGTGTTGGCACTAGCGACAATTCATTGTCCAGATATTCGTATGCTTCGCGTGCAATGGCGTATGTGGCGCCATCGCGAAATTTGTCGGGATGTTCGGGAAGCGTGTACGCTCCAATCTGCGTAAGCTCTCCGTCATGTGGCGCGGTGAGAAGCACCGGCAGTGTGCCTGGATGGTAGGCAATTGTTTGTTCGAGAAGGTGTTCGGGCAAGTCGATGGCTTGCTCGTGAAGTGTTTCGTTGTTGAAGATGGACCTCTACATTATGTAATGCAGGCCATTGTACGATGCGTACGTACTCTTGGCAACTAGGATGCTCGCGAACGCTCGCGACTCACCCAGGCAACAATTTGCGCAAGCAAGATAAAGGCGACTGATATAACGACAATATATCTCGCTACGCCACCCATGCCACCCGCCTTGCTAGGGTCAAGGAACGGATATGGATACCAATGAGTGCCCTGTGCACGGAGCAGCGTATAGACAAGCCAGGCAACAGGAAAAATGAGCCAGACGAGCGCCTTTTTGGGGGAAATTGTAGTGCGAGGTGGCCACAGCAGCCACTCGATGGCAATAACGAAGGGCATGAACTCGTGCAGGATGAAGTTCTTCCAGTCAAAGGCCAATGCAGTGTTGGCGTTGGTGGCGTTTTTGAGTAGTAGGGCATAGACGATTGCCGTAACCAGCATATAAAGTACAGCTGCTCCGCGCAGGGTACTAAACCACGAACCCAGTTGTTTATTTCTGTATCGAGCATATGCACCGAAGGCAAAAACGACGGCCGCTATGAGATTGCTTTGTACGGTAAAATAGCTGAACAAGTTGAGTCCACGATAGTTTGCATCACCTGGCGACCATGCTACCCATGGAGCAATAGCGATAATAATTACCAGGGCGCTTGCAGCAAGCACTACACTATCAACGTATCGTGTCTGCGAGTTTAGAGCAGCTTTTTTCATGTATTTTTACCTTTTGTTTTAAGAGGGCTACTATCATTATGTCGCAAGACAAATTGTTGTCAATGTGCGTCAAACTCACTACTATGAAGCTATGATTGAAACCAAAATGTATAGCCCCTATGATTTTGATGATGACGAGTGGCGGGACCTGCAAGGACTCGCTCGTGATGCTTTCCGAGCTGACCTTGTTGCTCAGCGTACCGATGAAGAGATTGATGTGCTCGTTGGCTGGGATGATCCAGCGCGCTACAATGCTTCACATCTGGATCCTAATACTGAAGTCGGGCAGCGATATGCAGCGCAACAAGAATTTCGCAATCCTCGTGTAGCTATTGCTAAAGACGGGCAAGAGCTCGTTGGCTTTGGCTATATTGCAAGTAACGTTTCGGGCGAGACACCACAGGATCGCGATCGTAAATACCAGACTATTGTTAAGCGGTACGCGTGGATTAGGGAGATTGTTGTTGACCCGCGCAAACGGCACATGCAGGCGGCAGCCAAAATCGGAGCCACATTACTGGGTGACGAAGATATTCACGCCCTGCAGCCAGTAACGGCCTATATTTGGCCTCAGGAGTTGCCGCATCTCTACGGTATGCTGGGCAATGTGGGCTTCAAGGTGACAGGGTCAAGCCATGTGCATCCGTTTGGAGAGCAGGCGCGCCCAACGGAACAAATGAGAATGCAAGCTCGTACTGCTTTTGGCGTGCGCCGTCAATTGCGCTGCAGCACACATAAAACGTAAAGAGCGCGTGTTAATCACGCGCTCTTTACTAGCGGCTTAATGGTGCGGTTAACCCGTGACTATGTAGTCCATACCATATTGTTTAGCATGTGTTTTGTATGGACGCTTGAGGGTTTCATGGTAGGTCTCTGGGTCAATATTCTGCATGCCCGCTGCCGCTTCTATTTTTGCTTGCAGTTTTCGTTCATGTGTTTTTACGAATGCTTCGATTTTTTGTGCTTGTACCATAAGATCCTCCTTTCGTATCCTGTCCCGCTCGGGACTATATATACCATAACAGTACGCAAAGTAAGCTGCAGTGAGCTAAGGCACAACGGAGCTGTTTGTTTCTTCACAACTCCTCTGAAGAATGCGAGGAAAAGCTTCGTGCGATATACTGTAGCTATCTATGTATGCTATAACTCGAGATGATTTTATGAAGGCCGCAAAAGAGCAGCGTATAAAGCCCCGTGTATTGCGCGACCTTCGCTTCAACCCTGAAACAGTGAATGATTGGGCATTACGTGACTTTTTGGCCGTATGGACACGTAGCGGCAACGATGGCGTGCTCGTATCAACGCTGGGCGAGGAGCTCAGCCTTACGCCTTTTAGCATGTCTCGCACCATAACCGACGCAAAAACTGGACGTTCCAAATCTGTTACATGCGACCTGTGCTACACCTGGCAGCGGGGGAACAATGCGGCAAGTATTGCGCTCACCCGACGATCAGATGGCCACACACGTGCTGTCTTATGCTGTGCCGACTTATTGTGTAGTTTGCATGTGCGAAATCTAACACCACAAGCCAAGCTATCACGGTCACAGCTTCATGAAGATATGACAACGGAGCAGCGCGTGGAGCGTTTGCAGCGCAAGCTACACACGCTACTTACGGAACTGCTCTAAGAACCAAAGATTATTGAATTCACGAACCTGGTGACTGGATCAAGGTTGGGACCGAAGACGATAGTGCCGCCCAGTGTACCCGTTATAAATACCAGCACAACACCGATGAAAGCAAGTGCCATGACAACTGGCGCCACGTCGACAATTGTAGCGAGCTTCTTGAGTAGCCAGCGAGCTTTGCTGGCTTGGGTTACGAGTGGGTGTGCGTCGAGATAGAGACTGCTCGCATAGGCGCAGCTCAATATGGCAAACACTACGAAGGTACTGAGCGCAAAGTAGGAGTGTGTTCGAATGACATGCGCTATGTGTGACGAAGCAGGGACGTCGAGTGACCACTGCGCTAGCTTACCCGCAATGAGGGTGGGTATGGCTGCGAGTGTGCCAATAAAGAGCAAGAATAGTTTGACGTTTTGGAGAGACCGCATTCGCGTGAGTACCTGCAATCGCGCTAGCTCCACCATGGCATACAGCGTTAGTAATGCTATAGGGAAATGCACGAAGAAGGGATGCACATTCATACCTTTATAATAGCATATGCTTTGTTGGCTTATTATTGTGCGATGAAAATTTGGGCGTAGTTATACGTCATGGCCCAGCGTTCAGCAAAGTTCCGGTGCGGAATTATTTTCCGTGGTTTCTTCATGCTATCCTTGGGGTCGTTGCAGACGATACCTTTGGCGTTGGCGCCCAACAAGAGGCATTCATGCCACGTATCTTTGGTCGCATTCTCGGAGCTAATACTCACTATGCTCAGAACATTCGATTCTGGGGCTCGCTGTTTCATACGCATCGCAATGGCGCCAATTGTTTTAATATCTGCGCCGAGGAGCTCGATGGAGGTAACGCGTTTACCGGTTGCTTCCTGGAAAACATCAGTCGCAAAGAGCTTGCGATACTCACTGCCATCAATGACGTGCCTGCCGTATTTGTTTATGACTTCTTGAGCAAACACATCTTCGCGTGGATGCCAACCCGCTATGCCGTTAAAGACCATCCGAATACAGGCGTTGGCACAAAACCGTTGAGCATTGTAGTCGCTCCATTCCTGCCCTTGGTAGCAGTATTCAGGCTCATCGAGCACACCCCGAGGGATTACCTGATCTGCGAGCTTCGGTCCAATATAGGATGCTATGTCGGCAATTCGCTGGTTCTTATGGCGTCTAATGGTTCCAAGCGCGAGTGTTTCGTGCGGCTCCATATCTTCCGTCATTCGCTGTACACGAGGAGACTGAAAGGCGTAGGGCATAATATATTCTGGGGTGAAGCTGGGGTTTACCTCATGGATAAAACCCTCAACGTCAGACAAGATATCTTTGAAGCTATTGGCATGTGGGCCGTTGAGAAAGCGAGCAGGATCGGGTTTGCCTGCAGCTTCAAGGAATGCTTGGTGTAAAAAAGCTTTTTGCTCTGTTGCGGGTGGATAATTGTCGGGGCCGTAGGGTAGATATGGATCAAACGCCTGCGGCACTTCTTCTGGAACGGTGTACATAGAAATTGAAGCTACAATACAACAAAACTTGTATACAAGCAAGGCTCACGCTGGTTATGTGGGCAGTCCAGTGCGTTCAGGCTGCGCGGTGCTCTTTGATGATGACGGCCAGCTCCAAGGCACTTGGCCGGATTGTTCGCTTCATGGTTTTGTGATCGACATGGACAAGCCCAAATTCAGGCCACCAGCCATATGCCCATTCAAAGTTATCGAGTAGGCTCCAGTGCAGGTAGCCTACAAGCTCCACCCCGTTTTCTTGGGCGCGTGCGAGGCCTTTCATTGTTTCTTTGATCCACCATGAGCGTTGCTCGTCATGCGCGTCAGCCAAGCCATTCTCGGTTACGAGGAGCGGCTTTTTGTATGTTTGCCAGGTGGTATCGAGCAGCTCGTGAATACTCTCGGGCTCCATATACCAGCCGAGATCGCTGGCAGGCGTTTTGGGGTTTTTGATCTTCCATTTCCAATCGCAATATTCAGTGAAATAGTAATTGAGACCGATGAAATCCTGACGTTCCTTGATCTGGTTTAAGAACCATGAATTCATGGCGTAACGCCTGAGTTTGACACTTAACACGTTAAGGATATTCTTCGGACTTGCTGGTTTGGTGTTGGAAAGCTGAGCGGCAATACCAACGTTAAGCCGCGTGTTGTAGCTCTTGAGGATCGTGTAGGCGCTGTTATGCGCGAGCGCCAGGTTTTTGTAGACCTTGAAGGCAAGAGCAGGGTCTTTGACTTGCGGCGGCCATTCACCAGCACCGTAGCTGAAGCCAATGTAGACATTTGGCTCGTTGAGCGTAATGACATACCTGAGTTCTTCTGCGAAAAGTTCGGCAATCTTCTCGACGTACCGCTCAAAATACTGAATATTGTCACGGTTTTCAAAGCCACCCATGTCCGTAAACCACGTTGGCATAGTCCAATGCCATAGCGTAAGAACGGGCTCTATGCCGCGAGATTTGAGGGAAGTGATGTACGCACCGTAGTGCTCGATAGCTGTTTCGTCCCAGACGCCCTCCTGGGGCTCAATGCGAGACCATTCAATGCCGAAACGAAAAGCATTCATGTTGAGCTTCTGGATGATATCAAAATCATCCTCATAGCGATTGTAGTGGTCGACCGCTTTCCCAGAGATATAGTTGCTGGGGTCCTGGGCCTGGGCTGCGAACTGATCCCACTTTGGCAGCCATCCAAGGCGTTCCTTGGCTGTTTCCGCGAGCCGTTCTGCGTTGGATTTCTCCCAGACTGACCACTGATTTGCGGTGTCGCCTTCGACCTGATGGCTGGCAGTGGAGGCGCCCCAGAGGAAATCTTTTGAGAATTTGTGCATACAGTCATTATGCAGGACACGCGTCGATCATTCCAGCTCAGCCTCATATCTGTTAATTTGTTGGCCCATCTGGTATACTGGCCTCATACACGCACCCGTAGCTCAGCGGATTAGAGTACTTGGCTTCGAACCAAGGGGTCGCAGG